>NZ_JBARXZ010000140.1:0-7318 GCF_049647605.1 Mycobacterium sp. | reverse complement strand
TCCTCCAAGACCGTTGTCCGGCCGACTTATTCGCCGCCCTGTTAGCCTCTAACGATCCGTCAGTGTTGCGACGTTGACTAGAACCCACCCCGGAACCACCTGCTCACTTTTCGACCGGAACTGACAGGTCGGAGCGGGTTTCTTGTTTCCGAACTCTTCGGCGATTTGGGGCCAGTGTCCCAAGCGATACTTGGTGGGCCACGCATCAGCCAAACAGTGCGGCACCGGCAGCGCGTAGATCCTCGCGCTGGGCATCGGAGTAGATCGATAGTGAGACCGAAGGATCATGGCTGCCATGCGGCGACCACGTGCACTGGTAAACCGCCGGACAGCATCAGGCTGACGCTGGTGTTCGGCAGTCCCTTGAGGTGAATCCGGCGGAGGCCGGCGCGCACGCGCAGGCGCTGAAACTGGTCGGAGTACCACTCATGGCGTGGAACGAGGCTCAGGTCGCTTTGGTGCAGAGCGGCGCGGATCCGGCAACCTTGGATGCGACGTATCAAGCTCTAGTAGACGAGTTCCAGTCGCAGTCGAATTATCGGCGCGAACTTCCAGCAGGCCGACGCTGCGCTGAAAGAACAGGTGAAAGCACGCGCGGAGCCGACGATTCCGCCGAGCTTTGCCAACGCAGCTCCCGGAGAGTCTCCTTTCGCTCAACCTCCCACTCGAGTTGATGCAACAGATGCAGGGAATGCTGGGTCAGGGGATGGGTGCTGCGCAACAGCTCCCGCAGGGCCTCCAGGGAGCGTTCCAGGGTCCGATGGGTCAGGGGCAGCAGATGCTGGACAAGCTGATGCAGGCGGCGCAGGGGATGGGCGACGGTAGCGGGAACGTTGCCGTCACCCCCCGAAATACTGGACGAGATGCTCTCCGGTCAGGACACCGGAAGCGGTTCGGGTTCTTCTGGCGGCGCTGATGCTCCATCGAACCCCGAGGGTTTCGTGGGAGAGAACGCCGACGCCAAGGATGACAAGCCAGACGACAAGGGGGACGACGAACGCGCAGGTGACGACGAGCCCAAGGACGACGACAAGCCCGCCCCGCCCGTAGCGCCGAGTCCTGCTGCTTCGCCGGTGAGCGTCGCGGCTCCGCCCGAGCGTGCTGTACTGCCAGAGACGAAGCTCAGTGCCGACGACGCTCTGGACGTTTTGTTCGGCTGAGCGTGGAGTTTCGGTTCGACACGGCGCATAGAGAGTGACATCCATGTAGCCGTAACTCGGTTCCGTGCATCAAGCTCGCCTGTTGCGCGGTAGCCTGCAGGCATTGAGTTGCTGGTAGGGGGTGTCGTGGCAAAAGGCCTGGACGTGCATACGGGCGGCTTGCGCGCCGCGTCGGCGGATAGTTCCGCTGTTGCCGCTGAGGTGTTGACCAGCGATGTTGGGGGTGGGATAGCAGCTTCTCGTCCCAGTGGTGCGGGGGTGTCTGCCTTCGATGCCGCGTGCTCGTCGGTTCGTCTGCGGCAGGCTGGTCGAGTTGCTGGGTACGCGGATGCGATGGCGTCAGCGGCGGCGGGGTGCGACGCCATGGATGGGGGTGGCGCCGATACCATCTCGGCGTTGTTGTGAGTCCCGCCAGCGTGGGTGTGCCGTCGCGTTCTGAAACTGAAGGCTGGGAAACGTCGTATCTCGATGACGCCGACACACGTTGGCGTGCGGGGGCGGAAGCCTCGGAGTCGGGATTCGACCAGCACCTGCGGAACGTCACCGCACCTGGTGGCACCACGTGGCGCGGGGAAGCCGCCGACGCCGCTTTGGATCGGGCATTCCTCGACCTGACCGTGGTGCGTACTCAGAGTGAGTTGCAGCGGCAAGCGGCTGGTATTGCCTTGGAGGGCAGCGCGAACATCCAATGGGCGCGGAGGCAGGTGCTCGACGCTATCGCCGAAGCCGAAGACGACGGCTTTCGTGTCGGGGAAGATTTGACGGTCACCGATACTCGCAAAGTTGAACTGGGCACTGCTGCTGCTCGCGCGGTCGCCGCCACTGAGCACGCAGAGTTCATCCGTTGGCGGGCTGAGCAGCTCGTCGCAACCGATGCTCTTGTCGGGCAACAGCTTCAAGCGAAAGCCGCCGAGCTGGAGGGTGTTTGGTTCGACGGCGAAGGTAACGGTAATCAGGGTGATCCGTCGATTCGGCTGGTGGACAACGAGGAAGAAAAGGAACCACCGCCTCCACTGCTTGCTGGACCCGAGTTATCCGAAAGCAGGCGTGCCGCAGTGGACTACGCGGAGAAGTGGGCTGAAGGCTTCAACCCAGACTTCGCCTCGCTTGGTGGCGGTGACTTGGACTGCACCAACTTTGCATCACAGGTGATGCGGGCAGGTGGGTTCGGCGATGTGGGTAATGCGATAGATGACTGGCATCGCGGCGACAGCGACGACTGGTACTACCAAAACGACGGGCTGGCGGTTCCCGGCAATACCTCATCGAAGACGTGGACGTTGGCGAAAGAAAACCATAACTTCGTCACCCAACACTCCGGTCGCGGCGAAATCGTAGAGGTAGCGCCCACTCCGAGCGCTAATGGGCTGGATCCGCTCGCGCCGTCGAAAGCGGGGCTACTTCCGGGTGACCTGATCTATTACAAGGACGCGGACGGGGAAATCAACCATGGGTCGGTGTGCGTCGGACAAGCAATGGTCGACGGGGTGCCCACCGACGTGATCAACCAGCATTCAGGCGGGATCAAAGCACACGACGACTGGATGCCAGACTCGGGTGAATACACCCGCGCGCCCGCTCAAGCCGAGTTCGTCCGGCTGCGATACCCAGGAGAATGATCGGCGTGGGCTGGATGAAAGCGCACCGCTGGATAGTGATTCTGGCGGCGGTGTTCGTCGCGGCGGTAGGCGGACTCATCGTCTGGTTGCTGACTTTGCCATCGAACGACGATGGGCTGTCGATGGGCGATTATGGTCCCGACAAACAACGTGATTGGGCGGAGCGACTTGTGGTCGGGCTGAACACTCACGACGCCGACGAGGTTCCCATCCATCGCGTCTACGGTAAGCAACTGTCCTCGCAGAAGAACACCGTCGAAGCAGCGAGGCCCACGCCTGGCTGCCGCTACGAACTGTTGTCGGTCGAAGATCGCGGCAAACAGGTTGGACAGGATGTTCCAGGTTTGACGGGTCAAAGGTCGACATATCGGTTCGACATGACCGTTGAGGAAGAGTGCACGGGAAGACAGACCCAGACGCAGAAAATCGGCGTGGTTGCCATTGCGGACATGGGTTATTGGGAGCCGTTCTACTTTGTTGTGGACTAACGACGTTCTTCGAGCATTCAGTTTCCATGGTCGAAGGTGCTTCTTTGGCAGTACCGTTGGCGGTTCTCCCATATCAGCTACCTCACCCGTCATAGTTCCGCTGCCAGCCGGGTTGCGGCGTTTGCGCGTCCATCAGCCGCCAGGCCGATCAGTCCTCGCGCGACGGCGGTCATGGTTGGTAGGTGTGGGTACAGTCCTGCGACCGCCTTGGCTGCGGTGATGAGCTCGGTGTATTGCGATCAGGAAGGTGTTCGCCAACGACGCACCATGTGGCGCGTAGCGTCTGTCGGGAGGCCCCAGGACCCCGTCGGGTGAAGAATGGTCCGCCAATCTGATTATGGGTTGCCATGTAGGTATCCCAGGGCGTTACCTCGAAGGGCCGCAGCGGGATCGATCCTAGAATCGCCATATCATCGGGTTCGTCGACGATTTCGAGAATGCCTGGGACGGTTGAGTCTTTAGACGATGGTAGCCAGAACTGGCTTAGCGTTTTGTCTGTAGCAGAAGGAAAATCATCGGTGCGCAGGGACTCCTCTTTCTCCCGCCTGCCTTCACAGTTCAACAGATGGTCACCGCGAACTCGCTGCGCATGAGGACCGCGGACGTCAGTCGTGCCAGTAGTGACATCTCGAGCACGGCCACAGGTTTCCACGTGACCATCGCGCCATCTCCAGGGCGTCGAGGACCATCGAGGTCCGCATGTGTGCGGCGACCCGCCAGCCGACGATCGTGCGGCTGTAAGCGTCGATGATGAAGCGCACGTAGGCCACCCCGGCCCAGGTGGGCACGAATGTTAGATCCGTGACCCAGAGCTGGTTCGGCGAGGTCGCGGTGAACTTCCGCTTCACCAAGTCCGGGTGCCGCACCGCCGTCGAGTCGGGCTTGGTGGTGCGGACCCCGTTTGCCTCGCCGAACCCCCTGGATGCCAGCGGCGCGCGTCAGCCGGGCCACCTGGTCCCGACCCACGTCGTGACCGGCGCGACGGGCGGTTTTGCAGAGTTTGCGAACCCCGTAGAGGCGGTAGTTGTCCTCCCAGAGCTGCCGCAACGCCGGCCCGAGCACGGCGTCACGGCGGGCCCTGGCTGACGGTGGCCGTACCTTGGTGTCGTAGTAGGTGCTCGGGGCCACCGCCACACCTGCGCTGCGCAGGACGGTGATGATGGGCTCGACCCCAAATTCTGCCCGTTGGGCGTCGATGAAAGCGACTCTTTCTTGTGTTGGCGGTCGAGCTCCGCCCTGAAGAAACTCGCGGCTCGTTTCACAATCTCGTTGGCCCGCTTGAGTTCTCGGATCTCTTGCTCGAGCTCTTCGACCTTCTGCGACTCGGCGGTCGTTACTCCGGGTTCGTCGCCGTCGTCGATGTCGGCCTGGCGGACCCACGAACGTACCGATTCGACTCCGTAGCCGAGCTGGTGAGCGACCCGCGAGGCCGTGCCTTGCTCAGTGCCGAGTTCGGAACGTAAAGCGCGCACCATCCGTACGGCTGCAGCGTTCTCCTCCGGGCTGTACCGGCGGCTGGTCGGCTTCTTCCCCGATGACGATTCCGTGGGCATACCTGCATCCTCGTTTCCAAGGTCAGGAGCCTCCGGGATTTCCAGAGCGTGTCAGCGAGATATGGGAGGCTGATGATATGTCTGGCTACGTTGCCCTTGCGAAGAAATGGGTCGAGGTGACCAAGTTGGTCGCGGCTGATTCTTGGTTCGGCATCGTCTGCCCCAAGAACGGGGATGCTGATCTGATTATCGAGATGCGTTCATTGACGAGTGCCCGCGAAGAGGAACGGTACGAATACTGGGCACACTGCCCACAATGCGGAGCGGAAATCTACTTTCACAGCAAGGATCGGTACGGTCCTGTATCGAACGCGTCCGACGGTCGTTAGACGTTCTGCCCCCAAGACGTTTTTGACCTGAGCGGCGGCATGGTGATGGCTGTTCTTGAGCTCGTCTGCGATGGCTTTCAGCCGGTTAGCCGCGCTAAACAGTGGGCCGGGCTCGACGGCGGGTTGGTATGCGCCTCCGCCTCGCGTGCTCGCCATGATGATCTCCTAAACCGGTTTCTGGGTTGTCAATGGCCAGGTTGAAGTAACCGCTGGTGGCCAGATGAAAGTATCCACCCTGTGCGGTGATTCTTAGGTTGGTGTGGGCTGCTCCTTCCGGTGTTGGGCGTCTTTCATGCGGTAGGAATCGCCGTCGGTGATGACGACGGTGGCGTGGTGCAGGAGCCGGTCGAGGATGCTGACGGCGGTGGTCTGCTCGGGCAGGAATCGGCCCCATTGTTCGAAGGGCCAGTGCGATCCGATGGCCAACGATCGGCGTTCGTAGGCGCCGGCGACGAGCCGGAACAGCAGCTGGGTGCCGGTGTCGTCGAGGGGTGCGAAGCCAAGTTCGTCGAGGATGATCACGTCGACCCGCAGCAGCGATTGGGTCTGCTGCATGAATAGGTGACATCTGAGTTGGCTTGCCCGGGATGGGTGCGCTGGAAGGATGTCAGTGTGCCCAGGCCTTACCCCCAGGAGTTCCGTGACGACGTCGTGCGGGTCGCTCGCAACCGGGATGAGGGGGTGACGATCGAACAGATCGCCACCGATTTCGGTGTGCACCCGATGACGTTGCACAAGTGGTTGCGCCAGGCCGATATCGACGAAGGCGCCAAGCCCGGCAGGAGCACCGGCGATTCAGCCGAGTTGCGGGAGGCGCGGTGTCGAATCAAGTTGTTGGAACAGGAGAATGAGGTCCTGCGCCGGGCAGCCGCGTACCTCTCACAGGCCAATCTGCCGGGAAAAGGACGCTTCTATGGTCAGGCGTCAAGCGGTGGCTTGGAGTTGTCGGAACACTGATCTGCAGACGTAGCGTTTGAGGCAGCGGCGGGTTTCGCGGGTAGACATGCCTTCGGCGGTGCGCCGGGCGACGTAGGCGCGGGTGGTCGGGTCGCTGATCATTCGGCTGCGGACGATGATGTCGAACGCGCGGTTGAGTTGGCGGTCCCCAGCTCGGGAGAGTCGGTGTCGGGTGGTGTTCCCCGAGGACGCGGGAAGGGGTGCCACGCCGCCCAGAGCGGCGAAGGCAGCCTCGGAGTGGATGCGTCCGCGGTGAGAATAGGCGCAGAGGATGATGGCCGCGGTGACCGGTCCGACGCCGGAGAGCTCTTGGAGGCCTGGGGCGGCATCGGAGGCCAGGGTGCGCAGCTGCTGATGGTTGGCCTGCAGTTGCGTGGTGTGTTCCAGGACGGCCCGGGCGAGCCGTCGGGCTTCTTGGCGTGCCACCACATGGTTGTTCACTCCGGCGGCTTTGTGGTTGATGCGCCATGCGGAGATTGTCCGGATCTGGTTGTCGTGCAGGGGTTTGCGCACATCGACACCGAGGTCGACAGTTCGTAGCAGAGCCGTCAAGGCGTTGCGGTTCGCGGTGCGCTGCTGATCGAGAATCCTGCGCGCCGCCAACAAGATTCTTAGATCCTCGCGCTCGGTGCTGCGGCGGGGTACCGGTATCCGTTCTTGTTCGATCCCCCGTACCGATCGTGCAGCGAGCTCAGCATCAATGCCGTCGGACTTACCCGCACGATCACGGCGTCGGCCCACGGGGCGGGCTTCGGTGACCTCGACGCCGGCAGCCACCAAAGCCGCGGTCACCCCTGCGCCGTAGGAGCTGGTGCCCTCCACGGCGGCCAAGACGCTCATCGCTGGGCAGTGCCGACGGATCCAGGACAGCGCCCGGCTGTGTCCCGGACCGGTGTTGGGGAAGGTGGCGCCAGCGATCACCGCGCCGGTGCGCGCGTCGATGACGCTGAAGGTGTGGGTACGGGCGTGGGTGTCGATACCCACCACCCGCTCGAAGGCTTCGGCGACGATCATTGTTGTGGTTCCTCTCGGGTCGAGTGCTGCATGGATTGCTCGGCCGCCGAGGGTCGTTCGGAGTCATAACTGTTGACCGCGCTCGCTGAAATTCCCCACTGACGCTCACTGAAATTCCCCACCTGTGTGGCTCCGCCGAGAAGGGCGGGCCTCCCTCGATGCTGCTGGTGTCTGACGCCAGTAGCTCCAGTCGAAGGA
>NZ_JBARXZ010000139.1:0-3522 GCF_049647605.1 Mycobacterium sp. | reverse complement strand
GAAAGAAGACACAAATCCATCGGTAGGGTAACACCCAATGAAAGGTTCTATCAGATAATCAAAAATGTGTCGTGATTATATCTTAAATTAGTGCAATAGTTGTCCAGCAAATAGGGAGTATCATACCTTCCCGACATCCGGCCCCATAACGCGGTAATCTTAGCGGTATCGTTGCAATCAAGCAGACCTACAGAAGATAACAACGATGAGTATAAAAAGTTATTTTTTTGGTTTGAGCAAATAATAGCTTCGGATTCCCGCCTTCCCTTCGAGTATTGGATGATGCCAAACTTCTTCATTGTTAAATTTGATTTGACGGATCGTCTGGACGAACCTCCGGAGCCGACATGCTTGCCTTCGGGAAATTGATAACCCGTAGCCACTTCAATAAGAGGACAACAGGGTATACCGGATCGATTTCGTGCCAGCGCCTACCGAAGTTAGCCGAAGAAGGATGTTTATGGTGATTGTTGTGATAAGACTCGCCGAGCATCAGTACGTCAACCACCAGCAGGTTGCGTGAAGTGTTTTTAAGCCTGAAATTGATGTAACCGTATTTATGCGCAAACCAATTGATCACAGCCCCGTGGAAGGCACCCATGGTAATGACGATGGGAAGCAGCAGGAACCACCACAAGCTGCCGGCAAACAGCAGAAAAAAGGCAATGTAGGCGACTCCCCACAGCACCCTCGAAAGCGGGGCATTGCCCCACCGATCAAGCCGCTCCCAGTTTGGTAGGTTTTTTGTAAATCGCTCCTCCACCTGCATACGCCTCCTGTCAATATCGAGGTAGATGTTCCGTGTACGCCACATCATGGCAAAGATATTTGATGAGAAGTTAGGCGAATGGGGATCCCGCTCGGTATCGGTATACGCGTGATGCATACGGTGCATGATGGCGTAGGCCCGTGGGCTCATGTAGGAAGAGCCCTGCGTAATATATGAAAACACGAAGAAAAAACGTTCCCAGAACCGGCTCATCGTAAATGAGCCATGCGCTGCATAGCGATGCTGGAAAAAGGTCTGCGAAAACAACGAGAGATACCATATTCCTATGAAAAAAAACAAAATGACCATGATAATGGGCTTTAAAATGTAAACGATGGATGCAGAGATCGAATATTAAAGCCCACTTTGGCTGCGGTAAGAGGAAAGTGGTAACCCGGAGACGTGTATCTGTATCTTATTAATTATCATAAAGGTAGGTTATTTAGTTGGAAAAACACCAAACTAATGCCTGTATTTATTTTCTGATCGCGCCCGGTCATGATACGATGCTGCCGTAGGGCTTTTCAAAGGTATGTTGCAGCGCCAGATACGAAATAAGATACGCCAGCGTGCTCTCTGCACCCTGGTTACGATTTACGCCGTCGCGTTGCAATCCATCGCAGCAACCTTGGGTGTCAAAATCATACATACTCACGCGGAGATCGTTCTCGCCCAAGAACCACATGAATGACGTATACAGCCGGCTGAGGTAACGGGGATCTCCCGCGCAGCTGTAGGCCTGGAAGTAAAGCAGCACCATAGCCATGGCATCAATGGGCTGTTGGGCAAATGGTGAGGGAGCGCCGGTTTGCCTGTACCAATTCTCATTGCCGATGAGGCTCAGATGTCCTTTGGAAAGCGTATGCGATTCCAGGAATTCCAGACTTTCAAATGCCACATCCCTGAACGACGCATTGTTTGTCACCTCTGCGGCACACAGCATGGCCATGGGCAGCAGCCCATTGTCGTAGGCCAAAAGCGATTCATACCAATGCCAGGTGTCTGTCCGGTGTAGCTGATAGGCATCATAAAGACGTTGGGCCAGCTTCCGCGTTAGTTCGGACATCTCTTCGTTTGACGGATTGTCTTTCAAATAATAATAGAGGCCGATAAGCGTATTGGCAATGCTCCGGATGGACTTCAGGTGTTCAAAATGGGGTGCTGCATTGGAGAACAGCCGTTGCACAACCTGATAATAGGCATCCATCGGCGAATAGGCAATGGCATAGCCGAGCGCCCAGATAGCCCTTCCAAAGGCGTCCTCCGAGCTCAAATCATCGAGGAAACTCCGATTGAACCCCATAAAGTTCCGGAAGGTGCCATCCGTGTTCTGCGCATAATTCAGGTAGCCAAGGTAAACAGCGATATATTTGAGCGCCTGCTCGCTGTTGGTCCTCCTATAAGCCATCAGCATCATGAGCAGTGCCCGTGCATTGTCATCAAGGCAATACCCTTCGTTGTAATTCGGAATCCCGAAGTTGGCATGCTGGAATATGCCCACACGATCCGTGAGCCGTTCGATGTGGTCGAAGCGCAATGGAGGCAGTATGCTGCGGTCCAATGCCGGATCCTTTTTGAGAATCGCTTTAGGGACGTTGGCCATGAGATCTCTGGTAAGTTCATGGTATCTTGCGCCCGTTTTCGGCCAGGTGATGGTTTTTCCGTATTCTCCCGCCTTATCCCGCAAAGCTTCTAATTTATCAGGATGTGCAAGTAAATCTACCAATAGGTTGGTCAGTTGCTCCTCATCAGCAAAGTTAAATAACTCTCCCCGTCCTTCGGCCAACAGCTCGGCCGCGTGCCAATAGGGAGTGGATACGACGGCCGAACCGACACCGACTGCATAGGACAGGGTGCCGCTGGTAATCTGCGCCTCATTGAGATAGGGTGTGAGGTAAATGTCGGAAGCGGCGAGGTATTTGAACAAATCGTCTTCCGACGCGTACTGGTTGAGGAATACCACGTGGTCTTCGAGCCCCAGTTTCTTGACCAACCGGTGCAAAAACAACCGGTATTCTTCGCCCGCGTGCTTGACCACATTGGGATGTGTTTTTCCAAGTACAACGTACACTACGTCGGGGTATTTCGCTACGACGCTCGGCAAAGCGCATATAGCGGTTTCGATCCCTTTGTTTCGGCCAAGAAAACCAAATGTCAGCAATACCCTTTTCGTCTCCAGCCCCAACTCCAGCCGGGCTGCCGTCCGATCGTACCGGATGGGCGGCACACCGTGGGGCACCAGTTCGATTTTTTCTGCCGGTACCCCGTACGTTTGCCGCAGTATCTCCGCTGCCTTGTGGGCCATGACGATTAATTTGCTGGCTACCGTGGTGATTTCTTTCATCACCGCCAGTTGATTGTAGGATGGCTTATTGAGCACGGTGTGGAACGTAGCCATCACAGGAACCTCCAGACTATGCAGCAACGTCAGGATGAATATGCCGTTCTGCCCGCCGAAAATTCCAAATTCGTGCTGGACAATACATACATCCACCTGGTTTTGGTTAATGAACTCAGCCGCCTTGAGGTACGTGCCATGGTCGTCCTGGTCGATGATAAATTTCACTTCCGGAGGATACATATAAGTACTGCCGGGATCATTGATGGCGACGACAAAATTGCCTGATGTCCCGGAACCGTCGCCGGTAGATTGGAAGAGGTGCTGTGTAAATGACCCGATACCGCATTGGCGGGGGGCGTAAGTGCCTATAAAAGCGATTTTCATCTGATTAAATTATTTATGAGTGTAGGTT
>NZ_JBARXZ010000138.1:0-18494 GCF_049647605.1 Mycobacterium sp. | reverse complement strand
CGCCATCATCGTCGACGAGTCCAACACCGGAGGGTTGGCACTGCCCGCGGCCACCGCCGGGGCGCCGCCACACGACGTGCTGACATTGACCGGCGGTGCCATCGGCTACGGCCTGCCCGCATCCATCGGCGCGGCCGTCGCGGCCCCGGACCGGCCCGTGCTGGCCCTGCAGGCCGACGGCTCGGCGATGTACACCATCTCCGCGCTGTGGACCCAGGCCCGGGAGAACCTCGACGTCACCACCGTCATCTACAACAACGGCGCCTACGACATCCTGCGGGTGGAGTTGCAACGGGTCGGCGCGCAGGTGGCGGGCACGCCCGGAACCCCAGCCCACGATCTACTCGACATCGGCCGTCCCACACTGGATTTTGTGTCCATTGCAGCGGGGATGGGTGTCCCCGGCCGGCGGGTGAGCACCGGTGAAGAGCTCACCGCAGCACTCCAGTGGGCATTCGCCGAGCCCGGCCCACACCTGATCGAGGCGATCGTCCCGTCGCTGCTGTCCTGAATCCGCGGTCAGCGGGGTTCTCGGCGGCCACGGTGCGGGATACCGTGGATGGATGAGTATTGCGCTGTCTTCCGTTGTCGTCGAGATCGTGGCCAGTGACCTGGAGCGATCGCTGGCGTTCTATCGGTTACTCGGGCTGGAGGTGCCCGCCGCTGCCGGGCCGCACGTCGAAGTCGAGCTCCCGGGCGGTAACCGGTTGGCGTTCGACACCGAGGACACCATCGCCGGCATGCATCCGGGCTGGGTGCCGCCACAATCGGCGGGCCGGGTGGCTCTCGCGTTCGAGGTGACACAGCCGCAGGACGTCGACAGTCTCTACTCGCAGCTCATCGCGGCCGGCCACCCCGGCACCCTGGAGCCGTTCGATGCGCCGTGGGGGCAGCGGTATGCGACCGTCACCGACCCCGACGGCACCTCGGTAGACCTGTTCGCCGCGCTGCCCAGCTGAGGCTCGGCCCGCCGGAACGGATTGACCTCAGGTCACCGGCACCCGCTTGGCGAGGTTCTCCGTGACCTCTTGCTGCCAGATGTCGTAAGCGTGGGTGGTGTCGACTTCCTGCTCGAACCGGTCGGTCATCTCGGAGGTGACGTCGGCGGCGTCGACGTAGAACTGCTCGTACCAGCGGCGGTGCTGGTACACCGCGCCGTCCTCCTCGGTGAGCAGCGGGTTGTCGATCCGGGTCTTGTTCTTCCAGATCTCGACGTCCTCGCCGAACCCGTCCCCGAACGACTTGTTCATCGCCGCAGCGAGTCTGGCGGCCTTGTCTGCGGGCAGGCCCGGCATCGACTGCACCGACACGCCCCATTGGAGCCGGAACGAGTTGTGCGACACCGGATAGTGACAGTTGATGAGCGCCACCTCGACGGTGAAATCAGGGCCCAGATCATTGTGCAACCAGTTGATCATGTACGCCGGCCCGAAATAGGTGGCCTCGGAACGCAGATACGTTCCGTCCCAGAGCTTGTCGGGATCGGCGGTGTAGTCGGGTCGAGGTTTGGATTCCATGAACTGGCTGGCGGTGTGACCTTCGATGACGTTCTTGAAGTAGGTCGGGTAGGCGTGGTGAATGTAGAAGAAATGCGCCATGTCGACGTTGTTGTCGACGATCTCGCGGCAGTGCGCGCCCTCGATCAGGATCGAACTCCACTGCCAGGGCGACCACCGGCCCTCGTCATAGCCCTCGATGGTGGGTGGGGTCAATTCCGGTGCGGGGGTGGACCCTTCGGGATCGTGCCAGACCAGCAGCTGACCGTTGACCTCGGTGGTGAGCCAACTGCGGGTGCGTGCGAGCCGGGGGGTGCGTTTGGCGTAGGGGACCAGCTTGCATCTGCCGTCACCGCCCCAGCGCCAGTCGTGGAACGGGCAGGCGATCTCATCACCTTTGACGCTGCCGTGGGCCAGGTCGCCGCCCATGTGCCTGCAGTAGCCGTCGAGTACTTGCAGGTTCCCGTGGCTGTCGGAGAACACCACAAGACGGTCGCCGAAGGCATCGATGCCGTGTGGGTTGCCGTCGCGGAACCCGTCAGCGAGCCCGAGACAGTGCCAGCCCCGCGCAAACCGGGTCATGGCGGTGCCGGTGTCGATCTCGCGGATCTCGGTCATGTCGAATCCCTTCCCGCCATGTCCCGCACAGCCAGGTGGCTGTAGACCATGCTGGTGCCGATCGGATTTCCGCCACCGGGATAGGTGGTCCCACTGGGTGCTGCCATGGTGTTGCCCGCCGCGTAGAGGCCGGGAATCACCGCGCCGTCGGTGGCCAGCACCCGGCCGGCGGTGTCGGTGCGCAGACCACCCTTGGTGCCCAGGTCGGAGATGCCGAAGGCGGCTGCGTGGAAAGGGGGTTGACGAATCGGATACAGCGGCGCCGCCCCGCCGGAGAATGCGCGGTCGTACGGCTCATCGCCACGTCCGAAGTCGGGGTCGACACCACTGTCGGCGGACTCGTTGAAACGGGCCACGCTGTGCACCAAATTCTCTGCGGGAACACCGATCTCGGTGGCCAGCTGCTCGAGGGTGTCCGCGGTTCGCCACAGCCCGGCGTTGACATAGTCCTGTGGATCCGCCATCGACACGTTGGTAGCCTTGACCGGCGGCACCAGGCCCTCGGTGTCGTCGTAGACCATCCAGAACGGCAGTGACACCGATCCGGCGGCGATGGCGGCGACCACCTCCCGTCCCAACCGGTCGTACGGCGCCGACTCGTTGACAAACCGCTCTCCGTGGTCGTCGACAAAGATGCCGCCGGTGAACCACAGCGCAAACGCCGACCGGCCATCCGGATGGGTGAGACCGGGGGACCACCACGCCTGGTCCATCAGATCGACATCGGCGCCGACGGCCATCCCGGCCAGATGCGCCTTCCCCTGATTTCCGTACGGTCCCATGGTGTCTCGCGCCGACCCGGGAACGCCGAAGCGCTCCCGCAGGGCGGTGTTGTGTTCGAACCCGCCCGCGGCCAGCAGCACCCCGCGGTGGGCCCGGATCGCCGTGGCCGCACCGTCTCGTTCGACGACGGCGCCGACCACGGCACCGTCTTCGACGACAAGTTCCACCAGCGTGGTGGACAGCCGAGCGCAGCTGTGTGGATACTGCCGGGCGGCGATGAGCAATCGGGCCACCAGTGCGCGGCCGCCGACAAAGTAGTCCTCGGGTACCGGCGCGCCGAGCCGGTCGGAATCCAGAGGACCCCGGACCGATTCGCGTAGATCCGGGGCCGCCGACACTCGCAGTGGCTTGGCCGCGATGTGGCGCAGACCGTCGGCGCGCGCTTTGGGGGCCTTGCCGAAGTAGTCCGGCCACGGCAGCACCTGGAACTTCAACTGCTCGTCGGCTTCGAGGTATGCGATCAGTGGTGCCCCGGCACGGACGTAGGTCTCCTGCAGGGCACGGGGTGTCCGGTCACCGACGACTGAGGTGTAGTACTCGACCGCATCGTCGAGGGTGTCGTCGCTGCCGGCGCGTTGCAGCACCGGGTTGGTGGGAAACCACATGCCGCCGCCACCGGAATAGGCCGTGGTGCCGCCGAATTTGTCGGTGGCCTCGACCAGGATCACGTGCAGACCTTCGCGGGCGGCGGTGTAGGCGCCGGTGACCCCGCCGGCACCTGAGCCGGCCACCAACACGTCACATTCCTCGTCCCAGTCGGTCATCGCACACCCCGACGGGCCGGCCGGGCGATCGAGTGCACCTGGTCGGTGCAGTCGAGGCCTTCAGCCGTGAGTTGGCGTTTGAGGATCTTGAACGTCTCGGTGCGTGGCAGGCTCTGTGCCACCCGGAGGTAGGACGGCCACTGTTTGGGGCCGAGATCCTCCTGTTCGTCCAGGAAGTCGTGAAACTCCGTGATGTCGAAGGGCTGACCGGCAGGCAGTACCACCGCCGCCATCACCTGATCGCCCACCGCGGGATCCGGTATGGGGTAGACCGCCACCTCGGTGATGCCGGGGTAGCGCATCAGGATGCGCTCGATCGGTGCGGTGCCGAGATTCTCGCCGTCGACCCGCATCCAGTCGCCGAGCCGGCCGGCAAAGTAGGCGAACCCCGCTTCGTCGCGGTAGCCCAGGTCGCCGCTGTGATAGATACCGCCGGCCATCCGCTGCGCCTCTGCGGCGGGATCGTTGTAGTAGCCCATGAATTGTCCCGCGCCGTCGAGGTTCACGATCTCACCGACCACCCCCGGTGGGCAGGGATCGCCGGTTTCGACATCGACGATCGCGACGCCGTTGGCCAATGGTCCCAGCGCGCCGTCCGGGGTGTCCGGCGTCCTGGCGATGGCAACCCCGCCTTCGCTGGAGCCGAACCCGTCGACCACTTGAACGCCGAACCGGGTGGCGAACCGGTCCAGGTCCGCCGGGGCGCCCTCATTGCCGTAGGCGACCCGCAACGGGTTGTCGGCGTCATCGGCACGTGGTTCGGTGGCCAGGATGTAGGACAGTGGTTTGCCCACATAGTTGGCGTAGGTGGCTCCGAACCGGCGGACGTCTGGGAAGAACTGTGAAGCGGAGAACTTGCGCCGCAGCGCGATCGACGCACCGGCGGCCACCGCGGGCCCCCAGCCGGCCATGATGGCGTTGGAGTGGAACAGCGGCATCGACAGGTAACAGGTGTCGGAGGGGCCCAGCCCGAATCGCTCGGCGAGCATCACGCCGGGGAAGGCCACCTTGGCGTGGGTGCACCGCACCGCCTTGGGATCACCACTGGTGCCGGAGGTGAAGATCAGCATGAACAGGTCGTCCGGATCTGCCACCGGAAACGTCACCGGCGCATCCCGGTAGGACTCCAATTCCTGGGCCCACTCCGGCGAATCGATGTCGACGGCGACCACCCCCGGTGCCGCGCTGTCGCGGTCGGCGAGCACGAACTGGCAGTCGGCATGGTCGATATCGCGTTGCAGTGCGGCACCGCGACGAGTCGGATTCAGGCCGACCGGAACCAGACCTCCGAGCGCCGCGGCCACCAGCGTCGTACTGAAGAAGGGAGTATTGCCCAACAGGACCCCGACATGTGGGGGCCGGTCCGGGTCGAGTCGGGCACGCAACGCCGCCGCCAAGGCGGCGGCGTTGCGAATATGGTTGCGCCAGCTGACAAAAGTGGTCAGTTCACCTGAACCGGATCCAGCGACACTCGACACCCCTCGATGGTCGACGTCGGCCAGCGGAGCCAGCAGGTCGGTGACAGTCGGCTGACGCATCGGCTAGGCGGGTGTTTCGGCCAGTTCGCGGCCGATCGCCAGCAAGGCGCCCGTGGCACTACCGAGGGTGAACTCGGTCTGTTTGGCGGCCAAGAAGTATCGGTGCACCGGGTGGTCCATGTCGATTCCGACACCACCGTGTATGTGCACCGTGGTGTGTGCCACCCGATGTCCGGCTTCGGCTGCCCAGAACGCCGCGGAACGGACGTCGATCTCGGCAGGTAGATCCTCGGACAGCCGCCAGGCTGCCTGCGTCAAGGTCAATCGCAGACCCTTGATGTCGATATACCCGTCGGCCAGCCGTGAGGACACCGCCTGGAAGCTGCCGATCGGCCGGTCGAACTGCTCGCGCTCGCGGGCGTAGGCGGCGGTGAGTTCCAGGGCTCGCTCGAGAATGCCGAGCTGAAAGGCGCTGCGCCCGAAGAGTGCTTGGTTGACCAGCCAGTCCAGCACTGCCTGGCCTTCCCCGATACCCCCCACCACCCGGTCCGCGCCGACTTCCACGTCGTGGAGTTCGAGGTGACCGACGCTGCCGTGGCCGGTGGTGTCCACTGCCGTGACGGTGACGCCGGGGGAATCGGCGGCGACCAGGAACACCGTGGTGCCGGAACCTGTTTCGGCAGGCACCAGGAATGCGTCTGCCACCGGCGCGTAGCCGACTTGGGCGCGGGTCCCGGTCAGCCGGTGACCGCCGTCGGTCGCCACGGCCTGGACCGGGCCCTCGCCCATCTCGCCGTCGGTGGCGACGGTCAGGATCGTGGTCCCTGCGACCGCGGGCACTGCCCACTCTTGCTGCAGTGCCTGCGAGCCGAACGTGGCCAGTGCGCCCGCACCCAACACTGCCGATTCGAGATAGGGGATCGCGGCCAGCTGCCTGCCGAGTGCCACCAGGATCGCGACCTGTTCCAGCACGCCGAACCCGCCGCCGCCCAATGATTCCGGGGCTGCCGCCGACACGATGTCGGCATCGATCACCTTGCGCCACAGGTCCTTGTCGAAGCGTCCGCCTGCGGAGAGCCCCAGCCCGTCGAGCTCACGTTGATGCTCGGGGGTGCACACCGATTCGGTGATGGTACGGACCAGCCCGCCGAGATCGTCGGCGGCTTCAGTTGTCGAAAAGTCCACGCGAAATCCTCCTCTTCCTACCGGTTCACCCGGGGTAGCCCGAGTGCCACCATGCCGATGATGTCGCGCTGGATCTCATTGGTGCCGCCGCCAAAGGTCAGGATCAGCGCCGATCGGTGCAGCCGTTCGATCCGACCCCGCAGCAGGGCTCCGTCGGAGCCGGCCCGCAGCGTCGCCGAGGTGCCCAGCACCTCCATCAGCAGCCGATAGGCCTCGGTGGCCAGCTCGGTGCCGTACACCTTGGCCGCCGACGCGTCGGCCGGTGACGGTGCGGCATCGGAGGCCGAGGCCAGCTCCCAGTTGATGAGTTTGAGAACCTCGGCCTTGGCGTGCACCCGGGCGAGATTGAGCTGTACCCACTCCGAGTCGATCAGCCGATTGCCGCGGGCGTCCTTGGTGTGCTGCGCCCATTCGCGCACCGCACCCAGCGCGACGTAGATCGGCTGGGCGGACACCAGCGCGACCCGCTCGTGGTTGAGCTGATTGGTGACCAGCTTCCACCCGGCATTCTCCTCACCGACCAGGCTGCTCACCGGTACCCGCAGGTCCTGGTAGTAGGTGGCGCTGGTGTCGACTCCGGACATGGTGTGCACGGGGGTCCACGAGAAACCCTCGGCGGTGGTGGGCACGATCAACATCGAGATGCCACGGTGCTTCTTGGCCTCGGGATTGGTGCGCACCGCCAGCCAGACATAGTCGGCGTAGGCGATCAGCGACGTCCACATCTTCTGGCCGTTGATCACGTAGTCGTCGCCGTCGCGGACCGCGGTGGTCCGCAGGCTGGCCAGGTCGGTACCCGCGCCGGGTTCGGAGTAGCCGATCGCGAAGTGCAGATCTCCGGCGGCGATCTTGGGCAGGAAGAACTTCTTCTGCTCGTCGGTGCCGAACGCCATGATCGTCGGCGCCACACTGTTGATGGTCAGGAACGGCACCGGCACATTCGCGATGGCCGCCTCGTCGTTGAAGATCAGGCCTTCCATCGGTGTGCGGGCCTGGCCGCCGTACTCCTTCGGCCAGGACAGCGTGAGCCAGCCGTCCTTGCCCATCTGGGCGACGGTCTCGCGGTAGACATTGCCCCGGCCCATCTCTCCGTCGCTCGACGCCAGTGCCTCGGCGCGTTCCGGGGTCATGAGCTTGGTGAAGTACGCACGCAACTCGCGACGTAGTTCCTCCTGCTCGGGGGTATAGCCGATCCGCATGGGCGACTTCCTCACTGCTCTTGTACATCTGCATCGGGTAACCGGTTTATCATCCTCGTTGTAACACGTTCTAGTGTTGGGGTCCAGGATGGTTCTGCCGGTCTGCATTCGAGGGCCACTCAAATCGGGTGGTCCCAGACCGGCCTCGGGTCGCGAGGAGGATGTCATGCGGGTTGAAGTAGACCGCGATCGCTGCGAAGGTAACGCTGTGTGCGTGGGAATCGCGCCAGACCTGTTCGATCTGGACGACGATGACTATGCCGTGGTGAAAGTCGACAACATCCCCCCGGACCAGGAGCATCTGGCCGAGCAATCGGTCGTCGAGTGCCCCCGGGCCGCCCTGATCCGCAAAGACTAGAGGTATTCGTATCTTGACGAACTCGAGCTCAGACCAGACCGCGATCGACCTGTCCGGAAAGGTGGCTGTGGTGACCGGCGCGGCCGCCGGGCTCGGCCGCGCCGAAGCGATTGGACTCGCCCAATCGGGAGCCACCGTCGTCGTCAACGACATCGCCAGGGCCATCGACGGCTCCGACGTGCTCGACGAGATCAGTGCGGCCGGTGCCAAAGCGATCGCGGTGGCCGGTGACATCAGCCAGCGCGCCACCGCCGACGAGCTGGTGTCCACCGCCGACGGCCTCGGGGGACTGGACATCGTGGTCAACAACGCGGGGATCACCCGCGACCGGATGCTGTTCAACATGTCCGACGAGGACTGGGATGCCGTCATCGCCGTGCATCTGCGCGGGCATTTCCTGCTGACCCGCAACGCGGCCGCATACTGGCGTGCCAAGGCCAAGGAAAACGACGGAAAAGTGTTCGGCCGCTTGGTCAACACCTCCTCGGAGGCCGGTCTGGCCGGGCCGCCCGGGCAGGCGAACTACGGCGCGGCCAAGGCTGGGATCACCGCACTGACCATGTCGGCCGCCCGGAGCCTCGAGCGGTACGGGGTGCGCGCCAACGCCATTTGCCCGCGGGCCCGGACCGCGATGACCGCCGACGTCTTCGGCGACGCGCCGGACCTGGCCACGGGTGAGGTCGATGATCTGTCGCCCGAACATGTTGTCACGCTGGTGCGGTTCCTGTCGTCACCCGCGGCGGATCGTGTCAACGGCCAGGTGTTCATCGTCTACGGGCCGTCGGTCACATTGGTGGCCGCACCCACTGCCGAGTATCAGTTCACCGCTGATGGGCCGGCTTGGGCACCTGCAGATCTGAGTGGCACTCTCGAGAGCTACTTTGCTGGACGTGACCCTGAGCTGAGCTTTTCGGCGATCGGGTTGATGAGCAACTGAGGTTGTCATCGCGGCAAGATCTGCAGGTCGAAGAGCTAGAACACGTTGCAGAAAAGGTTCGGCTGCAGTGGTCGTGACCTGGACATATTTGGTCTGAATGTCTTATTTCGCAGTTCTTTGACACTGCGAACATGTTCTAGTTACTATGATCCGGCTCACAGTGTTCGACGCCTGGAAACGGGGCGTGGAGCGGTTGGCCCATTACCCTCCTTGACTTCGCCAAGCCTGTTAGAGTCCGGATTTCGAAGCCGGTCTAGCTAGAAGGGAACAACGTTGATCGAACAGCTCGCGGTTCCTGCCCGGGCTGTCGGCGGCTTCGTCGAGATGTCCTTCGACACCTTCCGGGCCTGTTTCCGCCGGCCGTTCCAGTTTCGGGAATTCCTCGACCAGACGTGGATGATCGCCAAGGTCTCCCTGGTCCCCACACTGTTGGTGGCCATTCCGTTCACCGTGTTGGTCGCCTTCACTCTCAACATCCTCCTTCGGGAGATCGGTGCTGCCGATCTGTCAGGGGCCGGAACGGCTTTCGGCACCATCACCCAGCTGGGGCCCGTCGTCACAGTGCTCGTCATCGCCGGCGCCGGCGCGACAGCCATCTGCGCGGATCTGGGAGCTCGCACCATCCGTGAAGAGATCGACGCGATGCGTGTCCTCGGTATCGATCCGATCCACCGTCTCGTCGTACCTCGGGTGCTGGCCTCGACTTTCGTCGCCCTGCTGCTCAATGGTCTGGTCTGTGCCATTGGATTGTCCGGGGGCTATGTGTTCTCCGTGTTTCTCCAGGGAGTCAACCCCGGTGCGTTCATCAATGGGCTCACCGTGCTGACCGGTCTGCCCGAGCTGCTGCTCGCCGAGGTCAAAGCGCTGCTGTTCGGGGTGGTCGCCGGGCTCGTCGGCTGTTATCGCGGTCTGACGGTGCAGGGTGGGCCCAAAGGGGTGGGCATCGCGGTGAACGAGACCGTGGTCTACGCCTTCATCTGCTTGTTCGTGATCAACGTGATCATGACCGCCATCGGCGTTCGGATGCTGTCATCGTGAGAATCGCAGCGGGGGTGCCGGCGCTGACGCGCGTGGCGGGAGGCCGACAATGAGCGGGTTCCCCAGTTATGACGCGACACTACGGCTGAAGCGGTTCTTCTCCGGCGCGCCGCGCATCGTCGACAACTTCGGCGAACAGGCATTGTTCTACGGGGAGTCGATTCGCTACATCCCCAACGCGCTGACCCGATACCGGCGTGAAACGGTGCGATTGATCGCCGAGATGACCATGGGCGTAGGCGCATTGGCCATCATCGGTGGCACCGTCGGCGTCGCGGCCTTCATGACGCTGGCCTCCGGCGGCGTGATCGCCGTCCAGGGTTACTCGTCGCTGGGCAATATCGGCATCGAGGCGCTCACCGGCTTCCTGTCGGCGTTCTTGAACGTGCGCATCGTGGCCCCGGTCATTGCCGGTATCGCGTTGGCGGCCACCATCGGCGCGGGAACCACCGCGCAACTCGGAGCAATGCGGGTCGCCGAGGAGATCGATGCGGTGGAATCAATGGCGGTGCACTCGGTGTCCTACCTGGTGTCCACCCGGCTGATCGCCGGGCTGATCGCCATCGTCCCGCTGTACGCGCTGTCGGTGCTGGCCGCGTTTTTTGCCGCGAGGTTCACCACGGTGTTCATCAACGGCCAGTCAGCGGGCCTCTACGACCACTACTTCAACACCTTCCTGGTGCCCAGTGACCTGTTGTGGTCCTTCCTACAGGCCATCGTGATGTCCATAGCGGTGATGCTGGTGCACACCTACTACGGCTACAACGCATCCGGCGGCCCGGTCGGGGTGGGGATCGCCGTCGGTAAAGCGGTGCGCACCTCACTGATCGTTGTCGTCACGATCGTCCTGTTCATCTCACTCGCCGTCTACGGCGGGTCCGGCAACTTCAACCTGTCGGGGTAGCGGGACATGGCGGACGGACAAGCGAAGCGCGCACACGTCAGGATCGCTGCGGCGGTGCTGGCCACGATCATCGCGGCGGCGGCTGTGATCACCTACCTCGGCTACACGGCGGCTTTCACCTCCACCGACACCGTGACGGTGTTGTCGCCACGTGCGGGCCTGGTGATGGAGAAGGACGCCAAGGTCAAATACCGCGGAATCCAGATCGGCAAGGTCTCCAGCATCGAGTACGCCGGTGAACAGGCGATGCTGAATCTGCAGATCAACAGTCGCGATCTGGCCTACATTCCGGCCAACGCCGACGTGAAGATCGCCGGCAACACCGTGTTCGGCGCGAAGTCGGTGGAGTTCATGCCGCCGGAGTCGCCGCTGGGCACCACGCTGCGGCCCGGCGCCACGGTGGCGGCCTCGTCGGTGCAGCTCGAGGTGAACACGCTGTTCCAGACACTCACCGATGTGCTGCACAAGATCGACCCGGTGAACCTGAACGCGACGATGAGCGCCCTCGGCGAAGGGTTGCGCGGCAACGGTGACGACCTCGGCGCATCGATGGCCGGGTTGAACGAATACCTGAGGCAGCTGAATCCCAAAATGCCGGCGGTACAGCGTGATCTGCAGCAGACCGCGCAGGTGGCCAACATCTACGCCGATGCCGCGCCGGATCTCGTCACCGTTCTGGACAACATGCCGGCGCTGAGTGCCACCATCGTCGACCAGCAGGACAACCTCAACGCGACCCTGCTGGCCGCCACCGGGCTGGCGAACACCGGTTACGAGACACTCTCGCCCGCGGCGGCCGACTACATCGCCGCGATCAACCGGGCCCGGGCGCCGCTGAAAGTGGTGGGTGAGTACTCGCCGGTCTTCGGCTGCATACTCAAAGGCGGCGGTCAGGCCGCCGACAAATTCGGCCCGATCATCGGCGGTACCAAACCCGGGCTGTTCGTCTCGTCGAACTTCCTACCCGGTGCCCCGGCCTACACCTACCCCGAAAGCCTCCCGGTGGTGAATGCGACCGGCGGTCCCAACTGCCGTGGCCTGCCGGACATCCCGAGTAAACAACTCGGTGGCAGTTCGTACCGGTCGCCCTTCCTGGTCACCGACAACGCCAACGTGCCGTACGAGCCGAACACCGAGTTGCAGTTCGACGCTCCCTCGACATTGCAGTTCCTGTTCAACGGAGCCTTCGCAGAGCGGGACAGATACTGATGGGCAGCAGAGGCACACCGGTCAAGGTCGGCATCTTCACTGTGGTGATGCTGCTGGTGGCGGCCGGCCTGGTGGTGGTCTTCGGTGAATTCAAGTTCACCACCGGCAACACCTATCATGCGAACTTCGCCAACGCGGCCCGGCTGAAATCGGGGCAGGACGTCCGGATCGCCGGTGTGCCGGTCGGTTCGGTGACGTCGGTGAAGTTGGCTCCGGACAACACGGTCGATGTCACCTTCGACGTCAACAACCGGTACCAGCTCTACACCTCGACGCGGGCCGCGATCCGCTACGAGAACCTGGTCGGCGACCGGTTCCTGGAGATCGCCTCCGGTCCGGGAGAGCTGCGCAAGCTGCCTGCCGGTGCCACCATCTCCAAGGAGAACACCCAGCCCGCGCTCGATCTCGACGCGCTGCTCGGGGGCCTGCGTCCGGTGCTCAAGGGGTTGGACGGCACCAAGGTCAACGAGATCAGCAATGCCGTCATCGAGCTGCTTCAGGGCCAGGGCGGTGCGCTGTCGCAGCTGTTGTCGTCCACCAACTCGTTCACCACCGACCTGGCCGCCCGCGACCAGCTGATCGGCGACGTGGTCAACAACCTCAACACCGTGTTGGGCACCGTGGACTCCAAGACCGCGGAGTTCGATGCCAGCGTCGACCAACTGCAGCAGCTGATCACCGGTTTGGCGCAGGGCCGCGACCCCATCGCCGGGGCCATCGCCCCGCTGGCCTCGGCCGAGACGGACCTCACCGAGATGCTGCAGAACGGCCGCCGGCCGCTGCAAGGTGTGTTGGAGAATCTGCGACCGCTGACCGGTGAGATCGACCGGCGCAAGGCCGAGGTCAACGACGTCATCGAACCACTCGCCGAGAACTACTTGCGGCTCAACGCCCTTGGCGCCTACGGCTCGTTCTTCAACATCTACTACTGCTCGATCCGGATGAAGATCAACGGTCCGGCAGGCTCCGACATCCTGATCCCGTTCGGCGGACCGCCGGACCCGTCCAAGGGGAGGTGCGCTCCTGTCCCAGAGTGACGACGGACGCAACCCTGTCCGTACCGGAATCTTTGGCATCGCCCTGGTGGCATGTCTCGTACTGGTGTCGTTCGGCTACACCAACCTGCCGTTCTGGCCCCAGGGCAAGAAGTACGACGCCTTCTTCTCCGATGCCGGCGGCATCACACCCGGAAATGACGTCAATGTCTCCGGAATCAAGGTCGGCCGCGTCGAGTCGGTCGGTCTGGCCGGTACCGCCGCGCGTGTCACCTTCACCGTCGACCGGGATGTCGCCGTCGGCGACCAGAGCCTGGTCGCCATCAAAACCGACACCGTTCTCGGCCAGAAGTCGCTGGACGTGACACCGGCCGGAAGCGGCGAGTCACGAACGATTCCACTGGGCCGCACCACCACGCCCTACACCCTGGCCACCGCGCTGCAGGATCTGGGCGGCAACGTCCAGGCTCTGGACAAGCCCAAGTTCGAAGAGGCGCTGCAGATCCTGACCGACACGTTGCGGGATGCGACGCCGGAACTGCGCGGCGCCCTCGACGGGGTCACGTCACTGTCGCGCAGCCTCAACGCCCGCGATGAAGCGCTCGGGCAATTGCTGCGGCGCGCCCAGACCGTCACCCAGTCATTGGCGCAGCGATCCAATCAGGTCAACCAGTTGATCGTCGACGGGAACCAGCTGTTTGCGGCCCTGGATGAACGTCGCCAGGCGCTGAGCACACTGATCGCCGGTATCGAGGATGTGTCACAACAGCTCTCCGGTTTTGTCGCCGACAACCGCGAGCAGTTCGGGCCCACCCTGACCAATCTGAACCTGGTGTTGGACAACCTGCTCGAGCGTCGTGAACACCTCGGTGAGGCATTGCGCCGCCTGCCGCCGTATGCCACCGCGCTCGGTGAGGTGGTGGGATCGACCTCGGGCTTCCAGATCAACCTGTACGGCTTGCCGCCGGCGACCATGGCGGAAGTGTTGCTGGACAGCTACTTCCAGCCAGGGAAGCTTCCCGACAGCTTGTCGGACTACTTGAAGGGCCTCATCGCTGAACGCCTCATCATCAGGCCGAAGTCGCCATGAGTGAACGCAGCACCCGTAAGCGGGGTCTTCTCATCGGTGTGGCCATCGTCGTGGTGGCCGCGCTCGGGGTCGGGCTGTACCTGGTATGGCCCGGGCGTGGCAGTCACAAAGTGGTGGCGCTGTTCTCGTCGGCCGTCGGGCTCTACCCGGGTGACGACGTCCGGGTGGTCGGCGTGCCGGTGGGCACCATCGACTCGATCGAACCCACCGCCTCCGACGTGAAGATCACCATGTCGATCTCCGATGATGTCCGGATCCCGGCTGATGCCCGGGCGATCATCGTCGCGCCGAACCTGGTGTCGGCCCGCTTCATTCAGCTGACCCCGGCCTTCGATTCCGCGGTCGGCGGTGAAACCTTGGCCGACGGTGCCACCATCGGCATCGATCGCACCGGAGTGCCCGTCGAGTGGGACGATGTCAAAACCGAGCTCACCAAGCTCTCCCAGCAGCTGGGGCCGCAGAACGGGGGCCTGCAAGGACCGTTGAGCGAGTTCGTCGACCAGGCCGCCACGACGTTCGACGGAAACGGCGACTCGTTCCGCAATGCGCTGCGGGAGCTGTCCCAGACCGCCGGTCGGCTGGGGGATTCCAGTGTCGACCTGTTCGGCACCGTCAAGAACCTGCAGGTCCTGGTCAATGCGTTGTCGCAGAGCAATGAGCAGATCGTGCAGTTCTCCAATCACGTCGCCTCGGTCAGTCAGGTCCTGGCCGACAGCTCACAGGGCCTCGACAACACCCTGGGCACGCTGAACACTGCACTCGAGGATGTGCGTCAGTTCGTCGGGGACAACAACGAGGTCCTGATCAATTCGGTCGACAAGCTGACCGATTTCACCAACCTGCTGACCGAACACAGCGACGACATCGAGCAGGTCCTGCACGTCACGCCCAACGGCCTGGCCAACTTCTACAACATCTACAACCCGGCCCAGGGCACGGTCGGCGGCGCGTTGTCGTTGCCGAACTTCTCGAACCCGGTGCAGTTCATCTGTGGTGGCAACTTCGACAGCGGCGCCAACCCGGACAACTACAAGCGTGCCGAGATCTGCCGGCAGCGCATGGGACCGGTGTTGCGCCGGATCACGATGAACTTCCCGCCGCTGACGTTCCACCCCATCAACAGCATCACGGCGTACAAGGGCCAGATCATCTACGACACCCCGGCCACCGAGGCCAAGGCCCAGACACCGCTGCCGTACCTGCAATGGCAGCCGGCTCCGGGGGTCACCCCGCCGGTCATCCCGCCGGGCGCCACCCTGGGCGACATGGTGTTGCCGCCGCCGCTGGTCGAGGGTCAGGTCTCGCCCGGACCGCCGTACATCGTGGGGAGCGGGCCACCGCCCGGACCCCCGGTGTCACCGGATGCACCTGGGGTGCTGGCACCGCCACCACCGGGGACACCATCGCTGCCACCGCCACCTGCAGGAGCTGGGGGATGACGATGAGACACAAGCTGTTTCAGGCCAGCGCGCTCGGCACCGGCGCGATGATGCTCGCCGGGTGCTCCTTCGGCGGACTGAACTCGCTGAACATGCCGGGCACCCAGGGGCACGGATCGGGTTCGTACACCATCACCGTCGAGCTGCCCGATGTGGCGACGCTGCCGCAGAACTCACCGGTCATGGTCGACGACGTCACCGTCGGCAGCGTGTCGGGGATCGATGCGATGCAGCGCGACGACGGCACGTTCTACGCGGCGGTCCAGCTCTCGCTGGACGGCAACGTGGATCTGCCGGACAACGCCACCGCGCAGGTGGCGCAGACGTCACTGTTGGGCAGTCAGCACATCGAGCTGGTACGACCAGCTGCGGATGCCTCGGCGGCCAGACTCCGGGAGGGCTCCCACATCCCGGAAGCCCGGGCCGGCAGGTATCCGACCACCGAAGAGGTGCTGGCCTCCCTCGGTGTGGTGGTGAACAAGGGCAACCTCGGCGCGCTACAGGATGTCACCGAGGAGCTCTACGCAGCCGTCGCCGGTCGCACCGGCTCGTTTGCCGACCTGCTGCCCCGGCTGGCCGAGTTGACCAGTTCGCTCAACCGGCAGACCGGTGACATCATCGCCGCCGCCGAGGGGCTGGACAGGTTCGCCGGCATCCTCGCGCGCAGCCAGGACAGTCTGGGCAATGCCCTCGATTCCCTGCCCGATGCGCTGAAGGTGTTGAACGCCAACCGGACCAACATCGTCGACACCTTCGCGGCGCTGAACAACTTCGCCGGAGTCGCCGCCGATATCCTGGCCAAGACCAAGGTCGACTTCGCCGAGGACATGAAGGATCTGTACCCGGCGATCAAGGAGCTCAACGACAACGCCGACTACTTGATCAAGGATCTGACGTTCCTGCCGACCTTCCCGTTCCACTACAAGTACCTGCGCCAGGCGGTGCGGGGCGACTACCTCAACGTGTTCGTCACCTTCGACCTCACGCTCCGGCGTCTCGGTGAGTCGATCTTCACCACCTCGGGACTCGACCCGAACATGAAGCGGATGAGTGAGATCCTCACGCCGCCGGACTTCTTGACCGGTTCCATGGCAAATCTGTCAGGTCAGGCCGCGGATCCGTTCAAGATACCGCCGGGCACCGCAACCCAGCACGGACAGGGAGGTGGCGGCTGATGCTCGATCGGCTCTCCAGGATCCAATTGGCGATCTTTGCCGTCGTCACGGTCATCACCGTCGGCGCCGTCGCGATCTTCTACCTGCATGTGCCCGCCAAGGTGGGGATCGGGTCGTACAAGATCGACGCCAATTTTGCTGCCGGCGGCGGCATCTACGAGAACGCCAACGTCACTTATCGCGGTGTCACGATCGGCCGGGTGGAATCTGTCGGTCTGACCGACGACGGTGTGGTCGCCAGCATGCGACTCAACAGCGGCACCCCGGTACCCGACAATGTCACCGCGACCGTGAAGAGCGTGTCGGCCGTCGGCGAGCAATACATCGACCTGGTTCCACCGGCAGATCCGTCGACATCGATGCTGGCGGGCGGAGCCTCCATCGGCCAGGACCGCACCGCGATCGGTCAGGACATTGCGAGCATGCTGGCCGAAGCCGACCTGCTGGTGAGCAGCATCGACAACAGTCGGCTGCAGGACCTTTTGCAGGAAACGTTCAACGCGTTCAACGGCTCCGGGCCGGAGCTGGCCCGGCTTATCCAGTCCTCGCGGCTGCTGATCGACGGGGCGAACAACAGCTACGACCAGACCTCGGCGCTGATCGACCAGGCCGGGCCGTTCCTGGACGCCCAGATCCGCAGCGGCGACGACATCAAATCGTTGGCCGATGGGTTGGCGCGGTTCACCAGTGAGGTGACCCAGGCCGATCCGCAGGTACGCGCGGTACTCCAGACTGCACCCGGTGCCGCCGATGTGGCCTCGACCGCGTTCAGTGGCATCCGGCCGAATTTCCCGATGCTGGCAGCCAACCTGGCCAATCTGGGTCGGATCGGCGTGATCTACCACAAGTCGATCGAACAGGCATTGGTCATCTTCCCGGCGCTGCTCGCGGCGCTGCTGACAGTCGCCGGTGGTGTCCCGGTCGACGAGGGCGGCAAGCTCGACTTCAAGGTCGCCCTGGGTGATCCGCCGACCTGCAACGTGGGTTTCCTTCCGGCGACGGAGATCCGTTCGCCCGGTGACGAGACGCTGCGCGACCTGCCCACCGACCTGTACTGCAAGGCGGCGCAGAACGATCCCACGGTGGTTCGCGGCGCACGCAACTACCCGTGCATGGAGTTCCCCGGTAAGCGGGCTCCCACGGTTCAGCTGTGCCGCGACCCGGTGGGCTTCGTGCCGATCGGGAGTAACCCGTGGCGCGGGCCGCCGATCCCGTACGGAACTCCGGTCGAAGACCCGCGCAATGTGTTGCCGCCGAACAAGTTCCCGATGATCCCGCCGGGAGCTGACTACGATCCGGGACCCCCCGTGGTGCAATTGCCGCCAGGAGTGCAGCCGGGTCCGGGTCCGGCACCGAATGCGCCGTTCCCGCTGCCGGTGCCGCCGAACAACAACGCGCCGCCACCGCCGTGGCCGTTCTTTGCGCCGCCGGACCAGATCGCGCCGCCGTACGGGCGGCCGGCACCGCCGCCTCCGCCTGGGGCACCGGTCCTGCCGCCCCCTCCGGGTGCTCCGCTGCCTGCCGAGGTGCCCCAGCCGATGGCCAGTGGTCCGGCGTTCGCCACCTATGATCAGAACGGAATGTTCATCGACCCGGCAGGTGACATCGGTGTGTACGCCGCAGGCGACGCCGGGCAAGCGCCTGCCGAGAATTGGGTGGACCTCATGCTCGATCCGAGGCCGGTTTGATGGCTGACACGTCGACCGGTGACAGTGACGCCGAGTCGGGGAGCGCTGGAGCGGACTCGTCATCGCCAAAGCCGGTGCGTCGTCGCGCCTCTCGTGCCGCAGGTCCGGCGGGTGAGCCCGCCGGGACCGTGACGGCCC
>NZ_JBARXZ010000137.1:0-24361 GCF_049647605.1 Mycobacterium sp. | reverse complement strand
GGAACGGGTAGGCGTCGTTGATGCCGCCTTCGCGGTAGGTCAGGTCGGTGTGGCAGACCCCGCAGGCCAGGATCTTGACCACCACTTCACCGGGTCCCGGGTCCGGGATCACGATGTCGGTGACCTCCACAGGTGCACCCTTGGACCGAGAAATCACACCACGCACTGTCTGACTCATGCTTACAACCTAATGGCCCGGGACTTGCTTGGAACCTGGTGGTCCAGGACTTCGGGGAAGAGAAGTGACGGCCGTGCGGTTGCCAACCGTGTGGCGCTGACTCCCGTGTTGTACCTGTCCCATGGTGCTCCTCCATTGGTTGACGACGAGCTGTGGGTATCGCAGCTGCGTGCCTGGTCATCGGAGCTGGAACGTCCCCGGGCTGTGCTGGTGGTATCCGCGCACTGGCAGGCTGCGCCGCTGATGATCGGCTCGACCGACGCGCGCACGCCGCTGACGTATGACTTCTGGGGATTTCCCGAGCGCTACAGCCAGGTCACTTACGCCTCCCCGGGGGCGCCGGATCTCGCTGCCACGGTCGCCGCGCTGCTGCCCGACGGTGAGTCGGTGGCCCACGATCCCGACCGGCGACTCGATCACGGCGCCTATGTGCCACTGACGGTGATGTATCCGGACGCCGATGTCCCGGTGCTGCAGATCTCGTTGCCAACCCTCGACCCCGAACGACTGCTGGCTTTGGGGCGGCGGCTGAAGCCGCTGCGTGACGAAGGTGTGCTCATCATCGGCTCCGGATTCACCACTCATGGCCTGCCGTACCTCACCGACCCGCGCCCAGGTGCCGTCGCCCCGGGCTGGTCCCAGGAGTTCGATGCCTGGGCCGCTGAACGTTTCGCCGCCGGTGACCTCGACGCGCTGATCGACTTTCGGGCCCAGGCTCCCGGCATGCCATACGCCCACCCGACGATCGAGCACTTCGCGCCGCTTTTTGTGGCACTCGGCGCCTCCACCGATCCCGAACAGCAACCCGAACAGGTCATCGACGGGTTCTGGATGGGGTTGGCCAAAAGATCCATCCAGCTGCACTGAACGAGCTCTGCGGTCGTCAGTAGTGTCGGGTGCGATGAGCGCACTCGAGGTGTTGAATACCTGGCCGGTCCCGACAGCCGCCGCGGCGGTGATCGGCACCACTGGGGTGTTGGCCACCCACGGGGATATCGACCGCCGGTTCCGATTGGCATCGGTGAGCAAGCCCTTGGTGGCGCGCGCGGTGCAGGTTGCGGTGGAGGAGGGGGCCGTGGAGCTCGACACCCCGGCCGGACCGCCCGGTGCCACCGTGCGTCACCTGCTGGCTCACGCCTCGGGATTGGCGATGCTCGATGACAAGGTGATTGCCAAACCCGGGACCCGGCGGGTGTACTCCAACACCGGCTTCGCCGTGCTGGCCGAGGTGGTGCAGGACGCGACCGGCATCGACTTCGGTACCTATTTGACCGAGTCGGTGTTCGAGCCGCTGGGGATGACGGAGTCGACGCTGCAGGGTGGTGCGGCTGCGGCCGGGTTCGGTGGAACCTCCACCGTGACAGACCTCACGGTGTTCGCCGGTGACTTGTTGACGCCACAGCTGGTGTCGGCGGACATGCACACCGACGCGATCGCGGTGCAATTCCCGGGTCTCAACGGTGTGTTGCCCGGTTATGGCGCCCAGCGGCCCAACGACTGGGGCCTCGGATTCGAGCTCAGGGCCACAAAAGACCCGCACTGGACCAGTCCGCAGAACTCCCCGGCCACCTTCGGGCATTTTGGTCAGTCAGGGACTTTCCTCTGGGTGGATCCCGTCGTGAAGCTCGCTCTGGTGGTGCTCACCGACTGGGACTTCGGCGAGTGGGCGCACCCGCTGTGGCCTGAGATCTCTGGCGAAGTCCTGAGAGAATTCGGGGCAGACTAGCGCAACACCTGCCCCACAGGGCACACTAGACACGCACGACACACGTTTTGTAATGCTCGAAGTTTCGCAAGGTCGTTGGGGAAGACGTCCCTCGTGGAACTGAAGGAGCAGCCAATGCGTGCGTCGAACCAATTTGCCGACGCGACTACCGGTGTGGTGTACGTCCACGCCTCACCCGCGGCGGTCTGCCCCCACGTCGAGTGGGCGCTTTCGTCGACCCTGAACGCCAGGGCGAATTTGAAGTGGACGCCGCAACCGGCCATGCCTGGTCAGTTGCGTGCGGTCACGAACTGGGTCGGGCCTGTGGGCACCGGCGCCGCGTTGGCCAACGCACTGCGTTCCTGGTCGGTGCTGCGCTTCGAGGTCACCGAAGACCCGAGCGCCGGTGTGGACGGCCACCGCTTCAGCCACACCCCGCAACTGGGGTTGTGGACCGGCGCGATGAGCGCCAGTGGTGACGTGATGGTCGGCGAGATGCGGCTGCGCGCACTGATGGCTGAAGGCGCCGACATGCTGGCCGCCGAACTGGACTCGGTGCTGGGAACCGCATGGGACGAGGCCTTGGAGCCGTACCGTGCCGGCGGCGACATCGGTGCCGAGATCACCTGGCTGAGTCAGGGCGTCGGATAACTCAGGCGAACCCGGCCAACGAATTTGCCAAGGTCGCATCTTTCGAGTTGCTCGAAAGATGCGACCTTGGCGTTTTGTCTGTTGCAGAAACGTGCCCCAGGGCGAGCCCTATTCGAACGCGCCCAGGGACCGGCTACGACTTCCGGACGAATCCGAGGTCGTCGCCGATGACCGTTGTCGGACCGATCGGCAGCTGCTCGGCGTCAGCGCCGGCGACCTTCACGAATTCGAGGTTGTCCCGCCACACCAGGCGAAGCAGATCCTCGAACGCCATGATCGTCAGTTGTTCACCCGGACAGCGGCGGTAACCGAACCCGAACGGGGCGAACCCGGCGTAGTCGCATACCGGCAGCGGACGGTCATCGACGACACCGAACACCGTGCCGAACGCACTGTTGTGCATGGCGGCCTTGCGCCCATCCTTGACCTCGAAACTCGACGGATCGAATGGGCATTTTGCCAGTCCCATCTGACGAATCCGCGCTTCGTCCACCTGCTGGCTGGTGGGCACACCGTCGTACCGGGATGGGTCGAAATCATCCGGATTCGCCCACTGCACCGGGTCGTGGCTTGTCGACGTATGCGGGCTGATCATGTAACTGTGCCGCTCGAAATCCAAAGGCGGAGACACCTCGAGGGCCGAGACGCTGCCAGGGTTCGGCGAGATGGTGCGGAACAGTTCCATCACCAGGCGTTCGAGAGGCGGGAAGGCCGAGTCTGGCGCGCTCTTGACGTCATCTGCCATGGTTTTGGCGAACCAGTCCTTGGCCTGTGCATCGCCGGTTTCGCGACCCAGCATCGACATCACGTTGTACAGGCTGTTACCCCACTGGCTGAACGCCACAAAGTTGTGGAAGCACTCGAACACCACATCTTTGTGGTTGAAGTATTCGCTGTCTTCACCGTTCTTGATCCAGTACCAGGCGAACGTCCGCTCGGGTTGGGGAGTCTTGCCGGACTCGATATCCGCCAGCCGGTCGTCGATCCATGACTTCAGGAACTCGAGATTCTCCCGAACCGTCATGTAGTTGTCGTAGACGATCTGTTCGGTGGGATCGCGGTAGGCCAACACCGCGTTGAAGCTGGCACCGATCTGTCGAACCTGATCGGGAATCTGATCCCCGGTGACACCCAGGTGAAGATTCCAGTACAGATCCCAGAAGGTATCCAGATACCGCCGCATCAACGGCTTTTCCGCATTTGCCGGACTGAACAGGGCGTCGAAGAATTCGACCACCTTGCCCTGGTACATCCGGTCATAGAGGTCTGGGGTGACGGCCGACATGTAGATCCGCTTGCGGCGATTGTCGGGGCCGCGTTTGTCGAGACCCTGGAGGAAGACCGTGACGCCTTCTTCGGGAGCTGGTTTCCACGTCTCGCTGAGCAGTCCCCACAGGTCGTAGGGGAGTGCGTTTTCCTTCGTCAGCGGAGTGTCGATCATGGGGAGCACCGGACGCTCGCCGTCTGAGATCCGATTCATGAAATGCTTCACGATCACGTTGTCGACATAGTCGGCGTCGAACTTGGCGAGATACTTGGTCCGCAGTGTGGCCACTTCGTCGGGCAAGCCGGCGATCGATGTCGACTCCGCACCGGGATCAGCTGACGAGCATCCTGCCAACGACTGTGTCGACAGCACGGCCGCGGCGCCCGCGCCGGCCGCGAGAAAAGACCGTCTCCGCATATCTGATTCTCCTCGAGGTGTGGTGGGTAAGGGCAAACCGGCTCACTGACTGAGTGCCGCGAGTTTCAGCTTCTCGAACTCGGCGGCGGTGATGGCGCCGTCGTCGAGAAGTCCCTTCGCGTCGGAAATCTCTTGTGCGGGTGAGCGTCCCGCGGCGGCGCGGATGTAGTCATCGGTGTTTCGCTTGGTCGCCAGAGCATGTTCCATGCCACGTTCGGCCATGCCCTTGCCCCTGGCGATCAGATAGATCAACGCGGTCAGATAGGGCAGGATCACGAGGAACACAACCCAAATGGCTTTGACAAAACCCGACGTCGACCGGTCGCGCCAGAACAGATCAACCAGGATGTTGAACAGGATGAGCAGGTAGGCAACGAACGCAAAAATCACGACTGTCGACCACACAAAACTCCAGAATGATTGCCACACGGGCGTGCCTCCTCGGCGTCGGGTTGCGTGGGGAACTGGCAGTCAAGTGACCGCGTCCACAACCCTAGATCCGCCGACCGGCCCGACTGCCGCTGAAAGCTGTTGCCGCCCAATTTGACCCCCGAATGGGGGTCAAGCTCCCCGGCGGAATCGGGTACCGCGTCGGCTCAGCTCAGTTTTCGCTGCGTGAGCCGTCGTCGCGGGAGATGAAACCGTCCTCGACGGCCGCCGTGTACAACTCGGTCTTGGTGCGGACGCTCAGACCGGCCCGCCCGTACTTTTCGCGCACCCGGTCGATGTACTGCTTGGCGGTGCTGCTGGCCACGCCCATCCGCCGGGCAACACTGTCGAGCTTGAGGCCGCACGCATACAGCTGCAGTGCCAGCAGCTCCTGATCGGACAGCACGGGCCGCTCCGTGTTGTCGACCACGAGAGCCTGGGCGAGCATCGGACTCATCCACGTCTCACCACGAAGAGCGGCCTCCACAGCGGCAAGCAGATCCTCGAGGCTGTCGCTCTTGGCGACCACGCCGACGGCCCCAGCTTGCAGCATCCTTCGGACATGACGTGGGCTACCCGCGGCCGACACGATGAGTACCGGGGTGTCGAGCTCGTTCAACCGGGCGACGTCCCGCGCGTCTGCCAAACCCTCCGCACCCAGATCGAGATCGAGCAGGACCAGATCAAACCCGCGGGACTCGGCGGTGACCTCCGCCGGACTGTCGGCGACGGTGACCAGATGACCGGCCTCCTGCATCGTCCGGGCCAGGGCGTCGCGGACCAGAACATGATCATCGACCACTGCGATGTGCGCCATCGAACCACCTCATCTCGACCAGTCCGAGTTCCGCCGTGACCGTCACCTCTGCGTCGGATCGCTGCCCCGGGAGGTGGCCGGTGACGGCATGCGGTGAGGCCACGATGATCACCGACGGTTCGGCTCGGGATCCGAACACCCCGATCGACACTTCATCTCCGCGACGAGATCTCGTGATGATGTCGTGCACCACCGAGACGATGAGGCCGGCGGAGTTGTCGTCGAGCACCCCGGGCGAAGCGTGCACGCTGATGCCGACTCCGGCGGCCCGGGCGGCGTCGATCGCGGTCACGAACGACTGTTTGGAACTGGCGGCGACGACCTCCGAGGGCAGCCCGATCAGGGCGCGGAGGTAGCTCTCCTCGAGGCGGGCGGCGTCGCGGATGCGCGGCTCGTGAGCACGCGCAGGGTACTCGGCCACCGCCTGCAAGATCCCACGCGAGAACTCCAGGGTGGCGGCAAACCCGTCGTCGTCCAGCGCCTTCTCTGCGGCGAGGCGTTCCAGCTCCTCCCGTCGCCGGATCTGATTGTCGTAGTGGGCGGCGGCCACCTTCGACAGCCGCAGAGTTTGGTACCGCAGAACATAGAAGGCGCCGATCACCAGCAGGTCGGTGGCGAACAATCCCATTGTGGTGCCCACACAGTCGGAACCGGTGCCGCTCAGTGCCAGCATCACGGTCGTTGCGCTGAGTCCGACCGCGGGCAGCACCACCCTGGCTCGGCCATCGACGAGCACCAGGATTGCCCCGATGGTGGCGACCGCGTCGCCGGACCACGCGAGTGGCGGCTTGATACCGCAGACACCGCCAGCGTCGTCGGCCAAGTAGTAGATGATGGCCATCACGACGATGGCCGCATAGGTGGCGGCGACGACACCGAACGGCAGGGTGCGCGCCCGGCCCGCATTCTTGAGCAACGCCATCAGAACCGCGGCAACCACCAGCCACATCAGCAGCGGCGGCGTCACCGCCGATGAGCTCCAGTCGCCGCCGAAGGCGAGCACCACCACGCCGATCACGGTGAATTCGGTGAGCATGACCGCGACGATCGAGGTGGCCATCCGCGCCGATGCGGCTTCGAAAATGCCACGGGGAGAGTCGTTCAGGGGTGGGATCGACAGTTCGACGGCGGTACCTCGGTCGGGGCCAGAGGTGATCTGCACTCGAGCCCGGGCGTCGTCGGCTCTGGTCTTCAGGGACCCGGACAGGGAGGCAACATCGGTCATACCGGTGCCGTCGTCGCTGACAGTGACGGTGTAGGTACGTGCGTCATAGTGCAGCCGAGCCTGAGTGACCCCGGCGTGTTTGGCGACATTGGTGACTGTTTCACGCAGGATGGCGACGATCTCGCGCCGCCGCCAGGACGGTTCGGAGCTCAGATGTTGCTCCAGTTGCGCGAGGCCCTCGGATTCCAGGTCGACATCGAGGGCCCCGGCGTGTGCCAGCACGGCGTCCATGGACGGGTGCAGAGGAGTGGCGGAGCGACCCAACACATCGGTCATCTGGACATCCTCAGCGCACCGCTGCGCCACCAGCCGATCACTGCTGGCGATGCGCGCGGTGGCGATCGCCCCGAGGGTGTTGACGATGGTGTCGTGGACCATTCGTGAGCGCCGGCGCGCAGCCTCGGCTTCGAGAGCTTTGCGTTGCACTGTGCGGTCGGCTTCGAGGCCGGCGCGTGCCTGATCGTCGGCTTGGTGCGCGATTCGGCGAAGTTCGCGGAACGCCAAACCCAACGCCGCGGCAACGCTGATCGCATAGATCGGCGTCTGCACCGCGATTCCCCACAACGTCTCGGTCGGGGTTTGGGCGGTGACCAGCAGCGCCACAGCGGTCACCAAGCTGACCAGAGCGCTTGCCGCCAGCGCTGCCCGCAACGGCAACACGAGGGCGGCCGTGGCAGCGATGGTCAGCGCGATGTTGCGTGGCGCGACCGGTTCGGCCACTCCGGCGGCCACCATTTGCATGCCGATCGTGGCACCTACAACCGCCCAACTGGCCAGCACGGTGGGAGCCGGTATTCGTCTGAGGGCGGCGCAGATCCAGACCACAGCGTGCACCCCGAAGGTGGACCAGACGAGACTCGGGTGTGGGTACGCCGGCGAGCTGGTGTGGAACATCGCGAACTGGGCGGCCGGCGCCACAGCGGCGAAGTAGAGACCGGCGATGGACAGGGCACGGCGCACTCCGGCGCTGTAGCTCTGGCTCGTCGTCACCCCGAAACCTTAGGTCACGTGCACAGTTGCCACTCGCCGCGGCTTCGGGTGTTCAGCCCGGGGCGCGTCGCAGGATCCGCAGAGCGCCGGGTACCGCTTCGATGGTGGCGGGCAACGGGCAGGCGAAGTCGCCGTCGGCGTAGGCGTTGATGCCGGGGGACTCGAGGGTGATGGTGCTGACGCGAGTGGTGGTGACCGAGCTCAGTCGGACGTGGGTGCCTTTGAACACCGTCGGGAACAGGCGCACCAGCCGGGCCCGGGAATCGGAGGCGACCATGGTGACATCGAGCTTGCCGTCGGAGTGGTCGGCGCCCGGACAGATCAGCATGCCGCCGCCGTAGCTGCGGGTGTTGCCGATCGCCACGAAGGTCAGCTCCCGCTCGGCCGGGGCGCCGCCGTCGAATGACAGCCGAAAAGGCAACAAGCGCAACCTGGACAACTCCGCGACGATCGCCACGTTGTAGCGCATCCGGCCGTGCGGCCAGCGCATCCGGTTGGCGCGGTCGGAGACCAGCGAATCAAAACCGGCGGCCACCACGGTGCCGAACCAGGTTTCGGAGCCGTCGCAGCCGCGAATGCGCCCGAGGTCCACTGTCTCGGTCACCCCGTCGGCGACGATATCGGCGGCCGCCTCCGGATCGCCGGTGGGCAGGCCGAACTCGCGGGCATGATCGTTGCCGGTCCCGGCCGGGATGATGCCCAGCGGCACACCACTATTGGCCAGTGACTGCAGCGCCAGCCTGATCACCCCGTCGCCGCCGACCACCACGAGGGCGTCGGTACCGGTTTCCAGCGACTGGGCCACCAGCCGGGAGGCGTGTGTGGCATCGGTTCCGACGATGGCGACGACGTTGACGCCGCGCTGCTGGAGCCGGGTGATCGCCCGCTCGGCGGCATGGGGTGCGTTGCCGTGCCCGGAAGCCGGATTGGTCAGCACGGTGACGCGGGCGATCTCCCCGGTGGTCACGGGATCAGCTTGCCGGGGTTGAGGATTCCGGCCGGGTCCAGACACTCCTTGACGGCACGCAGGATCTTGACGCCGACCTCGCCGATCTCGGCGGTCATCCAGGGTCGATGGTCGGCACCGACGGCGTGATGGTGGGTGATGGTGCCGCCGGCGTCGATGATCGCTTGGGACGCCTTGGCTTTGGCGGCCTGCCATTGCTCCAGCGGGTTGCCGCGCTGGCCCGCGACGACGGTGAAATACAGGGAGGCGCCGGTGGGGTACACATGCGAAATGTGGCACAGCACCAGTGCGGGCGTGCCGGATTCGGCAAGAGAGGTGGTCAGCGCCTCGGTGACGGCGGTCTTGAGGGCACCGATGTTGGACCAGCTGGTGGCGGTTTCCAGCGTCTCGCACAGCGCACCCGCCGCCAGCAGCGAGTCACGCAGATACGGGGCGTTGAACCGGCCGTGCTCCCAGGCCTTGGCCGGGGCCTCTCCGAGTGAGGTGGCGCCGCGTGCTTCCAGGAGCTGCCGGGTCTCCCGGTGGCGGCTCTCGGCGTGCTCGTCGGTGCCTTCGAAGACGGTGATCGCCAAGCAGCCCCCGGTGACCTGCTGCTCGCCGATGTGTTCGGTGGTGGCGAGATTGACGCCGGTCTCGGCCTCATCGGAGAGACGGATCACGGTGGCGCCGGTGCCGGTCTGGGTGACGGCCCGCAGGGCGTCGGCGCCGGTGGTGAAATCAGGGAAAGACCAGGCCTCGTATCTCGTGCAGGCCGGTGTCGGGTGCACGCGGAGACGGACCCGGGTGATGACACCGAACACCCCTTCGGAGCCGACGATCAGATGCCGCAGATCCGGTCCGGCCGCCGATTCCGGGGCCCGGCCGAGATCGATTGTGCCGATGGGTGTCACGGCGCGCACCCCGCGGACCATATCGCTGATCCGGCCATAGCCCGCGGAATCCTGGCCCGACGAACGGGTGGCGGCGAACCCGCCGATGGTGGCGAACTGGAAGCTCTGCGGGAAGTGTCCCAGTGAGAAGCCCCGCTCGCCGAGCAGCCTTTCGGCGTCCGGGCCGGTGACTCCCGCCCCCAGTTCGGCCTCGCCGGAGATCTCGTCGAGGCAGTAGAGCTGGTCGAAGCGCCGCAGGTCCAGGGAGATCACGCCGTGGCAGGTGCCGCGAACCGGGTCGAGGCCGCCGACCACGCTGGTGCCACCGCCGAACGGGACAACGGCGATGCCGTGCTGGGAGCAGTACGCCAGCAGGGCGGCGATCTCCTCGTCCGAACCCGGTGCCAGCACCGCGTCGGGGGCGTCCTGCGGTCCGCGGTCGGTGCGGCGCAGCAGGTCCAAGGTGGATTTGCCGCCGGCGCGCAGGAGACGGTCTTCGGCTGCGGTACTGAGGTTCTCGGCGCCGACGATGCCCTCCAGTCCGGTGATGTCGTCGGCGGTCAACGTCGACGGCCGCAGCTGCACCTGCGTGGGTTCGAGTTCGGTGGTGTCTGGGACGTCGACACCCAGTGCCTGCTTCAGCAGCGTCCGGATGCCGTCGGAGAGCGGTTTGGCGGCAGCCGGGTCGCCCCAGGCGTTCCATTTCATCGGCGGATGATCCATGCGTTACAGTATTACAGATGATGTCAATCAGTAACTCTGGTGCGGATGTCTCCGCCGGCATCGAGGACCGGATCCTGGCGGCGGCCGCCAGCTGCGTGCAGGACTACGGAATCGACCGAGTGACCCTGGCCGAGATCGCCCGCCGCGCCAGCGTCAGCCGTCCCACCATCTATCGGCGCTGGCCCGACACCCAATCGATCCTTGCCGCGCTGCTCACCCAGCGGGTGACCGGTGCGCTGGCCGCAACACCGCGCTCCGGAACCGACCGGGCCGCGATCGTGGCGCGGGTGATTCTGGTGGCCTCTCGATTGCGTGACGACGACCTGGTTTCCGCGGTGCTGCACTCCGCACCCGAACTGGCGATGGTCTACATCTCCGAACGCCTGGGCACCAGCCAGCAGATCCTCATCGACGCGCTGGCCGCCGATCTGGCGGTCGCTCAAACCCAGGGCAGCGTGCGCGCCGGCGACCCGCACCGGCTCGCCGCCATGGTGCTGCTGATCGCCCAATCCACCATTCAATCCGGGCGGATCGTGGCATCGATCCTGTCGCCCGAGGCGCTGGCCGACGAGCTGGCCCACACCCTGAACGGATACCTGTGCTGATGGCCAACTCTGCCGCCCTGAACGCCTCACGGCGGGCCCGGGAACTCTCCGAACTGGCCTCGGTTGCAGTCGATGTCCTGGTCATCGGGGGAGGGATCACCGGCGCCGGCATCGCCTTGGACGCGGCATCGCGGGGGCTGTCGGTGGCCCTGGTGGAGAAGCAGGACCTGGCCTACGGCACCAGCCGCTGGAGTTCCAAACTGGTGCACGGCGGGTTGCGCTACCTGGCCACCGGCAACATCGGCATCGCCCGTCGCAGCGCGATCGAACGCGGAATCTTGATGACCCGCAACGCCCCTCACCTGGTGAAAGCCATGCCACAGCTGGTGCCCCTGCTGCCGTCGATGAGCCGTGCCGAACGAGCCCTGGTACGGGTCGGATTCCTGGCCGGTGACGGACTGCGGCGCCTGGCGGGCACCCCGGCTGCGGTACTGCCGCGCTCGGGACGGATAACTGCCTCCCGGGCAGCGGAATTGGCGCCGACGGTGCGACGCGACGGCCTGGACGGCGGGCTACTGGCCTATGACGGGCAACTGATCGACGACGCCCGGCTGGTGACGGCGGTGGCCCGCACCGCCGCCGCACACGGCGCGCGGGTGCTGACCTATGTGGGTGCCTCCGAGGTGACGGGTTCGTCGGCGCTGCTGACCGACAGCATGACGGGGGAGACATTGCGGGTGACGGCCCGGGCGGTGATCAACGCCACCGGGGTGTGGGCCGGCGAGGTCGACACCTCGCTGAAGCTGCGGCCCAGCCGCGGAACACATCTGGTGTTCGACGCCGCGGCTTTCGGCAATCCGACTGCGGCGCTGACCATCCCGATCCCCGGAGAAGTGAACCGATTTGTCTTTGCGATGCCCGAGCAGCTGGGACGGGTATATCTGGGGCTGACCGACGAGGATGCGCCCGGTCCGATTCCCGATGTGCCACAGCCCACTTCGGCGGAGATCGCCTTCCTGCTCGACACCGTCAACACCGCGCTGTCGGTGTCGCTGACTGCTGCCGACGTGCGCGGGTCCTATGCCGGTCTGCGGCCGCTGATCGACAACGGAGCGGGGCGCACCGCCGATGTCTCCCGCGACCACGCCGTCATCGAATCTGGGTCGGGCGTGATCAGCGTGGTGGGCGGCAAGCTGACCGAATACCGGCACATGGCCGAAAACGTGCTGGACCGTGCTGTGGTGCTGCGGTCGCTGACGGCAGCACCGTGCCGGACCCGGAATCTGCCGCTGGTCGGCGCGCCCGCAAACCCGGGATCACGCGCCAACACCGGTCAGCGACTCCCGGCCTCGTTGGTGGCACGGTTCGGGGCCGAGGCGGCGGAGGTGCTCGCGTCGGCCGGCTGTGCGCGACCGGCAGATCCGGTAGCCGACGGAATCGATGTCACCCGAGCAGAATTCGAGTATGCGGTCACGCACGAGGGTGCGCTGAACGCCGAGGACATCCTGGACCGCCGGACCCGGATCGGGCTGGTGGCGCAGGACCGCGAGCGGGTGGCCGATGTCGTACCGGAGTTCCTGGCCGGCCTGTCCGGCTGAGCAGACGCGGCTGAGCTGGCCTGTGACTGGCGCGAGTGGGCCGGGCTGGCGCGAGTAGCCCGGGCGAGCAGACACCAAATGGGGTGAATCCCGAAGGATTCACCCCATTTAGTGTCTGCTCGCGGTAAAGAGGTGACCCCCTGACGAGGTGACCTCCGGATGCGGGGACTAGATCACAGCGGGATGTTCTTGTGGCGGCCGCGGCGGGGGGCCGCTTCGGCCAGGGCCTGCGTCAGCACGCTGCGGGTGTGGGCCGGATCGATCTTGTCGTCCACCACGCCGATCTCGATGGCGGAATCCACCCCACCGGCGATCCGCTCGTGCTCGGCGGCCAGCTCCTCGTGCAACGCATCACGCTCTTCGGGAGCGGCGGCGGCCAACTTCTTCTTGTGCAGGATGCCGACGGCGGCCTTGGCGCCCATGACGGCCACTTCGGCGTCGGGCCAGGCGAAGACCTTGGTGGCACCGAGCGAGCGCGAGTTCATCGCGATGTAGGCCCCGCCGTAGATCTTGCGGGTCACCAGCGTGACCCTGGGGACCGTCGCCTCACCGAACGCGTGCAGCAGTTTGGCGCCGCGGCGCACCACACCGCCCCACTCCTGATCCACACCCGGCAGGTATCCGGGCACGTCGACGATGACCACGATCGGGATACCGAACGCGTTGCACAGGCGCACGAAACGTGCTGCCTTCTCGGCGCTTTCGGAGTTCAAGCAGCCGCCCAGGCGCAGCGGGTTGTTGGCGAGCAGGCCGACGGACCGTCCGGCGAGCCGGCCCAGGCCGACCACCATCGACGGGGCCCACTTGGCCTGGAACTCCTCGAACGGCACGCCCTCGTCGAGCAGTGCGGTGATCAGCGGGTGCACGTCGTAGGCGCGACGGGCCGACGCGGGCAGCAGTGCGGCCAGATCGGAGTCCTGAGCCTCGGCCTTGGCGCGGTCGAAATGGCCTTGCTGGCAGAACAGTCCGACCAGGCGACGGCCGCGCTCGTAGGCGTCGAGCTCGTCGTTGGCGACGATGTGGCAGACGCCGGACTTCTTGTGGTGGGCTTCGGGTCCTCCCAGGGACACCATGTCGACGTCTTCGCCGGTGACGCTGCGAACCACGTCGGGTCCGGTGACAAACACCTTGCTGTCCGGCGCCATGATGATGACGTCGGTCAGGGCGGGACCGTAGGCGGCGCCACCGGCGGCGAAGCCGACGACCACCGAGATCTGCGGGATGTAACCGGATGCGCGAATCATGGCCTCGAAGACCAGTCCGACGGCATGCAGGGCTTTGACGCCCTCGGCCAGCCGGGCGCCGCCGGAGTGCCAGATCCCGATGATGGGGCTCTGCTCTTCGATGGCGAGGTCGTAGGCGTTGACGATGTGGCGGCAGCCCTCGACGCCCATCGCGCCACCCATCACGGTGCCGTCGGTGCAGAAGGCGACGCTGCGCACGCCGTTGACGGTGCCCGCCGCGGCCAGGACGCCGGAGCGATCCCGTTCGTGCAGCAGTTCCACGGTGCCGTCGTCGAAGAAGGTGCTCAGTCGCAGAAGCGGATCTCGGGGGTCGAGCGACTCATCAACCGATTCAGGCGCCATGGTCGTCATACGTATCTCCTAGCTATGGTTGCGTCAGTACTTGCCGAAGGCGAGTGCGACGTTGTGCCCACCGAATCCAAATGAATTGTTCACCGCATATTCGAAATTTCCGGTACGCGGGGCACCTGATACCACATCGAGATCTATCTCGGGGTCCAGGTTCTTCAGATTCAGTGTGGGCGGGATGACTCCATCTCGCAGCGCGAGCACGGTCAGAATGGACTCGACGCCACCGACCGCGCCGACCGAGTGGCCGAGCGCGGACTTCGGTGCATACACCGCGGGCTGGTGGCTGCCGAGCGCGTTGTTGATGGCTTTTCCTTCGGCGACGTCGCCGACGGAGGTGCCCGTTGCGTGGGCGTTGACGTGATCGATATCGGAGGGTTGCAAGCCCGCCAACTGGATGGCCCGCGTGATGGCGTGGCCGGCCTGCTCGCCGTTCGGGTCGGGCGCCACGATGTGGTAGCCGTCGGAGGTGATGCTGGCCCCCATGATGCGGGCCAGGATGTTGGCGCCGCGCGCTTTGGCGTGCTCCTCGGTCTCGATCAACAACAGTGCTCCGGCTTCGCCGAACACAAAACCGTTGCGGTCCTTGTCGAACGGGCGACAAGCACCGGCCGGGTCATCGTTGGTGGTCGACAACACGATGCGCATCTGCGCGAATCCGGCGATCGGAACAGCCTCGATCTTGGTTTCGACCCCGCCGCAGATCGCGACGTCGGCCTCGCCCAGCACGATGGTGCGCCATGCGTTTGCGATGGCTTCGGAGCCGGAGGCGCAGGCGGAGATCACCGTGGTGACCCCAGCCCGCGCCTTACGCTCCAGCCCAACCGCGGCAGCCGCCGCGTTGGGCATGTACATCTGAACAGCCAGCGGAGAGACGGCACGCAGGCCCTTGGCCTTCATGCCCTCGTAAGCGAAGAGCAACTCCTCGCTGGAGCCGATCCCGGTGCCGATGGAGACCATCAGCCGCCGGGGATCGACCTCAGGCGATCCGGCGTTGTCCCACAACCGCCGGCTCAACACCGTGGACATCCGCTGCAGGTAGGACAGCCGGCGCAGCTCGACCTTGGTCAGCCCTGCGTCGAAATCCTCGAGCAGATGGCCACCGATGCGTACGGGTAAGTCGTATTCCTCGACGAACGAATCCTCGAGTCTGCGGATGCCGCTGCGGCCATCCAGCAGGGCTTTCCAGGTCGACTCGGCGTCGGTCGCCAGCGCAGTCGTCATTGCGATCCCGGTGACGACTACGTTAGGAAACCCGTTCCCCGTACTCAGCGGTGCCATGTGTGCTCTCGCTGTCCCTTTCCCCCGAGACGGTCGATCAGTACTTGCCGAACGCCAGCGCGACGTTGTGTCCGCCGAAACCGAATGAGTTGTTGATGGCGTACTGATAGTCGCCGTAGCGGGGTTCGCCCGCCACCACATCGAGATCGATCTCGGGATCGGGTGTCTCGTAGTTCAGCGTGGGCGGAATGACTCCGTCACGCAGTGCGAGGACCGTCAGGATTGACTCCAGTGCGCCGACAGCGCCGATGGAGTGGCCCAGTGCGGACTTCGGTGCATACACCGCGGCGTGATCGACACCGGCAACCCGCAGCGCATTCGCCTCGGCGGTATCGCCGATCGGAGTGGCCGTGGCGTGGGCATTGACGTGGTTGATGTCCTGCGGCGACAGCCCGGCAGTTTCCATCGCCCGCTTCATTGCCTGACCGGCGCGCAGACCGTCCGCCGCCGGAGCGACCATGTGGAACGCGTCGGACGTGATACCCGCACCCATGAGACGCGCCAGCGGCTTGGCACCGCGAGCCAGCGCATGCTCCTCGGTTTCGATGATCATCAACGCGCCGGCTTCGCCGAAGACGAACCCGTCCCGATCCTTGTCGAACGGACGCGATGCACCTTCGGGGTCGTCGTTACGCGTCGACATCGCACGCATCATCGAAAACGCCGCGATGGGCAGCGCTTCGATGGGGCCTTCGACCCCACCGCATACCGCGAAGTCGGCGTCACCCATGACGATCTGACGCCAGGCGTGGGCGATACCTTCCGAACCCGACGAACAGGCCGATACCGGGGTGATGACCCCGGCCCGTGCACCCAGTTCCAAGCCGGCCACCGCGGCCGCGCCGTTGGGCATGACCATCTGCACGGCCAATGGGCTGACCTTGCGGATGCCGCCCTCGTTCATGGCGTCGTAGGTCTCGACGATCTTCTCACCACCACCGAGGCCGGTGCCGATCACGACGGCGAACCGGTCGGGATCGACATCGGGCTTACCCGCGTTCTCCCACAGCCGCCGCGCCATCACCAGCGACATGCGCTGAACATAGGAATTGCGGCGGAGTTCGACACGGGTCAGCTGGCTTTCGATGTCATCGACGAGGTGTCCACCGATGCGAACCGGCAGATCCCATTTGTCGACGAAGTCGTCGGTGAGCTCACGGATGCCGCTCTCGCCTGCCAGCAGACCCTTCCACGTGCCCTCGATGTCCGCAGCGACGGCCGTAGTTGCCTCGACAGCGGTCACGACGACGTTGGGAAAACCGCCGTTAGCAGTGGAGGGCCGACTCATTCTGCTGCAAACTTATCGCGCAGAGCGGCGGCAGCCTCGGGGTTTTCTTCCTCGAGCTTCTGGATGTAGGACACGACGTCGCCCACGGTGCGCAGACCGGCGAGGTCCTCGTCGGGGATCTTCACGCCGTACTTGTCTTCGGTCTGCACCGCGATCTCCACCATCGACAGCGAGTCGATGTCCAGGTCGTCGACGAAGCTCTTCTCCGGGGTGACCTCGGACGGCTCGATGCCGGTGACCTCTTCGATGATCTCGGCGAGACCGGCGATGATTTCTTCTTGGCTGGCGGCCACTATGTGGCTCCCTTCATTTTCGTGTGACACCCGGAACATCCGGGGGTCGAACGTGTTTGGTGGTCCTGTTAGCTAAAGCTCGGCGAGCTTGTCCAGGTCTGCAGGGGTCTTGACGGCGTGCGTCGGCGTCCCCCGAAGTTCGCGTTTGGCGATACCGGCGAGGGCTCCCGCGGGCGGGAATTCGACGATCGCGCCAACATTGTGATCACGCAGCCAGGCTGAGCACAGATCCCAGCGGACCGGCTTGGTCAGCTGCGCAACCAACTTCTCCATGGCGTCGGCGGCAGAGGCGACCGGCAGGCCATCGGAGTTCGACAGCAGGGTGCCCTGCGGTTCCGAGGTGCTGACCTTGGCCGCGGCGGCCGAGTAGCCCTCGAGGGCCGAGGCCATGAAGTGGGTGTGGAACGCGCCGGCGGTGGCCAGCTGGCGCACGCGCGCCTTGGTGGGCGGGTTCTCGGCCAGCTTGGCCAGTGCCTCGAGCCGGCCGGCGGCGACGATCTGCCCGGCGGCGTTGCGGTTGGCGGGCACCAGCTCGAGATCCTCGAGCGCAGCCAGCACCTCGGCTTCGTCACCACCGAGGATGGCCGACATGCCGGTCGGCTGCTCGGCGCAGGCCTTGGCCATCTCGGCGCCACGGGTGGCGGCCAGTGCCACCGCGTCGTCGGCGGCGATCACGCCGGCGATGGCGTAGGCGGCGATCTCGCCGACCGAGTGGCCGGCGATGATGAGCTCTGAGTCGCGCAGCAGGCCTCGCTTGCTCAGCTCCTCGTGGGCCAGCAGCGTGGCGGCCACGACCAGGGGTTGGGTGACCGCGGTGTCGGTGATCTCCTCAGCCGTGGCAGTGGTGCCGAGGGCTGCGAGGTCCAGTCCGCTGATCTGTGACCAGGTGGCGATCCGCTCGGCGGTGCCGGGGAGCTCCAGCCACGGGGACAGCATCCCCGGCGTCTGCGAACCCTGGCCGGGAGCGAGCAGCGCTACCGGCGCAGCGGAGGCAGGTGGATTGGTCACGTTATTAAGAGAACATTGTGAAGGGGGTTTTGCGCCGTGTAAGAGATTATGAACCTTGTCTTATCTTTTTGTGGAAAGTCCACAAAACGGTATGTGATGCGACTTCATCGAAACAGATCTGCGACCTATTGGATGGATTCTGTGACCTCCGGGGCGGGTGGGATCGGCTGTGTGACCGGGGTCATAACGACGTTTGACGTGCTCGTCGATTGTTCTTGAGTGGTCAGTCTGCCGACCGTCGCCGCTACCCGAAGCACATAGGCGTCCCGCGGGGCGGTCGGATCCCGACCGGTGAAATCGGTGATGCGCTTGAGTCGGTAGCGCACGGTATTTGGATGAACGAACAACTTGCGTGCGCAAGCTTCGATGGCGCCGCCAGAGTCGAGGTACGCGTCGAGCGTCTCGGTCAGTGCCGGGTCGGCGCCCGCCAACGGGCGCATCACATCGCTGCGCAGCGCGGCGACGGCCGACATGTCACCTTGAAGGGCGCGTTCGGGCAGCAGCTCCCGGGCCGCCACCGGCCGGGGAGCTCCGGACCAGCCCGCCACCGCATTCATGCCCGAAATCGCTTCATTGGCACTGTGATACGCCGCGGTCAGCATCGGGGCCGTCGGCCCGACGACGACCGGGCCGTCGGAGAACGCCCCGAGTAGATCGCTGAGGAACTTGTCGGTCGGCGACAAATGACCCGACACGATCGCGATCAGCCAGGTGCCGTGCACATCTGTCAGCGCGGCACGGCCGTGCCGGTTGGCGACCAGCCGGAGATCCTCACTGGCCAGCTCGACCCGGCCGGTGGGGGGAGTGCCGACGACGACGGTGGCCGGCGCCGTGGTGTCCCAGTTCAGTGCCGCCGCCCGTGACAACAATTCCGCTCCGGTATCGCCGCGCACCACGGCGTCGACAACACTGGCCTCCATTCGCGAATCCCAGGCGCCACGGGCCTCGGCGGCGTGGGCGTAGGCCGCGGCCGCCGCAAAAGCCAGGTCCCGGCTGTAGCGCAAGATGCCGACGGTCAGCGCCGTCGTCTGTTCGGGGTTGCGTCCCAGCATCGGCACCAGTTCCTCGAGGAACTCCGTCGTCACCCGCACCATGTCGACGGTCTGCCGCAGTGCGATCCGGCGCGTCAGATCCTGTGGCACCAGGGCAAACGCCTCTGCGGTGTAGCCGACGTCGCTGGTCGGATCATTGAGCCACTCGGCGAAGTTGACCACCGCGGTCTGCACCACCAGCTGCACACTGGCCCGCTGTGAGGCCTCCAGCTCGGCGAAGAAGGGCAGCCGCTCCTGCATGGCCTGCACGGTTTCGGTTGCCAGTCGGCCCGAATACTGCTTCAGCCGGCGGCGCAGTGACTCCGGCACACTGTCGAGGATCTCCAGCGGCGAGCGCGGCTCCACGAACGGATTGTCGACCATAGCTAAAAGCTACGCCCATTTTCTGTGGAAATCTCCAATACCCTGCCGTCCGGCGCCGATGGCGCCGAGAATCCAGTCGGATTCCCGGCGCCACCTAGGTCCAGAATCAGGCGCTGCCGGTGTCCTTGAACGACACCCCGGCGGCGAGTACGTCGTCGATCTTGTACTCATCGGCGGCGGCCACCGCGACCGAAGGATCGATCTCGCCGTCGCGGGCCAGGGCTTCGAGCACCGCCACCACCACGGACTCGGCGTCGGTGTTGAAGTACCGGCGTGCCGCGGGCCGGGTGTCGGAGAAACCGAACCCGTCGGTGCCGAGGGTGACGTAGGTGCCGGGCACCCACGGCCGGATCTGCTCCGGCACGGCCCGCATGAAGTCGCTGACCGCAACCACCGGACCCGCCGTCCCCGCCAGCGCCGCGGTCACATACGGTTCCGCCGCCTGCCGGTCGGGATGGCGCAACCGCTCCTTCTCGATCTCCACACCGTCGCGGTTGAGCTCACCCCAGCTGGTCACCGACCACACGTCGGCGGCCACATCCCAGCGCTCGGCCAGCATGTCCGCGGCCCGCAGCGCCTCCGGCATCGCCACCCCGGAGGCCAGGATCTGCGCCACGTTGCTGCGCTTCTCGCCGGCCTGGCGGAACCGGTAGATGCCGCGGAGCACCCCTTCGGGATCGAAGTTCTCCGGCTCGGCGGGCTGCACATACGGCTCGTTGTAGATCGTGATGTAGAAGAAGACGTTCTCCGGGTTGTCCCCGAACATCCGGGACAGCCCACTTTCGACGATGTGGGCGATCTCGTAGGCGAACGCCGGGTCGTAGGCCACCACCGCGGGATTGGTGGCCGCCAACAGCAGCGAGTGCCCGTCGGCGTGCTGCAGGCCCTCACCTGTCAGCGTGGTGCGGCCGGCGGTGGCCCCCAAGACGAAGCCGCGTGCCATCTGATCGGCCGCCGCCCAGAACCCGTCGCCGGTGCGCTGGAACCCGAACATCGAATAGAAGATGTAGATCGGGATCATCGGCTCGTTGTGGGTGGCATACGAGGTGGCCACCGCGGTGAATGATGCCGTCGAGCCGGCCTCGTTGATGCCCTCGTGCAAGATCTGGCCGATCTCGCTCTCCTTGTAGGCCAGCATCAGCTCAGCGTCCACGGCCGTATAGAGCTGACCGTTGCGGTTGTAGATCTTCAGCGTCGGGAACCACGAGTCCATGCCGAACGTGCGGGCCTCATCCGGGATGATCGGCACGATGCGCGGCCCGATGTTCTTGTCCCGCAACAACTCTTTGAAGGTACGCACGGTCGCCATGGTGGTGGCGACCTCCTGGTTGCCCGAGCCCTTCTTCAGCGCCTTGTAGGTGTCGCGACCCGGCAGCGTCAGCGCCTTGGTCTTGGTGCGACGCTCGGGCAGGAACCCGCCGAGGGTGCGGCGGCGATCCAGCATGTAGCGGATCTCCGGTGCCTCCGACCCGGGGTGGTAGTACGGCGGCAGGTACGGGTTCTCTTCCAGCTGGGCGTCGCTGACGGGGATCCGCTGCAGGTCGCGGAAGTCCTTGAGGTCTTGCAGCGCAAGCTTTTTCATCTGGTGCGTGGCGTTGCGGCCCTCGAAGTGCTTGCCGAGGGTGTAGCCCTTGATGGTCTTGGCCAGGATGACGGTGGGCTGGCCCTTGTGTTCCATCGCCGCGCGGTAGGCGGCGTACACCTTGCGGTAGTCGTGGCCGCCGCGCTTGAGGTTCCAGATCTCGGCGTCGGACATCGGCTCCACCAGCGCCTTGGTGCGGGGGTCCCGGCCGAAGAAGTGATCCCGGACGTAGCTGCCGTCGTTGGCCTTGTAGGTCTGGTAATCGCCGTCGGGGGTGGTGTTCATCAGATTGACCAGTGCGCCGTCACGGTCGGCGTGCAGCAGGGCATCCCACTCGCGGCCCCAGACCACCTTGATGACGTTCCAGCCGGCACCGCGGAAGAACGACTCCAGCTCCTGGATGATCTTGCCGTTGCCGCGCACCGGGCCGTCGAGGCGCTGCAGGTTGCAGTTGACCACAAACGTCAGGTTGTCCAGACCCTCATTGGCCGCCACCTGGATCAGACCGCGGCTCTCCGGCTCATCCATCTCGCCGTCGCCGAGGAACGCCCAGACGTGCTGATCAGAGGTGTCCTTGATGCCGCGGTCGCCCAGGTAGTGGTTGAAGCGGGCCTGGTAGATGGCGTTCATCGGGCCCAGGCCCATCGACACCGTCGGGAACTCCCAGAAGTCCGGCATCAGCCGGGGGTGCGGATACGACGGCAGCCCGCCACCGGGGTGGCTGTGCTCCTGACGGAAGCCGTCCATCTGGTCGGCCGTCAGCCGGCCCTCGAGGAACGCGCGAGCGTAGACACCGGGGGAGGCGTGGCCCTGGATGAAGATCTGGTCGCCGCCACCCGGGTGGGCCTTGCCGCGGAAGAAGTGGTTGAAGCCGACCTCGTAGAGGGCCGCCGACGATGCGTAGGTGGAGATGTGGCCGCCGACGCCGACGCCGGGGCGCTGCGCGCGATGCACCATGATCGCGGCGTTCCAACGGATCCAGGCGCGGTAGCGGCGTTCGACATCCTCGTCGCCAGGAAACCACGGCTCGAGTTCGGTGGGGATGGTGTTGACGTAATCGGTCGAGGTCAGCGCGGGGATGGCCACCCGCTGTTCACCGGCGCGCTCCAGTAGCCGCAACATCAGATAGCGGGCTCGGGTGGGGCCGGACCGCGCCAGCAGATCGTCGAATGATTCCAGCCATTCGCCGGTCTCTTCTGGATCGATGTCAGGCAGGTACGAGGCAACGCCTTCCCGGATCACACGTACACGATCGGGTTCGGACGCGCTGCCGGAGTTTTGGGCCAGGTCCTGGCGCACGAACTCGGTTGTCAACGCACAACTCCTAAATTGAGGACGTAGGGGGTGTCCTACAGGTCCCATCTTTCCGCACATCGTTGCCATCCGGCTAGCGGATCGGAGATGGTGCGGTGTTGAACGGCCGTCGAGCCGGTAACGTCTGCATCTGTGCTGATCGGACGGCTGCGGATAGCGCTGGGAATTGCAGCGGTACTGCTGATGGCAGTGATCGGGTGCAGCAGCGTGACCAGCGGTACCGGAACCGTCGACGCCGAGGACGTTCCCGCGTACCGGACATCGGTGTCGGCGTCGCTGTCGGCATCGGCGGCCACCTCCAGCGCGCGTGAATCCGAACGGCAGGCGGCGCTGACGACCCAGGCCGTGCACACCGCCTGCGAAACGATGAGCACTACCAGTGCCGACGCCATCGACGCGCTGAACGTCTACGTCGACTCCATGAACGCCGGCAGCGACGGTGTCGACACCGAAGGACCGGCCGCCGAACGCCTCAATCGCAGCGCTGACCTGGTACTCGCCGATATCAACGGCACGCTGCCGCCGGAGCTGGCAGACGCGCTCAACGCCTGGGTGGATGCGGCGCGGGCGACAGCGACCGCGGTGCTGGGGCGGGTGTCGGCCAGCGAGTTCAACAACTCCGTGACCCGGCTCAACGACTCCCGGACCAACGCCTTGAACGGCTGCGATGCCGCGTACTGACCACAAAGATCCAGCAGGCCGAGCAACTCGAGTTGTGTCCGCGCTCACCTGCGCTAGCGTCCTGTGCGACGATAAAACACATCAAACTACGTGCATTGACGGTTGAAGGAGGTCCCGGTGGTCGCGGCGGACAACGCAGCGAACTACGCCCGCAGTTTGGGCATCGAAAAAGAGCAGGTCGTGCAGGAGTTGGGGTGGGACGAAGACACCGACGACTCCATTCGTGCCGATGTTGAGGACGCCTCCGGCGGCGAACTCCTCGACGAGGACGCCGACGAAGTCATCGATGTCGTATTGCTGTGGTGGCGTAACGACGACGGAGATCTGGTGGACGCCCTGATGGACGCCATCACGCCATTGGCAGACGACGGGGTCATCTGGGTGCTGACACCCAAGACCGGGAAACCAGGCCACGTGCAGCCCGCGGAGATTGCCGAATCGGCGCCGACGGCAGGGTTGATGCAGACCTCGTCGGCCAATCTCGGCAACTGGATCGGTAGCCGGCTTGTTCAGCCGAAGTCGAAGGCAGCTGGCCGTCATTGATGTTGTCGGTCGGTGACACTGCACCCGATTTCACCCTGAAGGACCAGAACGGGCGACCGGTGACGCTCAGCGCGTACCGCGGTGGGAAGAACGTGCTGTTGGTGTTCTTCCCGCTGGCGTTCACCGGGATCTGCCAAGGCGAGCTCGACACCATCCGGGACAATCTGCCCCAGTACGAGAACGACAGCACCGCCACGCTGGCGATCTCGGTGGGGCCGCCTCCGACCCACAAGATCTGGGCGATCCAGAGCGGCTTCACGTTTCCCGTGCTGTCCGATTTCTGGCCGCACGGGGCCGTGGCGCAGGCCTACGGCGTGTTCAACGAGACCGCCGGGGTGTCCAACCGCGGCACCTTCGTCGTCGACAAGGCCGGCACGATCGCGTTCGCGGAATGCAAGCAGCCGGGGGAGGCGCGAGACCAGGGCCTCTGGCTTGGCGCCCTGGAAGCGCTGACAGCGTGACCGTGAGTTTGGGTTCCACGGTGAGCGCCGTGTAACCTGCTCCGGCACGGGCGTGTAGCTCAGTGGTAGAGCTCTGGTTTTACACACCAGCGGTCGGGGGTTCGAAACCCTCCGCGCCCACCATCAAAAGGCCTGTTCAGAGGGTTTTGGCCAAGATTTGTGGCACGTTCAAAACCCCCGTTGTGCCAAGAGATTCGAACTGGCGACGCAGCGGGTAGCGGAACCGATCCAAGGCTGCACGAGTGGGCATTCCTTGCTCGGTTGTGTCGACCCTGTGTGAGATGCTGCCGCGGTGGGGGTGCAGCAGACGAAAGCTGTCAAAGACCGCGCGGTCGCCTTCACCTTCGCACTGACGGCGCTGGCTGCTCTGACCGCGGCGGCGACCTTTGCGGCCAGTTGACCGCGCTCGCTGAAATTCCCCACTGACGCTCACTGAAATTCCCCACCTGTGTGGCTCCGCCGAGAAGGGCGGGCCTCCCTCGATGCTGCTGGTGTCTGACGCCAGTAGCTCCAGTCGAAGGA
>NZ_JBARXZ010000136.1:0-27591 GCF_049647605.1 Mycobacterium sp. | reverse complement strand
GTGCCACCGCGGCCTCGGGGGAGCCGGTGAGTTCCGTGGCTGCCGCCATGGTGCCCGCCGCGCCGCCGGCTTGAACGGGCAGCGGGGGCAGTGCCGCCACCAACTGGCGGGCATCGAGGACGGCCGTGAGCCATCCGGCGAACTTCAGTCCGGCGGTACTGGGCAGGGCGGGTTGCGTGAGTGTGCGTGCGAGTACCGGCGCAGTCCGGTGAGTGTTGACGAGCCCGAGCAGGATTGCGACTTGCGCTGTGAGTTCGGTGCCGATCCGCTCCAGTGCGTCGCGCAAGCACAGGACGAGCGCGGTGTCGACGACGTCTTGGCTGGTGAGCCCGCGGTGCAACCAGCGGGCGGCGGCCGGGTTGTCGGCGCGCACCCGGTCCCGCAGCAGCCCGACCAGACCGGTGACCGGGTTGCCGTCCCGTTCGGCGGCCGCGGCGATCGCTGTCGCGTCGTCGGCGGTGATCACCGTGCCCAGGTCGGCGGATGCCGCTCGGGGCGCCACCTGCGCCTCGACAAGGACGGCGAGCCAAGCATTTTCGACCTCGACGAGCGCACGCAGGAACCGGGACTGGCTCATCACGTCTCCGGCGCGCTCGTCGCCGGGCCAGAACAGGTCGGCCACCGTCACTGTCCCGGGTAGCGCAGGAACACCGTCTCGCCCTCGCCCTGCAACCGGATGTCGAACCGGAGCCCGGTGTCGTCGCGTTCGGTGATCAGCGTGGCGCGCCGATCCTCGGCAAGGCCGGTCAACAGTGGCTCCGAGTCGAGGTGGGGCCCGGGCACGTAGGCACGGGTGAAGAGGCGGTTGAGAACACCCCGGCCGAAGACGGTGACAGCGATGAACGGTGCCCGTTCCGGGTCGGTGGGTCCCGGTTCGACTGTGCTGAAGCTGAAGTGGCCGTCGTCGTCGGTGGACGCCCGGCCCCAGCCGGTGAACGTCCACCCGTCACGGTGCAATGCCCCGCTGGCATGCGGGACGTTGCCGTCGGCGTCGGCCTGCCAGATCTCCAGCATCACGTCGGGAACCGGTTTGCCCGCTCCGTCGGTGACCACACCGTGGAACTGGATCGCCCCGGCGCTCTGCGGCGGGACCACCTCGTTGCCGCGGTCGAACGGCAGCGCATAGCCGTAGAACGGCCCGATGGTCTGGCCCGGCGTGGCCGTCAGCAGTGTGCTCATCAGTTCGCTTCCTCTGCCTCGAAATGTGTCTGGTTGCTCCCGGTCAGCACGATGTCCCAGCGGTAGCCGGTGGCCCACTCGTGGGTGGTCACGTCGTGGTCGTAGGCGGCGACGAGCCGGTCGCGCGCCTTCTGGTCGGTGATGGACTGGTAGATCGGGTCGAGGCTGAAGAGCGGGTCGCCGGGAAAGTACATCTGGGTGATCATTCGCTGTGTGAAATCCGTTCCGAACAGCGAGAAGTGGATGTGTGCCGGTCGCCAGGCGTTGTGGTGGTTCTTCCACGGGTAGGGGCCCGGTTTGATGGTGGTGAAACGGTAGGTGCCGTCGGCGTCGGTCAGGCAGCGGCCGACGCCGGTGAAGTTCGGGTCCAGCGGCGCCGGATGCTGGTCACGTTTGTGGACATAGCGTCCACCCGCATTGGCCTGCCAGATCTCGACGAGTTGGCCGGTCACCGGCCGGCCGTCACCGTCGACGATGCGCCCGGTGACCACGATGCGCTCGCCGATGGGTTCACCGTTGTGCTGGATGGTCAGGTCGGATTCGAGCCGGTGGACGTCACGCTCACCGAAGCAGGGGGCCCACAGCTCGATGGTCTCCGGGTCGGTGTGGTGCAGGTCTTTGGTCGGGTGCCGCAGCAGGCTGCTGCGGTAGGGGGCGTAGTCGAGGCGGGGCTGGGTCTCTTCGACCCCGGTGCGCTGGTAGGCGGTTTCGATTGCCGCGATCTCCGCGTTGATCGCCGCCTGGCTTGCCGACGCGCTGTCGGGGTTGGTGTCTGTGGGGGCTGTCATGGCCGAGACGGTAGAGGCCAGGGCGTGGCGGTGGACACAGTAGGATTCCGCTCAGCGGAAGGATGGGGAAGATGGCCGGAAATACCTCCGCGCCGGGTGTCACCGTGACGGCCCGGCTGTTGGCGGTGATCGCCGCGTTCGACGAGCGCCATCGCAGCTTGACGCTGACCGAACTCGCCCGCCGGGCCGATATCCCGGTGCCCACCGCGCATCGGCTGGTCGCAGAACTGGTGGCGGGCGGGGCATTGCAGCGCCGTGGCGACGGTCGATATGTGGTCGGCCGGCTGCTCTGGGAGGCCGGTCTGCTGGCGCCGGTCCAGGGGCGATTGAAGCAAGTGGCCGAACCCTTCCTGCATGACGTGTATGCGGCCACGATGGCCACCGTCCACTTGGCGGTGCGCGACGGCGACCGGGTGCTGTACCTGGAACGGATGTCGGGCCGCGCCTCGGTGCCGATCGTGAGCACGGTGGGCAGCAGACTGCCCATGCACTGCACCGGGGTGGGCAAGGTATTGCTGGCGTACGCGCCGCCGAGTGTGCAGGAACTGGTGTGCGCCAACTTGACTCGTATCACCGCCCGCACAGTGACACAGCCCGGGGTGTTGGTGGCTCAGCTGGAACGCATCGCGCGTGACGGGGTGGCCACCACGTCGGAGGAGATGTCCCCGGGGGCCTACTCGATGGCGGTTCCCGTGGTGCGGGTATCCGACAACGAGGTGGTGGCCGCGATCGGGGTGGTCGTTCCGACCCTCAAACGGGACCGGCAGCGGTTACTGGGGGCGTTACAGGTGGCCGCTCGCGGTATCGGCCGGCTGCTGTGAGCCGGCGCGAAGGCTAGACGACCACCGAGCCCGGATCGGCGACGGCCACTCCGGTGATGGAATGCCAAGCGCGCACCAGTAATTCGACGGCTTCGGTCAGTTGATCTTCGGGCAGGGCGTACGGAACGCGGATGAATCGTTCCAACGTTCCGTCGACACCGAAGCGCGGGCCGGCGGGCAGGTCGAGCCCCAGGCGCAACGCCGATGCCGACAGGGCCGTGCTCATCGGTGCCGGCAGCTGTATCCACAGCGACATCCCGCCGATCCCGTTTCCCGGCCGCCAGTCCGGGAGCCGGCGTTCCAGCAGGTCGAGCAGGAAGGCGCGGCGGGTGCGCAGAATCTCTCGGCGCTCGGCGAGGACCTCGTCGGTCCCGTCGAGAAGCCGTGCGGCGATCAGCTGTTCGAGGACGGCGGTACCCAGATCAAGTGCCGGGCGCAGTGCCGCCAGGGTGGCGATGGTGCCGCGTTCGGCGCGGATCCAGCCGATGCGCAGCCCGCCCCAGAACGACTTCGACATCGACCCGATGGTGATCACCAGGTCGCGGCGGCCGGTCAGTTCCGCAGCCACCGGCGGCGGGCTCGGCTCGTCGACCCACATGTCGACGATGGTCTCGTCGATGACGGTCCGGGTCCGGGTGTCGGAGATGATGTGGGCCAGCCGTTTCCGGTCCGCAACTCCCATGGTGAAGCCGGTGGGATTGTGGTTGTCCGGAATCAGATAGGCCAGATTGGGAGCCAGTTGGCGGATTGCGGCCTGGACTGCGTCGAGTTCCCAGCCGCTATCGGTCATCGCCACCGGTACCGCGCGGGCCCCCATGGTGGCGATGGCCGACAGTGCACCGTGGTAGGTGGGCTGCTCGACGAGCACCCGATCGCCGGGCTGGGTGTAGGCGGCCAGGACCAGGCTCAGGGCGTGTTGGGCGCCGCTGGCCACCAGGATTTCGTCGGGTTCGGTGGGAAGCCCACGCCGGCAATAGCGTTCGGCGATCGCGATGCGCAGCGCGTCGACGCCGACGAGTTCATGACCGGGTGTTTGCAGATAGGGGCCGATCTGGCTGGTGGCTTCGGTGATGGCGTTCAGCACAGTTGCCGATGGTGCTGCCAGCGCCGCGGCGGCCAGGCTCACGGTCGCCGGTCCGGCACTGGTCTGGACTGCGGGCAGGACCGGTAGGGCGGTGACGCTGCGGGCGCCGCGCCGGGCGTGGAGGTAGTGGTCTTCGCCGAGTTGGGCGTAGGCGGCGGTCACCGTGGTGCGCGAGACGCGCAGCACTTCGGCCAGCGCTCGCTCGCTGGGCAGTTTTGCGCCTACCGGGACCCGCCCGTCGACGATGAGCAGCCGGATCGCGTCAGCCAGTCCCTGGTAGGCGGGACCGGTGCGGTTGGCGGTACGCCAATTGCCCAGTTCCCGGCCCAGAAGGTCCACATCGAGGGCTCGGCGGCTCATTTCCACGCTCATTGGAGCCAGTATTCGCCGACTGGCTATTGAATGGCAAGCCAGTGGCTGGCCAAACTGGGCGCATGACACGTAACTGGGTATCGGTGTGGGCCTCTCGCCTGGCGGCGATGGGGGCCAGAATGGCCGATGCTGCGGTCCGGCCGAGCAACTTCGAATCGTGGGACCTCCGCGAACTGGATGCCGACCGGCGGCGCGAGGTGAACGACCTCGAAGCCATCAGGGTCCGGTTCCCGGACCACGCATGAGGAACAAGGCGACCCCCGGACGACTGTTGACGCTTCTGCTGGGGCTGTGCGGTTACGGCTTCTCGATGGCGTTGATGGTGGAAGCGGGACTGGGCCTGGACCCATGGGACGTCTTCCACCAGGGTCTGGCGCAGCGCACCGGCATGACGATCGGACTGGCCACGGCCGTGGCGGGCGCTGCGGTGCTGCTGGCCTGGATTCCACTGCGCAACCGGCCCGGCGTCGGGACCGTCGCAAATGTCATCGTCATCGCCGTCACCGTCGACGCGTCACTGGCGGTGTTGCCGACACCTGAATCGCTCCCGGCGCGAGTTGCGCTCATGCTGGCCGCGGTACTGCTCAACGCGTTCTGCACGGTGCTCTACATCGGTGCCGGTCTCGGTCCAGGGCCGCGCGACGGACTGATGACCGGCCTGGTGGCTCGCACCGGATTGTCAGTGCGGTTGGTACGCACCACAATCGAGGCCGCCGTACTGACCCTGGGCTGGTTGCTCGGCGGTACCGTCGGAGTCGGCACCGTGGTCTACGCATTTGGCATCGGCCCGCTGGTCCAGCTGATCCTGCGGTTTGTGCCGGCGCGGGTACTTGCCGAATTCGGTACAAAAACACCCATGGCTACCATGGGCGAGTGCCCGCAGCAGACCCGGATACCGACACCGCCAGCGACCCCGACCTCCTGATCGATTTCCGGAAGATCTCGCTGCGCCGCGGCGGGCGGGTGCTGGTGGGTCCGGTGACCTGGCAGGTCGAACTGGACGAACGCTGGGTGGTGATCGGTCCCAACGGCGCCGGCAAGACCTCGCTGCTACGGATCGCCGCCGCCATGGAGTACCCGTCGACGGGTACGGCGTACGTTCTCGGCGAACGGCTCGGCAAAGCCGACATGTCGGAGCTGCGTTCGCGGGTTGGTTTGTCGAGTTCTGCGCTGTCGCAACGGGTTCCAGATGACGAAGTGGTGCGGGATCTGGTGGTGTCGGCCGGTTATGCCGTGCTCGGTCGGTGGCGCGAGGCCTACGAGGACATCGACTACGCCCAGGCCGTCGACATGCTCGAAAGTGTCGGCGCCGAGCACCTCGCCGAGCGCACCTACGGCACCCTGAGCGAAGGTGAACGCAAACGGGTGCTGATCGCCCGGTCGTTGATGACCGATCCGGAATTGCTGCTTCTCGACGAGCCCGCCGCGGGCCTGGACCTCGGCGGCCGTGAGGAGCTGGTCGCCCGGTTGGCCGACCTGGCCGCCGACCCGGACTCACCGGCCACCGTCCTGGTGACCCACCATGTCGAGGAGATCCCACCGGGTTTCTCCCACGCCCTGATCCTCTCCGAAGGTCAAGTCGTCGCCGGCGGTCTGCTCGCCGATGTCCTGACGTCTGAGAACCTGTCCAAGGCCTTCGGCCAGTCGATCGCCCTCGACCTGATCGACGGCCGTTACTTCGCACGGCGGGTCCGCAGCCGTGCCGCACATCGGAGGCGTCAATGAGTTCTGTCAGTCCAGAGGACCCCAAGGTCCCACTGCCGCCCCGGCCGGCGGCCACCGTGATGCTGGTGCGCGACGGCGAAGGCCCAGCAGCAGGCGGGATCGAAGTGTTCCTGATGCGCCGGCATCGGGCGATGGAGTTTGTCGGTGGGGTGATCGTTTTCCCCGGCGGCGGCGTCGACGACCGGGATCGCAATGCCGACATCGACTGGCATGGGCCGCCGCCGTCCTGGTGGGCACAGCGATTCGGGGTGGACGAGGACCTGGCGTTGGCGCTGGTGTGCGCTGCGGCCAGGGAGACGTTCGAGGAGTCCGGAGTGCTCTTTGCCGGGGCCTCCGATGACCCGGACCTGATCGTCGACGACGCCAGCGTCTACCGCGACGCGCGCCGCGCGCTTGCCGACAACACCTTGTCGTTCGGTGAGTTCCTGCGCAGTGAGAAGCTGATGTTGCGCGCCGATCTACTGCGCCCCTGGGCCAACTGGGTCACCCCGCCCGAGGAACGCACCCGTCGCTACGACACCTTCTTCTTTGTCGCGGCCCTGCCGACGGGGCAGCGCGCCGACGGAGAGAACACCGAATCCGACAAGGCCGGCTGGGCCACGCCGGATGAGGCACTCGAGGACTTCACCGCCAAACGCACCTTCCTGTTACCACCGACGTGGACCCAGCTGGATTCCCTGGCCGGTCAGACCGTCGCCGAGGTGCTGGCCACCGAACGCGAGATCGTCTCGATCCAACCCAGTCTGTCCCTGGGAAGAGATGACTGGGCGATCGAGTTCTTCGACAGCGATCGCTACAACGCCGCCCGCGCCGGGCGCGCGCCGTGATCCGGGGCCGTGAGTTCGTCTCCGTCCACACCAGCGACGAGCATCCCGGTGTCGGCACGGTGCTGGTGTCGAGACCGCCGACCAACACCTTCAGCAGGCAGGCCTACCGCGAGTTGGCCGACGCCGCCGCGGAGGTATCGGAGCGCGGTGACATCACGGCGGTCATCGTGTTCGGCGGTCACGAGATCTTTTCGGCCGGCGACGACATCGCCGAGCTGCAAACGCTGACACCCGCGGAGGCCGCCAAAGGGGCCGTGGTTCGTCACGACGCCATCGAAGCCGTGGCGGCGATCCCCAAACCGACCGTGGCCGCGGTCACCGGGTACGCCCTCGGCAGTGGTCTCACCCTGGCGCTGGCCGCCGACTGGCGCATCGGTGGCGACAACGTCAAGCTCGGGGCCACCGAGATCTTGTCCGGTCTGATCCCCGGCGGTGGTGGGATGGCCCGGCTGGCCCGCACCGTCGGGGTCAGCCGTGCCAAGGAGCTGGTCTTCAGTGGACGTTTTGTCGACGCGACCGAGGCCGCCGAGCGCGGTCTGCTCGATGAGCTCACCGCCCCCGATCATGTGTTCGACACAGCGATGACCTGGGCGCAGCGATTTGTCGACAGCCCGGCGGAGGCGCTGGCGGCGGCCAAGGCGGTGATCGATGCCTCGGTGGCGCCCCGATCGAAGCGGGTGGGGCAGGAGCGCGACCGCTACGTTCAGGTATTCGCCGCCGCTCAGTCGATCGACGGCAAGGGTTAGGCTGCCCTCCATGACGGATACGAAAGAACCCGCCGAAATGACCGAGGCGGATCCGGCACCCAACCCGCATGCCACTGCGGAGCAGGTGGAGGCGGCGCGCCACGACACCAAGCTGGCCCAGGTGCTCTACCACGACTGGGAGGCCGAGTCCTACGACGACAAATGGTCGATTTCGTATGACCAGCGTTGCGTCGAGTACGCCCGCGGCCGGTTCGACGCCATCGTTCCCGACGACGTGCAGCGTGAGTTGCCGTATGACCGGGCCCTCGAATTGGGCTGCGGGACCGGGTTCTTCCTGCTGAATCTGATTCAGGCCGGGGTGGCCCGTCGTGGTTCGGTGACCGATCTGTCGCCCGGAATGGTGAAGGTGGCGACCCGCAACGGCCAGTCCCTGGGACTCGACATCGACGGCCGGGTTGCCGACGCGGAGGGAATTCCATACGAGGACAACACCTTCGACCTGGTGGTCGGACACGCGGTGCTGCACCACATCCCTGATGTGGAGTTGTCGCTGCGTGAGGTGGTGCGCGTGCTGAAGCCGGGCGGCCGATTCGTGTTCGCGGGGGAGCCGACGGCGGTGGGCAACACCTACGCGCGCCAGTTGTCGACCCTGACCTGGCGGGTGGCCACCAACGTCACCAAGCTGCCCGGCCTGGGCGGCTGGCGCCGGCCCCAGACCGAGCTCGACGAGTCGTCCCGTGCCGCAGCCCTGGAGGCTGTGGTGGACCTGCACACCTTCGACCCGCACGACCTGGAACGGATGGCGCGCAACGCCGGGGCCGTCGAGGTCGCCACCGCCAGCGAGGAGTTCACCGCTGCCATGCTGGGCTGGCCGGTGCGCACCTTCGAGGCCGCGGTTCCGCCCGGAAAGCTGGGCTGGGGCTGGGCCAAATTTGCGTTCGGTAGCTGGACCACACTGTCGTGGGTGGATGCCAACGTGTGGCGCAACGTGGTCCCGAAGGGCTGGTTCTACAACGTGATGGTCACCGGGGTAAAGCCGTCCTAGATTTCACCCTGGACGACGTCGCTTACCTGACGTCGGCGCAGGGCGGCGCCGCACTCGACGACGTCGCCGAGCTGTCGCTGGCGGATCGGGTAGCCGCGGTGGCACAGGTGCGTTCCCGGCACCACCACCGGGCGGCCGCACTGATCGAGACCACGCTGCTGCGGCGGCGCGCATCGGTGAAACTGGCCGGTGCCGATACCTGGTTGTTCACCGACGAGGCGCTGCAACAGGCCACCGCGACGGCGGTGGCCGCCCACCGGGCGCGCCGGCTGGCCGGGCGGGTGGTGCATGATGCCACCTGCTCCATCGGCACTGAACTGGCGGTGCTCGGCGAGGTGGCCGAGGCGGTGGTGGGCAGCGATCTGGATCCGGTCCGGCTGGCGATGGCCGCGCACAATCTCGACGGTCGGGTGCTGCTGTGCCGGGCTGACGCACTGGCGCCGATCACCGCCGACGCCGTTGTGCTGATCGACCCGGCGCGGCGCAGCGGCGGAACACGCCGCTTCGATCCGCGGGCCTACACACCCGGCCTCGACCGGGTGCTCGAGGTGTACCGCGACCGCGACCTGGTGGTGAAGTGCGCTCCCGGAATCGATTTCGACGGGCTCACCGAGCTGGGGTTCCGCGGCGAGATCGAGCTCACCTCGCTGGCGGGCTCGGTTCGGGAGGCCTGCCTGTGGTCGCCTTCACTGGCGCAGCCGGGTGTGCACAGACGGGCCACGGTGCTCGACACCGGTGAGCAGTTCACCGACGCCGATCCCGACGATTGCCAGGTCGGACCCGCAGGCCGCTGGATCGTCGACCCCGATGGGGCGGTGGTCCGCGCCGGATTGGTACGTCAATACGCGGCGCGTCACGGGATGTGGCAGCTGGATCCCGACATCGCCTATGTCACCGGTGACCGGCTGCCGGCCGGGGTGCGCGGATTCGAAGTGCTCGAAACGCTCCCGTTCACGGAAAAGAAGCTGCGGCAGGCTCTTTCGGCTCTCGACTGTGGAGCACTGGAGATCCTGGTGCGTGGTGTCGGCGTGGATCCCGACGCTTTGAGGCGCAGTTTGCGGCAGAAAGGGCGGCAGCCGCTGTCGGTGGTGATCACTCGGATCGGTACCGGCCGCGACAGCCGTGCCACGGCATTTGTCTGCAGAGCGTCGCGGTAGCCACGTACGCTGTGCATACGTTTGTTGTCGGACGCCGGGTCCCGGCGCACCCCGAGGTCAACTAGGAAACGACGATGCGCACACTGCTGGCGACTGCGGCTCTGACCGGCGTTGCTCTGATCAGCCCGGCCACCGCCGGGGCCGCGCCGCTGTGCACCGATTTCGGCGGTACCGTCAGCGCGGATCAGATGTGTCAGGTGCACGTCTCGAACCCGCAGTACCTGCTCGACATGGTGTTTCCGGTGAACTATCCGGACACCCCCAGATTGTCGGCGTACCTGAACCAGACCCGCGACGGCTTCGTCAACGTGGCCGATATGCCGGGCAACCGGAATCTGCCGTACGCCCTGGACGTCAAGTCCACCCGCCACAGCACGGGCAGCACCCAGTCGGTGGTCCTGGAGGTGTACCAGAACGTCGGCGGTGCGCACCCATCTACCTGGTACAAGACGTTCAACTACGACACCGCCACGCGGGCGCCCATCACCTTTGACAATCTCTTCCCGACGGGCTCCAAACCGATCGAGGCCATCTACCCGATCGTCATGAAAGACCTCACCCAGCAACTCGGTCAAGCATCTATCTCACCGCTGTCCGACGGGCTGGACCCGACGCACTACCAGAACTTCGTGATCACCGACGATGCGCTGATCTTCTACTTCGGCCAGGGGGAGCTGCTGCCGGAGGCTGCCGGGGCACTGCAGTCCCGGGTGCCGCGCAGCGCTGTTCCGCCCCTGCAGCTCTGAGGACGCTACTCCGGGGCGAAGCTGTAGACCTGGCCGTCGCTGGTGGCGGTGACGACCCGGCCGTCGGCACCGATCGACACCCCCACCGGGAAGCCGGTGGCCTCCGGTAGCGGGTAGCTGTTCAGGTTGTCGCCGTCAGCGGGATCGAACACCAGCAGCGCCTGACCACCCTGCTCGCCGGTACCGTCCCGCACCACGGTGTAGGCGACGCCGCCGGCGCGGCTGGATGTGGTCAGTGGCTCCACCGCATCATCGCGCCAGACCTCTTCACCGGCCTCCCCGGTGTCCCGGATGGCCAGCAGCGCGGTGTCCGGGCCGCCGCCGGCGATGATCAGGCCGTCCGGGGACACCGTGGGCGGAGTCTGGGCCAGAAAGCCCAGTGGCTTCGACCATTTCACGGTGCCGGTGGTGGCATCGAGCGCCCAGAGCTGCCGGTCGCGGCCGTTGACGTAGACGGTGGTCCCGTCCGCGGACAACACCGGCGCCGACAGCACCCCACCGGAGACCGCGTCGCTGGTCCAGGCCCTCGCCAGCAGTGGTCGCTGCCCGGGCTGGTAGCGCAACCCCACCAGCGTCGAGGTGGGCGCGCCTGGTTGGCGCAGGCCGAGCACGATCATCTCCGATTCGGGGGAGAACGCCGGTGCCGCCGAGATCGGGCAATCCGGCCCGGCGGATGCACAGTCGGCCAGACCGCGTTCGGAATCGGTCGGATCGAGATCGGACACCAGGTCCAGGGGGTTGCCCACGACCGTGCCACGGTGGGCGTCGAACACCAGGACCTGCCCGAGGTGGGTGACCACGAGGAGCTCACCGGCACTGAGGAACCGTGGCGTCTGGGGCATCCCGATGACCTGACTGCGCCACCGGATCCACTGGGTGGTGGGGTAGGACATGATGGTGCCGGGCTGGCCCACATAGAGGTTGGTGAAGCCGTCGAACAGCGGGCCGGCGAATCCGCCGCCCTGCACGAGCCGGGTGCACCAGCGCTGCCGGCCGGTGTTGTCGTTCTCCCACAACATCAGCGAGCACCCCGCCGCGCTCTGCGCATTGGCGGCCAAGTCGGTACCGGAGCTCAGTGCCGGTGCGGCACCCAACGCACCCTTGACCGAGCGGCTCCAGTCGAACTGCAGATCAGTGGCGCCGGGTTGCGGGACGTAGCTGCTGTTGGCGGCATCGCCGTACGGTGCCGGCCAGCCCGCCGACGGCGCGGCGTCAACCCAGGAGTCATTGTTGCCGCAGGCAGTGGCGAACACCATGGGTACTACGCCCAGCAATGCCACCGCCATAGGCACGAATCGCCGGTGCACCCGATGTGGTCCTTTCTCCGCTGATCTCGAAAGCCCACCGAGGGTAACCCGAGCCGGCGGCGCCCTCGCGTAGGCTTTCCGCCCATGACGACGATGTGGGGCTCGCCGATCCACAAGCGTTGGCGCGGTTCGCGGCTACGCGATCCCCGTCAGGCCCGGTTCCTGACTCGGGATTCACTGAAATGGGTGCTGGCCAACAGGGCTTACACCCCGTGGTACCTGGTGCGGTACTGGCGACTGCTGAAGTTCAAGCTGGCCAACCCACACGTCATCACCCGCGGAATGGTGTTCCTCGGCAAGAACGTCGAGATTCAGTCCACTCCCGAGATGTCACAGCTCGAGATCGGTCGCTGGGTACACATCGGCGACAAGAACACCATCCGCTGTCACGAGGGCTCGCTGCGCATCGGAGACAAAGTGGTACTCGGACGCGACAACGTCATCAACACCTATCTCGACATCGAGCTCGGCGATTCGGTGCTGATGGCCGACTGGTGCTACGTCTGCGACTTCGACCACAAGATGGACGACATCAACATGCCGATCAAGGATCAGGGCATCGTCAAAGGGCCGGTGCGGATCGGGCCGGACACCTGGATCGCGGCGAAGGTCACCGTCCTGCGTGACACCTCGGTGGGCCGGGGCTGCGTGCTGGGTGCACATGCCGTGGTCAAAGGCGTGATCCCGGACCACTCGATCGCGGTGGGCGCACCCGCCAAGGTCGTGAAGAACCGCAAGCTCGCCTGGGAGACCTCGGCTGCCGAGCGCGCCGAATTGGCCGCCGCGCTCGCTGATATCGAACGCAAAAAAGCCGCCCGCTGACCGCCGGAGCCGACATGGGCGACGCCGACGAGACCGAACCCGATTACCGGTTCACCCTCGCCAACGAACGGACGTTCCTGGCGTGGCAGCGCACCGCGCTCGGGTTGCTGGCCGCCGCCGTCGCCGTCATCCAGTTCGTCAGCGATCCCGCCGTGCCGGGTGGGCGCTATTTACTCGGCTCGCTGCTGGCGGTGCTGGCGGTGTTGACCGCGGTGGCCGGTTTGTTGCGGTGGCGTCAGGTCGATCAGGCGATGCGTCGCGGGACGGCCTTGCCCCGCCATGCGGTACCGGTATATCTGGCGGTGGGGCTGGGGCTGATCGGCCTGTTGATTCTCGGTGTTGCGCTGGTGAAGGTGGTTACCGGTTGACTGCCGGTGATCCCGGCCTGCAGCCGCAGCGAACCTCTCTGGCATGGACAAGAACCTCGCTGGCCGTGCTGGTCAACGGCGCGTTGCTGATGGCCCACGACATCGCCGATCACCGGGCCGGATTCGGTCTCGCAGCGGGTGTCATCGCCGTCCTGGTGGCGGTGTTGACCTACCTGATCGGCCTACACCGGCAACGGATCCTGGCCAGAGAACCACTGCCGCAACGGATCACACCGCAGACGGAGGTCTACCTGGTCACCGGCGCCGTGCTGGTGCTCATCGTGGTGTCGGTGGCGGCGGTTTTTGTCGGACGTCTCTGACACCGGCCGGCCGGAGTTCTTGTCGGCTCTCAGCGCCCCGGCAGGGGCCGCTGCACCACGGCCCGCCGGGCGTGGGGGTCACGTTCCCGGCGTTTGGCCGCCAGATAGACCTGGGCGGTCTCGGAAGCCACGGTCTGCCACGAGAAGTCGGACGTCAACCGGTCGCGGGCGGCAACGGCGTGGTCCTGGGTGGCGGCCGGATCATCCAGGGCGGTGCGGACGGCACGCGTCAGTGCGGCAACATCGCGGGGTGGGCACGACAATCCGGTCAGTCCGTTGATCACTGCCTCGCCCAGGCCGCCGACATCGGAGGTCACCAGCGGCGCGCCCGCGGCGGCGGCCTCCAATGCGACGATGCCGAACGGTTCGTAGTGACTGGGCAGCACCACGGCGCTCGCGCGGTGCATCAGTGCCAGCAGACCGGCATGGTCGCGATGTCCGACAAATTCGATGGCCTTGAGCACCTTGTGTTTACGAGCCTGCTCCACCAGCCAGTCCTGTTGGGTGCCTTCGCCGGCGACCGTCAGGGTGGTTCCCGGGTGGGTACGACGGATGCGTGGCATCGCGGCGATCAGGTCGTGGACTCCCTTTTCGTACTCCAGCCGACCGACGAACAACAGCTCCGCCGGCCCGTTCCGTGGGGTGCGTGGTGCAAAAGGCCAACCCGCGGTGTCGATCCCGTTGCGGATCACCCGCACCTCGGAAAGGCCGGGGCCGAACAGCTCGACTATCTCGTCGGACATCGAAGCCGAACAGGTGATCAACGAGTCGGAATCGCGAACCAGCCACGACTCCACGGCGTGTACCTGCTCGCTGATCGGACCCGACACCCAGCCGGAATGCCTGCCGGCTTCCGTGGCGTGGATGGTGGACACCAATGGCACGTCATGGAACTCGGCCAGGGCGATCGCCGGGTGAGCCACCAGCCAGTCGTGGGCGTGGACGATGTCCGGGCGCCAGGTTCGGCCCCGCACGCGGATCGACAGGCCGGCGCGCAGCATGGAATGCCCCATCGCCAGCGTCCACGCCATCATGTCGGTGCCGAAGGTGAACTCGTGGGGGTCCTGCGCGGCCGCCACCACCCGAACTCCCTCGACCACCTCGTCGGTGGTGGGGTGGGTGCTGGGGTCGGTTCCGGTGGGCCTGCGGCTCAGTACCACCACTTCGTGCCCGGCGTCGGCGAGTTCGGTCGCCAGATGGTGCACATGGCGGCCCAGGCCGCCGATGACCACCGGCGGGTACTCCCACGACACCATCAGGATCTTCATGACAGCCTTCTCGGCAGCCGGCGGGCGTCCAGCGCGCCGAAGAGGCCGTCGGCGCGGTTCCAGCCCTGCGCCAGGCGCACGGCCGCCTCCCGCCGGCCCGAATCCAACGCACCGGTGATCTCGCGGGTGGCGTGCGCATGCAGGTGTGCCCGGTAGCGGGCGTAGTCCGCGGCGGAGTCCTTGCTGACCATGAACGGCCAGTCGCTGGACACCGTCAGCAGGGTCTCGCGCAGGATCTGGTCGGCGACGATATCGCGGGCCGGTGGAACCCCGGGCGCGCTCTGTTCGAGCGCCTTGTCCACGGACGCCAGTGCGGTGTCCACCACCTCGGTGTTGAGGGTGACCAGGTCGGCCACCTGATCGCCGGACCACACGTGCCAATCCTTGCCCGAACCCCATGAGCTGGGCGGCAATTGGACCGGATCACCGACAAAGCCCCTCGCGGCGGCATCGCTGAGGGTGCCGATCTGGATACCTGCCTCGGGCAGGGCGCGCAGCACCCGCTCCAGCCACCGTGGACCCTCGTACCACCAATGCCCGAACAGTTCGGTGTCGAATGCGGCGATGACGTGGGCCGGCCGGCCGAGGCGCCGGCTCTCGGACGTCAAGCGGTGCCGCACCATGTCGACGAAGTCCGTGACGTGCTCATCGACCGCGGCGTCGGCGCGCTGCGGGTCATACGGCGCCTTGGCATCCGACGGCACATTGCGGCCGGTGACCCGGGCGGGTTTGAGGCCCGTGGTGTGGTCGTAGGTGTGGAAATCCCGGTAGGCGGCGTGTCCCGGGTATCCGGATTTCGGTGACCAGACGCGGTAACTGACCTGCAGGTCGCGGCCGAAGGCCAGCACATCGGATTCGGCCACCGGCCGGCCGAGCGCGGTGTCGCCGTGCAGCGACGGGCCGTCGACCATGAAATGGCCGACGCCCGCCGCGGCGTAGGTGCGTTCCATGCCCGGGGCGTAGGCACATTCGGGTGCCCAGATCCCGGTCGGCGTGTGGGCGAATCGTTGTTGGGCGTCGGCTAGGCCCTCACGCAGGGCGAAGTCCCGAAGACGCGGATTCAACAATGGCTGGAACGGATGGGCCAGGGGGCCGCCGAGCAGTTCGACGGTGCCTGCGTCGATCAGCTGCCGCAGCAACGGGCTGGCACCGTGACGCCACAGGGTCTCGAAATCCTCGATCGCCCGACCGGCTTCGTTGTGTTCGTGAATGCCGAAGGTGCGCAATGACTCCCGGTCGCGAAGTGTGGTCGCTTCCAGTGCGCGCAGCTGCCAGTTGGCCAGCCAGTGATGCATTCCGTCGAGGCAGTACGGATCGTCGAGCTGGGCGGTGACCACCGGGGTCAGTCCCAAGGTGAGGACGCCGCGGCGATCCTCTGCCGCCAACGAACGCAGCACGCGCATCAGCGGTAGGTACGACGCGGCCCATGACTGATACAGCCATTCTTCGCCGACGGGCCAGCGCCCGTGGTGGGCCAGCCACGGCAGATGCGTGTGCAGGACAAGGGTGAAGAGACCGGGGACGGCGGGGGTCACGGTCGCACCGCGATCGCCACCAGATCGAGGCTCGCATCGATGTCGCCGACACCGTCGTCGAGGAGATCAAAATCGTCGGTGACGACTCCGGCCACATCGGCCAGCAGCTCGGCCGGCCAGGGCGCGTCGGCGAGTGCCCGGGTGATCTGGGCGTCGATGATCGAGCCGCCGTGTTTGGCGTCGAGTTCCCGCAGCCGGGCACCGTGGTGGACACCGAGCATCGCTTCCATGGTGAACCCGCCCGTCACCAGGAGCTCGGTGAGCTCGGCGGCGTTGAGTTCGCGCGTGTGGAAAGGGTTCAGGGGGGTGTCGAGGCCGGGAGAGAAGGTGATGCGGTTGGGCGTCGACATCAGCAGCACTCCGCCGGGGCGCAACACGCGACGGCATTCGCCGACAAATTGTGACTGATCCCACAAATGCTCGATCACTTGGAAGTTCACCACAATGTCGACGGACTCCGCCTCCAGTGGCAACTCGGCGAGATTGCCTTGGATGGCCTGCACCCGCGGATACCGCGACTGCACGTGGGCGACGGCCGACTCGTCGTAGTCGACGCCGATCACGGACCGGGCGACGCCGGCCAGGAGGTCTGCGCCGTATCCCTCGCCGAAGCCGGCTTCGAGCACGTCACGCCCTACGCACCGGTTGGTCAGCTGCTGGTACACCACCTCGTGACGGCGAAACCAGTAATTCTCGATATCGAGTCCGGGCACGGTGCGTTCCCCGGTGAGTGCCAAGCCCTCATGCGGGGTAGAACCTGTTCCAGTTGCGGCGTTACTACCGGCGCCGTCGGTGACAAAGGAGCTCATTGGAAGGCAGGCTAACCCGAAGCCAACCCAATCCCTAGCCCCCGCGGTTCGACGAGGGCCGATAGGGGTAAGAACCTGCAGGACGACCCGCTATGGTGAACGAACGGACCACCATAAGTTACCGACTAGTAACATTGCGAGTGGGACGAACCCAGGCTGTAGGCACAAGGCTCCTCGTCACGGTTTCGGCCGGCGATGAGGCCCGTCAAGGAGGACGAAACAGAGTCATGACGAATATCGTGGTCCTGATCAAACAGGTCCCTGACACTTGGTCGGAGCGCAAGCTGTCCGAGGGTGACTGGACCCTCGACCGTGAAGCCGCAGACGCCGTGCTCGACGAGATCAACGAGCGCGCCGTCGAAGAGGCGCTGCTGATCAAGGAAAAACAAGGCGGGGATTCAACGGTCACCGTGCTGACTGCCGGACCCGAGCGGGCCACCGAGGCCATCCGCAAAGCGCTGTCCATGGGCGCCGACAAGGCGGTGCATCTCAAGGACGACGGGCTGCACGGCTCTGACGTCGTGCAGACCGCCTGGGCGCTGGCCCGGGCGCTGGGCACCGTCGAAGGCGTCGAGCTGGTCATCGCCGGTAACGAAGCCACCGATGGTGTGGGTGGAGCGGTACCGGCGATCATCGCCGAGTACCTGGGCCTGCCGCAGCTCACCCACGTCCGGAAGCTGACCGTCGACGGGGACACGATCACCGGCGAGCGCGAAACCGACGACGGTGTGTTCACCCTCGAGGCAACGCTGCCTGCCATCGTGAGTGTCAACGAGAAGATCAACGAGCCGCGTTTCCCGTCCTTCAAAGGCATCATGGCCGCCAAGAAGAAGGAAGTCACCACACTCACCCTCGCCGAGATCGGTGTCGAGGCCGATGAGGTGGGCGTCGCCAATGCGGGGTCCAAGGTGCTGTCCGCGACCCCCAAGCCGCCCAAGACCGCCGGCGAGAAGATCACCGACGAAGGTGACGGTGGATCCAAGATCGCCGAGTACCTGGTCGGTCAGAAGCTCATCTAAGACACCTACGAGACATCAGAGGCTGAAGAATCCATGGCTGAAGTACTTGTGCTCGTCGAGCACGCCGAAGGCGCCCTGAAGAAGGTCACCTCCGAACTGATCACCGCCGCTCGCGTCCTGGGCGAACCGTCCGCCGTTGTGGTCGGCACCCCGGGCGCCGCCGCCGGTCTTGTCGACGGTCTGAAGGCGGCCGGTGCCGCCAAGATCTACGTCGCCGAATCCGACGACGTCGACAAGATCCTCCTGACCCCCTACGTGGACGTGCTGGCGGCGCTGGTCGAGCAGGCCACCCCGGCAGGTGTCCTGGTGGCCGCCAGCGCCGACGGCAAGGAGATCGCCGGCCGGCTGGCCGCGCGCATCGGTTCCGGACTGCTGGTAGACGTCATCGAGGTCAAAGAGGGCGGCAAGGGCATCCACTCGATCTTCGGTGGCGCGTTCACCGTCGAGGCCGAGGTCACCAGCGATACCCCGGTGATCACCCTGCGCCCGGGTTCGGTCGACGCCGAACCGGCCGCCGGTGCCGGTGAGCAGGTCACCGTCGAGGTGCCCGCCGCCGCCGAGAACGCCACCAAGATCACCAAGCGCGAGCCGGCCGTCGCCGGTGACCGCCCGGAGCTCACCGAGGCTTCGGTGGTCGTCGCCGGTGGCCGCGGTGTGGGCAGCGCGGAAAAGTTCTCCGTCGTCGAAGAACTGGCCGACTCGCTCAACGGTGCTGTGGGTGCTTCCCGCGCCGCCGTCGACTCCGGCTACTACGCGGGCCAGTTCCAGGTGGGGCAGACCGGTAAGACGGTCTCGCCGCAGCTCTACATCGCCCTGGGCATCTCCGGTGCCATCCAGCACCGGGCCGGCATGCAGACGTCCAAGACGATCATCGCGGTCAACAAGGACGAAGAGGCGCCGATCTTCGAGATCGCCGACCTCGGCATCGTCGGCGACCTGTTCAACGTCGCCCCGCAGCTCACCGAAGCGATCAAGAAGCGCAAGGGCTGATTCCAGCCGTATCTCGAGAACACGCAGAACCCCGGCGCCACTTGGCGGCGCCGGGGTTCTGTCTTGCAGAGGCCGGAGACAACTCGTCACCTACCGTGCACGGACACGTCACGCCCCGATTGCCCTGGCGCTGAACGGCTGCGCGACCGTCCTGGGTATGAGCACTGCAGCTGTTCTCATCCCCGCTGATCAACCCACCACCTCGGCGGAAACTCCGCGCTACACACTGCTGCTGTCCGCCGACGCCGAACTGATCGAGGCAGCGCAACGCCTGCGCCATGACGTGTTCACCTCGGAACCCGGCTTCGCGCTGACCAATTGCATCGATGGTAAAGACGCCGATCGCTTCGACGAATACTGCGACCACCTGCTGGTCCGCGAAGACATCTCCGGTGAACTCGTCGGGTGCTACCGGATGCTGCCACCCCCAGGAGCGATTGCAGCCGGGGGGCTCTACACCGCAACGGAATTCGATGTCCGTGCCCTGGATCCCCTGCGGCCGTCGCTGGTCGAGATGGGCCGGGCGGTGGTCCGTACCGACCACCGCAACGGCGCCGTCGTGCTCTTGATGTGGGCAGGCATCCTGGCCTACCTCGACCGCAGCGGCTACGACTACGTGACGGGCTGTGTCTCGGTTCCCACACACGGCGGCGGAGAGCCGGGCAGCCAGGTCCGCGGCGTCCGCGATTTTGTGTCGCGGCGGCACGCCGCGCCCGCCGAGTACACCGTGCGGCCGTACCGCCCGGTGGTGCTCGACGGCCTGACCCTCGACGACATCGCACCGCCGGCCCGCCCGACACTGCCTCCGCTGATGCGCGGTTATCTGCGCCTGGGGGCCAAGGTGTGTGGCGAGCCGGCGCACGACCCGGACTTCGGGGTCGGCGACTTCCCGGCGCTGCTGGCGAAGTCCCAGGCCGACGCCCGCTATCTGAAGCGGCTCCGGTCGATGTCTGCGGCAGAAAGCGCCCTGTCATGAGCGCCCCCACAACCGTCGAGCACGCCTGGTTGCCCCGCGCGACGTGCGACGAGAGCTGCATGAGCGCCGGGGCCGCCGATACGGGCCGGCGCACCGTCGTGGCGCTGCGCACCACACTTCGGGTGATGCTGACGCTGATACTGATCCCGGCCCTGCCGCTGCTGGCGGTGCCGTTGCCGGGACGATCACACATCCAGCGCGGCTACTGCCGCCTGGTGCTGCGCTGTCTCGGAGTGCGGATCACCGTCTCCGGTGGCCCGATCCGTAACCTCCGCGGCGTGCTGGTGGTCGCCCCGCACGTGTCCTGGGTCGACATCTTCTCGATCGGGGCGGTGCTGCCCGGCTCGTTCGTCGCGCGTGCCGACCTGATCGACTGGCCGGCTCTGGGGCGGCTGGCACGCCTGATGAAGGTCATCCCGATCGAGCGGTCCAGCCTGCGCCGGCTGCCCGAAGTGGTGGCAGCCATCTGTACCCGGCTGCGGGCCGGACACACCGTTGTCGCATTCCCGGAGGGCACCACCTGGTGCGGGCTGGCCTTCGGCCCGTTCAAGCCGGCCATGTTCCAGGCGGCCATCGATGCGGGCCGACCGGTGCAGCCACTGAAGTTGAGCTATCACCACCGCGACGGGCGCACCTCGACGGTGCCGGCGTTCATCGGCGAAGACACCCTGCTCGAGTCGATCCGTCGCCTCATCGTGGCGCGCCGCACCATCGTGCATGTCCAGGTGCAGTCACTGCAGTTGCCCGTCGGTGACCGCCGGACCCTGGCAGCGCGGTGTGAAGCCGCGGTCCGCGGGTCTGCCAGGCCCGACACGCAGCACCGGCACGCCTTGGCTGCCTGAACTGCGGCAAGATACTCGGCTGCGAATTCGACTCGGTTCTACGGCTATCCTGGACGGGCCATGAGCCCCGCGAAGCCGGTCTATCTCGATCACGCCGCCACCACCCCGATGCACCCTGCTGCCATCGAGGCGATGACTGCGGTGCTGGGCACCCTCGGCAACGCGTCCTCGCTGCACACCTCGGGCCGGGCGGCGCGGCGGCGGATGGAGGAGGCCCGCGAATCCTTGGCCGCCTCGGTCGGCGCTCGGCCCTCGGAAGTGATCTTCACCTCGGGCGGCACCGAAAGTGACAACCTGGCGATCAAGGGCATCTACTGGGCGCGCCGGGACGCCGACCCCCTGCGGCGCCGCATCATCACCACCGCCGTCGAGCACCACGCAGTGCTCGACGCAGTGCAGTGGCTGACCGAGCACGAAGGCGCCGAGGTGACGTTCCTGCCCACCGAGGCCGACGGCTCCGTCACCGCCGCGGCATTGCGCGCGGCGCTGGTGGAGTACGGCCCCAGCGTGGCTCTGGTGAGCATCATGTGGGCCAACAACGAAGTGGGCACCCTGTTCCCGGTCGGTGAACTCGCCGCGGTGGCCGCTGAATTCGACGTCCCGATGCACAGCGACGCGGTTCAGGCCATCGGCGCGGTTCCGCTGCGTTTCGCCGACAGCGGTCTGGCGGCGATGAGCGTGTCTGCGCACAAGTTCGGTGGTCCGATCGGTGTGGGTGCGCTGCTGCTGCGCCGCGACACCGCGTGTGCCCCGTTGACGCACGGCGGCGGCCAGGAACGCGACGTCCGTTCCGGCACAGCCGATGTCGCCGGTGCGGTCGCCATGGCGGCGGCGGCAAAGGCGGCCGTCGAGGCGATGGAGGACCACAGTGCGCGGGTACGCGTGCTGCGTGACCGGTTGATCGACGGAGTGCTCACCACGATCGACGACGTGGTGCTCAACGGGTCACCTGAATCGAGACTGCCGGGTAACGCGCACTTCACCTTCCGCGGTTGCGAGGGCGATTCGCTGTTGATGCTGCTGGACGCCAACGGAATCGAGTGTTCGACCGGTTCAGCGTGCACGGCTGGGGTGGCTCAGCCGTCCCACGTGCTGATCGCCATGGGCGCCGACCCGGCGACCGCCCGCGGATCGATCCGGTTGTCGTTGGGGCACACCAGCGTGGATTCCGACGTGGACGCTGCGTTGGACGTGCTGCCGGCAGCGGTGGCGCGCGCCCGACAGGCCGCGCTGGCCTCGGCAGGGCAGGTGCGCTGATGCGGATACTCGCTGCGATGAGCGGCGGCGTCGACTCTTCTGTTGCCGCCGCCCGGATGGTCGATGCCGGCCACGAAGTTGTCGGGGTGCACCTGGCGTTGTCGTCGTCGCCGGGCACCTTGCGCACCGGCTCGCGCGGCTGCTGCTCCAAGGAGGACGCCTCCGATGCGCGCCGCGTCGCCGATGTTCTCGGGATACCTTTCTACGTCTGGGATTTCGCGGATCGCTTCAAGGAAGACGTCATCGACGATTTTGTCGAGGCGTACGCGCGCGGTGAAACTCCGAACCCGTGTGTGCGGTGCAACGAGCGCATCAAGTTCTCCGCGCTGTCCGCGCGTGCGCTGGCTCTCGGCTTCGACGCCGTGGCCACCGGGCATTACGCGCGGCTCTCGGATGGCCGGCTGCGTCGGGCCGTCGACATCGACAAGGACCAGTCCTACGTGCTGGCGGTGCTGACCGCCGAACAACTGCGGCATGCGGCCTTCCCGGTGGGGGACACCCCGAAGCCGCAGATTCGTGACGAAGCGGCCCGCCGCGGACTCACGGTTGCCGACAAGCCGGACAGCCACGACATCTGCTTCATCCCTTCGGGCGACACCCAGGCGTTTCTCGGGGCCCGGATCGGGGTGCGACGCGGTTCGGTCGTCGACTCCAGCGGCGCCGTGCTGGCCGAACACGACGGAGTGCACGGGTTCACTGTCGGCCAGCGCAAGGGCCTGGGTATCGCCGGTCCCGGGCCTGACGGCAAGCCGCGTTACGTCACCTCGATCGACGCCGAAACCGGCACCGTGCACGTCGGCAACGTCGCCGACCTCGAGATCTGGGAGCTCACCGGCGTCGATCCGGTCTTCACCTCCGGTACCGCATTTGTCGGCCCCGTCGAGTGCGAAGTCCAGGTGCGCGCCCACGGCGGCATCGCGGCGGTGGTGGCCGAAGTGGTCGACGGCCGGATTCAGCTCGAGCTGAGGACGGCACTGCGCGGTGTTGCCCCGGGTCAGACGATGGTGCTCTACCGTCCCGATGCCGACGGCGATGAAGTGCTGGCCAGCGCCACCATCACCCGCTGAGCAACTATCCGAATTCGCCTGCCCCCGCCGGTGACCACCGATGCATCGCCATATGTAATTCATCTTTGCTGAGTGCGTCGGTGGCCAACGGCTCCTGCCCTGGACGGCAGCGCATTCCCTGCAACAGGATCGACACGTAGCGCCGCCACAGGTCGGCAGACACCTCGCTGGCGTACTCACTCACCGCGCCGGTCATCAACCCGCACAACGGTATATCCGTTGCCGACACATCCGGCCGGAGATACCCGTCCCGCTTGGCTCGCTCCACCAGCTTCGAGATCCGCGGTTGCAGCTGTGTGCGGCCCGCGTCCACACGACCCCCGCAGTGCGTTTTGCTGAACGCCATCTCGCGCAGCCCGCGGTCGGTGGCGGTCAACTCGCACATCGACCAGACGAACCCGGCGAACCCCTCCCAGGAATCCTCGGCCTCCAGCGCGGTCTCGGCGACCGCAACAAGCTGGTCTAGGCCGTCTTGGAAGATCGCCTCGAACAGCGCCTCCTTGGTGGGGAAGCGCCGGTACACCGTGCCGACGCCGAGACCGGCGTGGTGGGCCACCTCGTTGAGGGTGGCTTCCAGCCCGCGGGTGGCGCAGAGCTCGCGGGCGGCCTCGATGATTCGGCGTCGGTTGCGCTCGGCATCCTTGCGAAGGCTCGACGCCTCCGGACCCTCGGCAGTCATGACGCCGAGTGTACGTATGTGGCATCCGTAGCTGCACAGGCTGCATATGTTTTGTCAAATGCAGAACCCAGTTTAGTGATGTCCCTTACGAAATCGCTTTAACCGGATTGACTCTATCCACTTGCAGGCTTAGATTTTCATGAGTTCGCCTGCCGACTGGTGGCTCGCGGCGCTCCCTCACCGAAAGACATCACCTTGCCTGTGCTAGTCGTGCGCGCGAAGCCAATGGGAAAGCCACTGAACGGCAACGGTGATCACGTGAAGTGCTCACGGTGATCACCGTCGTCAAGCGGGTATGGCTGCCCGTTCTGGTGGTCTTCGCGGTGGCAATCGGCGTCTTGGCCGTGACCAACCTGCGCTCGGTGTTCGGGTCGCACGGCGCCATCGTGACCCCCATCGACGCTGACACGGCGGAGAACTTCAATCCCAAGGTCGTGAAGTACGAGATCTTCGGCACGGGGTCCTACGCGTCCATCAACTACGCCGATCTGGACGGTAAACCTCAGCGAACGGGCCAGGTCAGCCTGCCCTGGACACTCACCCTGGAGACGACGTTGCCGTCCGTCATGCCCAACATCATGGCCCAGGGCGACGGGTCCTCCATCAGTTGTCGCGTCACCGTCGACGACGAGGTGAAAGACGAAAGGACCGCCGACGGAATGAACGCCGCCACTTACTGCCTGGTGAAGGCCGCATGACGACTCTCCTTCGACACAACGGCGGCGCCGATGATGCGCCGACCGACGCCGTGCCGGTTGCCCGCCACGCGGCACGGCCTAAGCTGCCGCGCTTCATCCGGACCTTCGCCGTCCCGATCATCCTCGCCTGGGTCGTCATCGTGGCACTTCTCAACACCGTGGTGCCCCAGCTCGAAGACGTAGGCAAGCTGCGTGCGGTGTCGATGAGTCCCAACGATGCGCCCGCGCTCATCGCCACCAAGCACGTCGGGCAGAAGTTCGAGGAGTACGACACCTCCAGCTCGGTGATGATCGTGCTGGAGGGCGACGACCCGCTCGGGCCGGACGCGCACACCTACTACGACGAGATCGTTCGCAAGCTCGAGGCCGATCCCATCCACGTGCAACACGTGCAGGACTTCTGGGGCGACACGCTGACCGCTGCTGGTGCCCAGAGCATCGACGGCAAGGCCGCCTATGTGCAGGTATTCATCTCGGGCGACCAGGGCGAGACCCTGGCCAACGAGTCGGTGCGGGCGATCCGTGACCTCGTGGAAAGCACGCCGGAACCCGCCGGCGTCAAGGCGTACGTGACCGGTCCTGCGGCGCTGACCACCGACCAGAACATCGTCGGTGACGCCAGCATGAAGACCATCGAGAGTGTCACGATCATGATCATCGTCGTGATGCTGCTGATCATCTACCGATCGATCGTCACGATGCTCATCACGATGTCGATGGTGTTCGTAGGCCTGCTCTCGGCCCGCGGCATCGTCGCATTCCTGGGCTACTACGAGGTTTTCGGTCTGACGACGTTCGCCACCAGCATGGTGGTGACGCTGGCCATCGCCGCCGCAACCGATTACGCGATCTTCCTGATCGGGCGCTATCAGGAGGCCCGCCGCTCGGGGATGGACCGAGAATCCGCCTACTACGACATGTTCCACGGCACCGCCCACGTGGTGCTGGCCTCGGGCATGACGATCGCCGGTGCCACGGCGTGCCTGCACTTCACCCGGCTGCCCTACTTCCAGAGCATGGGATTCCCGCTGGCGGTCGGTATGACGATCGTCGTCGCGGCGGCGCTGACGCTGGGGCCGGCAGTCATCTCGATCGTCACCCGATTCGGGAAGGTGCTGGAACCCAAGGGAACCGGCCGTGCCCGCGGATGGCGCCGGCTCGGGTCGGCGACGGTGCGCTGGCCGGGTGCCATCCTGGTGATGGCCTCGGTGCTGTGCATGGTGGGCCTGCTGGCGCTGCCCGGGTACCACACCACCTACAACGATCGCATCTACTTGCCCAGCGACGTGCCCGCGAACGTCGGGTACGCGGCCTCGGACCGGCACTTCTCCGATGCCAAGATGAACCCCGATCTGCTGATGGTCGAGTCCGACCACGATATGCGCAACCCCGCGGACTTCCTGGTGATCGACAAGATCGCCAAGGCGCTGACCCGCGTGCACGGAATCGCCTCGGTCACCACGATCACCCGGCCCGACGGCAAGCCGATCAAACACGCCTCGCTGGCATACACGATCAGCCAGAGTGGCAACGGCCAGATCATGAACAACGATTTCCAGCAGCTGGTCCTGGACAACACGCTCAAACAGGCCAACGACCTGCAGAACAGCATCGACTCCATGGAAGAGATGCATCGCATCACGTTGCAGCTCGCCGCGGTGACCCGCCGGATGGCCGACAAGATGGCCGACACGTCGGACAACCTCAACGACGTGCGTGATCACCTCGCCGACTTCGACGACCAGTTCCGCCCCCTGCGTAACTATTTCTACTGGGAGCCGCACTGCTTCAACATCCCGATGTGCTGGTCGATTCGGTCGGTGTTCGACAGCCTCGACGGAATCAGCACGATGAGTGACGATTTCACCGAACTGGTCCCAGATTTGGAGCAGATGGCCCAGCTCACCCCGCAGATGGCGGCGGTGCTGCCGGCGCAGATCCAGACGCTGAAAAACCAGAAGCAGATGATCCTGAACCAGTACCAGGCTCAGAAGATGCAGCAGGATCAGAACATCGCCATGCAGGAGGACAGCACGGCGATGGGCGAGGCATTCGACACCGCTCGCAACGACGACACCTTCTACCTGCCGCCGGAGGCGTTCGAGACCGCCGACTTCCAGCGAGGCATGAAGCTGATGATGTCGCCGGACGGAAAAGCGGTGCGGTTCACGGTGTTCCACCAGGGAGACCCGCTGAGTGAAACCGGCACCGAGCGCATCGAGCCGATGCGCATCGCGGCCGCCGACGCCATCAAGGGCACCCCGCTGGAGGGATCGACGATCTATGTCGGTGGTAGTGCCGCGATGTACAAGGACATGCAGCAGGGCGCGGACTACGACCTGTTGATCGCCGCGGTCGCGTCATTGATCCTGATCTTCCTGATCATGGTGATCCTGACCCGGGCCGTGGCGGCGGCAGCCGTCATCGTCGGCACCGTCGTTCTCAGTCTGGGTACATCCTTCGGGCTGTCGGTGCTGCTGTGGCAGCATATTGTCGGGATCCCACTGGGCTGGATGGTGCTGCCGATGTCGGTGATCGTGCTGCTGGCCGTGGGTGCCGATTACAACCTGCTACTGGTGTCGCGGATGAAGGAGGAACTCCCCGCCGGCATCAATACCGGGATCATCCGTTCCATGGCGGGCACCGGATCGGTCGTCACCGCAGCAGGATTCGTGTTCGCCTTCACCATGATCGGCATGGTCGTCAGCGACATGATCGTCATCGGACAGGTGGGTACCACCATCGGTCTGGGCCTGCTGTTCGACACCCTGGTCGTGCGCTCGCTGATGACGCCCTCCATCGCCGCGCTCATGGGCAAGTGGTTCTGGTGGCCGATGCATGTTCGTCCCCGCCCGAAGCCGAAACCGTGGCCCAAGCCTGAATTGGTGGCCAGCTCATGAAGACTCGCAATGTGTTGATCGGTCTGGCGGCGTCGGCGGTGTTGTTGTTCGCGGGGGCGCCGGTGGCGCATGCCGATCCCGATGAGGCGTTTGCCGAGCAGCTGCATGGTTTCGGGATCTACGGGCAGAAGGATTACAACGCCTGGATCGGCAAGCTCATGTGCAAACGGCTACGCAACGGCCAAGACCCGGACGCGTTCGCCTCGGCAAAATTTGTCCACGATCAGCTCCAAAAAGGCAGCACCACCGACCAGGCCTGGCAGTTTGTCGGCGCCGGCATCCC
>NZ_JBARXZ010000135.1:0-10283 GCF_049647605.1 Mycobacterium sp. | reverse complement strand
GTCACCCTCGGACTCACCTATCGGATCTTCGGTGAGATCGCCGAACCACCCGACGGCGTGCAAGACCCCGCGCTACCGCCAGGCATCAAGGTCAAAGATCTGCTCCGGCACCGGCTACGCATCACCGGACGCCGACCGCACCGCATCCAGTTGCCTGACCCTGCACAAACAGGGCCCCGACGGCATGAGCAAGATTACCGACACCCGCACCCCCGGCCAACGCCTCCACCACACCCCCGACTGGAACGCCGGCGCCCCCACCACCGCCGACCAACTCCACTTCAGCTGCGGCCCCCACCACCGCGGCGCCACCAACGGCTCCTACCACACCGAAATCACCGAAACCGGCCGCCTCGCCTGGGCCGACAACACCGAAGCACCCCGAACCAACCAGTTCCACCACCCCGAAGAACTACTCAGCAACCACGACGAAGACGACCCCTGAGCTGCTATTCAGCTGTGATTGACGGGGTTTCGCCGCTCTAGGGGACTCGCCGATACCAGTGGGCGACACAGTAGCGATGGAGGCGGCGAGGGCGACGATGACCTGTATCGCTGCGGCAAGCCGAATTCGCCGGTTGACATCGGTGTGCGCCCCCGATGACTCCAGTTCCGGTGCTTAGCGCAGAATCCGGTCGGCTTCTCTGATTCCGGCCAGGTACGCGCCGTGGACAGTGGCGAAGAACTTCGGATCCGTGGCTTCCCCGGCGAACATCAGTCGGTCACCAACCGGCTCGGCCAGCGCCTCCATATCGGCAGGACTCGACCCCACCGCCAGGAAACTATATGAACCGCGTGCGTAAGGGTCAGTGCCCCAACGGGTAACCAGCGCCCCGGCCGGGTCAGGTGCGTTGAGCGCGACGACCAGCTCGCCGACGGCCTCCGCATCCGACAGCGACTCCCGCGACCAGGCGGCCTGGCCGCCGCGCAGTCCGACAAGAAGTGGTGCTCCGGCGAAGATCAACCCGTTGACCAGGTCGGTGACCGGCTGCTGCGCCCCGATCAACCCGATCATCGGCGGCGACGTTGGCCAGAACGGTTTGTCGAAGGTGAGCACAACCTTGTTCAACAGCCCGAATCCGAGTCGTTCGACGGCTTCACGTTTTGAATCCGGTAGTGGCGGATCGAAGGTGACCGTGTTGGCCTTGAGCACCCCCAGGGGGACCGTGACGATCACGCGGTCAGCGGATACCGGTCCTTGTGAGGTCTCGAGTTGCACTTGGTGGCCGCCATAGGAGATCCGCGTCACCTCCGTATTGCGTTGGATGGTCAGTCCGCGGGCGAGGTGGCGTGCCAGCTGCAGATAGCCGCCGGGCAGTAGCACGTCCGGTCCGCTGAATTCCCCCTCACTGCCAAACCATCGCAGCGACAACTGATCTGGGTCGGCTGCATATTCCGCCGAGATGCGGGAGGCAATGTTCCAGGCCACCAGCGGATCGTTGCGATCGGCGATCCCGGCCAGCCCATCGGCAAGCGAATCGGTGTTGGCAGCTGCGGCTATGCGGTCATCGAGTCGTGCCGCGATCCGGTACCAGTCGGCGGTGGCAGTGGCGGCGGCACCGGCGTCAACCGCCCCGCGTTCATCCAACAACACGTAGTCGTCGAAGTCGGTCGCCACGGTGGTGGCACCGATCTCGTCGGCGAGATCCACCAAGGGGTTGCCCTCGGTGCCGTGAATCCACGATGCGCCGAGGTCGATCGGCACGCCGAGGGAGGTGTCGGTTTGCGTTCGGCCGCCGATGCGGTCCCGCGCCTCGAGGATCGTGACGCGCCGCCCGGCGTCGGTGAGTCGTCGTGCGGCGGCCAGGCCGGAGAACCCCGCACCGACCACCACGATGTGCTCACCGTTGGTGTCGGGTTCGTTGCTGCAGCCCGGCAGGCACGCCGCTGCCACGAGCGCGCCGATGCCCACCGTGAACTCGCGTCGTCCAAGGTGGACCATGGCACTGACGTTAGCCTGCTCGGTGAGCGGGCCACGGCTTATCGGTGGATTCCGGCTACCGGGTGTCGTCCATTTCGACAGAGTCGGGTTGTGTCAACCACTTTCGCTCTGGAAGGGCAGTGTCACAGGGAGTGGACGCGTGTGCATCATCTTCTGAATTCATGCCCCGATGTATATTCGCGGGTGTGCAGACACCTGCCCCTACCGACGCGCTCGCGCGGTTTGGCCATGCGCTGTCCGACACCACGCGGGCTCGGATCTTGTTGAGCCTCAATCAGGCGCCGGCGTATCCCTCGGAGCTGGCCGAGCTTCTCGGCGTCTCCCGGCAGATCCTGTCCAACCATCTCACCTGCCTGCGGGGGTGCGGCTTGGTGATTGCGGTGCCCGAAGGGCGGCGAACGCGCTACGAACTGGCCGATCCCCGGATCGCGCACGCCCTCGATGACCTCATGGATCTGGTGCTGGTGCTCGACCCGCAGTGCGAACAGGGGCCGTCGCAGTCGTAATCGGTTTGGCTACACTGTATTTCGTGATCGAGAAGCGGGCTCTTCGGGCGTTCTATCCCACCGGGCGCAACACCACCACCGCCGGAACAGTCTGTAGGTAGTCGAACAGTGCGGTGTCGACAACTTTGTTGTCGGCGCTGCGCGACGAGGCGTTTCGGAAGACGGGACCGTCGGGGGAATCGATGAAGATCCCCACATGCGTGACATCGAGACCACCGTCTTCGGCGTAAGCCCCGATGTAGTCGCCGGTGCGAAGCCGGCTCACGACGTCGTTGTCCACCTGTGCGCTGGGGATATGCCAAACGGTGCGCGGTACGACCGGCAGACCCGGTAGGTACACGCCACCGGAATCCTTGGCGTTCAGGTTCTTGGTCGTCTCGACCGCGGCGTCGCTGAGGCCGGCGGTGATATCGGTGGCGACCGCGGGAGCCGTCGCCGACCAGTCGGTGAAGAAGTGTTTCCTGTTGGCGAACGAGACCACGCCGTCGCGGTACCGCACGTCGACGAGGCTGTCGAGGAAACGCTCTCGGTCGCCACCGGCACGCTTGAGTGCCTCGACGTAGTCGGCGTAGGTGAAACAGTCGACCCTCTGTAACTCGACGACAAGCTGTTCCGGCTGCTGGGCCGAACCGACAAGAGTGTTGGCGCCATACGGTGTGGCCAGGAACTGCGCGGACACCGCATCAGACCCGGTGGAACCGCTGGTGGCTGCCAGCATCGACTCCAGGATCTGCTCGCTGGCGCTCGAGATCTGCAGCTGGGGTGCGGCTGAGGCCTCCGGGGGTGCCGGTGCGACCAGCATCGCGGCGACGACCCCGAGGCCGGCCAGCCACGCGGTGGCGCGCGATCGGCGACGGTGGTGGGCTACGGCGGACATGAAGCTGGCTCCTGGCTGTACACAACGATCCTGGTCACTGTACGTGTCCGGGCGGGCATTGATGTCCCGCGATCGATGCGGAACACTCGGCTCGAATGAAGGAATCGATCCGCAAGCCCGGTCGTTCCGTGCTGCTGATCGGCACGGTGGTCATCGCGCTCGCCGGTTGTTCGTCGCCGATGGTGCCGACGCCTGAATCCACCCCGGCCGCCAGTCAGGCCGCCGCGCCGCCGTCTCCGTCATCGTCACCGGCCACGCCCGAACCGGCCCAGCCGCGGCTGGCGGTGGACCCGGTGCAGCTGGCCGATCAGCTGGTGGACGACGAGCACACGCTGCGCGATCCGTCGGCCACGGAGCAGGCGCTCACCGTCGCGGCCCGCCGTCAGCAAGCCGCCTACCGGGCCCTGGGTCGGCACCCCGAGTGGGACATGATCGTGCGGGCGCGGGTGCCGAGGCCACTGCTGGAAGCCTTCGACCGCAATGTCGACGCGCGCCGGGAGCTGACGGCGCTCAGCGGCGGTCAGGGAATGGCCACCGTGCCGGCGTGGCGGATCGTTGCACCGCTGCCCGCCGGTGAGCTGATCGACTTGTACCGCAAGGCCGAGTCGGCCACCGGTGTCGGGTGGAACTATCTGGCAGCGATCAATTTTGTGGAGACCGCGTTCGGTCGGATCGACGGCGTCAGCACCGCCGGTGCGCAGGGCCCGATGCAGTTCCTGCCCACGACGTTCGCCGGCTACGGCCAGGGTGGCGACATCCGGTCACCTTCGGACGCCATCATGGCGGCCGGGCGTTTCCTGGCCGCGCACGGCTTTGCCGTCAACCGTGACAAGGCGCTTTTCCGCTACAACAACTCCAACCGGTATGTGCGCGCGGTCAGTGACTACGCGGCGGTCATCGCCGCCCACCCGTCGGCCCTGGACGGGTACCACCGATGGGACGTCTACTACGGCACGACGGCAGGCGATGTGGTGCTGCCGGTGGGTTATGCGGCAGCCTCACCCGTCCCGGTCCAGCAATATCTGGCGACCAATCCGCAGTGACTGGCCGTCATCCATGCCGGCGCCGGTACTCCTGAACCGCACCGGGATGCAACGGGATGGAACCGGTCAGGATCAGCGACTGCGCATCGAGGAACTGACTGCCGACCGCTTGTTCGGGCACCAGCTCCGACGAGTCGTCGATCAGCAGGTCCACGATGGCCGCGACCGCATCGTCGGCTACATCGCGCCGCACCAGCAGCAGGTTGGCCACTCCCACAGTGGTCACGCCCGGGTGCCGGCCGTAGACGTCGGCGCGGACGGGCACTGCTTCGTACGCTGTCCCGAATGACTCCCGCAGCCTGGCCACCACGGCCGTCAGGTCCAGAAGGCGCAGATCGGTACCGGTGAACGCCGGAGTGGGCAGGCCGCCCGCCCACATCACGGCGTCGACGGTCCCGGCGGCCAGCTGCCGAGCAGCCTCCTGCATGGACAGCTCGACACCGCGGACCGCGCCCGGTGCACCCAGGCCGGCCGCGGTAAGGACCCGGTCCGACAGTGACGTGGCGCCCGACCCCGCTGCGCCGGTGCTCACGGTGCGCCCGCGCAGGTCATCGATCGACCCGATCGGGGAGTCGCCTCGGACCGCGACCTGAAAGTAGTTCTCGTACACGCAGCCGACCGCGGTCAAGCTGTCGCGGTCGGCGCTGTCGTAGGCGGTGTCGATCAGGCTCATTGCCAGCTCGGCCCGCCCCGTCCGCAGCGCCTCGAGATTGTCGGCGGAACCTTCGGATTGCAGCGGTGTGATGCGCGGGGCGCCCGCCCGGTCGGCGGCTGCGGCGAGCAGGCCGGAGAACTCCCAGAAGAGACCACCCGACTCGCCCGCCGCCAACCGCAACTCGACCTCGGGGCGCACCTGGCACGCCGAGGTGACAAGCGCCGCGCCGAGGACACCCGCGCCCCGAAGTACCGTCCGTCGGTCGAACACCCAGACCAATGTAGGTGGGCGAGCCGTCCGGTACCTCGCCGGTCACACGAATGCGCGACCCTGCTCCCGGTCCAGCGCGGTCTCCGACTTGTTGCGCAACACGAAGATGTACACAAACAGCGACACACCGATCACGATCGTGACGTAGGCGATGAACCACGGCACGTGGCCGCCGCCCTTTGCCGCCTGGTAGATCAGCGGCGCGGTGCCACCGAACGCGGAGTTGGCCAACGCGTATCCGAGTCCGACACCGAGCGCACGCACATTTGCGGGGAACAGTTCGGCCTTGACGATCGCGTTGATGGAGGTGTAGCCGGTCAGAATGACGTAGCCCACGCACACCAAGGTCAGGGACGCGGCGACCGAGGTGGTCTGCGGTAGATAGGTGATCAGGACGTAGGTGTAGAGCACTGCGCCGACCCCGAAGAACACCAGGACCGGTTTGCGGCCCACCTTGTCACTGATCATGCCGCCGATGGGCTGGATCACCATCAGGAACGTCAGACCGATGAGATTGATCCAGGTCGCGGTCATTCCCTGGTCTTCGTAGGTCGACTTGACGATCGCCGGGGCGTTGACGCTGTAGGTGTAGAACGCGATGGTGCCGCCGATCGTCACGGCGAAGCACGTCAGCAGCGCCCGCCAATGGACCACGAACAGCTGCCGAATCGAACCCGACTCCTGGTCCTCGCCACTGCGCACCGCTTCGAGCTGTTCGGGGGTCAACGATTCATCCATGCTGCGGCGTAGCCAGAAGACCACCACCGCCGCGACGCCGCCGATGAAAAAGGCTATCCGCCAACCGAACTCGCCGATCTGCTCACGGTCAAGGAACAACTGCATGACCAACAGGGTGAGCTGGGCCAGGACGTGGCCACCGACCAGCGTGACGTACTGGAAGGACGAGAAGAACCCACGTCGTTCCCGGGTGGCGGCCTCGGACATGTAGGTCGCCGACGCGCCGTACTCGCCGCCGGTGGCGAACCCCTGCACCAACCGGCACAACACCAGGATGACGGCCGCCCACACCCCGATGCTCTCGCGTCCGGGGGTGAACGCGATCACCATCGAACACGCGGCCATCAGCGACACACTGAACGTGAGCGCCGCGCGCCGGCCGCGACGGTCGGCGTACCGGCCGAAGAACCACGATCCCACCGGGCGCATCACGAAGGTGACGGCGAAGATGGCGTAGATGTACACGGTCGAGTTCTTGTCCGCGGAGTCGAAGAACTGACTCTCGAAGTAGCTCGCGAAGACCGTGTAGACGTAGACGTCGTACCACTCGACGAGATTGCCGGACGAGCCGCGCAGCGTGTTGAACACTGCCCGACGGGTGGCTGCAGGTGACGACGTCGGCGATCTCTCCGGACCGGAGGCGACGGGGTCCCGGGTGTCGGCGTTGCTCATGTAGATCCTTCCCCAATTCCGTGCGGCGCCACGGGACTGCCGCCTGACAACTGTGAACGCAGTCACAGCGCTGAGGAAGTTACTCGCGGCATTCCTAACACTCTCTTAGGACGGAAGGCACTCTGCTTCAGGCCGGTGGAGGACGCTGAAGAGCGGGGGAAATGGCCACCGGCTCACGATGGGCTTCGTGGTGGTTTGCGTTTCGGGGGGTGGCCAGGACGGTGCGGGCGCGGTCGTCCAAGGACAGTGGGTCGGCGAGCTTTCCCTTCGTCGCCAAGACGTTCTCGAGTGCATCCAGCCATCGCTCGTAGTAATTCCACGGTTCGCGGGTGTCGCCGGCTTCCCAGTTGCGGATCGACTCGATCAGTGACAGCTGGAACTCGCTCCATTCATAGTGCCCCCCGTGGTAGGCGGCCACGGCGATCGCGAAGGCGCGCAGTTCCCAGGGTTCGCTGAACGCCAGCGCGTCGGCGTCGCCGCCGGGTAGCCCACAGACGAGTTTTTCGATGCGCCTGCGGGTTTCGTCGAGTTGGCTTGCTTCTTGTGTGGCGCTCACGCCGCCACAGCCTTCGCGGGGCCGGTGCCGATCATGGAGTCGCGAGTGACCAGTGCGGCCAGCTGGGCGGCATCGAGGTGCTCGGTTCCCGCCGGCCGGCGCGGGAGCACCCAGTAACGCAGTTCGGAGCTGGAGTCCCATACCCGGATCTCGACGCTGTCCGGTACCGGAAACCCGAAATCGTCGGCGAGGACCTTGCGGGGCTCGCGCACGATCCGGGCCCGGTAGGCGGGGGCTTTGTACCAATTCGGGGGTAGGCCCAGCACTGGCCATGGATAGCAGGAGCACAAGGTGCACACGATGGCGTTGTGCACGGTGTCGGTGTTCTCGACCACCACCATGTCTTCGCCTTGCAGTCCGCCGTAACCCATTTCGGCGCACGCTGCGGTGGCATCTGCCAGTAGTCGCTGCTTGAACTCTGGATCAGTCCAGGCACGGGCGACGACCTGAGCGCCGATCTGCGGGCCGATCTCGTTCTCGTAGACCTCGGCCATCCGGTCGACAGCTTCGGGAGTCATGACCCCCTTTTCGATCAGCAGCGCTTCCAGCGCTTTGACTCGGGCGACGATCTCGTCCTGGGAGCGCAGCTTGGTGTCGGTGCGTTGTTCGGACATTCAGGCTCCTTGGGTGGCAGGGGCTGATTCGGGAGTGCAGTAGGGCTCCCACACGTCGAAGTAGACGGCGCCGTTGGCGTCGCCGATGTCCTCGCCCCATAGTTCGGTGGCGGTGAACTTGACGGTGTAGACGTGTTCAGGGCATTCGCCGAGGCCGTTGCCGGCGGTGTCGGGGTACACGTAGGCGCCGTGGGCTGCGGTGATGACGCCGACCTTGCCACGGATGTAGCGGGCGCGGCGGGTGTGCCCGGTCGGGCTGTCGGCGGCGATGCGCACTCGATCACCGACCTTCAAGGTCGGGGCCTTGTCGATGTCGCGGGCCGCCGAGAATCCGGTGGTGATGGCGGTGTTGACAAAATCCAGGATTTCAGGGTCCTCACCGGCCGGCAGCGGAGCGTCGGGATTGTCCCGGTAGTACCGGATTCGCTCTTCGAGCTCTTCATGGTCGAAGACGTTGTGTTGTTCGGCGAAGGTTTCCAGCGCATGGGTCCAGTGCTCGTAGTAGTTGGACAGCAGGTATTCCGCTGGGTCCATCTGTTCGACGCAGTGGCGGAACTGATCGATGTTGTAGAGCCCGGCGCGGGCGCCCTGGGCGAACATCGAGAATGCCGCTTTCTCCCAATCGGCACGAAAGACGGGTTCGGTGCCGTGGTCGTTGTCGACCGGTCCCATGCCGTCGGTGCCGCCGAAGTCGAAGATCCCGTTCATGAGCGGGAGCCTGCTGTTGTCCGGATCGGGGCGGCCGGGAATCCGCCGACCGCTGTCTCGTAGAACTGGGCGACTTTGAGCACGGTGGCGTCGTCGAAACGCTTGCCGACGATCATCATTCCGGTCGGTAGACCCTCGACAAGACCGGCAGGCACCGATATCGACGGGTGGCCGCTGACATCGAAGGGCGCGGTGTTGATGACCATGCTCAACGCGGTCGAAAGGTACTCCTCCAGCGGCGCGTCCAGCGACAGTAGGGGTTTGGCGACATAGGGAACGGTCGGCAGGATCAGGACGTCGTACCGGGACAGGGCGTCGTCGTAGGCCTTACGCAAGTCGGCGACCAGATTGCGGGCCATCGCGTAGTACTTTCCGCCGCCCAGTTCGAAGGTGTAACGGCCGGACAGCCCAACAAGTTTGACGGTTTTGGACAGCTGCGCGCCCTGGGTGATCCGGTTCTCCGCGAAGTGGGCGATCACTTCGGGGTCGTAGCGGCCTTCGTAGTTCATGCCGTAGCCGTGCCCGTCGAGCATCTGGAAAGCGGCGCCTTCGGTGCCGATGACACTCCACAGCGACATTCCGTCGACATGCCAGGGGATGGAGACCTCTTCTGCGTGCATCCCGGCCTGGCGCAGCACCTCGACGGCCGCACGCACGGCGTCATCGACGCCGGGCTCGCTGACCTCGGTGCCGAATCCCTCGGTGAGCACTCCGATCCGCAGTCCTTCGGCGGACTCGGTGAGCGCCGAAATGTAGTCGGCGACCTCGACGGTGGTGGGTTGTCGCGGATCCAGGCCGTCGGCTCCGGCCATCACCTGGAGCATCGCTGCGGCGTCGGCGACGGTACGCGTGATCGGACCCAGGTGATCGATCGTCTGCTCGATGGGGAAGGCGCCGGTGTACGGCACCAACCCGTGAGTGGGCTTGTGCCCGACCAGGCCGCAGAATGCGGCCGGGATGCGCACCGAACCGCCCTGGTCGCCGCCGACTGCGTAATCCACCGCTCCCGAGGCGACCAGCGCGGCACTTCCCGATGAGGATCCGCCGGCGTTGCGGCTCAAATCCCACGGATTGCGCACCGGCCCTTCATGAGAGGTGAAGCTGGCCCCGGAAAAGCACAGATCTTCGCAGACCGCCTTGCCGGTAATCGTGGCTCCGGCATCGAGCAGCCGGGTGACCACGGTCGCGTCCTGGTGTGGGACAAATCCCTGGAGGGAGGCCGACCCGTTGGCCATCGGGATGCCTGCCACGGAGATGTTGTCTTTGATGGCAACGGTTTTCCCAGCTAGGACGCCGCCGGTGCTGGTGGTTATCGACGCGGTGACGGCCCAGGCTCCCAGCGGATTGTCGGCGGGGTGTTGCCAGGCCCGTTCCGGGACCGCCGGAGCCGCTGCCGCGTAGAGCTCGGCGACCCGCTCCGAGGCGCCCAGCGTGTTAGTGACGGCTTGCTCGTAGTCGGCGATGTCGGCCTCGGACAGACCGAAGGCGTAATGCTGATCCAGCGCCTGCAACTGAGCGGCGGTGGGGGGAGGGATGGGCATGTGACGCTCCTCATATCGTCGAGACGGTTCGACACTAAGCCTCGATCCGTGGACTGACCTGATGGATGTGGTTCTGAGGTGATGGCGCCGGTCGGTCGTTGTGCTGGCAGCGGGTAGCTGCTGGTCTGCCCAGCTTTTCCTGTGTGCTCCGGTAGGGCCTG
>NZ_JBARXZ010000134.1:0-3647 GCF_049647605.1 Mycobacterium sp. | reverse complement strand
AAGAGCTGAGGCCCAACCAACCAGCCACTGACGAACACTGCGAGGCACGAGCAGTGTGAAGAGCTGAGGCCCAACCAACCAGCCACTGACGAACACTGCGAGGCACGAGCAGTGTGAAGAGCTGTGGCCCAACCAACCAGCCACTGACGAGTAGCGCGAGAGAACCCGGTCCAGCAATCACCGGCTGTTCATCGTCGGGCCTGGAAACATTTGTAGCTTCGGCCCCAGCTAACTGTTTCAGACGGTGCGCACCTGGGTAGGCTGACAGCCATGGCGGGCGGCCCGCGGCAACGATCATGGTGGCGGTGGCGCACCTTTGCGCTGGTAGCTATCGTGACTATGTTTGCTGCGGGCTGCGCCCCCGAGCAGCCGAAGCCACTGCTACCCGAGAATGTCGCAGCAATCGACTCTCTTCCGACTCTCCCGATGCCCAAAGTCGGTGTCGACGGAACTTCGCTAACTCTCGACGGTCGAAAGTGGTGGCCGATTGGTATCAATGCATATCAGCTCGGGACCAACTGGAGTGTCAATGCCGGCTGTGGCGCCCAGGTGGATCTGAACCAGTATTTCGGCAGCTTGGCGCCGCACTCGTTGACCCGGGTGAACATCTATTCCAGCTTTGCGGTGAACAAGCGGACCGGTCGGCTGGACTTCTCTGCCCTGGACGCGATCTTCGAAGCCGCGCAGCGCCACAACCAACTTCTCATCGCGGTGCTCACCGGCGGGGAAGGCGGCTGCGAGAACGCGCGCTTCAAGGATTTCGACTGGTACGCCGGCGGATGGCGCACCGAGGTCTCCGACGGTATGCCGATGCCGTTCGCAGACTGGCTCGACATCGCGGTCGGCCGCTGGGGCGATTCGCCGACGATTGCGGGTTGGACCGCGGTCGGTGAGCCCGAACCGTCGCAGTGCACCGACGAGGCATGCACGTGGCAGGCCCGGCTCTGCCCTGACGGTGCGGCCGAGGTGCTCCGCTCCTTCTTCGACGAGGCGGGTGAACGGATTCGGCAACTGGATCCCGGCGCCGTGATCTTCAGCGGGCACACCGGCGGCGGGCAGTGCGGCTCAGTCGGTGAGGAGTACCAAATGGTGGCCGCTTCACCCGGAATCGATGTCGTCGAGTACCACTACTACCAATCCTCGGACTCCCTGCCGGGCGACTCCCGTGATGGGCTGCAACGGCGAATCGAACAGGCCCGGTCACTCAACAAGCCGCTCATGGTCGCCGAGGTGGGAGCGGAGGCGGGTTCTTGCAAATCGCTGCAGCAACGCGAGCAGGAGCTCTCGCTGATCGTCGGCGCGCAGCGTGCCCACGGCGCGGCCGGGGTGATGTTCTGGTCGTTTGTGCCCGATCCACGACTCAATGAGTGCACGCTCGACATCGGGCCCCATGATCCGCTGTTCCGGATGATAGGTGCCGGCAGCTCCTGACGCTCAGCGGCCGTCGAGCAGCCGCCGCTTCTCGGACTGGAACTCCTTTTCCGTCAGTGCCCCCGAATCCCGCAGTCTGGCCAGCGTTTTGAGCTGCTCGATGCGGATCCCGTCTTCGGACGGTTCGTGGGAGACCTGCTCCCGCACCGGCCCGTCTTCTTCCAGATCGTCCCAATCTGCAAAGTCGAGGTCATCGTGGATCTCCCCCGGCGGCGCTGCGCGCGCGTTGATTCGGGCCAGCCAGAACAGCGCGATCAACAAGTCCAGGATGCTGATGGCAAAGAACACCCCGAACATCACCGGAAGCCAGCCCAGGGTGCTGCCGTACCCGAACGCCAGTCGAGGGCTCACGAAGGCGCTCACATTGCCGTCGGTGGTGACGCGATAGCTGCCGGCGGCCGGAATCTGGGCCACCCACACCTGCACGCGAGCATCGTTGTTCACCGTGGTGGTCGCCCCGATGTCTTCGACGACCCGCGGGTCGGGCACCCCCGGGGGCGATTCGATCCGCAGCGATATCGGCGGTATCGGCAGGCCGCCGCCGGCACCGCCGATGACCTGGGTGCGGAAGCTGACGGTCACCTCGCCTTCCGGCAGCTCCAGGCTCGCCGTTCCGGGGATCGGAACTTCGCCGTAGGCGTCGAATTCGTCCCAGACGAAGATGTACAGCAGCAAGGTGACGAGGAAGCCGACGACGGAAACCACCAGGGCCGCGATGGCGCCCGCCAGCACCAGACGCGCGACATTCCTCGAGCCGCTCATGGCCGAAGTGTGCCACGGGCCGGCCTGACCGGAGGTGGCTCTGCCGCAACAGGACTACCGTCGACATCAGGTCGCTGTCCACAACTTCTCGGAGGTGCCATGCCCGAGTCCAGCATCGTCGTCCGTCCGGAACCCATCGGTAGCGACCGCTACACCGAGTCCTCGCGCCTGCAGGCTGCCGGATTATCGACTGCCATAAGCTTTTTCGAAGAGTCCGCGCAGACGGTACCGCTACCTCCGGCGCCCCAGCCCATTGTGATCGCCGATTACGGCGCTGCCACCGGTCACAACTCGCTGCTGCCGATCGCCGCGGCGTTGAAAAAGCTGCGCGCCCGGACCCGCAGTGAACACGCGGTTCTGGTCGCGCATACCGATGTCGCGACCAACAACTTCACCGCGTTGTTCCAGACGTTGTCCGAGGACCCGGACAGCTATCTGCGCCACGATCCCGCGACCTTTGCCTCCGCGGTCGGCCGGTCGTTCTACAGCCAGATCCTGCCGTCCGACAGTGTGACTCTGGGCTGGAGTTCTTACGCATGTCACTGGTTGAGCAGTGCGCCCGGTCCCGTGCCCGGCCACGTTCAGGTGGCGTACTGCCAGGACGAGGCCGTCAAAGCCGCCTACGCCCGGCAGGCCGCGCTCGACTGGCACGAGTTCGTGGCGTTTCGGGGACGCGAGCTGTGCCCCGGTGGCCGACTGGTGGTGCTCACCATGGCCATCGACGAAGACGGCGGATTCGGCTATCGGCTGCTGCTCGACGCGATCGTCGAGGCGCTGCGCACGCTGCGCGAGGGCGGATTCATCAGTGAGTCCGAGCAGGCCCGGATGTCGATTCCCGTCGTCGGCCGGTCCGCCAAGGATTTCCTGGCACCGTTCGCGCCGCGCGGTCGGTTCGAGGACTTGGCCGTGGACCGTGTGGAGGTGTTCCGTGGTGAGGACCGGGCCTGGTCGCGATACCAGGTGGACCACGACGAGGCGGCGTTCGGCGCCCAATGGGCCTCGTTCTCGCGGCTGTCGGTGTTCCCGGCGCTGGCGGCCGGCCTCGATGGTGATCCGGCTCGCCATGTCGAGTTCTTGGATCGGTTGGAGCGCGACGTCGCGACGCGGATTGCTGCCGCACCGGAGCCGATGCTGATCCCACTGGCAGCGGTGGTTCTGAACAAACGCGGCCGGGGCTGATTCAGCCGGCCGGCGGCGGCAGAAAGGCCGGCAGCCCCGGGATCGTTGGAATCGGCGGGATGGTGGGGATCCACGACGGGTTCGGTACTGCGGGCTCGTCGACCGGTGGTTGTGGTTCCGCGGCCGGCGGGGGCGTGCTCGGCGGGACTGTCTCGGTGCCGGTTTGGGTCGCCGGCGGCGGTGTTGTCGTAGGCGGCGGTGTGGCCGGCGGCGGTGGAGCCGTCGTCGGTGTTGTGGTCGGCGGCGGGGGTGTTGTGGGGGGCGCCGTTGTGGAG
>NZ_JBARXZ010000133.1:0-1561 GCF_049647605.1 Mycobacterium sp. | reverse complement strand
TGCGGGAGACCAGAAATCCGGCGATGAGGAACAGTGCGGCGGTGGAGATGCCGTGGTTGACCATGTAGAGGGTGGAGCCGGTTTGGCCTTGGCTGGTCATGACGAAGATGCCGAGGATGATGAAGCCGAAGTGGCTGATGGAGGTGTAGGCGATCAGGCGCATGACATCGGTTTGGCCGATGGCGAGGACGGCGCCGTAGACGATGCCGATGACTGCCAGGGTGATGATGACGGGCCGGAACAGGGTGGCCGGTTCGGGGAACAACTGTAGGCAGTAGCGCAGCATGCCGAAGGTGCCGACCTTGTCGACGATCGCCATCATCAGCACCGCGGAGGCCGGCGTGGATTCCGCTGCCACCCCCGGTAACCAGGTGTGGAACGGCCACAGCGGGGCCTTGATGGCAAACGCGAACATGAAGCCGAGGAACAGGGCGTTGAGGACCGCCGGGTTGACATCGAGTTCACCGGAGGCCACCGCGGCCACGATCACCCGGAAATCGAAGGTCCCCGACGCCACGATGTAGAGACCGACGACGCCTGCCAGCATCATCAACCCGCCGACGAGGCTGTACAGCAGGAACTTCAACGCGGCCCGCGGCGCCTGCGCCCCACCGAAGCGTCCGATGAGGAAGTACATCGGGATCAGCATCGCTTCGAAGAACACAAAGAACAGCAACACGTCCAATGCGGCGAAGGACACCAGGACCATCGATTCCACGGTCAGCATCAGCGCCAGATACGTTCTTGGACTGGGGGTATCGTTCCAGCCGGCCAGCAGGATAACCGGCATCAACGCGGCGGTGAGCAAGATCAGCACCAGCGCGATCCCGTCCACACCCAGGAGATAGCCGGCACCGAAGCTGGGGATCCACCGGTGGCTCTCGACGAACTGGTAGCGCTCCCCCACCGGATCGAACCCGACTGCCAGGCCGATCGCAATTGCCAGCACCACCAACGAGACCGCCACGGCAAGATACTTGGCGAGGTTGGGTCGCTGCGCCGGAACAAGTGTCACCAGGGCAGCACCCACGAGGGGCGCCACCCACAGCAGGGTCAACACGGGAAATTCGGTCACCACACCCTCACCAGAATCAGAGTCGCCAACACCAGGGTTGCCCCCGCGAAGACCGACAGTGCGTACGAGCGGGCAAATCCGGTCTGCAGCAGGCGCACCCGGCTCGACGCGACGGCGACCAGTCGGGCGATACCTTCCACGGCGCCATCGATGCCGGCCCGGTCCACCCGGACCAGCACCGCCGTCACGCGCTGCCCCGGTTTCATGAACAATTGTTCGTTCACGACGTCGCCATAGAGGTCCTGGCGGGCCGCCCATGTTCCCGCCGAGACCCATTCGGAAGCAACGCTTGTCACGCCAGAGCGATACTTCCTGACAGCCGCACCCACGCCGATGGCGACGATGGTGAGGGTGATGGTGGTGATGGCCCAGATCGGGATGACGTGGTGGACTTCGTGGGTGCCGACGACGGGCTCGAGCCAGGTGGTCAGGGTGCCGCCGACGGCGAGTGCGGCGCCGGCTCCGGCGGAGCCCAACGCGAGGATG
>NZ_JBARXZ010000132.1:0-55740 GCF_049647605.1 Mycobacterium sp. | reverse complement strand
AGCCTCGATCCGTGGACTGACCTGATGGATGTGGTTCTGAGGTGATGGCGCCGGTCGGTCGTTGTGCTGGCAGCGGGTAGCTGCTGGTCTGCCCAGCTTTTCCTGTGTGCTCCGGTAGGGCCTGTTCGGCGGGGTGGTCAGGGTGTTGCTGGTAGCGGTGGGCTGTGTCCGATGGTGTTGCGCCACAATGTGAGCCAGTGTTGTGTCCAGGGCCAGTGGCTGGGAAGGTGCAGGATCGGTCGTCGTTGGGGTCGGGCCAGCCGGGCCGGGATGTTGACGATGCGTCGTCGCAACGTGGCCCCTCTGGCGACGGCGTTGGTGGCGCCGCCGGCCAGGACGCCAGCGGCGCGCAGCAGATTGTGGGAGATCGCGGCGCACAGGATCCAGGCCGAGTTCGCCCCGAACTGGCCTGAGGGCATGTGGGCCAGGGGTCCGTCGATGAGGTCGGCGAAGACGGTTTCGATGATCGCGTGGCGGCGGTGGGTGATGTCGGCAGCGTCGGCCGGTTCGTCGGTATCGGTGAAGAACGGGTGATACCGCCATACCGGGAACAGTGCGTCGGGGAATCGGGCGTCTTTGACGCGCCGCACGATCAACCGCGCGGTGACGGGCCGGTTGGTGGAACTGAAGGCGGTGTAGGTGGTTTCAGCGACTTCGGCGTCCGAGATCCATCCGCCGGTGTCGGGGTCACGCACCGCGCCGGGATACTTGACCGGGATCCAGTCGTGGTCGCTGATGGAGTCAATGGCTGCGGCGACGGTGGCCGACTTGGTGAGTACCAGCGAGAACTGGGCACCGGCGCGACGGCAGGCGGCCACGACGGTGCTGTTGCCGTAGGCAGAGTCGCCGCGCACCAGGACCTGTCCGGTGACTCCGGCGGCACGGGCGGTGGCGACCGCTTGGGCGATCATCCGGGCCGCGCCTTTGCCGGAGTTGGTCTTGCCTGCCCGCAACCTGGCTCCGGCGATCACCGGGGCGCTGTGATCGGTGCTGATGGTGGTGATCAACGGGGACAGGCCTTTGCGCAGGATCTGTTTCCCGGCGATCTTGGTGTGTCCGTAGGAGGCGCCTTGTTTGGCGTGGCCATAGACTGGGCGCAGCAGTGAATCGATATCGATGAACGCCCGCTCGTTGGCGCCGGGCAACACCTCGACGCGCTGACACAAGCTGCCCAGATGCTCCCGTAGGACGGACTCGAGTTGGCGGGCGTGCCCGAAGGTGAACTCACGCAGCAAGGTTCCGACCGTCGATGGGGCGTACACGCCGCCGAAGAGGGTTTTCATCCCGCCGGCACGCACGATGTCGAGGTCATCGATGCAGTCAGCGCCGGCACACATCGCGGCGATCAGGGTGGTCAGCTTCGGCGACGGATTGGCTGACCCGGACTTGATCCGCGGTGCCGCGATGCGAATCTTGTTGCCCAGCAGGTCAGACAGCCCGGTCTGGCTGGCCAGCGTCATCACCGGTACCAACCCGGCACACGACACGAGATGCTCATCATCGAACAGCGCCGACGCGGCCAAGAAATTGTGCGAGACTTGCACCGGAAGTGCCTTTCTTGCCGGACATGATTGTTGCGTAGAGAACACCAATCATTCCAGTTCAGAGGGCACTTTCCTCATTCCGACACCCCATGACCAGCCAATTCATCGGTGGATCGAGGCTAAGAGCGCTACGTCGATGCGTCAATACTCATCGACGTATCGACATATTTCTTTACGCGGCAGAAATGCGGTGCGGGAAGATGCGGTGCGGAACTCAGCTGGTCTTGTCGAAGACCTGCAAGCGGGCCCCACGCACTTCGGCGAGGTAGAGGGTGTGTGATTGCAGGTCCCGGCGGCCGATCCTGCTGTCAGGACCGTGACTGCGTTCGCCCAAGGCGCGACCGTGCGCAGCGGCGGTGGCGTCGATGTCACCGGCCGCGGTCCGGGCGTATTGGACGATGCATTCGTAGACGGTTTCGCTCAGACTCGACAGCGGCGGCGCAAACGGCCCGTGCCGGTCGCGGTAGGCCGTCAGCAGATCGCGGTTGCCGGCTTCGTCGCTGCCCTCGAAATAGCTCTTGGCCGTCCAGATCCCCTCGGCGGCCGCCGCGCCGATATGCTCGCACGTCGATTCGTCCAACACCAGCGACACGGCCTTGGTGGTGGCGCGCAGGCCGGCCACATAACACTGGCGCTGGAACATCGCGTCGTCGGCGCCGACGAGTGAGGACATGACGACGTCGGCTCGGGAGGCGTTGATCTGTTCGATGATCGTCCCGAAGTTGTTGGTGCCCAACGGGGTATAACGGTCGCCAACGACTCGGCCGCCGGCGCGGGCCAACCCGGCCCGGGCGGCGAAATGGGCACCGTAGGACCAGCTGTACTCGTGGCCGACGAGGTACCAGTTGCGCGCTCCGGATGTCTTCATCAATGGTCCCGCCAGCGCCTCGATCATCCGGGCGGGCCGTTCTCCGAACCGGATCACCTGCGGGGTGAAGGAGCCGCCTTCGTTCATCACGGCGTGCACGAGCAAAACGTCGTTGCGGCCGACGACGCGACGGGCGGCGGCGAAGCTGCTCGAGGTGGCGACCACAAAGATCGCGCGGCAGCCGGCATGCAGCAGCCGTCGTGTCTCGGCTGCCGCAGTGGCCGGATCTGATCCGTCATCGGCGACAACAAGCTCCAGTGTGCGGCCGGCGACGCCGCCGTTGTTGTTGATCTCCTCCACCGCCAGCTCAGCCATGTGTTCGGTGGCGATGGCGTACATCGCGCCTGGGCCCGACTTCGAGGTCAGCATTCCGATGCGCACCGCACCCGGACTGACCGGTGGTGTGGGAAGGACTATCCCGGTCCGCCGGATGAGCCACGCAACGCCGTCGGCGCCGACGTCGGCACGTACCCGGACCCGGGTGCGTTGCCATCCGGCGCGGTCGAAGCGCAGCCGGATACGCCCTTCCCACGGCTGGGTGTGCGCGATGGTGATCGATGAATTCGGCCGCACCTCGGCGATGTGGCCCAGGAGGTCGACCCCGAAGCGGCTCGACCCGTCGTCATGGGGGAGCCGCAGGCTCACGGCCGCGCCGACGCGGACCACGTCGCAGTGGGCGGCGAACAGCCAGGACTGCGACTCCGGGCGGCCGAAGAGCCCAAAAGCCTTCTCGGCGTCGAGGTCCACAACAGACTCCGCCGTCAACGTTGCCGTATTGGTCAACGTCTGGGTCACGGCGGCGAGTCATTCACGGTGTGCCCTCGGCTGAGCGGCGAGCTCAGCTGACGTTGCGCTTTCGCGAGGATTTTGGCGCCGCAGTTGTTGCCGTGTCGGTATCCGCGGCGTCGCGGCCCGTCAGGTTCGACTCGACACCTTGCTGCAGCAGACCCTGCAGATAGATGAATGCGTCGCGGACCGCGCCCTCGGTGTCGAGTGAGTAGTAGCGGTGGCGTCCATCCCGCCGCTCGAGCACCACGCCAGAGGTCCGCAGCACCCGCAGGTGGCTGGAAATCGTGGTTCGGCCGACCACACCGACGCGCTCGGCGATGTCGTTGACGGTGACCTCGCCGCCTTCTCCGAGAACGGCCAGGATTTGGCGGCGGACCCGGTCAGAGAGAGCCTCGAAAGCGAGATTCTCCTTGGCGTTCACCGCTGCAGATTATCCCATCTGTCGATATCTGTGCACATGTCACTACATTGGCGAATTGCTGCTCACGACGGATGGGGCAGCGTGAGCTCCACCCGGAGACCGGATGGCCGGCACGCACTGACCGTCAGCACGCCGCCGGCCCGTTCGGTGAGTGCTCGCGCGATGGCCAGGCCCAGCCCGGTGCCCTGGCCGACGGTGCTCGACGCCCGGTAGAAGCGGTTGACGAGCAACGGCAGATCTTCCTGCCGAACTCCGGGCCCGGAGTCCGATACCCACACCGTCACCGCGTTTTCGGTTGCCCGGCACCCTATTTCGGCGGTGGTTCCTGCACCGGCGTACTTCACTGCGTTGCTCAGCAGCACATCGAGGATCTGCGTCAGGTCGTCCTCGGTGATCGCGGCCTGGGGTTGTGTCGGCGTCGCGTCGAGAACTGTCACCGCCATTCCCGCTGCGGCGAACGCACCCGACCAGAACTCGTGCCGGCCCGCCACCACAGCGCCCACGTCGCACGACGGGCGGCTGGTGTGCTCCAACGGCCGCGACTCCGCAGTGGCCAGCGCCAGGAGATCGGCGACGATGCCGCTGAGCCGGTCGACTTCCAGCGTGGTCTTGCGATGAACTTCGGCGGACTTACCGGACAGCCGCATACCCAGAGTGTCCAGACGTATTCGCAGTGCGGCCAGAGGATTTCGCAGTGCGTGCGCCGAGTCGGCCACGAGTCGGCGCTGGGCGAGCGCGGCTGCCTCGACGTTGTCGGCCATGGCATCGAAGACCCGGGCGAGCTCGCGTACCTCCGGTGGGCCGGCGTACCTCGTCTTCCCAGCTGACGCGGCGGATGTCGGGGTGAGGGCGACCGGGAGCCGGTCGAGTGCGGCGGCGCCCACGGAGTTCACCCGGGCCGACAGTGCCGTCAGGGGCCGGACCGTCCAGCGAGACAGCGCCACGGCGATCACCGAGACCACCGCGAGCAATCCCACTGCGCCCGCGAGGATCACCGCCCAGGCCCGGGCAACGTCACCGGCCGCCGCTGCCGTCGACGCGGACAGCACCACGGCCCCGTCGACCTGGGTGCCGGTCCCGACCGGGACCGCGATCAACACGTCGGGATGGGACCACGGTGTCAATGTCGACGGCACACTCGTTCGCTGATTCCGCAGGGCCTCGGAGATCGCATTGCCCACATCGGCGGACTCGGTACCGATGCCCGCCGCGGCCCGCGCACCGCCGTCCCTGTCGACCACCACCAGGCCTTCGCCGTAGAGCGAGTGGTACCGATTCACCGCTTCCTGTAATTCGAGGTCGCCGGGGGTCAGGTCACGGGCCGCCAGGTCAGCAAAATACGAGGCAGTGGCAAAACGACTCTCACCGAAACGCTGGAGTCGTTCCCGGCTTACCGTCAGCGCCAGCGGAACGGCGAGACCGACCACAACAATCGCCGAGTAGGCCACCAGGACCAGGAGCACCCGCCGCCACACGTCATGCGCTCCATCGGTAGCCGTAACCGCGGATGGTGGCGATCAGGTCGGGTCGCCCGAGCTTGGCGCGCAGCGAGGTCATGTGGACATCGAGGCTGCGTGAGATGGCCACGTAGGCGTCACCCCAGATCGCGTCCATGAGTTGTTGACGGCTGACGGCCTCGCCGCGCCGGATCACCAGCTGGGCGAGCAGGTCGAACTCCTTGGGCGTGAGCGACACCTCGTGACCGTCGATGTCGATACGCCGGGCACCCAGGTCGACCACGATGTCGTCCATGGTGACGATCTCGACCGTCGACTCGGAGGTCTGGCCGCGCCGGCGGCCGGCGACCTCCAGGCGGGCCCGCAGCTCGCCGAGCCTGGCCGGCTTCACCACGTAGTCGTCGGCGCCGCCTCGCAGTGCCCGCACCACGGAGCGTTCGTCGTCGCGTGCGGTCAGGACAACAACCGGGATCTGGCTGACGGCGCGCAACTGACGCAGCACCGTCAGGCCGTCGATATCGGGCAGACCCAGGTCCAGGAGTACGAGGTCGACATCGCGGTGTCCGAGCAGCAGGTCAGCGCCCCGGTGCATCCTGATCGGGGCGTGGCCCACTTCGGTCAGTGCTTCGACAAGAGCGTCACCCAGACCGTCGTCGTCCTCCACCACCGCGATTCGCATCGATCCAAAGGTACGACACACCGGCCCGGGCTTTACGCAGGTCGGGCCGGTGTGCGGGCATGCCCGCTGTCAGTCGCAGGTGTAGCTCAGGACCTCGGTGCAGCTGTTGGGTGTGGGCATCGGGCTCGCTTTGACCCCCGGCACCGCCTTGATGTTGCTGCGGATCTGGCCCTGGGTGCCCGAATTACGCACATCGCCCTGTACTGCCGACGTTCGAACCTGGGTGCCCGCTCCCGAGCTGGCGGTCACCGTCGACGGGTCCGCCTTGATCTCCGAGGCGTTGGCGGGGGCGGTGCCACCCAGCAGGGCCGCACCGATCCCGGCAACAGCCAGTCCCGCACAGATGATGTGTTTGGCCATGGGTCTCTTCGTCACCGTCCTGCATCCAGTCCGGGGGAGGATGCGTTGGACTCACGGTATAGAAGTACCGCGCAGCGCTGCACGACTCCACAGCGGATCGGGAGGAAACTCCATGGTTGAATACAGACGGAGTTGCTGAAAATCGGCGGCTTGGACAAACATGCATTTTGCGTGCGTTTTGTGGCGTTACGGCTTGTCGCTGGCCAGGCGTCGTAGGCCAAGCGATTCGAACGCGACGACGTAGAGCAGCGTGATGAGCACCATCCAGTCCAGGAACCCGAGCGCATTGCCGCTGATCCCCGGAGCCACCGACGGCTCGTGGAGGATGTGCTGGGCCGCGAACCGGTAGTAGAAGAGGAAGGTGAGCAGGCCCAGCGCAAACGTCACAGCGGTGCGGATGATGTTGTTGGCCGCATCGCTGAAACCGGTCGGCCGATTACCGAACGCGTTGGCCCAGAAGATGATCCAGAACGCCCAGCAGACGCCGAGCTGAGCCGGATACTGCGCGATGGCGCTGCCGAGTGCGTCGCTGGTCTGCGCGCCGAACAACGCTTTGATCAGTGGGACGGCGACGAAGTAGAAGGCGGTGCCGAGCGTCAGGTTCCCGACGGTGGCGGCCAACGCCACCCGGGCCGGGCTGCCCGCCAGCCGCCATGGCCAGTTGTCCAGGGTCTGCCCGGTCAGCAGGACCGAGACGATGACGCAGTAGAACCAGCCCAGAACAACATCGAGTGACAGCAAGGGGCTGGCGTCGGCCAGGGTGACCGACGGCAGGCCGATGACGAAGTACAACACCAAGGTGGGGCCGGCCACCGCCGCGACCTCGGCCATGCCGATGGCGGGTTGTTTCAGTCCCAATTGTGGCCACGGCCAGTGTTGCCAGTTCAAGACTGCCATCACGAAGGTGCCGAAGCCGAACAGCACAAACAGCGCCCCGGTGAAGTACCCGAGACCGCCGGCCCGCTCCGCGGCGAAGTCGGGGTTGAGACTGCCGAGCCCCGCGGACAGCAGCCAGGTCATGCCCACCGCGAAAACAACGGTGGTGCAGGTGATCAGGAGTCCCCGCAGCGGTTGGCTGAATCGGTTGAAACCGGCGAACTCGGCGTTGAACCCGATGAACACCACAAACAGAATCGCCCAGAATAATGCGGCGTTGAACGGCAGCGGGTAGAAGCTCCACGGGCTGACCTCGGGGTCGGCCAGCAGATACCAACCGGCCAGCGACAGCGCGATGACGGCGGCGAGGTTGGCCAGCCCGGACACCACCCACCGATTCCGCGGCAGCTCCGGTGTGGCTGGGTCGGTTGTCGTGACCATGGGTCTGGGGCCGGCGGCGTCCGCGTTCGGCGGGACGTGCGTAGTCGACATCGATGTCGCTCCTTGCAGATGGCGGGGTGATCGGGCCAACTATGAGGTGGATCACAACGCCGATCCAGAGTTGCGGGAGGTTGCGGCGAACAGCCGCCGGCGGTGTCGCTACCCTCCGGGGAAGATCCGACCCCGTCCCGATGAGCCCTGCGGTTCGGGGCGGTACCGATCAAAGGACACCCATCTGATGCTCAAGGTCATCGCCCAGGACTTCATCAAGCCGGAAGCCATCGAGATCGTCACGCCGCTGTATCGGGAACTGGTCGAGAAGACGCGGCAGGAAGAGCTCTGTATCGCCTACGACCTGTTCGTAGATCAGGAAGTCCCTGGGCATTTCGTTTTCGTCGAGGAATGGCCGGATCGGGCGGCGCTTGACATCCACTGCGGCAGTGAACATTTCACGCGACTGGTCCCGCTCATCGATGCTCATCGACGCCAAGATGGGACCGCGATGCTGATGGACCGGTTCCCGGGCTGAGGGTGGGGGTAGACACGGGGGCGCCTGGAGGTGTCCGCGCAGTTTCGCTGTGTTGGCGGTGGCCGCTTGGCGACCTGAACGGCAGATGCCAGATCAAGATGGTGCCCCCGGCAGGATTCGAACCTGCGGCCTTCTGCTCCGAAGATGGATGCACCGATAACGTCGTTGAGCTGGGCACATACCGGGATCGGACCAACGAAATCCCCATGCAGATTCGCGCTTTGAAGTGATTGCGAAAAGGATCACTTTACGAAACTCCCAGCCAGTTCACAGCGAAGTAAAGAACATGACAGCCACGCAAATCACCCACCTGGACGACTGGACCCTCTCGATGCATGGAGCGCGGAACTCCTACACGGTGATTTCCGAACGGGTGCGGATTATTACGCAGTTTGCGGCGGAGGAACGACTGCAGCCGTGTAGCGCCAAACCGATTGAGATAGCAAACTGGCTGGCTCGCCATCGCAACGACTGGTCACCGGGCACCGCCTGCACGTATCACGGCTACCTAAAGGCCTGGTACCTCTGGCTCCAACTCCAGGATCACCGGCTCGACAACCCCATGATCAAGGTTGGTCGGCCACGCTCGCCCGACAAGGAACCGCGGCCCGTGTCGGACAACGCGCTGGTCAAGCTGCTAACGGTTCGGATGCACCACCGGACGCGGGTCATGATTCTGCTTGCCGTCCTCGCCGGGCTACGCGTCAGTGAAATCGCCGCCGTGCGAGGTGCGCACATCGATACCTCCGTGCCGTCAATCTGGGTCGACGGAAAGAACCGCAAGGCGCGCACAATTCCGCTGCACCCTCTGCTGATCGAAGCTGCTGCCACCATGCCGAGTCACGAGTTCTGGTTCCCCGCCAATGCGACTCGTGCGGGCGAGCACGTGTTGGGCAAGTCGGTGTCGCACATCATCAGCCTTGCTATGCGCCGGGCCGAGATTGCGGGTACCCCGCATAAGCTCCGACACTGGTTCGGCACCACCCTGCTCGATGACGGCAACGACATTCGCACCGTCCAAGACCTGCTGAGACACTCCTCGCTGGCCACGACCCAGGGTTACCTCAAAATCCCCGATCACCGCCGTCATGAGGCCATCAATAAGCTCGACCCCTTCAGGGCTGCAGCCTGATCGCCTGACGCGGCGGTTGTATCTCAGCTACGATCCCCGCACATGGGGGAGAATCTGCCACCACCTGCTGTCCCGGCAGGTTGGTATTCACATCCAGACGGCGCGGCTCGTTACTTCGACGGTTCCGAGTGGACCGACAAAGCGGCCCCGCGCATTAGTAAGGGCATCCTCGCCTGGCTCATCGTCGCCTACTCGGTCGCCGCGGCGGGCCTGATTTATGCGCTGTGGCCATACGGGACGTGGCCGCTGTGACGGTGCCGCCGCCGGTAAGCCCCCCGGGGTGGTATCCAGATCCGAGCAACCCCAGCCGACGCATCTACTGGAACGGCGCCGAATGGGTACAGTCGCACGCTCGCCACGATGACGGAGGCAACAAGGCCTCGGTGGCCGTCGGCGCGTGCGTGCTCGTGGCCATCGGATTCGTCATGTCGATGCAGTCCGTGTCTCTCATGACGGGATCTGGGCTCATTTGGACCGGGGCAGCCGTTGCGGCTGGAGGCACGGCCGTGGCGTTCATCCTTCGCGGCGCAACGTGGGTGCGCGTGGTTGCCTGCATCTTCCTGTCATTAGCCGTGCTCAGCGCGGTCTTCACGGAAGTTCAGCTCTCCGACAAGCGCGCCGAAATGTCTCGCATCTTCGACCGCTGATGACCGACGACCAACCCCCCACTAAGCTCGCCCGTCCCGTCGACGCGACCGAGGCATCGCTGGCGTGGTCGATTGATGACAGTCCCGAGGTCGCCCCGTACCGGCCGCGGTGGATCGCGCGGACCGCGGTGGCCGGCGCGCTGGTGCTGATCGCGGGTGCTGGGACGCTGGCCCTGGTGCATGTGCAGAAGGCTCCAGAGTCCACACCTGTCGCGGCGCCGGTGGGCACCACGACGACGGTGACGATCGCGCCGGCGGTTGCGGAGCCGACGCTGACGAGCGCGACCCCCGTGCCGACGACGACGACCAAGCGCCCAGATCCCGAGCCGGTCGAGACGGCCGCGATGCGACGGCCGCCGCCAGAAACGGTCACCGTGCAAGCGCCCGTGCCGATGCCCGTGCGCCCCACCCTGGCGCAGCTCAACGTCGTGTTCATCGATTCGCTACGGCAGCAGGGCTGGACGATCTTCCAGCCCGACCTGATGATCACCCGAGCCCATCAGGCGTGCGATGAGTTCGCCGTCGGCTCCTCACCTGCCTACGTCAACGAGTGGCTCGTCAACGCTGGGAACATCAGTGACTACGAATCAGCCGCGGTGTTCACTTCGACCGCGCGATATGTCTACGGCTGCTGAAGGTTGCCCACGTTCGTCACCCGCATCACGGTCACCCAGACTGATGACTATCAACCGCCTCCGCATGACATCACTGCGGTCCCGGGGTTCACAGTCTGGCTGGTCGAATGGGTGAAGGTGGAGAACGGTCGGGAGGGTGTTTTCCGGACGGTGCTGTATTCGAAGGCTGATGCGCGGAAGCTGACGATGAACCTGCTGACGATGCGACGGCCGGGCACTGAGGTGGGCGATGTGCTGACGTTGGTGGGGTTCGACCTCTAAGGCTGCTCGAGCGGCAGCGTCTCGACCACTGCACCGCGCTCGGTGGCGTACAGCTCAGCTTCGGCGCGGGTGTCGTCGGTGAACACCTTGATCGCCTGCGGGTTGCCCGGTGGTCGCACGATCAACGTGATGTCTTCCATGCGGATCTCGGTGCGGCGCTGCGGATGCATCCGGCGATGGTAGACCCCGCAGACGACGAAACCGCCCCCACCTCGAAGGGTGGGGGCGGTGCGGGGGTGCGTTTCGCGCTGCTGATTGGAGAGAGCAGAAGGGGTACCCGCTGCGGTCAGACAGTAGGACAGGTCAACACGGTGCGCACTTCACTTTCGCCGGTCGAACACCGAGGCGCTCAGTTCAGCCCGGTCGCGGCGCTGTTCCCGCCAGAGGGTGACCACCATCGTCAGGTAGGAAAGCGCCCCGAACGCGTAGATGATGAACCTGATCTGCTGGCGATACGGGTAGTCCTGGCCGATCCACGTTGACGCGACGATCTGCCAGACGGCCACGGACAGAAAGACGCTCTTGGCCAGCAGGATCACGCCGATCCGGTTGGCGCGCCAGTTCGACCAGAAGCCGTAGCGGATCGTGAACGCGGTCACGAACACCGCGAAGAACGTCAGCGACCAGTTCGCCGCGAGCCGGTAGTCGACAGGCAGGCCGATGCCATCGGCGAGGAACGTAGCGAGGATGATCCCCAGGCCGCCGCCATAGACCCAGCGCATCACGCACCCCTTCTCTGCATTGCTTCTTGCATGCGCTCGGTGAATCCGTTGACAGCAAGCTCGTGGCGGACGCGGGCGGTTGCGCGATTGTGAGCGGCGGCGAGCTGCTGAGCGATCTGCAGACGGCTCTCGGCTTCGTGGACTTGCCGCACGGCATCCGCCTCCCGCTGACGTGCCGCCTCATCAAGCGCGGCACGTCGCCGCCGACCCCACGGCCAGATCACTGTCTCTCCAGGGCTTCTCGGAAGGCGGCCATCATGTGCGCGATGGCATCCTCGCGTGCCGTCCCCTCGGTCACCGTGCTGCTGAGTGTGAAGATCGACTCGGCATCCTTGGTGCTGCGCGTCTCCAGGAGGCTGATGGTGCGGTCCCGGCTGTCGATCTCGCGGCGGTGCGTCTTGCCGATGACGAGCCGCTCGGTGATCAGGGACCAGTAGAAGACCGCGGCCATGACGACGACCAAGCCGCCGACGCGGAACTCGTTCCAGACCTCGGGGGTCCAGGTGGGCATCAGTCCCGGCCGTCGAAATCAGACACACCTTGGATGAGATCACCGACGCGACCGGGGATGACAGCCGCGCCGATTGATGCCGCCGACCCGAGGATGTCGCTGGCGGCCTGGCGCACGCGGTCGTAGTCACTGAGCGATCCAGCGGCCCTCTCGGCGGTCTGCTGCATGGCGGTGATCGCGGCGTCGGCGGCTGCAGGGATGATCGTCTTGTTGGGGATGCCGAAGGTCGCGACGCCGGTCAGGATGGCGACGACACTGCCGATCCAGACTGACCACTCCGCTGGCGCGTTGACGGAGACGAGGAACGTGGCGATGGCGCCGAGCAGCGCGGCGATGGCCTTGGCGTATTCGCGGATCTTCATGGCAGTCAGGCCCTTCCGGGGGTGGCAGCGAGGATGTACTCAGGGTTGGCTTCGTCGATCTCGTTGAGGATTCGGGCTGCGCGGCGGATCCTTGCGGGCGTGGGGTTTGGGCCCTGGCCGGCCGCCGTTCGAGCGAGTCGGCGGATCGCATCGATATCGCCGTCGCGGGCATCCTCTTCGGTGAGTAGGCGGTGCGACACCATGTCAGACGTGGCGATCATGACCGCGGCGTCGACGGGCGGCTCGCCAGGTGTGGCGTACGGGGATCGAGATTGAATCTTCATGGCGAGCAGTTCCTCCCAGGGGTCAGCGGTAGCGAGATTGGCGAGCTTGTCGTAGAGCCGTTCGGCCTCCGCGAACCGCTGGTCGTAGCGCTCGGGAAAGGCTGAGCCCTGGACCTTTTGGGCGTAGAAACCGGGCGTGCGGGCCGGGTCGTTGTAGTCGTAGATGCGTCCGGCGGCGTCGCGGATCTTGGTCAGCCCACGCACACCCGGACCCCGGTCGATGGTGAAGAAAATGCGGGTCGATGCCTCGACGTCCATCCGGTCTTGGATCGATCCCCAGGGTGGGCGCTGCTGGTAGATACCTGAGCTGTCGTGGTCCTGGCCGACAGCATCGTGAGGAATCGCCAAAGACGCCGGGTCTTTGCGGTTGGCGTACATCGTCAGGTTTGTCTCGACGAGGCCGACGGCGTAGGCGATCTTGATGCCGCGGGGTGTGATGTTCAGGCGGCGCCCCTCGGCCATGATCCGCAGCGCGTACCGCTCGGCGCGGGTCAGGTCCGGCGGTGGCACGGGGGTGCTGGTCGAGATCCCCAGCGCTCTCCATGTCGCCTGACCCACGACGCCGGCCGGGTCGCCGGTGACGCCCGTGCGCCGCTGGAACGCGCTCACCGCTGCTGCGGTGAGCGGTCCGAACTGGCCGTCGACCTCCAGCCCGGCGCCGTCGCGGTTGAGGCGGTGCTGGAGCTGGGAGACATGCGGACCGGTGGACCCGACGCCGAGCGTGGGCATGTCACCGGCGGCGCCGGTGACCGGACCGGGAAGGTATGCCCAGGCGTGGCCATACGGGTCGGCGATGGCCAGGGCGCGCGGTGCGGTGACGAGACCCTTGCCGCCGCCGGATTCGATGAGCATCCCGTCGAGGTCGCCCCACATGTGTGAGCGCGCCCCGCCGCCGGGTCCGTGGTGGAACGCCAGCTTGGCTGCCGCATTCGCGGGGATGTCGTTCCAGTGGGCAACTCGGATGGTGCCGAATGGTCCGACGCCGCCGACGGGGATGTAGCGGTAGGACTCGGTAGTCGCACCCTCGGCCTGTCGACCGGGGACCCAGCGACCGTGCACCATCTCCAGGACCGTCTGCCACACCTCGGAACAGTCAGTGCCCTGCCGAATGTTCGTCGACAACGCACCGCCGTAGACGTACGGGTTGCCCAGGCGTGCGCGGATGAACGCCTTGGTCGCCTCGACATTCGCGCGAGTGACGGTCATCGAGACTCCTTGAGTGACGGCAATTTCCGGCTCGGGTGGTGGCAGTCGCACATCGCCACGGCCACGCCGATTCCGAACGCGATGATGGCCACTGCGCCGTTACGGCGGCCGATGCTGTTGACGACGTAAACGATTTCGTCGGGGTTGTCGCCGAACCCGATACCGAACCCGGAGCCCGAGCCGTAGCGGGTTTCGGGATCGGGGTTGGACACCCGCCGGCCGCGCCCGCAGTTCTCGGCGACGCATTCGATCAACCAGAGGTTGTCACACAGGTCTAGACCGAAGCCGGTGGCGTGGGTGTTGCGGACCCGCACCCGCCGCAGATAGGTGTCTTTGAGGTGGTGACCGATGAAGCCTTTCCACCCGACCGTGTATGCCGCGTCGGCGGACTGTGCGGACCCGTCGATGGTGAAGTCTTCGAAGTAGATGTCATGCCACGGGAATTCACCCTCAGGGATGTCTTCGGTGGCGGACATACCGAACCACGACAAGGTGGGTGGGGTCATAAAGATTGTCTGGTTCATGCCTTCGCCGCGGATACCGAAATGCCCACCGACTGGCGGTGTGAGGCGGCTGCCGCTGGCATACCGGCCCGCTGGGACTCGGACGTAGTTGATCAGCTCGGTGGAGGCGTACAGGGCGATGACGTCGTTCATCGCGGTTGTCAGCAAGGGTGCAGCGTCGGATTCCCCGTCGTTGGGTAGCTGCGATTCGCTGGCAACCCACTCCCGAAGGTCGATCTCGTTGCGAAGCTTCCGCGGGATCCGCTCTTTGCCCGCAAGGCTGTCCAAGGAGGCGGGCAGCGGGTTGAAATCGTCTGTCGTCTCCCCGAACAGCGACACCGCAATCGTGCCTGGGGCAGACCCCGACACCACACCCGCGCCGATGTTGCCGGACACAAAGTCCGCGACTGCTGGTGGTACTGCTTCTTGGAGGGCTGCGGGCATGTCGGTGGCGATCCGCTCCGCAACCTTCGGCGCCAGATCTGTCATGGTCACCAGGTCAACCGGTTCGCCGATCCACTCCCCCGTCCGGACATTGCGTTGACGGAACAGAGCAGGAGGGCCGTCTGCGTAGGGCTCCCACGCCACCAGGTCACCACGCAACCCCTGGGAGATTCCCTGACCGCCAGCGCGCGGGACCGGCTGCAACTCGGTGAGCTTCTTCACCACATCAGTGCTCGGTGCATTAAACACGAAGCTATCGAACGGAATTGACCGACCAGCGCTGTCGGTCAGCTCCCCGCTGCTCACCCGGTACGGCAGGTTCGTCAGTTGAAAGATCGGGTCATTCGCCCAGAGGCGCATCCCCACGGTTCCGCCGGGCGCGTCTTTCAGCCTGCCATCTGCATCGAGGTATCCACGGAAGGGCCGGAACCAGTAGCTAGCTGGCCGAGGTGTCCGCTCTGGGGCAAGCGCTGGCCGACCCTCGGGCACCTGCGGCGTGAACGTCAACCAGCCAATGACCGCCACTTCAGCGACATCGCCGGTGGTGTCCACGACATCGTTGGTGAGGGCATCGTGAGTGATGGTGAAGTTGATGGGCATCAGTCACCTGCCGGGTACTCGGCGGCGTACTCCTCGGCGGTCATCTTGACGATGAACCCCAGCGAGAATGGCCGCAGCTTCTGCAAATGATCACCGAACACGGCGGCCAGTCCCGGCGGGCGGTCAGGCTGGTCAGGGTCGGGATTCAGCTCCAGCACATAGCCCGGCCCGCCCGACGTCGGAAGCCCCGAAACACTGCCCCTCCACTTGCCGAGCTGACCTTCGTACACCTCACGCAGTACGGCGCACATCGTCTCGAAACTGTCCAGCTCAACATGGCCATCATCATCGAAAACCGATGTTCCCATCATGCTCCTAGAGGTCGCTTTCGAAGAATGTGAAAGATCCAATTCGGGAACAACCCGACTGTCCAAAGCCGTATGCGATTCCCTCACCGCCCACCATCAGATAAACATTGGAGGACAACGAAATTCCCGTAGATGAAGACGACCACACCACCTGGCCGTTGCGTTTGATCGTCGCCTCATCGGGGTCAGTAGACGTACCGAAGTAGAACTCGTAATTGTCCCCGTTAGATGGGGCGCGGGACACGGGCGAAATATCGGAACTGGGCACACCCGCCGCCAGAGTCACGAGGGCAACCCGGTTGTTGGATAGGGACATTGCGACACCGTTGCCCGATGCATCCGCGGCACCCAAGAACACCCGCGGGCGGTTCGTTGCGATGATCTCTCCGGGCTGCTTGGTGATGACCATCGCGCAACCGAACTTGCTTCCCGTGATATGGAAGTCCGGATGTCGATAGATGTTTGACCGGTAAGAGGGGCCGAAGCCGGGCTTCCATGCCAGCTCACTGTTGCCATTCGGACCATACGACCCGCCGCCCGGACCCGACGTATACAGCACATACGGTGCTGAGAGGGTAGCCGCATCGGGATAGTTCAGGTCCTCGGAGTAGTACACGCCGTCGCCAGCGGAAAGCTGCGCCTTGATCGCGTTGATCTCCTGCATCGCATTGGCTGCTGTTGAACCCGCATCATCGGCGCTGATCTGCGCGTTGATGGCACCGTTGTAGGCGTCGTTCGCGCGGTCGGCCAGATCGTCAGCCCAGCCGCGGAGGAACCCGAATGGGTTGCCGCCCAACACCTCGACACCAGCGATCCAATACAGGATCGTCGCGCCGATGCGGAACATGCCCGCATTGGCGACACCCTTAACCCACCGTGAATCCAGGGTGGGCGGCTTGGATGGCGGCTTGTCGTGAATGCCGGGCGCAGTGACCGGCTCATTACCCGACGTGCCCCGGGGTGCGGTCAACGTAACGCCTCAACGCGGACGCTGAACAGACCGCGACCAGACACCGTGTCGAAAGTGTCGGTGCCGCTGCCGACCTGCTCGCAGCGGATGAAGACAGCGCGGCCCGCCCCATCGGCGACCTCACCGAAACCACTCGTACTCCCCACCGGCGGCGATGGCGAGAAGATGAGGTTCTGCACCGCACCACCAGACAAACCCTGGCCGCGCGCGATCACCAAACCGTCGAGTGATCCGTCTCCGGTACCCGTGCCGCCGAGCCGCGCCACCAAGTCAACCTGCACATCCGCGCCGTCTGGGCTGATGATCTGCTGACCCTCCACGCACAGCCGGTACCCGAACTGCTGCGCGGGGATCACCACAGTCGCCAGCGCATTGCTACCCGACACATTCGACAACACGTTGATCGTCGTCGGCCAGTACATGTTGCCGACCTTCAGGGACATCGCCTCGACGCCGTTGTAACCACCAGCCCCGTCGGACTTCAACGCCAACACGTACCCCGCCTGTGCGCCGGTGTCGTCGAAGTCATCGGCGGTGAGGATCGTCAGCGTGCCATCCTCGCCCGCGTCGCCACGGTGAATGGTCAGCTCAACGTCATACAGCGGCGCGGTCTCAGCAGTGCCCGGCGTCACGAGATTGAACAGCAACGACGCCGGGGTTGGATCCTCCGGGTCGAGCTCGACAACGGTCGGCTCACGGAACGTCGGAGGCAGACCAGGAGCACCCTGGGCCAGCGCCGGGAAACTCGCCACACCACCGGGCGGCGCGAACGCCACCATGACGCCATCCTCAGGCCGCCAATGCTTCTTGACACGAAGGAGCGCTTTGAGCTGCCAGTACTCCTCGCCGTCGACGATGATCTCTTCTGGCGTGCCTGCGAGAGTAGCCAATTCCGTTGCCTTCCTTGCTTAACTCGACGTGCGAGGCGCGAGCGTGAGGACGTTCACGGCTTCCATGGCTCCCGTTGCCCACCGCTGGGTGCGAGCTAGTGGACCTTCAAGCGCCTTCGCGTCGCCGATCTGGACTGTGATCTCCGCGCGTTCGTTGCGGTTGTCGCGGATGAAGATGTGCTCGACGTAATCGGTGTAGAGCTCCCACTCGGACCATGGAGTGTCGCGGTGGGCGATCGACATCATTCCGCCCGGTACGAAGTGCTTGCCGAGGCTGAATGGCTTGCCGTTGCGGAACTTCGCTGTGGCCGCCCGCCATCCACGCGTATCCCAGATGTGGTTGACGAACGAGAAGATGGCCTCGATGTTGTACGGGGCTGCGGCGGTCGGCAGGAAGTTCTCTGGTCTGCCGTATGGGCCCACCTCGTTGCGCCGATCGTAGAGCTGGATCGACTGGAACGCGAGGAAGGCGTCGTTGAGGAAGCCATCGAGCAAATTGCTTGGCACACCGGTGATCCCGATGAAAATCATGAGGCTGTCGATCAACCACGACAGGGTGATGTTGATCAGGTTGTTCACCCAGGTCGGGCTGCGTCCACCCAGGAGCATGGTGTGCCCACGAGGGTGGTAGTCGTCGATCGAGAACTCCAACATCGGCGTGTCGGGACCGTCGACAAGCACCGCTATCGGCTGCTCGAAATCCACGCCAGCCAGCCGTGAGATGAACACGCCCTCAGCGCCGGGTGCCTGTTCGATGACTCCACGGATCTCGCCGAAGAACGCGCCACCGAGGTCGACGACCGTCTTGAGGATTGAGTCGATGATCGTGTTGGTTGGGCCGGTGACGGGCAGGCGGTCCTTGACGGTGACCACGTACGTCGGCTGTTGCAGGTTCGCCCAGCGGTCAGGCTGCGGGTCGCCGGGCATCCACAGATCCATGCGGACATCGACGCCGTACGCCTTGGTCATGTCCTCGATGACCGCGCCGACCTTCTCCATGCGCACCGTGCGGGCCACCAACATGCTGGTGTCCTTCAAGATGTTGGTGCGCACCACATACATCGGCGTCTTGAGCGCCTGGAAGATATTGCCATTGTGCTGCAACAGAGTTCCGAACCACGCCCGCATATCCGGGTTCAGCGACAGTGCCTGGTTGACGAACTCCCACATGCCGGACTGCAGTCGCAACGCCTGCTCGGCGATCATCGACTCAATGCACGACACGATCGGCCCGATGAACACCGCATGCGAGATCGGCTGCACCTGGATCGGCAGCCACCACGTCGGCAGAACGTAGATGTAGTTCAGGATGTCAAATATGCCAAGGCAATTCGCGGTGAGCGTCCGCCTGCCATCCTTGAAGTTGTACTTCGTGTGGTCGACGAATCCCGCCCACCGCACCGGACCGACCTCGACGGTGATCGGCACAAGTTCCTTGCGGCACTTCCGCAGTGCCGGGATATGCGGATCGGGAGCACTCGGCCCCTCGGTCGATATCCCGTCACCGCCCTTGACCACGAAATCACATGTCGGGGTGGTGTTTCGGGGGATGTCGGCGGTGAGTTCCATGTAGTCGCCGATGACGCCAACCCGGTTCCAGAACTTGTCGTATCGGGTGACGACGACCTCGGTCTGCTCAGTCGCCTTGATCTCGGCGAGCTGCGACGCTGCTGCCGCACGCTGCTCGAGAGTGCCGGCGCGCAGCTGCGAGTGCAGTACTTCGACGAGTTCGTACTGCTGAGTCGCGGTGGTCATTGCGGGTAACGCCTCAGCGGCGTCAGCTGAGCCATGACCATCGTGTCCGCATTGCCGCCCGTGATCGACACCTTGACCAGGTGCTCAGCGACGCGCATGCCCGGCTGCTTGGCGGGGATCATGCAGTCATTCGTGAACCGCCCCCGGAGCTTCTTGTACATCTGGTCAGTGACCTTGGCGTTCCACAACATCGGCGCGGTCTCATTGCCTGTGCGCGGGGTGTAGTCGAACACTCCGCCGCGGCGCGGGTCTGTGCGGATGTGCATGATCTCACCGGCCTTCAGGTCTCGGATCTCCACGAGTTCAGTGCTGCCGGGACCGTTGGCGATCTCCACCTTCGTGGCCGGGCCGTAGACGGTGTATTCGTCGTAGGCGTCCTGGTCGCCCGCGTTGTGCCGCTTCAGGAATCCCGTCTGGGCGGCGAGCGTGTTGTCGCCCGCGCTGATCTTCCGCACGATCGCCGGCGTCGCCTGCGTGATGAGCGCGCCAGCAGCCCGAACACCGAAGCCGATACCGCGGTGGCTGGCGTTCATCACCGACTGCGTGCCGACCTCTTTGTGAGTCAGAATCGTCGACCCATTGCGGTACACCTTGAACATTCGCGGGCCGCCGCTCTCATCGTCGAATCCAGCCGCGAGCTGCCACTTGTCACCAGGGAAGGGTGGAATGCCACCAATCCAGATGCCGGGCAGGATCTCCAGTCCCATCCGCTGGCTGCGCTGCCACACCACCTCGTAGTCCACCCACGCCGACAGATGCACGATGTTCGTGGTGCAGCGCAGCCGAATTCCGTTGCCATTCCACGATCCGTCGAGATTGCGGCCCATACGCGCCCACAGGTCATTGGCGCCGGTCTCGGGCACTGACCATTCGGGGAAGCTGCCGAGGACCATCGACGCGATCTGATTACTACCGGCGGTCGCGAAGTCCTTGTATGGACCGCAGACCACTGACCGTGAACGGGTGGTCCACGGGTCATCCGGATCATCGCGCCACCGCGCGTGGTCGCCGTTGCTGTACAGGTAGCCGCCGCCGTCGCCGTCGTAGCGCATCGGCCAGTTCGGGCCGAGGTCACGCTCAGCCGTGCGATTCAGCGTGAAAGTCTCGGTCATGTCGGCGTATTCGAGGGCAAAGGTATCGATGTCCGGCCACGACTGCCAGAACCCGGAGTCGCCACGAAGTCGCAGAGTCAGCGCCTGTTGCGCCTGATTGGGGTTGTTCTCGGGGTTGTCCGGCTTCTTCCATAAGCGCACCGGCGCCCACCAGCAGCCCAACTCGGGGGTTTCCCAGCAGAGTTCGGATTGCTGCTTGACATCGAGAGACTCGAATAGGTGGCGGCGCAGTTGGCGGAGGTGCTTGGCGTCGCGGGCGAACAAGTCGACGTCGACGTCGATCTCCGTGGCTCCGTAGAGTGCGTCGATGAATGACACGCCGTCCTCGGTGGCGCCCTGCTGGTCGATGGTTTCCCACGGTGCGATCAGCCCGCGAATGCTCTTGACCTGTACGGATTCCGGGTTGGCGATCTTGTCGGCCATCGACAGGCCGCCCATGAGGTCGATGGAGATCTGCTCATTGGGGGACGTCAGTGACACGTTGGGCAGATCACCCTTGCGGATGGCGTAGAGCGCGTGGGGCGTCGGCTTGCCTATGGGGTACCGGATCATCGCGTGGGCGCCTGCGCTGCTCGGCCAGCCATGATCGCAGCCTGGGCGTCGCGTCCGCTGCCACCCTCGTCGCGCTGCTGATGGTTGTTGATGGTGGTGTTGTAGGTGTCGCCCGGCTTTCCGGGTGCCGCGTCTTTGCCACCATTGGCGGCCTTCGCGGCCTCGCCCGCCGCGGCCTGCTCGGGCGTCAGCGGCTTGGATCCCGCTTCGGCCATCGCCTTGTTCTGCTCGCCGCCGAGCTCACCGGCAGTGTTGGGCAGGGCGGGCCGGATGCCTGCGGCTGCACCAGCGAGACGCCCAAACCACGATGCGCTGGGGTCGCCGAGCGCGGACCCGTTGAGTGAGAAGGTCTCGAGGACGCCGCCAACTGCGTTGCCCGCGTACTGTCCGCCTGCGCCGATCGCGCGGCCGATGAGCTGCATAGCCAGATCGCCACCTGCCGCTGCTGCGCCGCCGCCCATGCCGCCCGCCATGGCGCCGCCGGTAGACATTGCCGCGCTCATCGCCGCGCCGATCACCCCGCCGCCAAAGCCGATGCCGCCAGATGCTGGCTGGCCCGCTCCCCACGCGCGGCCGCCGGTAGCGGACTGCGAGGGGGCGGCCTGGCCGCCGGGCGTCATGAGGCCAAGGCTCGGCCCGCCGATGCCCTGCGGTGCGCCAGCTAAGCCGGGTCCACCGGTGGGCATCGGTCCGGCACTGCCTGGCGTGAACGTATTTGGCCAGGCGCCGGGCCCCTGTTGCCGCAAGAGGCTCTCGCCCGCCATGGCCTGCTGGTACGGAGTGGCCAAATCTGCTCGCGGCGCATACTGAGGTCCGCCAGCCGCTTCCCAGCTCGACGGCAAGAATTGCAAGCCGCCGTAGTAGCCGTTGCCGGTGTTGATCTGCCAGTTACCGCCCGACTCACCTTGGGCTATGGCGTTCCAGTTGGCCGACCACGGCGTGCCGCCGGGGCCGTACATGGTCTCGTCGGGGCCATCGCCAAACCCGAGGCCGCCACCCTTGGCCGGTTCGATGTGGGCGTGGTCTTGGTGGCCCGCCCAGTTCTTCGCGTAGTAGCCCGGTTGATCCGTGCCGGGGCCGACGAGTTGCCCAGAGCGAATGCCTGTCTCCTGCCCCGTGCTGGGGTCTGAGTAGATGAACTCCTCGAACAGGCTGGGGTTCTGACGCGCGAACTCAGCCAGGCGCGCTAGCCCATTCCCGCCAGAGGGGTCGGTCACGTCGACCTCGCGATCAGTGGGCGCACCGTCGTTGGTGTGACCGGCGTAGGTGGTGCCCTTGAGCCCCATGCTGCGGATCAGGTCGAGCCCGGGTTGGTTGGTGACGTCGCCGCTGGTTCCAAGGGGCACGCCTGCGTACGGGGTTCCGCCTGACATGCCTGCGATCGGCACGCCGCCAGGAGTGACGCCGTAGTCCGAGCCGCTGCCGCTACCCTGTCGCGCCCACCGCGGCACCGGCACATAATCGGGACCGAAAGCGCCTTGGCTCGCCGCGATACCGAACATCCCACCGCCGGCCTCACCCTGACCGAAGCCGTTGGCCTCACGGATGCCGGTGAGCGCGCCATAGACAGGGGCAAAAGCCAGGTTGGCCAGGAACTTCGTCAGGTTCTCCGCGATGCCAGGTAGACCCTCGGACACGCCGAAGTCCTGGTCAATCTGCGCACCGATCTGGCCAAGCTGATCCGAGGTGCGGCCGAGAGCGTCAATGCCCTTCTGCGTCTCGCGGATCTGCTGCTCGATGAGGTTGTTCTTGGCGTCGGTCAGTGACCGCTCAGCCTGGGTTTGATCCTGTTGCGCCTTGGCCAGATCGTTCTCAGCCTTCTGGATGTCCTCGGCCTCAGCGACATTCGACGAGCGCAACTGATTCAGCCGCGCTTCCTTCTCGGCGACCGCGTGCATCACTTCGTCGAGGCGCGTGGTGGCGTTGGCGATCGACGAGGGCATGCCGGACGTGTCGGTGTACTGGATGGGCAGCACGGGTGCGTCGGGCAGTGAGTCGCCACTACCGCCGTTCGCCGCATCGAGTGCCGCCTGCTGGGTGTCGGTGAGGATCGGCGTGCGCGCGCCAGGCACAGGCGCGTTGGGATCGGCGCCGAGCGTGGGGTAGAGCCGCTTGTAGTACTCATCGGTCGGCAGTGAAGACGATGGCGTGACGCCGGCGTTGCCCGTGAGTAGATCGTTGAGGCTCGGGTTGGCGGCCGCCGAACCGGGTAGCGGAGGGCCTTGGCGCAGGGGGCCAGGCAGCGCGCCGTCGGTGGGGCTGAGTGGGCCCATCGGGTAGATGCTCACGCCGGGAGCTGCAGAGGCGAGTCGGTCGGCCTCCATCTGCGCGATGCGGTCGCCCTTGTTGATCAGCTCATCCAGCGCCGTGGCCAGGTTGGTGATGAACGGGGTAAAGCTGCTGGCCAGCTTGGTCTGCAGATTGGTGATGCTCTGCTCGATTGACCGGGTTGCCTGCTCCCACTTCGCCGCAGCGTTGTCCGACGCGGTGTTCATCGCCTCGTTGGCGACACCCTTGAGCTCGCCGAACTGGTTCTTCGCCGGCGACAGGTCGAAGCGGTTGATCGCGTCACCCATGTCCTCGAACTGGGTGCCGAACAGGCTGGTCCAGACGAGCGACTGTTGCATCGGGTCGTCGATCGCCTGCAGCGCCGTGAACACCGCGGACAGCGCCACCCGGGCACTTTCGCCACCGGCAGCGAACCGGCGGCCCATCTCGTCGGCATCGAAGCCCAGCGCCGCGAATCCCTCGGCTGTCGTCTTGGAGCCGTCGACCGCGCGGATCGAGAACTCTTTCAGCGAGTCGGCCACCTTGTCGGTGTCACGCGCGCCGCCCTCAAGGCCCTGTTGCAGCAGGGTCAGCGCCTGGTCGGCATCCAGGCCCAACTTGCGGAACTGGGTCGAGTACTCGTTGATGGTGTCGAGCCAGTCGCCCGAGATGTCGAGCCCTGACTGGAATCCCGCCGTGATGATGTCGGAGGCGTCGGACACAGAGCCGGCCAAACCCGTGCGCGTCAGGGTGGCTATGGAGCGCGACAGTTCGTCAGTCGTCGAGCCGGTGATGGACGAGACGCCCTGCAGCTGCTCGATGACACCGCGGATCTGCGCGTCGGTGTCACGCGGGTCGATCAGGCCGCCCTGTAGTGCCGCCTTGGTCGCCGCCAGGTTGTCCTGCACCGACTGGCCGAAGTTGTTGGCGTAGGCGGTGCCTGCAGCACTGGCAAACCGGGCCATGGATGCGTCGTCGACACCCATCGCCGCCTGCATCTGATCCTGCATCCGAATCGTCTGCAGGCCCGCGATGATGTTGTCGCCGAGCACCTTGCCCGACATCACGCCCAGCGCTGCCACGCCGGCGAGTGCCAGGCCGATCGGACCACCAGCAGCGCCGAGACGCATCAGAGCAGAGGATCCCGCGAAGCCGCCGACGAACTCAGTGGCCATGTCGCCGCCAGACTGGCTGGCGCCAGCAACTGCACCACGGAGCCCCGCGAGCATCGACGTGCCTGCGTCCTGGCCGGCCTGACCAGCGTTGCGGGCGGCGCGCTCGTACTCCTCGTACGCAGCGGCCGCCTCCTTGATGGCGTCCTTTTCCTGGCGGCGAGCGCGGCGCACCAGTTCGGCCTGCACCTCGACGCCGCGGGCACCCTGCTCACGCATGTCCCGCAGCTGCCGCTCTTGACGCTTCAGCTCGTCGGTGGCGTTGCCCACGCGCTGGTAGGCAGCGCGGGCGTCAGTGGCCATCTTCTCGATTGCCTGGCCACCGTCACGCGCACCCTTGGCCAAGCCCTCAGACAGCGACTTGCTCATGTCGCGAGCGGCGTCAGAGTAGACCTTCTGGGCCCGATTCGCTGCCGCGGTGGCTGAGCGCTCGTCCAGCTCAGACTGGATGGACAGGATCAAAGGCACAGGCGTTCACCACCTTTCGTCATGAGAAGCCAATTTGGGCGTTGAATTCCTCGACCCCCTGCGCGGCGAGTGCGTCTTCCTCGGCCTTGAGTTCGGCTAGGGCCTTCTCGTCGATCGGGTCGCGGTAGATGCGCGGCTCGTAGATCGCGTCTTTGCCGCCGTTGACTGCGTAGTACGACGAACGGAGCCAGGCGATCTCGTTGTGTAGATCTTCGGCGACACGTTCTTGGCGAGACTGTCGGCCGTTGCGTTCCGAGACCTTCTTGAACTCGCTGTCGTCGGGGAGTTTGTCGAGCAGAACCAGGAGGCGGCGGCTAGAGAGATACGGGCCGCCGGTCTGGGGGTTGATCGCTAGCGTGTGCCAGAGGCCGATGTCGACGTTCCGGTGTGCCAGCAAGTCGTTCTCGATGATCTCTGGCCATCGCAGCCAGACGACCAGCGCCTCAACGACTTTTGGGATCGCGCTTGATGCGCTCCTCCATCTGGAGGTTCATCATGCGCCAGTGGACCTGCACCTGACCGGGAACGCCGCCAGCGTTGAGGAAGCGCTCGTAGACCTCGGGCAACGTCTCGCCGTCGCTCTTGAGGTACGCCTCGCGATCCTTCATCACGTCGTCGCCCATGAGCGCGACACACAGCAGCTCGTCCTCGTCGATCAGTTTCTTCTTGTAGGTCAGCGGCCAGATGGTCTGCACCCGACTGGTGTCCCGGCCGGTGATCGGGTCTGTGCCCTTGATCGTCTCCTTGTCCAGATCCTTGGACATGAAGCGCAGGTGCTCGAGGTAGCGCCGCTTCATCTTCGGCGGCATGTAGGCCGGATTCGGCAGGTGCCACGTCTTGCCTTCGTCGAGGTCGAAGTCGACGCCAGCGGTGAACCCTAGGAACTCGGCCGCCTGGGCAGCCGCGTCCTCGGGGCGTGTGGGCTTGAGCTTGTCGTCATCGGACATTGGGGGTACTGACCTTTCGGGCGGTGGGCGATTCCCCTGGGCGTAGGTGGAGCTCACCGACCGCGCGCCGCCCAGGGGGTCACCCTTGCGCGCGGCCGGTGAGGCTCGTTAGGTGATGGTCACCGAGGCCGACTTCGGGGAGTACGACCACAGGCCGTTGGTGCCCTTCGCGGCGATGCGGAACTTCTTGGCGCCGGCAGCAACCGGGCCGTTCACGGTGACGTCACTGCCGGCCACGGTCGGGGTGGAGTCGAGCACGACCTCGCTCCATGTGATGCCGTCGTCGGTGGTGAACTGGAAGCCGTACTCGAACGGATCGTTCGGGCCGGTCGGGACCGGGGCCGTCAGGGTGACCGATCCGGTGCCGGGGGTGCCGGTCGGCTGGGTCGCCGAGAACGTCGCCAGGCCACCGAGTGCAGCCCAGCCCGAGCCACCCCAGATCCGGTAACGGGTGACCGGCTGGTACACACCGTCGATCACGGCCATGCAGAACTGATCCCGGATCGGCAGGTAGGTGAGCTCGGCGGCCTCCGAGTCCTTCTTGTCCATCTTGGAGTTGCCCTGGTCATCCCACCTCGAAGCGGGAATCACATCGCAGGAGTAGATGGGCTTGCCGTTCCACCACCGGGCCCGGAAGAACAGGAACTGGCGAACGAGGTTGTTGCCCGAGCTGGTGCGCGCGTAGACCGCGTTCTCTGCTCCGATGTCCCCGATCAGCGAGTCACCATTCTCGTCGGAGAAGGGGTTGTTGTCTGTCAGGCGTTGCACCCACGGCGTGCCGGTGTCGACCGGGGTCACGCTGAATGGCTGCGTGAGCTCGGTGATCTCGGTGTCGTAGGGCTCGATGTCCTGCAGGATCATGAAGCGGTCGTTGGTGACGTTGGTCGTCCACGACGGGCCGTCGCCATCCTTCTGCGGACCGAGGTTGATGAACCCCTCGTTGGGGTCCGGGTTCGGCGTGAAGAAACCGTTCGGCTTCAGGATGTGCAGCAGGTCGTCACGCAGTTGCATGTCCTGCGCGTACGGCGACCAGCGCATCGAGCCGTCGGCGTTGTGCGGCGACAGGTCGGTGGCCAGGCCGCGGGCGTCGCGGCAGAACGCTGCGACACTCTTGCCGCGGCGCAGCAGTTCGGGGGCTCGCAGGTCCATGCCCGCCGAGATCCAGTCGGTGCCAACTTCGGGAATCGCCATGTTCCATCTCCTTCTTTCCAGGGGGTGTGCCGAACAGCCCTGAGGCGTCGGCGGTTAACCCCCTGTGCGACCTGCACGGGGGTGGCTTGCTTTGGGCGTTAGGTGAACGACAGTCCGAGGCGGTATTCGCTGACGAAGCGCGTCACGACCGACTCGGCGCCATAGCTCTCTTCGTGAGCCGCTGCGATGATGTCGACCCAATCGCAATGCACGATTTGGCCGTCGGAAAGTGTGGTGTTCCAGCCGGGATGCTCCATCAGCACGCGCATCCGGTCATCGGTGGCCATCGCGGCGGTGGCAGCCTTTGAGTAGTCGATGTCGAAGGTGTGCACGTGCATCACTGGCTCGTCGCTGTAGTCGGTCTGCGGGCCCGTGATGCGGCGCACGGTGCGATACGGCTTGGGAAGTGTGGTTGCCCACATCTTCGACCCGATGGCCGCGGCCGGCGGTGTCGTCGTGACGATCGGCAGCAGCCAGGCGCGCAGGAACACTTCAGCGTTGACCGCGGCGGTGTCGGGCTTCAGTGGTGCGGTCACATCGTCTCGCTGAGGTGATTCTCGGTGCGGGCGCGGACCGGGGTTGCATCGTGGTCCTCGGTGCCGAACTCGACCCAGTGAGACTTGTAGTCGGAGAATTCGATCGCCACACCACTGTTGCCCAGGCGGCCGATGCGGATCCCGTCTTTGTAGTCGCCCTCATGGACCGGTGCGATCGACTTCGCGTACTGCACGCCCTGTTTGGCGACAGCCAACTTGTAGGCGATCACCTCGTCGTCATCCTCGAGGGTGCCGTTGATGTCGGCTTGCGGGATGAAGTCAGTCAGCTTGGCCATCAGCCCTGCTCTCTCTCGCTGACGCAGAAGACGTGATCCTGACGGCCGCGAATGTCCTGCTCGAGCACCGAATCGCCCCGCATCGCATATCGCAGGCCGTTATGCACTAGCCACGCGCTGGAGTTGATCGTCGGGAGGCCGGTGATCTCGTTGAAGAAATCGATCGGAGCGGGCTCGCCACCATCGTCGACGGCCGGCACCGCACTGTCGCCAATCGGCAACATCGCCCACGCGATCTCTGAGGTGGTCACTGTCATGTTTTGTTGCTCAGTCGGCGTCTGAATCTCAAAGCAAGAGTTGTCAACCCACAGCACGACCTCGGTGACGATAGGCTCGCCGAAGTCGGTGAACTTCGGGTGGCCATCGTCATCGAGAACCGGCACATGCAGGCCGACTCCGACGCGCTGGTTGCCGATCGGGTAGACCGCCACTGCTCAGTAGTCGCACTTCTTGAAGTGGCCCCGCGGTGATGCGCGGCGAGACATCCCGAGCATCTTTTTCTGGCGGTCTGTCAACAGATCGTCGACCGCCTTGGCCATGTCATCGAACGTCCCAGACTCCTGTCGGCGGCTGGTGATGTTCTGGAAAGACGACAGTGGGCCGAGGTGTCCGTACATCGCGGCGTCCCGCACGATCTCGAACACCACTTGCTGAGCGTCGGTCGTGCGCGCATTCGGCGCCAAGTCACGCACCCGGTCAGACGCCACCACCAATAGCCTCTCGGCCGTGGTGGTTTCGCCTGCCGTCAATGTGCCCGGGTACTCAGCCTTGAATGCCTCGATGTCAAGAAACGGATCGGCCACCGTCGTCAGTCCTCGTCGCGGGACTTGCGAGGGCGGCGCGGGCGAGGTGTCGGATCGACCTCGACCGCGACAGCTGAGTCGAGGTCGATCTCCGCGACCTGCTCCAGTTGCGCCTTGACCTCAGGATCGCGGTCGAGACGTTCCGTCGCCGAGGGGTACGTCTCCAGCGAACCGTCCTCGACCAGTGGCGAGGCCACCTCGTCGTCGACCTGAATGGGTTGCGCCGTGGGCCGTGCGTAGTGGAGCTTGCCCACTACGCACGGCTTCACGACGTTGTAGTAACCCACCGATCACTCCACCGAGTCGACGATGGCCCGCAGGTCCGCCTTTTTGAGCGGCGGTCCCAGCTCATCGGCGGTGTAGTCGCTGCCGTCCTCCTTCTCGACATTGGCGACGATCCAGGCGATGAGCTCCTTGTTGGTGGCATCCTCGGCTGGCTTTCCACCGGCGGCAGCGGCTTCGTCGTCGACATCCGCAGCGTCGGCGCCGAACTTGACGACCAGGCCGGTGTTGAGGAAGTGCGAAGCTTGCTCGTCGGACAACCATTGGACGACGCCGCCCTCGTATACGTGGTGGGGGCGACCACCCTGGTCCTTGGCGATGACCAGCGGGGCGACCACCTGGTAGCTCATGCGTTCACCCCGTTGATCAGCCACGCCGCGGCCGGCTCCAGGATGATCGGCACGGTGATGCGCCGCGCCCGGATGCGCCAGCCGTCGACGTCCTTGTCGCGAATCGACTGGACCTGCAGGCCGTTCTCGGTCTGCACGTAATCCGGTGAGGCCAGGCGCTCGTCAGCGAACCCACCGAACACGGTCGGGTCGACCATGAGCGCCTTGCCGGTCACCGGGGCGTTCGGGCTCGTGATGAACGTGAACCCACCGATCTGCCGCATGTACGAGCTGCCCAGGCCGGCGGCCACCGGCGCCGAGCCGACGCCGCCGGTCTCACGCGGCAGCAGCTTCATCAACTCGTCGTCGGACACGACGTTGGCGAACACGTCGGGCTCGACGAACACCAGCGTGGGGTTGTATCCCTGCTTGAGCTTGAGGATGCTCGTGTGAGCACGCATCAGGTCGCGCAGGATCTTCACACCGCTAGACGCCTTCCAGGAGGCGATCGCGTCGGTGTTCTGGGTGACCGCGGACACGATGGCCGACAAGGCAATCGAGTCGATGGTCTGGATGTGGCTGTTCATCAGCTTGCGGAATGACCGCTCGACGACGTTGTAGCGCTGACGGCTGATCAGCTCGTCGGTCAGCAGTGCGTCGTTGCCCCACTTGACGACGTTCGCCGTCGCGGCGGGGCCGGTGCTGATCGGCGTGATCGGGTACTCGCCACCGGGGGGAACCGCCTTGGGCGACCGGTCGGCGTAGATGCCCTCGTTCTGCTCGTATCCGATCGAGCCGGATTCGGTCCAGAACTGGCCGGTGAGGATCTTGTCTGAGACGAACTGCTCGTCACCGACCGAGCGCAGGGCCCGGGCCACCCACGGGGTGTCCTTCAGGAATCGGTTGATCGACAGGACGTCGCCATTGAGCGACGGCGCTGCGACGGGGTACTGAGGCATGTTGGCCTACTTTCTCTTTCGGTTGACCCGAGCCTCAGCGGCCCAGCTTGATGAGGACTTTGGAACTGGCCGCGGCAGACAGTGCGGTGCCGATGATCTCTTCGGGTTCGTCGGTGCCGGTGGTGAACGCGGCGACCGTGCCGCCGGTGGCTCCAATGACGGGCTTGCCGGCGGCGATGGTGCCGGTCGCGCCTACGAGGTGCACGCCCTCGGTGTAGACGACCACCTGTGCACCGCTGGCCGCGTCGTGACCGGCCACGCCGAGCCACGCCTCGTTCGGCGCGGCGATAGGCGCCACGGTGTCATTGCCGGAAACGACGACCACCTGGCCGCCAGTCACCGCTGCGGAGGTGGTGCGGGGCAGGCGATCTGCCGGGAGGTAGTGGGGGGTGTGCTCGGCCATGTCAGGCGTCCTTTCCGAAGGTGGTGCCGGTGATGCGGGCGAAGACTGTGCCCAGCTCGGCGTCCATGGCGTTGTCCTCGCGGGTCACGCCGTGGCCGATCTCGTCGACCGGCACCGCTTTGTTGGCCGGCAGCGTGGCGAGCAGCGCCAGGGTGCCCTCACGGTTCTTGGTCAGCTCATTGCGCCAGGTGTCGGCGCTCGCAGCGTCGATGCGACCGGATGACAGCGCGCTGGTGATCGCCGACTCATTCTCGGCCTTGATCGCCTCGTCGCGACGGGCCTCCAGGTTGGCCACCGACGCGGCCAGCTGGTCGTAACCGGCGGCGTTGACCAACTTCTGGCCGAACTTCGCGGCGACCTTGGCGGCCTCCTCGATCGTCGGCTCGCCGGCCGGCTCGGGTGCGGTGATCTTCTCGATCGCCTCATTGATGGCGTCTTCGTCAGCTTCGGCGTCGAGGCCGAGCTTCGTGAGCGCGCTTTCACTCAGTGCCACGGTGGGCTCCTTTTCCTTGGGTGCCTCGGCCTCGACCGGCTGAGGGGTCTCGTTGTGCGCCTGCGGAATCTGCGGCGCTGGCGCATTGGAGCGCCCGGCGTGGTTGAACACGGATAGGTTGAATCGGTCTCGCGCGGAGTTCTTGGCGTCACGCTTGGGCGTCTTCAGCACCTTGTCGGCGATGCCCGCGGCGACCGCTTCGTCTGCGGACCACCAGGTCTCGGCCGTGAGGATGGCAACCCAGTCGTCGAGCTTTCCGCCGGCGCGGGCCTGGAAGATGGAGGCGATGTTCTTGCCGATGCGGTCGAGATCCTCGGCCATCTTGCGCATCTCGTCGGCGTCACCGATCATCACCGCCCACGGAAGGTGGGCCATGATCTCTGCATTCTCGGATACGACCAGCTCGTCGCTGGCGCCGACGGCGATGAATCCCGCCGAGCTGGCCGCGTAGCCGTCGATTGTGGTGACCACCTTGGCCTTGTGCTGGCGCAGCGTGTTCATGATCGCCAGTGCCTCGTAGACGTCACCGCCGGGCGAGTTGATGTGCAGGTCAATCGTGTTGACCGACTCGGGCAGCGCTTTCAGCTGGTCGCGGAAGTCGCGGGAGGTGACACCCCACAGCCAGTCGATCTCGTCGTAGATGTCGATCTGCGCGGTGGTGTCGTCGTCGGCCAGATCCTTGACGGTGAACCACGGGCCGCGCGGCTCGCTGTCAGCCTTCGACGACTTGAAGGTCCGGGCACCCATGTCCCGCAGTCGCTTGGCCGACTCCTCGGCCAAGGTGCCGATCTCGGTATCGAGTGTGTTCACCACAGTGGTTGCGCTCCATCCGGTGTCTTGCGGCGGTCCTTCGGGCTACGGCCGCGGGGCCGACTCCGCGCTTGGGCATCCGCCGCCGCGGGAGGCTCGGGTGGTGTCGCGGGTTCCCGGGCCGTATCAGGGTCGGGTGACGGCAGCCCGGTGGCCGACCGCAGGAACGATTCGAGCTTCTGGTCGGGCGTCAGGAGGCCAGCGTTGACGAGCAGCTGCAGCGCTGCGGCGGTCGCGTCCTGGCGGCTGCCGATCTCGTCGAACACCAGCAGCGGCGCCGGTTCGTCGGGGCCCCAGTTGCGGTCAACGATGTCCTCGACGACGTGTGCCTGGGTGATCTCGCGGATGTCGTCGGCCACCGTCTGCACCGACTGAACGAACGTGTTCTCCTGCACCGAGGCGAGCGCGTACGAGCCGCCCTTGCCTTCGAGGTTCAGAAAGTGCGCCAGTGCGACGACTGCCATCGCGTGGTCGTGCCACTCGATCGCCCGGCGGGGGTCCATCGGCGTACCCGACGGCGAGAGAATGGAAGCCGTTTCACCTTCGGTCAGCGCCAAGCCCGCGGACTCGCCGCCGCTGTAGTTCGAGGCAAGGGTGAGTAGCTCATCCATGCGCTCTTCATCTTCGGAGTCAGCAGCGTTGCCAGTGAGTACAGGGACACCGATGCCGTGACGACGGATCGCCGCTGCCTCAATGCGCATCAGCTCGTCTTTCCAGACCCAATGCTTGTACGCCGGCCGCAGTAGCGAGTTGCCCACCCAGACGCCCGGGTCCATGTCGCGCGTGTAGACCACTAGGCGATCGACCGGGATTGGCTCACCCATGTTCGTCGGCGCCATCACAACCATGCCGGGTCCGCCGAACGTGCCGGCCGGCCACTGCTGCACAGAGATCAGGCCGCCGTCGCGGTCGACGTTCCAATAGGCGATCGACGACTGTGGGCGCGGGGCCAGCTTGCGTAGTGGAAACAGTCCATTGACCGGTTCGCCGTAGACGATCTCGAAAACCGAGTGCCCAAACTGCTGCGATGTCAGCGCCTGCTGTAGATGGCGGGACCAGGAGAACGACCCCTTGGTGCGCGGTGTCGGACGGTCATCGTTATTGCCCTCGATCGGCAAGCCCAGCGATGTGGCGACATGCTCGGCGACCGCATCGGATGCGCCGTTCTGTCGAATCTGCCACTTCGTGCGGCGAATCGGCAGCCCGAGGGCCCGGAAAACAGAGGCGATTCGGGCATCTTCGCGGACCATCCGACCGTACGTGAACACCGAATTGGGCCACGTGAGGTCCGGATTGAGCTCGAACTGGTCGAGCATCGGCAGGCCCCAGGCAGCTAGGTTGCCCGGAATCGGGTTGACGTAGCCCTTTTCGGTGCGAGGAGCGACGGTTTTCGGTGCCACATCGCTCCTTTCTGCCTAGAAGGCTGCCGTCATCGGGTCGAATGAGCGCGACGTGCGCCGCTTGGTTTGTTGTGCGCCACTGCGCGGTGCGACAGTCTTTCGTTTCGTTGGGGCGCCGTGCTTCAACAGCGCCCACCGGGCCAACGTCGCGCCCATCAACTGCGCGTGCGACGCCGGATCGAACACCTCCCAGATGAAACCGCTAGGAGCGATCTCACGCTTGTGCGCATGCTTTGCTGCGGCAGCCAGCCCCAACTGCCCGGAATGTGACAGCAGCGGAGGGGAAGTCTCGGCCAGCGCATCCGACAGAAAGCCACCGCACGCCTGCGCCTCGTCGGTGCGCTTCGGCACGATCGGCTCAAAGCCGGCCAACTCGAGCTCTGGCACAACCTCAGCGGCCTCACCGCGGCCCACAACCACCGCAGACGGATCCCACAGCGACCGCAGCTCCACCAGCTTTGCGACGATCTCGTTGGCCGCAGCAGCATCCGCGTAGCCAACCTCGATGTGGATCCGCCCGTCAGCGGTGCGTTGCGCCGCGGTGATCGCCCACGTGTCCTCGCGGGTGAGCGTCACCACCGGCCGACCGATCAACTTGGGGGCCGGGTTACGCATGGTCTCCCACTTCTCCGCGGAGATCTCAGACTGAGCGCCACTGGCCGGGGGCGGATATGAGCCCCACCCCAACCAGTCCGCATCGAACAGAGCGAGGTCGATCGGTCCGGCATCCTTGGCGCCCTGCAGGTGCGCTTCCATCTCGCGGTCATTGCCGACGACGCCATACGACGGCTGCGCCAGCGGGTACGCCTTGGGGTCACCGCGCTGAAAGCGCTTCGGCGCCCGGTACAGCGCGCCATACAAACCTGGTGCACCACCCGCGATGATCGTGTGGATGAAGCCTGCAAACCGACCGCAGTTCGGATGCTCCGACACCACGGGCGGCGTACTCGCATAGATCGTCTGCGGATTATCCGACGCAGCCTGGGCGCCGGTGAGGTTCGCCGTTTCCTTCGGCACCAGGTCGTATGCCTCATCCAAGATCAGGTCATCGATCTCAGTGAAGCCACGAGCGAAGTGTTGCGTGCGTGGACCGAAGTTCGCCTTCACCACATGCTTCTCACCCGGCATCGGCTTGAGGATCAGCGTGCCGCGGTTGTTCTTCTTCGACGGCGGCGCGGCGAGGCGGTTCCGCAGCGAAGGGATCCGATCGATGATCGCGCACACCCGGTCAAAGACGTCCTCGACGGTCGCCCACTGCTGCGCGGTGTACACCACCCGTCGCCGATACTTGAACAGACGACGAATGATCAGCAGCGCCAGCATCAGCGTCTTGCCCTGCTGCCGCGTGACCTCCCACACCACATTGCGGTGCGTCCACAGCTCGATGCCCCACTCATCAGGCGGCTGCGTCGACTGCGCCGCGCGGACGAGCATCCACTCCCACGGCAGCAGCCGGACACCGACCTTGATTCCGAAGCGGGCAGTGCGGTCACCCTCGGACTCATCGCCGGGATGCCATGTCTCGTACTCCGGTTGCTGCCGACCAGTGAGCCTCGGAAATGCACCCAACCACTCCGGCCATTCCGTCGGCCAAGGCCGATTCGTCTCGCCGGGCGGAAACTCAGTCGTCGTCGAGGACGTCATCATCCTCAGTTGGCGCCGAAGCACCCGAACGCTGGCGATTAATCTCAGCGAGCAGCTGGCGGAACTCGGTAGTCAAGTTCTTCACCTGCTTCGCCGCATCGCCGATATTGACCTCAAGCACGTCATCGCGTCCTGTACGAACGAACATCCACTCCGACTGCTTGCCCTGAATGAGGGCGTCGCAGCGATCGATCATGTCCCGGAACCGGCCAGCGCGTTCAACCAGCTGGGTCACGATCGCCGAGTCTCCCTTCTGCGTCAGTGCCTCAGCGAGGATCTGCCCGTTCGTTTTGGTGAAAGACAGCTGCTCCTCAGCCATGTGAGTGAAATCCGTTGCAGCGCAGCAAACTTCGAGACCCCAAGATTGGCGAATGTTGCTGTACCGCAACACGACTCGGCAGCGCATAACTGCAGGTCAAAGTCATTTTTGCGGACCTTCGGGAATAAAAAAAGCCTGACTGGCGGTCTGGCAGCTAACCCCCCCGCCCCTCGGACATTTCGAGGGGGGTCGGCCTGGCCCGAAACCTGTTGGCGTGCAACGACTTACCACGGCCAGTCCATCACCAGTTGTTCGGGCTCTGCGTTCCGGTTGGATGCGGCGAGGTGGTCGTTGACTCCATCGCCGCGTTGTTGGTTGCAGCGTCGGTGTAGCAGTCGGTCGGGCAGTGGGATGGGTACGCCGCGGCGGATGGCTTCGGCTCTGGTCATCTCGCCGTGGTCGCCGTGCAGGCCGCCGCTGCCTGGGGTGTCCTCTGTGTAGTCCCAGTTTTTGGTGGGGTCGAGGTACATGGGCTTGCCGCACCATTCGCATGGTGAGCCGTCGCGGTGACTGCGTTTGAGTGCGTCGACCTTCTGTTGGTGTTTCCATCCGAGGCCGCGTTCGGTGGTGGTCTTGCGGCGTGCAGCTGTAGCCATCACAGCTGCCCGCCGAATGTCTCGGCGACGGCCATCCGGTCTTGTGCCTTGTCGATGAAGTGGCCGAACTGCTCACCCATCTGCTCCATCGGTACACGTTCGTACTCGATGGTGGTGTGGCTTCCGTCGTACTCAGCGCTGATGGGTCGGAAGAATCGGCCCATGGTGCCGACGAATGAGTCTGGGTCGAACGCTCTTCGGTCGCCGGCGAATCGTTGCCTCATCGCGTCCCCACTCGATGTGAGCGGATCGCGAAGTAGTCAGGCTCCTCGTCAGCTTCCCAGCGGTCGCCGGCGTTCCAGACGACGATGCTGGTGGTTTCCCAGATGTCGATGATGTAGATCTCGCCGTTGACCTCACGTGGTTCGGTTCCCACGAACGTGACGTCGACTGGTGTGCTGGTGCCGTCGGGGTGTGCGATACGGAGACCGGAGAGTCCACTCACAACGTCACCTCGGCATCTGGCATCGACGTCGGTTCGATCACCTGGACGTGCAGGCTGAATCCGTCGCTGCGGCGTTCGGTGGTGCAGGTGATCCACGGCAGCTGTTCCTTGCTGTTGAGGATCTGCTCAAGGTTGGCCACCAGCATCGCTGAGTATTCGATGCACTCTTGCCGGTTGAACACCTTGGGTACGTTCTTGTATTGCTCGCGGAGTTGTTCGGGGATCATCTGCGGGCGGTTGGAGAGCCTGGCCGCGCGACGTTGGGCTCGGTTCACGAGCACACCTCGAGATGCTGCTGCAGCACCCCGACGAACACCTTGGCATCCACACGGTTGTCGCCGACGTAGACGTTCATCAGTGCGGTGTTGCAGCGCTTGCACCGTAGTGGGACCTTCTCGACAGGCGCCGCCTGTTCGGCCACAGCTGCTTTCACCTGGGCCTTGATGTCGGACTCGTGGATGACGCGGTACTTGTACCGCTGCTCCAGCGTCTCAATGACGGCCTCGCTGATGGCTTGAGCCAGCATGCCCGACTCGCCGGCCTGTTCCTCTGACATGCCTGCGGTGGATACGAAGCCGGGCAGGTGGACCATGCCGACCTCACCACGGTTGTTGGTGTGCTGGAGGCGGCCGAGGTCGGCGGCGAGTAGTGGGGCGGCGGGGTGATCAGCCATTGGGCAACCCCGGTCGTGCGCCGGCGAGTCCAGCCGACATGCGGTCTGCCACCTGCTGCATGTTCTCGCTGATCGGCGCCATGCCCTCGTTGATCCCCAGTGCACGTCGAGCGGCACCCTTGCTGGCGAATTGGCCGTCCTGAACTAGGGCGTCGGGCAGGCTGGCGTAGTCGACCGCAGCGCCGTTCATCTGCCGCGTGAGGTCGGTGATCTGGTAGTTGCCGTCGTCCGTCTCGGCGATCAGGCAGCGGGCACTGTGGAACAGCGCCTTGCCGTCCTTGCCGATGAGGATCACTTGGCGTTCGCGGGTGTTGGGATTGGGCATAGCGACTCCCTGGGCGAGGGGGGTGAGGGTTGCCCCGGAAGTGGTCACGGGGGCGATTTTGGGAACGACTTGTCAGCGACAAGATTCGCGGCCAAAGATATCACACGAACACATCCATGTCTTTATCCAGCTCAGACGGCATGTGCGACAGCCTTCCGGTCGGAGTGCTGAATCGAGGCCTCAGCCTCCTTGCGCACATCGGACAGCCGATACAGGGGCTCGTCATCAGCGTTGCGCTTCGTCAGCCCTATGCCGCCGCTTGGACGTCGCCAGCCACGTATGGGCACTCGGTTCTCCTTGCGCCACCGGCGCCACGTTCGCTCAGGGAGCGCCTCGTCGAGCTCGCGCATGACCCAGAGGATTTCGTTCGACGTGAACCGCCAATGCTCCAGGTCGGCCAGGAGGCGATTGAGCAGCGTCTCGACTCGGTGTGTCGCTTTGCAGGTCGGGCACGTCACCTCGCGCACCTCCTCGAGCTGCCCCCGCACCATGGCGTAGCGCCTGAACCTCAGGGCGGTCCCGCAGGCGTGTGGATGCCGACTCTCGCAGCCCCGTAGGTGGTCATGGTCAACCTGCGTCGGGCATGGGCCACAGAACCGCATGGGGATGGGGTGGTCGATCTTGGCCTGGATCGAAGAGATGAAACGCTGGATCTCCTCGAGGATCTGGCCCGCATCCTCGCTGAGTAGAAGCGCGTCGCAGTGCACCTCAAGCCAGAGGGCGATATCGGCACCATGCCTGGCGTACCGCACCCCGCGCACTTCATCGACACGCAGCGGCCCAATGAGTCCCGAGCGGACGAACCGGATGGGCCGATACTCGATGCCGCGCTGCTCACATAGGTCTCGCCGCCATAGCTCCAGGCCGTCCCTAACCTGACTGAGCAGAGTTGACGCCTTGCTATTGAACCGAATCGGGCTCTCATCACCACCCGTATTCCGCCCGTTCTGGCCGCCCATCTTCGTGGCCCCATGCGCCGCATCAGCCAGGTTCTCAATCCACCCAGCGCGAGCGCGGCCGTTCTCGACGGTGCCGGCCAGCTCGGTCAGCAGGCGGCGCAGTTCGGTGCTGTGAGTGCGGCAGAGGGAAGCACTCGGCGATGGCGCTGAGCAGCGTTGGCAGGTGGTCATTGAGACTCCTCGGCTGGCCTAATGGACATCGCGACATAGCCCTGCTCGATTCCGAACTGCCCGCCGGGAACGATGTGCGTCACCAGACGTTCGCAGACATCCCCCGTGTAGTAGTCATTGCTGGGCGAGTACTCCTGCAACACCAGGGTGTCGCCAACTTGAAATCGTCGGTCATCTTTTCGAACCTCGACAGTTTTTCGGTTGGCCACTACTTCGCGAAAGAACACCGGCCATGTCTTCAGCTCATGCCGCGCACAACTTCCCATCATCGAATCCTACCGACTTCCATTGCTAGTCAACAGGTCTGACTGAATATCAACCGCCATCTTGAGCGCCTCCAGCAGCAGCGCCACCCACTCGATGCCGAACCCACCCGTGCGGAACTTCCCGCCCATGACCAGCTCGCCGGACTTGCGCACGTGGACCAGGACGATGCGCTGGCCGTCGTGCTGGGTGTGGATCTCGTGGTTGCCTTTGGCGTGGCTGGTGACTTCGATCATTGGTCGACCTCCTCAAGCATCTCCAGAATCCCCTCTCGGTCCGCCCAGTGGTGTTCCGCAGCTTCGGCGCAGCGTGGGGCGTTTGCGCTCTGCCATCTTTCGCCGTTCGCGTTCAGACTTGCCTCCCCATATACCGAACCTCTCACCGTTGTCGAGTGCGTACGCAAGGCATTCGGCCTGTACTTCACATCCCTGGCAGACCCTTTTTGCCGGGGCCGTGGTGCCGCCCTTCTCGGGGAAGAACAGCTCTGGATCTGTTTGCGCACAGACAGCACGCTCGGTCCACTCGGGGGGCGGCTCGGCGGCGTCCGCGAGTGCGACGATGCTCATGCGATCACCGGCCAATCGATCTTGTCGAGCGTGTGACGGGGGCGAACCTCGAACGTCGGCGGCATGGGGTCGCCGAGGTGGAATGCGCCAATGAGGGCCAGCGCCGCAGCCTCGCATTCGTCATCCTCCGAGTCGCCGGTCGCGAACTTCCAACCTGGAAACCAGGGCTTGATCGTGTTGACCATCAGCAGCTTGTCCCGCTTCTGCCGCTGATACTTCGACAGCCCGGCCTCGCGAGATGCACCCTTGCCGGTCACCCACATCTTGAGCTGCTGCGGGTTGATGACCCTGATGGGAATCTCGGGCCAGTCGAATGCCTCGTAGACCTTGCCCCAGAGGTAGCACCGATCGATGACGCCGACGCCCTGCATATGCTGCGGTAGACCCTCTATGACGATGAGGTCGGGTCGTCCGTGACTCATTGCAGCGTCTCTGATTTGGGCAGCAGTCCAGCGCCCCCGTCGATTGCGAGACTGGTAGCTCACGCCACCGGTACCACTGAACCCGTGATGCGAGACGTGCACAGGCTGACCGTCCCCGAGGATCGCGACGCCGGCAGATGTCAAGCTCGGGTCGATGCCAACTACGAGCGCCATCAGAAGCACCCGCCCGCGTGCACGAGATGGCACTCTTCACACTTCCGCTCATTCCGCCTCGGTGCATCGTCGTCATCCTCAGGGCATCGGTCATGCACGAGCGGTCCTCGGTATCGGTAGTGGACGTTTTGGCCGGGCTCGATGGGGTCGGGGCAGTCGCCGCATTGGCCTCGGTACTTGGCTTCGAAGCTGTCGATCACCGCTTCCCCCAAGCACTCCGCCGAGTCCTACGCCGACAACGAGCCCACAACAAAAGATCCAGATTCACCGCAGCTCCTCACTGGAGTAGATCAGCTTCGCGGTGTCGCAAGGCCAAATGAGCCGACATGCCGGACAGACGGTTAGGCCGATACGGTCTTGGCCGGGTCGGTGCAGCTGCCGTAGCGGTGCCAGTGCCTCCCGGGCAGCGTTTTCCGCGAAGTCTTCTGGGCCATCCCCACACGTCCCGAGCCTCTTGGCTCGTCGTACCGCCTCCACTGCTGGGTCGCTCATGATCGCTCCGGTGGGTAGGTCAGGTCATAGACACGCACTTCGTCCATCAGCCAATCGCCCTCCATCAGTGCACGGTTGATGTGGGTTCCGCACGCAAACCAGCGGGTGATGAAGTCGATCTGACCGGATAGTGGTGGCCCTACGTCTTCGGCGCGTGCGATGGACCAGCGGGCAAACGCATCGCAGTGGTCACACTTCGGGTGGTGCGGGTTCGGGTCGTCGACGGTCGACCAAGCCCAGGGGGGCTTTCGGGTGTCGCGGAGTTCGGCGGTCATCGGCGGGACTCCAATTCCTCGCGGATGACTGCTGCGATACCGTGCTTCACGTTCAGTCGAGTCCGCCACTCATCGTCGGGCTCGTTCTGCGGGATTGATGTGCGGCAGATGACCACATGTAAGCCTGGAACCCAGAGGTAGCGAACCGATTTGGCCATGGCGACCGTTGTGACAATCGATTCTCGCTGACCCCACCGCTTGGGCCAAAGCTTGTACTCGTCGCCCGCCCACTTCGCTGAGGCCCAGATGACCGCCATAATGGCGATCAGCACTCCAGCAACCGCCAAGGCCGCAAGGGGTATAGCGAACATGCCCCACCAGAAGTCCTTGCTCATGACTGTTCCTCTCGGATCTGTTCGGCAAGTGCGGGATAGCGGAGGAGGTAGCGGGCAATCTCGTAATAATCGGCGTGAACATACGGGTGGCTGTCCCATGGATATCCGTAGTTTCTCGGGTCGGCGTTGTACACCTCCCGGGCCAGTTCCTCTACCCGCTTCTCTCGCTGGGCTTCCGCAGCCTGCTCACGTTCGAGGCGGTCGGCCTCCCGTCGCAGCACGCCGCCAATCCCGCCATCGCCGATCAGGTCGCCGTAGGCGTCAGCCACTTCTGCTGCGTCCCGGATTCTCTCGGGGGTCAACTCGCTCACGGGTGGTCCTTTCGGTTCAGTTGGCAGCGTCATGCCGCACTGACAGATATGGAACTTGTTGGCGTGATCGGCGTCGGCGAAGCAGCTGTGCACTCCGGTGTCCAGCGCATCGCCTGGCCCGGTCCCAGTAGTCCACGTGTGACGGCACCTCACGGGTGGTCCTCTCGGTTGTCGGCGGCGATGCACTGGACCACTCGCCAAGGTCCACGGGCATCCAGGGGGACCAAGCTGCTGTCGAGGTGATACCACCGGCCATCCCTGCTGCGGGTTGCGTTTGTTCGACCGCTCTGGGACAGAACACGTGTCGCGTTTGCGGGCACGTCCTCCAGTAGCTCGTAGGGGTAGCTATCTCCAATGTGCACACTCGCGCTCATCGTTTGCTCTCCGGGTCTCGGTTAAAGGGCTGGGGGGTCTTGGTAGGTGTGCTCAACCCAAAGTCGAGGCACATCTGATCGAGTCGCTTTGTCATCGGTCCACCGCCTCGAACATCACGCCCGGTCGGCCCCGCACATCGTCACGGATCCACCACCGTTCGCCGTTCTGGAATCCGTTGCGATACCAACCCGGCTGCGGGTCGCCAACACCGTTGACGCCGTACCAGTAACGGCACATCTGGACGGCTAAGTCATGCGCCTGATCCGGGTCGAGAGTGCCGAAGATGATTACCCCGGATTCCCCGATGTTGTGGTTCTCCCATAAGTGCGCTTGAAGGCCGGTGAATCGCGGTGTGTACGGCTTGCCGTTCGGTCGCGTGAGGATGGCCTGTCGCTCGCTCATCGCCCCTCCTCGATTGGTTCGGTCAGTGGTCCGTGGCAGCACGCCAGATGTAGATCCACAGACGGTGGGCAGCCCTCGTACCGGCGTTCCCCGCACAGGCAGGAGGTGTAGTCGTGGAGCGGGTTGAACGTGACGCCGGGATGACCATGGGTGGCGCACAGGTCGGGGCGAGTTCGGTAACGGAGTGGGCCGGCAGCGGCGGCGGTGCTGAGAGCCTCGCCGGACCCCGCTCTGGTGTAACCACCCTCGGGAGTGGGTTTTGATCGCTCCACGGACCGCTCGTCAAGCAAAAACAAGGCTTCCTGGCTCATCTCGTCACCGCCCGAACGAACAACCCCACGATCACGAGCGCCGAGAGCAGGGCGACGACGTTGGTGGCGGTCATGGCTCAACCGCCGGCGACTCGGTGCGCGCGCGGTCGGCCTGGCGCTTGCGGATCTTGGCCAGCTCGGCCCGCATGAGCTCGCGGCCATGGCGGGTGTCGCGGTCGGTGTGATCGCAGACGAGCGTGCCTCGGTAGCCCTGTGCGTCGCAGCGAGTGCAGGCGGCGATGGCTTGGGCGCGGACCTCGGTGGTGGTGGGCTCGGCGGGGATCTCGTAGACCGTGCCGTCGGACACGGTGCCGTCGGGGTTGAGTTCAGGCATTGGATGCCTCCTGGAGTTCGGGCGGGTTGTCCGGGTGGGCGCAGGTGCCCATGAAGCTGCCGAAGTCGCGCTTGCCATTTCGGTCACAGAGGTCACAGAGGTCGATGGCTTCACGGCGGCGCCGGCGGGTGGCCACCTCGTCAGCCTTCTGGCGGTCAGCTTCGGCCTCGTCCCACTTGCGCCGCGCCTTGCATGCCGGACACGGCGAGGGTGAGTTCTCCTTGTGCCGTCGACATTTCGGGGGGGCTTCTCGCGCGTCACCTGACGTAACCCCTTCTTGAGAAGTCTCTACAAGAGAAGGGTTGGGTCGGGTCGGGTCTGGGTCGGGGCGCTGTGACTCACACCGTGACACAAATTTGCTGTCGGCCGATTCCGACTCGTCACTGTCACGCTGTGACACTTCTGCGTCGTCGCTGCTAGTCGCTTTAGGGGGGACGTAATTCCGTCCCTTTTTGCCCTTCCGATAGCTCGACTGGCGGGCCGCGTCGGCTTCGCGCTTGGCTGCATTTTCGGCCCTAGTTTTCTGCCATTTTTCCCAAGATTTGAACAAAATTTCGCGAGAATCTCGCCAAGATTCCGGCGGAATCTCCGGATTCTCATGGCCCCAGAGGTTGGCTTGCTGGTGTAGGGCACGGATCAATCGCGGTGTCCCGCCGAAGGATTTGACGGTATCGAGAGGCACGCGGCCATCCGTCTCCTCCTTGGCCGACCATGCCCCACACCGCACCCAAAGCCCAATTGCTTCATTGCGTAGTGCGCGGTCCAGGGCCATCACTGGCTTGCTGTCCGCGAACATGTCGTCGACGTAGAACCAAGGCACTACTCGGCCTCCAAGAGTTGACGCGCGACCTCTTGCCGATCGCGGATGATCCCCCAGGCGACGCCACAGAAGTACTTCCAGTTGTGCTGATCACTGATTGCGCGATTGGCTGACGCCTTCCGAATGGCCCGATCTAGGTCATCGAGATCGAGTCCGTTGTCACGGAACTGGAGGACAGTCCTGCGTATGCCCTCAAGTCCACCGACCGCGGGCGACCTGAGATCGGGGACGCAGTAGGTCCGCTCATTGGGGTCAGCCTCGAGGATGGCTTGCACGTTCTCGATGAACCGGCCGACGAACGCGATATCGTCAGTGCGCTTGCCGTGTTCGATCTCTGCGGCGCGCTTCATCGCACCAGCCCACCTCAGCGCATCGTTCGTGACATCGGCGACAAGCGCGGCATCGGACGGCACCGACGACTTGCCGGCGTTGCAGTCTCTACACGCCGCAACAAGGTTCGTTGGTTCGTCCGTCCCGCCGAGCGCCACCGGGATCACGTGGTCGATGGTCAGTGGGCTGTCAACCGACCGGCAGTAGCGGCAGGTGTAGTTGTCTCGCTTGAGGACTTCATGCCTCAAGCGCTTACTGACGGCCATAGTCGGCCCCTCTCTCACTCATCTCGCTCAGCCCAACGCCACCCACACGCGCACTCATGACCGCCGTCGTGGTCGTCCCCCAGGTCGCACTCATGGATGCGCCGGCCGTCGTCACAGCGGCCGAGGGATTCGGCGGGGCAGGGGATCTCGCCGGTCATGCGGCCATCTCAAGGCTCAGTAGCCACCGCAACGCCACAGCGGCACACTGTGGGACAACACCGTTGCCGATGATGCGCAGCTGATCGTTGCGCGAGATCCCTGGTACGGCGGTGACCCAGCCGTCGGGCCAGCCCATCATCCACTCGGAGAACGCGGGATTCAGGCGCGGGTTGCCTTTGGTGTTTGGTTCGGTGGGGCTCGGTGCGGGGCGAGTGGCTTCCTCCCAGCGGGCGATGGCCGGCGCATACTTACCCCAGCGGCTACCCCGCTGCTGAGTGGCGCGGGCGCAAATGGTTACCAGGTCGTCGCCACCAGATCCGACGCGGTTGGCCCGGGCGAAATCTGGACCGCGATCCCCGTCTGCGGCGGCAGGTGTCGGCAGCAGTTCGGTGATGCTGTCGAGTGATGGTCTGATCGCAGCGTTCGGACCTTGCGATCTGTTTCGTCCTGATCGTGCCGCTGCTGGTGTGGGTAGGAGTTCACCGTTCCCATAGGCGCGCGCAATGCCAGGCAGAAGCAGCTCGCCTGAGCGAGAACCAGAACGGGTGAGGTGGCCGCCGCCGCCGTCTGCAGCGCTCGGTGTTGGCAGCAGGTCTACATCCGTATCACTGCCGAGGGCAGCATCAGGTCCCCCGACGATCCCCGTTGATTCGGCCCGCCCTTCGTTCCGTCCGACGCGCGTGGTGTCGGTAGCGATGGCGAAGAACCGGTTTCGCTGGTGAGTGGCACCGATGTCGGAAGCGCGTAGGCATGTCCATCGGAGGTCATACCCGAGGTTGGCCAAGCTGTTGGCGACTCGTCCGAACTCTCCAGCAAGGACAGCTGAGACGTTCTCCAACACGATGATTCGTGGTCGAACCAGGCAAATGGCTCGCGCGATGTGCGGCCAGATGGCGCGTTCGTCATCGGCTCCCTTTCGTTTTCCGGCGAGGCTGAACGGCTGGCAGGGCCAGCCGAAGGACATGATGTCGACGGGTTCGACGGTCGACCAGTCAGTCATGATGAGGTCGCGGTGGTTCGGCACGCCGGGGTAGCGATGCTCAAGCACCCTGCTGGCAGCATCATCCTTCTCGCAGTGCCATGCCGTCGTCGCGCCGAACACCTGCTCGACAGCCATGTCCAGGGCACCTGCTCCTGAACAGAGGGATCCGATCCTCACCCGATCACCTCACTCTTAACCCGCCCATCGCGGTACTCGACGGTGAGGCGGGTGGGCTCGCCGCCGTACTTCGGATCGAACAGCAGCTCAATCAGCGCGCGTATATCCGCTTCTCGCAGCGACTCCGGGCTGACATCTGGACCGCCGAGAAAGGCGCGCATGTGCCGCACCCGCTCAGCAGCGCCGCCGCCAAACAGGTTCCGCACGACCGTCTCGGCGTCAATAGCCCGCTCGTACCCCTGGCTTGAGTTCAGCAGCGAGTGCCCATTGTCGGCGCGAACGTAGATGTCGAACTTCTGATCGGCGCGCGGGCGGATGATGATGTCGGTCATGACGCCTCCGGGTTGTGCGTGGTGGCCGGGTGGAATTCATCGAGACCACTCGGGGTGTGGTCCGGGTACTGCAGCACCAGCCACAGCGCAGCCTCGCCAGGCTCGTGAATGACAGGCTCGGGAGTGGAGACGTGCTCGGTGTCGTCGTCGGGCACAACGCCAGCGTCAACGATGCCGTCCACCAACGCTTTTACTGTGGGGTAGAGGTTGCCCCGGTCTCGGCGGCGACGGTCCCTTGGTCGGTAGTGCAGGGTGATGACCAGACGTTCCGCCCGAGGTGCATTCCGAGACAGAAGGGCTGCAGCTTGGCGGATCTCGCGCGTGATGCACGCCTTCTTGGCCCAGTGCAGGCGCTGATTCGAACTCAGCGGCGGGCGCTTCCATGGCAAGTCGATGTGGATATCACTCACCCCCGCACCTCCCCAGTCCTCGGGTCGATATCGGAGAACGCAGCGGTGATCTCGTCCTCAAGCTCCATGGGCAGCACTTCGCCACCGGATCGGCCTTCGAGTGCGCGGCGCACCAGCTTCTCGGCGGTCGGCAGGTCCTCGCGGCGGATGCGCTCAGCGCGGCGGATGCGTGCCTTGACGGTGGTCGCGCCAGTGTCTTGGTCGGTCTCGACGGTCTTGCAGTCGATGAGGACTATGACCGCATGGACCTTGAGCGGGTTGTCCAGCATCTCGTCAGCGAGGCCGACGAGCCCATTGGCGTCATCTCCCGGGAGGTTGCCGATAATCTTGAGCGTCATGAGTGGTCCTTTCAGGCAGCGTTGATGGCGGATGCGAGTGCGTCGATACGGTCAGGCCGAAAGCCAGTCCAAATGTCATCCCCGGCCTGGACGATGGGCGCGGTCAGCTCGAGGCCCAGCGCCCGGACGGTGGCCATCACCTCGTCAGTCGGCGAGGCTTCGGCGTAGTCGAGTCCGAGGCGGGCGAGCTTGGCCTTGGTGAGACGGCAGGGTTGGCAGTTGGGGTTTGAGCTGTAGAGGGTGATGGTCATCAGAGCGCCGCACTCGGACGGATTCTCGCGAGGCCTTCCTTCGGCTCTAGCGTGTCGGCCAGTCGGCGCACTTGAAACACGAGTGCGTTGATACTGCAAACGATCTGACGGGCGTCATTCGTCTCGCAGTCATTCGGATTGCCGGGAGTCTCCTCCATGAGCCATCGCTCTTCGTCCCACATCACTTCCCACCCTTCAGATCCACCAACAGCGCCTCGGCTTCATCAGCACTCAGGTCGCCCACCCCATCGAGCGGCTCCTCGTTGCCGCGGCCCTTTCGCCAGGCGGCGAGGAAGTCGGCTTGGGTGGCAAGGTCTTCGCCGGCGGCTCGGGTGAGGAGTTCGGTGAGTTCAGCGATCTGCTCAGCGCTGACCATGAGAACATCGGCGGGGATCTCCTGCTGGGCGGGCTCAGCTTTCGGCTTCCGCTTTGAGCTGGCCGCGATGTCGTCGGCGCTGACTCCCGCATTGACAGGCGGGAACATCTCATCCTTGTCGTAGCCGTCTCTAGTGATCGATGTGTATGCGATGCCGAGCTGTGCGATATCGCCGGCGTCCCACTGGCCGCGCTTCTTGGCCAGCTTGGTCTCGATCTGAGACTCGGTGATGCCGATACCCTTGAACGCTCCCAGCATTTCGGTCACGCGTTGGGCCAGTGGCTTTCCCTCACCGTGTTCCAGTGTTGCGTGGCAGCGATTCTGAGCCTCTTCGGTGAACCACCTCGGCAGGACGTTGGAGATGCACTCGCGCACGGCGCGGGCCCCGACGTTGTTGTTGTTGTTCTGGATGTCGCCGAGGTCGGTGAGCTGCTGGCGCCCCTTGCCCTTCATTCGCTCGTGCGGCACGACGAATGTGCGGCTGGTGCGCGTGTTGGTCTGCACATCCCAGGCGAACGCCTGGATCTCCGACTCGCCTTTGTCGTCATCGCGAGCCAGCTCGTGGGTGCCGTGCTGCACGTTGCCCCAGATGCGGGCCAGCTCGCGCAGGAGATGCACCGACGGGCCGTTGCCTCGGTTGGGCACCTGGTAGAACGCCTGCTTGGCCATAGCCAGACGGCTGCATGACTCCTGCATCTCGGCGACGGCGCGCTGGATGTCGCGCGGGATCTGCTGGGCCACAACGACGGCGGCCTGGACCTCGGCGATTGCGCGGGACTGCTCGACGGCGGTCTGCTGGCCAATGCTGGCCGGTCGAGTGCTGGGCGGCTGGTAGGGCTGGACGGTGGCGGTCATTCTGCCTCTTCCTGGTAGTAGATGTAGCTGGGTAGATCGACGTCGTGAATTCCTGGACCCCAGTCGGGCCAGATGTCAGATTGGCGACAGCGGTGATAGAGGTCGAATGCCTCGCGCACCTTGGCGCGGCCCAGCTCGACGGCCCGCGGCCGATGGCGGGTAACGCTCACAAGGTGGGGAGGCTCGGTCTCGACGTTGACGAACACGAAGTCGACGTTTTGGGCCCCAAGGGATTCGGCCGCGATGCGATAGAGCGCGTCCTGAATCCAGTAACCGAGGTCGCCAGACGTCTTCGACCACGTGCGAGGGTCGGCCGACTTGCTTGTGGTCTTCACGTCGCCAATGACGATCCAGTCGCCAGTCGGCGCGAAGATGTCGAACTTCGCCCGGCCACGCTCGCCGGTGAGCGGGTCATGGAAGTAGGCGCTCAGCTCGAACTGTGCGTCATCATTGGCGAGCAGGCTGCCCGCGAGGTGGTGATCGCGAACGCGCTGCGCCATCGTCTCGGCGGGATCCACCCAGCCGGCGAGGATGGGAACCTTTCCCTCGGCGTACGCCTCATCGCGCTGCGCTTGGGCCGCCTTGCCGTTGAAAGAAGCAGCGTCGATGACGACCACCTCAGCTCCGACGCCGAGCACTAAGCCGTGTACGTAGTGGCCAAGGTCGAAATGCTTTGCGTGCTCTGCCGGCTGGCCCTGTGCCCAGTGGAACTTGTAGGGCGACTTCAGCAGCTTGCGCGCGCCGGTGCTCGACAGGCTGTCATGGTCGGCGTGGTAGATCGCGTCGGGGACCCCCGGCCAGAAGCCATCTTCGGTGGGTACTGATTCGGTCGCCGGCGCGCTCATATCTCCAACCTCTCTCCGCACGTCACGCAGTAGCCCCAGGGCCCTCGTGACGCGATCCGCTTGTGCTGACACCCGATAGCTCTGTCTGATTCGGTCATGAACCGCCGGGCGTCTCGCTCCTCCTCGCGCTCGTGGGAGCCCGCTTCCATCACCCAGTTGTCCAGGCGGCGCATGCTGACAGTCATGAGGTGGCCGCCGGATTTAGGCGAGACCGACCGCGCTCGTGGTCATCGAGGTAGATGCGCCCGCGCAGATCCTCCGGGTCGGCGCCGGCCTTGATCGCTGCGCCATAGAGGAACTCGCAGCGGTTGCGGAGAAATCTTGTCTCCTCGCAGAGTTCCGTCTGCGCCCAGTGTCGAGCCGACTCGGCGTCACGCTCCGCTGATTCACGCATGCATTCAGCGATTCGCTGCCGCTCCTGGGCCTGCCGATATGACTTCTCGCGCAGAACTACGAACCCGTTGTCTGCCAGCAGCTTCTTGGCGCCGTCGACGTCACTCATCGCACCGTCCTCCAGCAGTCCGCCACCAGCCACGCCCCGACCGCTAACGCCAACCCTGCGAAGAACACCGGCCCCGTCGACAGGAACAGGCCGTGAGCAGCGACCAGAGCACCAGGGAGGGGGGCGAGGCGGGTCATGCAACCCACCGCCTCTCAATGTCATCAGCACGGAACGCCAGGTCCGCAGCGATCGTGATACGGAACGGCTCCCGACTCGCCGGACACTCACGCCACCGCAACGAATCCATATGCGCCTCAATCAATCTCTGCGGCCCATACCAGGACACGGATCGGTAGCAGACCGGGCAGACCCGCTCATCGTTGGCCACTACCAGGCGGCGACTCATGACCGGCCCCGCTTCACGAACCGGCCATCGGGACCGCGGGCTGGGGTGATCACGATGAACTCCCACTTGCCCGGCTTGAACGTCGCGATGGTCTCGCCATAGCGAGCGCGCTGGACGGTCAGGTAGCCGTCCTTGTCGACGCTGCTCGCTTCTCCGTGGGGGATCTGGACGGTGACGCCTCGGTAGTAGTCGACGGTGACGATGGCGCTCACAGCAGCACCCCCGCACGCTGCCCGCTACCCAACTCCACCAACAACGCCATATGCCGGGGACACCAACGCGAGACAGCCTCCGTGAGCATCAACCCAGCAGCCTCAGGAGCGAACCCGTCACCCACAATCCCCAAACCGACACCCAACACCCCCGCCAAATCAGGGGAACCATCAAGCACCGGACACATCGCAGACTCACCGAACTCCACGACATACCGCTCCTGATCAGCCGGCAAACCGTCAGCCTTCGCGCTCGGCATAGACCCGATGACCGCGCCAGCCAGGAACGCACCGAGGGCCATGAGGGTGAGGCGGGTGCGGAGGACTCGAGGTCTCATGCGCCAGCCTCGTTCTCGTACTCGTCGAGCTCGCGCAGGTCGTCGCCGTTCGCGAGATCTTTGACCATCAGCCGCAGCATGTCCCGCGTGTTGTTGGCGTCGAACAGCGTTTCCGCTTCGGCCTTGGTGAGCCCCAGCAGTCGAGCAGCTTGGATGCTCATGCGTGGGTGGTTGCCGTTGGGCAGCCTGTCATTGAACGGCGCGGGAAGCTCAAACCCGTAGCCATCCAGGACTGAGGTCCCAAAGGCTAGGAGGGCGGACCAGCCAGCGAAGCACGCGGCAGTGCCGCACGAGTTCGCCCAGTCGGCTTGGTCGTGCAGTTCGGGATGGTCGTCAATGTGCTGCATGGTGCGCTCCAGCAGCTCGACGTTGCGGGTAGGTTGTTGCTCTGACATCGGGTTCCTTTCAATCCGTGTCGTGGTGGCCTCGCCGGGCAGGGCGGGGCCGCTTTTCATTCGCTGGTCGCGACGCGGAGGTAGAGGGCGTCGACGATGGGTTTGATGGTCTTGACGTAACAGCCTTCGGTCACCGGACCGCCGGCTTGCAGTAGCGCGATTACGAGAGCCGCTTTCCGCATGAGCTGAGCCTCGGATTCACAGGCCGCCAGGGCCGCCTCAACCTCGGGGTCACCGTTGAGGTCGGGGGTGTCGGGGGTGGAGGGCAACCGCGGTGGGGCAGGCCATGTCGGCGGCTCGTCATCGAACGCCACATCCGGGCTCATCTGATCAGCGGCGAGCACATCAGCCTGCGACAGGAAATCCCCAGCCTCACGATCAGAGAACCCGGACGCACGCTCCCGCAACGCATCACGGACACTCGACCAGAACCGGCGGGCTGCGAACTCGGCGCGGACAGAGGCGCTCATGAGCCAGCTCATCGCCCACCCCGAACATCAAAGACGTCCTTGACGCAGGATGAGTAGCTGCCCCTGGCGAATGCGGTCAACGCCTCGGCGCCAGTGGAGAATCGGATTGGCTTCATCTTTGGCAGGTCCGCCCGATGGGGAGGTAGGGCGAGCCATTGGCCTTTGGCGCTGGGGTGCCCTTTGGTTATGAACCACTTGTCAAGGTCGAGCCCAAATGCCCTCTGATCCTCAATGCTCACCGCTCCACCACCTTCGGTTCCCGTGCCCACTCCTCCAGGTCATGGACACGATCAGCCAGCTCGTCACGCTCACGGATCAACGCGTCGCGTTCATCGGTGACGGTGGCCAACTCGCGGCGAAGTTCCGCTTCGGTGTCAACAGTGGGGATCCCGTATGCTTCGCGGATGAATCGCTCGGACTTGTTCAGCAAGTCCTGAAGCCACTCAGGTGATTTGGGTCCAACTCGTCTGCGTAGGTCTTCGACGTACTCGGTGAAGATTCGCCCGTCTGCCATCTGCACCGAGACGAGATCGCCATCACGGTGCAGCTCCAGGGGATTGACCTCGATGCCATTCACCACCCACGGCTTCGGGCTGTTCTCCGGGTGCCGAACGCACGCATCGAAATGCTGCTGATCGTTCGGCGCACCACAGTCCGGGCACGTGTCGCCGGACATCACGGCGGCCAGGAGGGCTTGAGTCTCGGGCGAGTAGGTGTGACCCGTGGATGACACTGCGGGACTGTTGCATTCGTCCCAGGCGGATGCGGGATCGTAGGTCATCGCGTCACCACCCGTCGTCTTGAAATGCATAGTGCTCGCAGGGCTTACGATCAGGTTGACCTGACTCCCGTGCTGGATAGCGCGTCTCCCGTAGCACTGGCGTATCCGTCGACGCGAGTCCCCAGGTGATGTCCATCTGCGGATCGCCGCCATGCAGCTCTCCTGACATGTCCGTGCAGCCAGACAGTGGCCGCAGCTTCTCGTCACGTTCGGCGTGAAAGATGGCGTCACGTTCAGCGCAGGCGATCTTGAGCCAACTCATGCCGCCCTCCGACCGCTCAAGATGTCAGCGACCTGCGCCTCAAGGTGACCGGCGGCGTCCCACGAATAGAGAACGCCGGCCGTGATCTGCAGCTCGAACGGCGTCAGGTCATTCGTCGACTTCACGACGCGGGTGTTGATGTAGCTGAGGATGGCAAGGCGTTCGTCGCGGGTGACGCTGGTGCGGTTGAGGATTGCGAAGATTTGACGGGAGTCTTTGGTGTGGATCATCGGGTGATCACCGCCAGAGTTGCCCTGATGGCGAGGTAGGTGAGCCCGATGGCGCCGAGCATCGCGACGGTTACAGGCCACGCCGCTGCAAGAACGCCGATGCTGAGCGTGAAGAACGACGCGCCGATCGGGTCGTCGTCCATCGCGCCCCTCAAGACCTCGCGGTTCACACGAATCGTGACGACGAATGCCGTGATGGCCACTGCTACATAGGCCGCGATGATCCAGGTGCTCATCCCACCACCACCGGCGACCGGTCCAGCTTCTTGCGCAGGAAGTCGACACCACTCGGCCGTACAGTCGTTGTGGCAGTGGGGATTCGCTCACCAGTCTTCGGGTGCACGTAGGTCCCGGGCGTCACCTTGAAGTGGTGCTCGTAGCGCTGGTAAGGCAGGTTGTTGCCCTGGAGCACGCCCGACCGACGCAGCTCCCGCATCATCACGTTGCGACCCCAGCCGAGCATCTTGGAGGTGGCCAGCATCGAGTAGGTGCCGTCGGCTTCCATGAGTTCGTCGTAGAAGGCGGCTTTGGGCTCGAGCTCGGCGACGTGAGCTTCGGCCAGATCGGCGCGGGTCTCAGCGTCGACCACCCACTGAGCCAGCGTCTTGCGATCTGGGAGGGCAAGGCTGCTGTCGTACCGGCCCGTCTTGCGGATCGTCGGCAGCACCTCGTGGGTCAGCCATCGCTTGAACGGCTTCACCTTGTCGGAGCGGCTGATGAGCATCAGGGAGTAGATGCCAGCCTCGGTGACCGCCGACATCCGTTGCGGCCCACCAGGGGTGTCCACGACCACGGACACCCTCTCGTCGTCGTCGAGCTGGGCCAGGGCGTCGCGGTACTTCGAGATCCCGACTGCATCGCAGACATCTCGACCGATCCACACGGGCTGGTCGGTGATGACGTGCCGGATGCTGGTGCCCTCGAAGGCGTTGGACACCGCAGTGAGACCGGCGGCACCGCTGTCGTGGTTGAACACGGCCAACTGCCTCTCGGGGGTGTGGTGGGTCAGATGCCAGTGGCCGCCAGCGCTGCACTCGTACGGGTAGAGGCGGTTCTGATTGCCGCGCGACCGGCGCTCGATCTCGGCGTGCTTGGCGGTGGCCTGTGAGCGGTAGGACTGCTTGGAGGGGGTTGGGCAGATGCCGGTCATGGGCATCTCGATCTGAGTCACGACCGCCGCCCTTCCGCCATCCGCACGAGACGACCGAGGTGTCCCGCGATGGCCATGGAGACGAGCAGGTGCAGGGAGCCGATGACGACGAGGGCGATGAGGAGGCCGGTCATTTCTTGCCCCGCTTCGGCCGGATGAAGTCAGCACCGCGCCAGGTCTTGCCGTCAGCCGACCAGGCTTTGTCGACGGCGGCCGCGAGGGGGGAGGCGGGCTTCGGCTTGGGGCGGCGGGCGACGGCGCAGAGGGTCATCGGGATGCCGGCCATGACCAGGGCGATGGGGCCGATGAAGTCGATGGCGGTCACTGGGTCACCTCATCTGCGATCCGGCCATCCTCGATCGCGGCGAAGATGCCGGTGAGGTCCATGTCGGAGGCGTCACCCATCTCGACGTGGGAGGTGGTGACGGGGTGGGGGTTGGTCATGCGGTGGCCTCGCTTCCACCGGGGAGTGCGCGCATCTCGTGCCGCAACTGCTCATCCAGCGCGAGATCCAGCTGGAGTTGCGACTGCATGTCACCCAGTGCGCGGCGGGTGTCGACCAGCTTGCGGGTCAGTTCAGGCAGGATGTGCGGGTGGAGGGTCCACGCAGATCCGGTGTGCCAGAACCAATCTCGGTATGCCTTCTTGGGCGAGCCGTTCTGCTTGAGCACGCCAGCATCGCGCAGGCCACGGGTGACGGAGGTGACGTCGAGGTCGATGCCGTACCGCTGACGGATCAGCGCGGTGGCTTCATCCCAGGTGACCGTGTTGGGCACGGTGGCCGCGTGACGGTCGGCGGTGAAGTGGGCTTCGATGACGTCGGCGACCTCGCACTGGTAGGCGGCGAGCTTGGGGCGAACGTGCTCGGCGACGCGGGAGAGGGGGATGGTGGCGAGTGCCATGAGGAAGGTGCGGACGTCGGAGGTGATGACGTTGCGGGTGCGCGGATCACCCGGGAGACGGACTGGCGTAACGCCCGTTCGCGCCCAATGCTGCTGCTGAACCTTGGCGACCTGCGTGGCTGCGTCGAGGCCGATGGCGGTGAATGCGGCGTTGAGCACCACCTGCGGACGGCCGTCGACGTCGGCCACTAGAAGGTCGTCGCCATGGAAGGGGATGGTTGCGAGGGTGGCGGTCATGATGCCGCGCGCTCCGCGTCGACCACGCCCGCAAGGAGGGTGGAGACTGGCGTCCCGAGAACTTGTGCGAGAGAAACAATCTCGTCGATGGTGAAGGGACGCTCCCCACGAAGACTGCGGCCGAGGGTTACACGGTTCTGTTGGAGACCCCGGGAAAGGGTCTGGTTGTCGATTCCAAGGCGGGCCGCTTCAGCTCGAACGTTCCCCGCGACTGTTCTGGATGGTGTCACGTTGTTCATAGTTGAACAGTACGCACGCATGCGAACGGAAATCAAGCACACCGTGAACCAAATCGAGGTGCGTTGTTCAGATTTGAGCTTCGAAGAGCCGTATTTGTTACGTCGCGTCATGAACTAGTGACACAATGCTACGTAATTGATACTCTGACTCACATGAGCACCGAGAATGTCGTGACCAGCATCAGCGTCGCGCCCAATGCGATGCCGCGTTCTGCCCAGATTCTGCGCCGCATCAAGGGGCAGATGGGTGAGCAGGAGATGACCAAGCAGGAGCTCGGCGAGCGCAGTGGCATCCACCGCGTCACCATCGGCCGGGCGCTCAGCGGCCAGCGGCCGTTCACGATCGACGAGCTCGAGTGCATCGCTTACGCGCTCGAAGTCGGCTTCGACTGGCTAATCACAGGAGTGGGAAGCCCCACCCCTCCAGATGTGCCCCCGGCAGGAATCGAACCTGCGGCCTTCTGCTCCGGAGGCAGACGCTCTATCCCCTGAGCTACGGGGGCGCATTCACACTGCGCCGATTGGGCTTGCATAGCCTAACGCATCGGAGAGGCTGCTTTGTCCTCGGTAATCGATTCGGGTTGCAACCACCCCAGACCATAGGATGGATCCTTGTGACACCCGCCGATCTGGCCGAGCTGCTCAAGAGCACCGCCGCTGGGGTGCTGGCCGCCCACGACCTGGACACTGATGCGCTGCCCGAAACGGTGACGGTAGAGCGCCCGCGCAACCCTGACCACGGAGATTACGCCACCAACCTGGCACTTCAGGTGGGTAAAAAGGTCGGCGCCAACCCGCGTGAGTTGGCAGGCTGGCTGGCTGAGGCGCTGGCCGCCGCCGACGGGATCGCGGCGGCCGACGTCGCCGGACCGGGTTTTGTGAACCTGCGCATCGACACCGCCGCCCAGGGCCGCATCGTCGATGACG
>NZ_JBARXZ010000131.1:0-3975 GCF_049647605.1 Mycobacterium sp. | reverse complement strand
GGCCATCCCCAGACCTTTGACCGGCGCCTGGGTCTTGACCTCGGCGGGGGCCGCTACGGCCGCTTCGGCTTCGGCCTCGGCTGTTTCGACTTCAGCAGGTGCGGCGGCGGTGGCTTCGGCGCCGGCGGCGCGCGCGGCGGATTCCTCGGCCGCGGCACCCTTGGCGGGCAGCTTCACGTTGCTCAGGTCCAGCGAGCCCAGCAGCAGCTGAGCCACGTCGAGAACTTCGACCTTCTCGACGTCCCTCGTCGCCGCCACGTCGTCGACACCGTCGGTCATCATCACGCGGCAGAACGGGCAGCCCGTTGCGATCTTCGAGGCGCCGGTGTCCATGGCCTCTTCGGTGCGTTCGACGTTGACACGCTTGCCGATGTGCTCTTCCATCCACATCCGGGCACCGCCGGCGCCGCAGCACAGCCCCCGGTCGGCGTGGCGTGGCATCTCGGTCAGCGTCGCCCCGGACGCGCCGATCAGATCGCGCGGTGCGTCGTAGACCTTGTTGTGCCGGCCGAGGTAGCAGGGGTCGTGGTAGGTGATGTCCTGTGACACCGGTTTGACCGCGGTCAGCTTCTTGTCGCGGACCAACCGATTCAGCAGCTGCGTGTGGTGCAACACGGTGTAGTTGGCGCCGACCTGTGAGTACTCCCGGCCGAGGGTATTGAAGCAGTGCGGGCACGTGACCACGATCTTGCGGTCGACGGTCTCGACCCCGTCGAACAGATCGTTGATGGTCTCGATGTTCTGCGCGGCGAGCTGCTGGAACAGGAACTCGTTGCCGGCGCGGCGTGCCGAATCACCGGTACATGTCTCGCCATCGCCGAGCACCAGGAACTTGACGCCTGCGACGGCCAGCAACTCGGCGACGGCCTTGGTGGTCTTCTTGGCGCGATCCTCGTAAGCGCCGGCGCAGCCGACCCAGAACAGGTACTCATAGCCGTCGAAGCTCTCGACGTCCTTGCCGTAGACCGGAATGTCGAAGTCGACCTCGTCGATCCAGGTGAGGCGGTCCTTGGCGTTCTGGCCCCAGGGGTTGCCCTTGTTCTCGAGGTTCTTGAACAGCACACCCAGCTCGGAGGGGAACTCCGACTCCATCAGGACCTGGTAGCGGCGCATGTCCACGATGTGATCGATGTGTTCGATGTCGACCGGGCACTGCTCGACGCAGGCGCCGCACGTCGTGCAGGACCACAGCACGTCGGGATCGATGACGCCGCCCTGCTCGAGCGTGCCGACCAGCGGTCGCAGCGCCTGGTCCGGGCCGGAGCCCATGATGCGCTCGAAGCCGGACTCGGGGACGGCATGGTGCTGGTCGTGCTTGGTCTCGACGAACCCGCCCTCGGCGGAGGCGAGCTGCTGGGCTTCGTTCTCGCCGTCGGGCATCGGCTTTTCGCCCAGGATGTAGGGCGCCTTCGCGAACAGGTGGTCGCGCAGGTTCATGATGACGAGCTTGGGGGACAGCGGCTTACCGGTGTTCCAGGCCGGACACTGCGACTGGCAGCGGCCACACTCGGTACAGGTGGTGAAGTCGAGATAGCCCTTCCAGGTGAAGTCCTCGATCTTGCCGCGGCCCAGCTGGTCGTCCTCGCCCGGATCTTCGAAGTCGATCAGCTTGCCGCCGGACTCCATGGGCAGCAGCGGGCCCAGACCGTCGGGCAGCCGCTTGAACGTGACGTTGATGGGCGCTAGGCCGATGTGCAGGTGCTTGGAGTGCAGCACGATCAGCAGGAACACCAGCATGACGCCGATGTGCAGCAGCAGCGCCACGGTCTCGATGACGTGGTTGACGTCGTGACCCAAGGGATGCAGCACCCAGGCCATGCCGTGGGAGAAGAACGCGCCCCAGCCGTAGGGGAAGTCTTCGCCGAGGGTGTTCACTGCGGCTCCGCGGAACAGCGCGTAAGTCCAGACGACGTTGAAGATCATGAACAGGATCAGCCAGGCGCCACCGGTGTGGGAACCGTAGAAGCGGGAGTCGCGGCCGTACTCCTTGGGCTCTGACCGCAACCGGATGATCGAGAAGACGATGATGCCGAAGAGCACCGCCAAGGCGAAGAAGTCCTGCAGGAAGCCCAGCGCGTCCCAGCGCCCGACGATCGGGATGTGGAACTTGGGATCGAACAGCACGCCGTAGGCCTCGAGGTACACCGAGGCCAGGATGAAGAAGCCCCACATCGTGAAGAAGTGGGCGATGCCGGGGATGTTCCACTTCAGCAGTTTCGCCTGGCCGAGCACCTCAGTGAACTGCGCTTTGATCCGGGCGGGGATGTCATCTTTGCGTCCGGCGGCGTCGCTGACGGGCTGACCGGAGCGAATCAAGTTAACGAGCCAGAGCACCCGTTTGACGGCAAGACCGGCAACTACTGCGGTTCCGAGCAGGCCGATTGCCAGCCTCGTCCACTCCAAGGTGCCCACAAGTGCCTCCCCAACTGAAGTTACTCGACGGTAACTTAAAGGATGTTACCGGTCGGTAACTTAAGCGCGATCCAGCTCATAGTTGCATCCCTGCGCAAATGTTCGCTACGGAGGCTTACCTAACTTGGCCGCAAATGTGTTGCGGGTCTCATTTCTGAGAGGAAAGTAGCGCGCGCAGCATCGACAGCATCTCCGAACGTGACTCGGCACCGAGGCGGCGCCGGATCCGGGCGACGTGGTGTTCAACCGTTTTTGCCGAGATGAACAGCTGGGCGCCGATGTCCCGGTACGGCATCCCCAGGAGTAACAACTCGGCGACCTCGCGTTCGCGGTCCGACAACGGCGAGCCGATCGGCCGTCGCGCCGGGGCCGTCTGCGATTCGACGGAATCCGCGTGCTCGCCGGGTTCGGGATCGCCGACCGTCAGCTTCAGGTCGCGGGCAACCTGCAGCATCGTTCCGGATATTCGGGGGTCAGGAGCCTGCAGCGCCGCCTGCCCGGCGAGCCGGGTGGCGTCCCACGTCAGACCGAAGTGGGCGAGTCCACGCGCGGCCGCGGTGACGTCATCGACGTCGATCTGCCGGGCCAGCACCCGTAGCCAGGACCGTCCGGCCATCGCCAGGGCCCGGGCGAACTCGCTCCCGGTGCCGGCAGCGGTCAGGGCCTGGCCGTGCGGGGCCAGCGACTCCGGCGAATTCGTCAGGATCGCCGCGTGCACGCCGGCCCAATGCAGTGGCAGCGACCAGGCGGGCGGATTGCCCAAAGATTCGAGGAGGCCAAACGCTCGTTCCAGTGGATATGTCAGCCGGTCGCCCTGGCGGAGTCGGGCGGCGGCCACCCACAGTTCGCCGAGGGGGAGCAGCGAGAACAGGTCGACCGAGTACTCGGTCAGCACCTCCATCGCGACAGACCAGTGTGTCTGCAGCGAGCCGGTGTCGCCGCTGCGCCGCGCTACCCCGGTGCGAAGCGCCGCAGCCCACAGCGCGTCACGGCGATGCAGACCGGCCGTGGGAAGTGCGGCCAGTTCGGCGGTGGCACTCTGCAGGTGGCCCTCCTGCATCTTCACCCAGGCGGCCAGCAGTTGATGCCGGTGCACGAACATCGCCGATTCGGCGGTCCGGACCGCGCGGGACAGCACGCTGCGGGCGCGGACCGCGTCGCCGGCGTGAAGTGCGGCCAGGCTCACCAGCGAGGTGGCGGTGTCCGGCATGGCCTCCTCGGCCGGTCGCTGGGCGCTGACGGCTTGGCCCAAGCGCACGACGGCGGCCGGATACGACTGATCGACGGTGGCCAGGAGTCCCTCGGCCAGGCTCCGGGCCGAGCGGGCCGACGCTGTCGGCGGGCCGGCCGGTGCCGCGAGTGCTGCCCGCGCCGTCTGTGAATCGCCGACGGCGACCGCGACGATCACGGCACCGGCGCTCAGCGTGGTATCGGTTTGGGGGCCGATCCAGCCGAACAGCTCGGCAGCGTGGGCGGTGTCGCCGTCGTGCGCGGCGACGGCCGCAGCGATTCGTACCGCCGCAGCCCGGACCTGGGGGTCTGCGTCGGTGAGCAGCTCATCGG
>NZ_JBARXZ010000130.1:0-32370 GCF_049647605.1 Mycobacterium sp. | reverse complement strand
GACGAGGCCACCTCGACCCGGGCGGCGGCGGCCGCACTGCGCGGCGCCACCGACCCGATCAAACGGGCCAGCCGCGGCGCCGGCAACGCCAGGATCACCCCATCGGCACGCCACTGGGACCCCTCGTCGTCCTGCACCACCCAGTGCAAGCCGTCGCGGTGCAGTTCTTGTGCGGCCGTCGCCACCCAGCGCAGACCACTTTGGGCGAGCAGCTCCCGCAGCAAGACCTCGTAACCGCCATCGATCGCACCGAACACCGGTGTTCCGTTGACCGGTGGCAGCACCGAGCGCACCGCTTCGGTGAGGCTGCGGGCACCATGATCCAGCGCTGCGGCCACCGTCGGCGCCGCCGCTCGCATACCGATCGTCGCCGCGGACCCCGCGTAGACGCCCGACAGCATCGGATCCACCGATCGCGCCACCACCTGCACGCCGAACCGGTCCCCGACCACCGCGGCAACTGTCGGGTCCGCACCCGGCCGCCAATCCAGCGGCCTCGTCGGCTCGACCGCCATCCGGCTCAACGTCACATCGTCGGCCAGGCCCGTCATCGACGCCGCCGAGCTGGGAATGCCGTTGACCGTGCCGACGGGCATGCCGTGCAACCGGCGCTGGCTGTAGATCAGCGGCCGCACACCGGTGGTCCCGACCTGCCGGGACGCAATACCCAGCTCAGCCAGCAGCGCGGGCACCTCAGGCCGACGCACCACAAACGCTTCGGCGCCGACATCCACCGGCTGACCGCCCAGCCGCTCGGTGCGCAGGATCCCGCCGAGCCGATCAGCCGGGTCCAACAGCGTGATCTGGGCGTCGGGACCGTAGGTGCGACGCAACCGGTACGCCGCCGTCAGCCCCGAAACACCGCCACCGACAACAACAAAACTCGAGCTCACAACGAATGCACCAGCGCCACCAGATCGGTGAGCACACCCGGATCGGTGGCCGGCATCACGCCGTGCCCGAGGTTGAAGATGTGCGCGGAGGCGCCGGCCGCGACCGCGTTGCGCCCGTCCTCGACGACCGCACGGGCCCGCTGTTCCACCACATCCCACCCGGCCAACAACGTCACCGGATCCAAGTTGCCCTGCAGAGCAATCCCCGACGGAACCCGACGGGCCGCGTCGGTCAAGGTGGTGCGCCAGTCGACGCCGACAACACCGGCGCCCGCTTCGGCCATGGCACCGAGCAGCTCCGCGGTCCCCACCCCAAAATGGGTCATCGGCACACCGGCAGCGGCAAGGGTGGCAAACACCCGCGACGAGTGCGGCAACACATGGCTGCGGTAGTCGGCCAGCGACAACGTGCCCGCCCACGAGTCGAACACCTGGATGGCGTCCACCCCGGCTGCGACCTGGACCTGCAGGAACGCGATGGTGATGTCGGTCAGCGCCGTCATGAGGGCATGCCAGGTCTGCGGCTCCCCGAACATCATCGCCTTGGTGCGCTCGTGGTTCTTGCTCGGTCCGCCCTCCACCAGATACGACGCCAAGGTGAACGGCGCCCCGGCGAAACCGATCAGCGGCACCTCCCCCAACGCCGCCACCAGCAGCCCGACCGCCTCCGACACCGGCGCGACCTGTTGCGGATCCAACGGTTTGATCGCGGCCACATCGGCTGCGGTCCGGATCGGATGGGCGATCACCGGACCGACGTCGGGCACGATGTCGAGATCGATTCCCGCCCCGAGCAGCGGCACCACGATGTCGGAGAACAGGATCGCGGCGTCCACCCGGTGCCGGCGAACCGGCTGCAAGGTGATCTCGCAGACCAGCTCGGCGTCGAAACAGGCGTCCAGCATGCGGTGGTTGGCGCGCAACTCCCGGTATTCCGGCAGCGACCGGCCGGCCTGCCGCATGAACCAGACCGGCACCCGGCCGGGCACACGGCCGCTGGCGGCGATCAGATAGGGCGAGTCGGGCAGCTCACGACGGGTATTCATCGGGCTCCATGCTGCCATTGCACCGTGCAGTCCCAAAACTGATGTGTTGTCGAGCTGGCGCGCCTGCGCCCACTGCCGGGCAAGTGGGTTTAGCGTCAATGTGTGACTGTGGGCGAGCCTGCTGAATTCCGGGCGGCGGTGGAGGCGATGAATGCCGCCACCGTGCGGGCGGAGATCGAGTTGGGCCCGATCCGGCCGCCGCAACGCCTCGCCCCGTACAGCTACGCCGTCGGCGCCGAGGTCAAACACCCCGATACCGCGCTGGTACCCGAATCGTCCGACGGGGACGCATTCGGCCGGCTGATCCTGCTGCATGACCCCGAAGGCTCCGACGCCTGGGACGGGACGATGCGGCTGGTCGCCTACATCCAAGCCGACCTCGATTCCACCGAAGCCATCGACCCGCTACTGCCCGAGGTGGCCTGGAGCTGGCTTGTTGATGCCCTGGAGGCGCGTGCCGAGCACGTGACCGCCCTCGGCGGGACCGTCACCTCGACCACCTCGGTGCGCTACGGCGACATCTCCGGTCCGCCACGCGCCCACCAACTGGAGCTGCGCGCCTCGTGGACGGCAACCTCGCTGGCACTCGACACCCATGTCCAGGCCTTCTGCGAAGTCCTCGAACACGCGGCCGGACTGCCGCCGGTGGGTATCACCGATCTCGGATCCCGGTCCCGCGCCTGAGATGACGGAACCGGAACCCGACAACGCCCCCGAACCGCTTCCGCTGACCGCCCCCGCTGACGGGGTCCCGGAAGTCTCGGTGACGAAGTACGACATCGCGGAGGCCGCGCAGCTACTCGCCGGCGGCTCCGGCCCGTTTGCCGTCGACGCCGAACGTGCATCGGGCTTCAAGTACTCCAACCGCGCCTACCTGATCCAGATCCGCCGCGCCGGCGCCGGAACCGTGCTGATCGACCCGGTCAGCCACGGCGGCGACAGCCTGGAAGTGCTGAACCCACTGGCCGCGGTACTCGGCACCGACGAATGGATCCTGCACGCCGCCGATCAGGATCTGCCGTGCCTGGCCGAGGTCGGGATGCGACCGCCGGCCCTCTACGACACCGAACTCGCCGGACGGCTGGCCGGATTCGACCGGGTGAACCTGGCCGCCATGGTGGCACGCCTGCTGGGGCTGGGCCTGGCCAAAGGTCACGGCGCCGCCGACTGGTCCAAACGACCACTGCCCGACGACTGGTTGAACTACGCCGCCCTCGATGTGGAAGTGCTCATCGAGCTACGCTCGGCGATCGCAGCCGAACTTGCCGAGCAGGGCAAAACTGACTGGGCTGCACAGGAATTCGATCACCTTCGGACCTTCGAAGCCCAACCCACCCGGCGCGACCGGTGGCGACGCACCTCCGGCATCCACAAAGTGCGCAATCCACGGGCGCTGGCGGCGGTACGCGAACTGTGGACCGTCCGTGACGAGATCGCCCGCCGACGCGATATCGCCCCGGGCCGCATTCTGCCCGACGCCGCGATTGTGAATGCGGCACAAGCGGATCCGAAAAACGTTGAAGAGCTGACGGCCCTGCCGGTGTTCAGCGGACCGAAGCAGCGGCGCCACGCCCAGGTGTGGCTGGGGGCGCTGCGCAGCGCCCGGGAGAACCCGGATCCACCGGCATCCAGCGAACCGCAGAACGGCCCCCCACCGCCGATGCGGTGGAGCAAGCGCAAGCCGGAAGCTGCGGCGCGCCTGGAAGCCGCCCGTGCCGGGCTGGGCGTGCTCTCCGAGCGGGTGACCGTGCCGACCGAAAACCTGCTGTCTCCGGAGTTGGTGCGCCGCCTGTGCTGGGAATGGCGAGATTCGACGGACCGCAACAACATTGCCGACGTGATCGAGGCTTTCCTGCTCGACGGCGGGGCCCGGCAATGGCAGCGTGAGCTGACCACGCCGGTGCTCGCCGCAGCATTCCAGCCGCCGGACTGACATCCGCCGGCCCGCGGGTTTCAACAAATCCCGGTTCGGGAATCCTCCGGCACCGTGCCAACCGGACGGCGCAAGTCGTGAGCACGGAGGGCAGCCCGCGTGGCCGAAAAGCAGGAAACCCAGGACGAGAAGGAACGGCAGCGATTTGCCGATCGGGTGATCAGCATTGCCGAGGACGCGCTCTACTGGGCGATAGCGGCGATACTGCTGGCCGGCGCGGTGGCCCTGCTGGTGTCGCAGGTGATCACCATGCTCACCCTGCTGGACACCCCCACCGGCACCGTCATGCTGGAAATCCTAGACGGCGTGCTGCTGATCTTCATCTTTGTCGAGTTGCTCTACGCCGTCCGCACCAGCCTGCGCTCCCACGAACTCGTCGCCGAGCCGTTCTTGATCGTCGGCATCCTGGCGTGCATCAAGGAGATCGTCGTGCAATCCGTCGAGGCAGCCAAGATCATCGACCAGGGCCCCGAATTCGCCCGCGCCATCGTGCAAACCGGGGTTCTCGGCGCGCTGGTACTGGTGCTGGCCGTATCTGCCTTCATCTTGCGGCTACGACAGCCTGCTACCACCACCGACGGATGACACGCACCCTTGTCCGCCGAAACCCACAAAAGGGCGGGTTCTACTCGCCCTTGTCCGCCGAAACGTCCGTTTCGGCGAGGACTGCCGAGTTGCCCAGAGCCGCGACCCAGCCGGTGATACGGCGGGCGATGTTCTGATCCGTCAGGCCGATCTCGGCGAGCACCTGATTCCGTGAAGCATGCGCCTGGAACTCCTGCGGCACCCCGAGATCACGACACGGCACATCGATCTCGTTGCGTCGCAACAGGGCCGACACCGACGAACCGATTCCGCCCGCGACACCGTTGTCCTCCAACGTCACCACCAGCTTGTGCGCCACGGCAAGCTCGCACAGCACCTCCGGTACCGGAAGAACCCATCGCGGATCGATCACCGTCACACCGATGCCCTGGTCACGCAACCGCTCGGCAACCGAAAGCGCCATCGCCGCAAACGGCCCGACCGCCACCACCAGCACATCGTCGGACAGCCCGTCGGCCGGACAGGCCAACACATCGACTCCCGAGACCCGCTCCAACGCCGGAATGTTGTTGCCGACATCACCCTTCGGGAACCGCAGCGCCGTCGGACCGTCCTTGACGTCCAATGCCTCGCGCAACTCTTCCCGCAACGTCGCCCCGTCGCGGGGCGCGGCAACCCGCATGCCCGGGACGATGTTCAGCATCGACAGGTCCCACATACCGTTGTGGCTGGCGCCGTCGGGACCGGTGATCCCGGCACGGTCCAGCACCATGGTGACCGGCAGCTGGTGCAGCGCAACGTCCATCATCAGCTGGTCGAAAGCGCGGTTCAGGAATGTCGAATAGATGGCCACCACCGGATGCAGGCCGCCCATGGCCAGCCCCGCCGCCGACGTCATGGCGTGCTGTTCGGCGATCCCGACATCGAACAGCCGGTCCGGAAAGCGCTGCCCGAACGCTGCCAGGCCGGTGGGTCCCGGCATCGCAGCGGTGATCGCGACAACATCGCGACGCTTGCGGGCGATCTTGATCAGCTCATCGGAAAACGCAGCGGTCCAGCCCGGCGCCGACACCGTGGTCGCCACCCCGGTCAACGGATCGATGATGCCGGTGGCGTGCATCTGCTCGGCTTCGTCGTTCTCCGCAGGCCCGTAACCCATCCCTTTACGGGTGGCGACGTGCACGATCACCGGCGCCTTGTAACCGCGCGCGTGGCGCAGCGCAGCTTCCACCGCGTGCTCGTCGTGACCGTCGATGGGTCCGACGTACTTGAGCCCGAGATCGGTGAACATCACCTGCGGCGACAAGGCGTCCTTGATCCCGGCCTTGACGCTGTGCATGCACTGATAGCAGAACTCGCCGATCAGCGGCACCCCGCGCACCGCTCCGCGGCCACGCTCCAACACCCGCTCGTAACCGGGCTGAAGGCGCAGCGCCGCCAGGTGGTCGGCCAGCCCGCCGATCGTCGGTGCGTAACTGCGACCGTTGTCATTGACCACGATCACCACCGGACGCCCGGAAGCGGCAATGTTGTTCAGCGCCTCCCAACACATCCCGCCGGTGAGCGCGCCGTCACCGACAACAGCGACAACGTGCCGGTTGCGGTGGCCGGTGAGTTCGAAAGCCTTGGCCAGACCGTCGGCATACGACAACGCCGAACTGGCATGGCTGGACTCCACCCAGTCGTGCTCGCTCTCGTCCCGGCACGGATAACCCGACAGGCCGTCCTTCATCCGGAGCGTGTCGAAGTCCGCACAACGGCCCGTGAGCATCTTGTGGACGTACGCCTGGTGCCCGGTGTCGAAGACAATCGGGTCGTGCGGCGAATCGAACACCCGATGCAAGGCAAGCGTCAGTTCGACGACACCGAGATTGGGGCCTAGATGTCCGCCGGTTGCAGCCACCTTGTGGACCAAGAACTCACGAATCTCGATCGCCAGTTCGCTTAGCTGAGACTGTGAAAGGTGCTGCAGATCAGCGGGACCGCGGATCTGTTCAAGCATTCGGACAGTCTACGCACGCAACCTTGGTTCAGTCGCGACGAGGCGGTTAACCGTCGGGCGCGCCGCCCTGGCCGACGTCTCCGGCCTGCAGACGCTCGGCTCGACGGTAAGCGGCGTTGCGCCTCAGCAACACGACCGCAGCGAGCAGACCAGCCAAAATCGAGCCAGCCAGCACACCAACCTTGACGTCGGCTCCAGGTTGGGTGCCGTAACCGAAGGCCAGCTCACCGATCAGCAGCGACACCGTGAACCCGATGCCGGCCAGCAGCGATACCCCGAGGACATCCCGCCACGCAAGGTCGTCATGGAGGGCGGCGCGGCTGAATCGGACCAGCAGCGACGTCGTCACCAGGATTCCGATGGGTTTGCCGAGCACCAGACCTGCGATCACCCCCAGGGTGACCGGCCGGGTCAGCGCCTCACCGAGACCGGACAACCCACCCACCGTGACCCCGGCGGCAAAGAAGGCGAACACCGGTACCGCCACCCCGGCCGACACCGGCTGCAGCAGGTGTTCACAACGCTGGGCGGCTCGATGACGACCCAGTGCCGGGACCGTGAAACCGAGCACCACCCCGGCGACTGTGGCGTGCACCCCGCTGGCGTGCACCAGCGCCCAGGCCGCGACAGCCAGCGGCACCAACACCCACCACCGTCCGTAGCCGCGCTGCACGGCCAGGCCGAACAACACGATCGGGACCACGGCCAGGGCAAGCGGCCCCGGAGAGAGATGATCGGTGTAGACGACCGCGATGACGGTGATGGCAAGCAGATCGTCGACCACCGCCAACGTCAGCAGAAAGGTGCGCAGCGCGCTCGGCAGATGGGTGGAGATCACCGCCAGCACCGCCAGCGCAAACGCGATATCGGTGGCGGTCGGCACCGCCCAGCCCGCCAGCAACCCGCCCGCGGAACCCTGATTGACCGCCACATAGATCGCCGCGGGCACCACCATGCCTCCGACCGCAGCCAGGACCGGCAGGGCCGCCCGGGCCGGATCCCGCAGATCGCCGGCCACGAACTCCCGTTTGAGTTCCACACCGACAACAAAGAAGAAGATGGCCAGCAGTCCGTCGGCGGCCCAGGCTGCCACCGACAGATCCAGGTGCAGTGCGGCGGGCCCGATCCGGAATTCGGAGATCTGGCGGTACCACTGCGACCACGGCGAGTTGGCCCACACCAGAGCAGCCCCGGCGGCCACCAGGAGCAGCACCCCACCCACGGTCTCGCGCCGCAGGACATCGGCGGTCCGTCGGGCGGCGCGCCCTGAACCACGGACAAGAGGTTCCAGCACCGGTGTCACTCCTCGGTCGACGACAGCACAAACTGACCGCCGACCAGACTTCCCGGCACACCTAGGCGCTGAGTCTAGCTACGCGTCAGCAGCGCCACACATTCGACGTGATGTGTCAGCGGGAAGGCATCGAACACCGCCAGCTCCTGCACCTCATAGCCGTGGCCGCGATACAAGCCCACATCGCGGGCGAATGCGGCAGCTTCACAACCGATGTGCACCACCCGTGACACGCCGGCCGCGGCGATCGTGTCGATGATCTCGCGGCCGGCCCCGGTGCGCGGCGGATCCAGCACGGCGATATCGGCGGCCTGCTGCTGGGTGGCCAGGGCACGGCGCACCGACTCGGTGACAAAACTGACCTGTGGCCGGTCCGCCAAAGCCGTCCGGCCGGCCCGAGATCCCGACCGCGACGTGTCGACGCTCAGCACGTGCCCCTGTTCGCCGACCTCGTCGGCCAGGGCCGCGGCGAACACGCCGGCACCGCCGTAGAGATCCCACGCCGTCATCCCGGGCCCGGCCGCCGCCCACTGCGCCACCAGCTCGCTGTAGTGGGTGGCGGCGTCGCGGTGTGCCTGCCAGAACGCGGTGGCCGGAAGCCGCCACTGGCGCTGCCCGACCCGCTGCACCGTCTCGTAGTCCCCCTCCACCGCGCGGGTGCGCCGCTGCGGGCCACCACACACCACGTGCCGGTCGCCGTTGTCGTCGAGCACAACGTGCACCTGATCCCCGGCGCGGATCGCATCCTCGGGCAAATCTGCCAACATGGCGTCGGGCAGCTGGGCGCAGTGCAGGTCGGTGACCAGCTCGGCGCTGTGATACCGATGGAATCCCGGCCGCCCGTCTTTCCCGGCTTCCAGGCGCACCCGGGTGCGCCATCCCGTCGCCGCGCCGGTCCCGATCGGCCGCGCGGTGCCCGACCACTCGAATCCGCCGAGTCGCTGCAGCTGGTTGGCCACCACGTCACCTTTGAGGGCACGAGCCGCTTCGGGGTCGACAAAAGCCAGGTCGCAGCATCCGGAGCCGTCCACGCCCGCGATCGGACACAACGACGGCACCCGATCCGCAGAGGGTTCGATGACCTCGAGAACCTCGGCATGCCAATAGGATCCACGCTCGTCGGTGACCCGGACCCGGACCGTCTCACCGGGTAGCGCGTACCGCACGAACACCACGCGGCCATCGTGGCGAGCCACGCAGCTCCCACCGTTGGCGGCCGCGCCGACGGTCACTGTCAGTTCGCTCATTCCAGGAATCCCCGGCGCGCGTCTCCGGGCGCCGACTGTGGTGTCAACTTCTTGAGCCTCTCCGACGAATTCAGTTGCCATGGAACGGAAGTGACCATGACATTGGGTTCAAACAGCAGTCTGCCCTTGAGCCGTAACGCGCTCTGGTTGTGCAATACCTGCTCCCACCAGTGCCCCACTACGTACTCGGGGATGAATACCGTGACCACCGTACGCGGCGATTCCTTGCCGATGCGTTTGACATAGTCGAGCACCGGACGGGTGATCTCACGGTATGGGGACGCGATCACCTTCAGAGGCACCGTGATGTCACTGTCCTCCCACTTGCGCACCAGCTCGCGGGTCTCGCCATCATCGACACTGACGGTGATGGCCTCCAGGGTGTCCGGCCGCGTGGCCCGCGCGTACGACAGCGCACGCAAGGTCGGCAGGTGCAGTTTGGACACCAGGACAACGGCATGGTTACGGCTGGGCAGCACCACCCCACCGTCCTGTTCGGCTTCCTGTTCGGCCAGCTCCCTGGCCACCGCATCGTAGTGCTTGCGGATCAGCTTCATCAGCACGAACAACGATGTCATCGCCACGATCGCGATCCAGGCACCGGCGACGAACTTGGTGATCAGCACCACCACCAGAACGGAGCCGGTGCACAGCAGCCCGACGGTGTTGACGATCCGCGAGCGCATCATCTTGGACCTGATCTGCCCGTCGGTCTCGTTGCGCAGCAACCGAGTCCAATGCCGGACCATGCCGATCTGGCTCAATGTGAAGGACACGAACACCCCGACGATGTACAGCTGGATCAGGGCGGTGACCTCGGCGTCGAACGCGATGATGAACGCGATCGCCGCCAACGCCAGGAACAGGATGCCGTTGGAGAACGCCAACCTGTCGCCGCGGGTGTGCAGCTGTCGCGGCAGGTAGCGATCCTGCGCCAGGATCGAACCCAACACCGGGAACCCGTTGAACGCGGTGTTGGCGGCCAGGACCAGGATCAATGCGGTGACGACCGTGATCGCCACGAAGCCCAGGTGGAAGCTGCCGAACACCGTTTCGGCCAGCTGCGCCACCAACGTTTTCTGGTGATACCCCTCGGGCGCACCACCCAGCTGGGTGGCCGGGTCGTCGACGATCTGCACGCTGACCTTCTCGGCCAGCAAGATGATGCCCATCAGCAGCGTCACGGCGATCCCGCCGAGCAGCAGCAGCGTGGTCGCCGCGTTGCGGGACTTGGGTTTCCGGAATGCCGGCACACCGTTGCTGATGGCCTCCACCCCGGTCAGCGCCGCGCACCCCGACGAGAACGCCCGGGCCACCAGGAACACCATCGCCAGCCCCAGTACGTCATCGCTTTCGGCATGCATCTCGAAAGCGGCCGACTCGGCCTGCAACGGGTCACCGAGGACATAGATCCGGAACAGGCCCCAGCCGAGCATGACGAACATGCCAACGATGAACGCGTAGGTGGGAATGGCAAATGCGGTACCGGACTCTCGGATACCGCGCAGGTTGATCGCCATCAACAACAGAATCGCCAGCACCGCGAACACCGTCTTGTGCTGCGCGACAAACGGCACCGCCGAACCGATGTTGGACATCGCCGAGGCCATCGACACCGCGACCGTCAGCACGTAGTCCACCATCAGCGCGCTGGCCACGGTGAGGCCCGCCGTCGGCCCCAGGTTGGTGGTGACCACTTCGTAGTCGCCACCGCCCGACGGGTAGGCGTGCACGTTCTGCCGGTAGCTGGCGACCACCACCAGCATCACGAACGCGACGGCCAGTCCGATCCACGGTGTCATCGAGTAGGCGGTCAGCCCGGCGACCGAGAGCACCAGGAAGATCTCCTCCGGCGCGTACGCGACCGACGACATCGCGTCGGAGGCGAACACCGGCAGAGCGATCCGCTTGGGCAGCAGCGTGTGGCCGAGCTTGTCGCTACGGAACGGCCGACCCAGAACCAACCGGCGCGCGGCGGTCGAAAGCTTGGACACGAGGTCCAAGAGTATGCCCATGCGCAACTGGTGGTGGCGTTCCGCGTACCGTCGACATGACTCGGGTGGACGGGCGATGCGATAGTTGGGCTGCGCTCTACGAACGGTGAGGACACCAGGTGCGGGTAGTGGTGATGGGGTGCGGCCGGGTCGGTGCCGCACTCGCCGATGGATTGGCCCGGATCGGCCACGATGTAGCCATCATCGACCGGGACTCCGCAGCTTTTCAGAGGCTGTCACCGGACTTCTCCGGCGATCGCGTGCTGGGCATGGGCTTCGACCGGGAAGTGCTGCTGCGCGCCGGCATTGAGGAAGCCGGCGCTTTCGCGGCCGTGTCCTCCGGCGACAACTCCAACATCATCTCGGCACGAGTGGCGCGGGAGACATTCGGGGTGCCCAAGGTGGTCGCCCGTATCTACGACGCCAAACGCGCCGCTGTCTACGAACGACTGGGCATTCCGACGGTGGCGACGGTCCCCTGGACCACCGACCGGCTCCTCAACGCATTGACCGGTGACACCGAGACCGCCCGATGGCGTGATCCCACCGGAACGGTGGCGGTCGCCGAAGTGCTGCTACATGAAGGGTGGGTCGGACGACGGGTCACCGACCTCGAGTCGGCCACCGGCTCGCGGGTGGCATTCCTACTCCGGTTCGGCACCGGAATCCTGCCCGAGCCCAAGACCATGATCCAGGCCAGCGACCAGGTGTACATCGCGGCGGTCTCCGGGCGGGTCGCGGAAGCGATGGCGATCTCGGCCCTGCCACCAAGTGACGACCTGGACTCAGGAGACAGCCGATGAGAGTAGCCATCGGGGGCGCCGGAGCCGTCGGCCGCTCGATCGCCCGGGAACTGATCGAGAACGGTCATGACGTCACCCTGATCGAACGCAACGCCGACCACATCGACGTCGATGCGATTCCCGCCGCACACTGGTGCCTCGGTGACGCCTGCGAGCTCTCCCTGTTGGAGTCGGTGCGGGCCCACGAGTTCGACGTGGTGATCGCCGCAACCGGAGACGACAAGGCCAATGTCGTGCTGTCGCTGTTGGCCAAGACCGAGTTTGCAGTGTCGCGGGTGGTCGCCCGGGTCAACGACCCGCGCAACGAATGGTTGTTCGACGAGGCCTGGGGTGTCGACGTGGCGGTCTCGACGCCCCGCATGCTCGCATCGCTGGTCGAGGAAGCTGTTGCGGTCGGCGACCTGGTACACATCATGGAATTCCGCAAGGGTGAGGCCAACCTGCTGGAGATCACCCTGCCCGATGACACACCGTGGGGCGGGAAGCCGGTCCGCAAGCTGGATCTGCCGCGCGACGCGGCACTCGTGACGATCCTGCGCGGCAATCGGGTCATCGTGCCGGAATCCGACGAACCCCTCGAGGGCGGCGACGAACTGCTGTTGGTGGCTTCCCCCGATGTGGAAGCCGACCTGCGCGCACTGCTGCTGCCCACCGGGCACCGCGGAAACTAGACCGCCCCGGCGTTCGGGGCCTACTCGGGCCGGTGAACCGGGTCCGGTTCCGGGTCGCGCCCGGGAATCGGTTCGGGCTCGGGCGCGGATTCCTCCGCGGCCTTGATGGCCTTCTGGGCAGACTTGATCGCGACGTAGGTCACCAGAGCGGCCAGCGCAGTCAGCGGCCATCCCATGGCGATGCGGGCGAATCCCAGCCATCCCGTCTGATCGGCGTCGTACAACTGGTGCTGGACCAGGAACCGCGACGCAAATACCAGCACCCACGTGGCGGTGGCCAGGTCGAAAGCCCGAACCGCACCGCGCACCGAGCGCCAGTCGTGGCCGTGCCCGCCGATCCAGCCCCACGCGTAGCCGACGGCAGGCCGGCGGATCAGTATGGAGAGGGTGAACACCGCGGCCCACACCAGCGACATCCAGATGCCGTACAGGAAATAGCCTTTGGCTTCACCGACCATGTAGGCGATCAGCGCGCAGAATCCGACGCCGATGAAGCCCGACACCGCGGGCTGGACGGATTCCTTGCGGATCAGCCGCCACACCAGGATCGCCGCGGCCACTCCGAGTGCCGACACGATGGCGGGCACCAAGCCGAAGATCGACGAGATCGGGACAAAAGCCACCACCGGCACCGACGAGTAGATCAGTCCGCTGATCCCGCCCATCTGGTCCATCAGTGCCTGGGCACTGGTACGGCTGGTGCCGTCCTCGGAATCGGCGTTCGCAGCCTGCCCGGGCGGCCAGCCACGGTTTTCGGAATCGGTGCTCAACTGGTTCCTTTGGTTCCTTCGAACGGTTCGATCCGCATACGTGGGGTGGCTTCGCTACCGCTGGATTTCATAGTGCGGGTTGTAAATCGCCTTGGTGCCGTTGTCCAGCTTGCCGACACGACCATGCACTCGCAAGGTCCGTCCGGAGTCGATGCCGGGAATCCGGCGTTGGCCCAACCAGACCAGGGTCACGGTGTCTGTGCCGTCGAACAGCTCGGCCTTCACCCCGCCGGCGCAGCCCTTGGCGTTGGCCTCGACGCTGCGCAGCGTGCCCACCATGGTGACCTCTTGACCGCGCTGACAGTCGATGGCGCGCTGCGCGCCGGTGACGGCTGCCTCATCGGTCAACTCGTCGACGTCGCGCTGTTCCGGATCTTCCGTCAATCGACGGGTGAGCCGCCTCAGATAACCTTCGGCCGCTGCCATCATCACTCCTGACATTCAGCGGATTCACAATGCCAACGACACGGTAGACCCGTTGGTTCCCGATTGCCACGCCGCATCGCGGCCAAACCACAACTTTCTCCATTGCGCGGTACCAGGGCACCATCAACGTCATGGTTGTTGATCTCCGTGGCGTGTCGACCGTCCTGCTGCCCGGAACCGGATCCGACGACGACTACACCTATCGGGTGTTCTCCGAGGTGTTGCACGGCGCAGGTGCGGTGCCGCTGCCCCATGCGCCACGCCCGCAACAGCTGATCGCCGGCTACCTGGAGGCCCTGGACCTCGCCTCCCGCGAGGCGCCGATCGCCATCGCCGGGGTCTCGCTGGGAGCCGCGGTGGGTGCCGCGTGGGCAATCACACACCCGGGACGCGCTGTCGCCGTGCTGGCCGCCCTGCCGGCCTGGACCGGTAGCCCGGATACCGCACCGGCTGCGCAGGCCGCCCGATACTCCGCCGGTGAGCTTCGGCGCGACGGGCTGGTCGCCGCGACCGCCCGGATGCGTGACTCCAGTCCGGGCTGGCTGGCCGATGAGCTGACCCGATCCTGGGTGCGTCAATGGCCCTACTTGCCGGAGGCCATGGAGGAGGCGGCCGGCTACGTCGCACCGACCGTCGACCAGTTGGAAACCCTGACGGCGCCACTGGCCGTCGTCTCCGCCACCGATGATCCGGTGCACCCCCTGGAGGTCGGGGTGGAGTGGGTCGCGGCCGCGCCGTACGCATCGCTGCGCACCGTCACCCTCGAGGAGTTCGGCCGCGATCCCGCCCTGCTCGGGGCGGCCTGCATGGCCGCCCTGAGCGATATCTGAAACTCGCTCGAGCTCAGCCGCCGGTGATGGTGCTGCGCAGCTGCTGCATCGCCGAACCCTGCGCGCCCCGCCGGGCGGCGGGAGTCGCCGGTGGCTGCTGCCCCTGTGCCTGCTGGGCTTGCTGAGCCTGCTGGGCTTGGGCGACAGCCGCCTGCTCAGCGGCGGCACGCAGTTGGGCGGCCATCGGTTCCGGCAGTTGCACCGGTAGCGGCGTGCGCACCGGAAGAGGTGTGGAATCACGACGGACCACAGTGTCGGACAATGCTTTCCGCGCCTCGGCCGCAAGAGCCGCGATGGTCTCGTGGGCACCGTTGACAACACACCGGATCATCCACCGGTAGCCGTCGACACCGATGAACCGCACCGCTCCAGCCGCGACGCCCACCACTTCGCGACCCCACGGCCCGGATTCGATGCTGACCTGGGCGCCGTCCTTGCGGAGCGACTCGGCCAGTTCGGTCGCCACCTCCCGCCACAGACCGGCGCTCTTGGGCGCGGCGTACGCGGCGACGGTGAACCGACCGTTGGGCGTGACGACCCAGACGGCGCTGGGCACACCGGTCTGGCTGAGCTCCACCTGAACCTGCCCCGCGGCCGGTAGCGGGATCAGCACCGACCCCAGGTCCAGACGGCCCACCTTGGCCACCTCGGGGTCGTCGAAATCCTCGATGTCGAACGGGCCGTCGTCGTCCTCGTCATCGGCGTCGACCTGCGCGCCGACGACCGCCGTGACCTCGTCGACCTCTGCGTCGTCTTTCTTGCTCTTACCGAATGCCATCACAAGCTCGAATGTCCTCCCGATGAGCCGTGGCCGCCAGCGCCACGGGTGGTGTCCCCCAAGCCCGCCTCGTCGAAAGACACGACTTCGACGAGTTCGGGGAGTTCGACGCGCTGAACCAGAAGTTGCGCGATCCGGTCGCCACGGCTGATCACGATCGGCTCGGCCGGATCGAGGTTGATCAACGAGACCTTGATCTCACCGCGATAGCCGGCATCGATCGTGCCCGGGCTGTTGACGATCGACAGACCGACGCGAGCCGCCAGTCCGGACCGCGGATGCACCAGGCCGACCATCCCGAAGGGAATCGCCACCGCGATACCGGTAGGAACCAGGGCACGTTGCCCCGGCGCCAGCGCCACATCCTGGGCGCTGAAGAGGTCCACCCCGGCGTCACCTTCGTGAGCGCGGCCGGGCAGAGGCAGTTCGGGGTCGAGGCGGACCACCGCCAGACGGGTCGACACGAGGCATCAGACTACTCTTGGCTCCGTGGTTGGTTCGCGTGTGACCTCGCAGACGGTGAGATACCGCGAGAGGCTCTGGGTGCCTTGGTGGTGGTGGCCGCTGGGCTTCATCCTGGCTGCGCTGATAGCGCTCGAAATCAACCAGGCAGCCAAATCGCTGCCGAACTGGGTGCCGTTCGCTGCCCTGTTCGGCGTGGCGTCCACCGTGCTGGTCTGGTTCGGGCGATCCGAAGTGGCGGTGATCGAAACCGACGGCGCCGTGGAACTCTGGGCCGGCCAGGCACACCTACCGGCATCGGTGATCACCAGATCAGCAGAAATCCCGCGGTCGGCGAAGTCGGCGGCCCTGGGACGCCAGCTGGATCCGGCGGCGTATGTGCTGCACCGGGGCTGGGTGGGTCCGATGGTTCTGGTCGTCCTCGACGATCCCGACGACCCGACACCGTACTGGCTGGTCAGCTGCCGCCGACCCGAACGCATTCTCTCGGCATTGCGTAGCTGAGCCCACCGGGAACACCGAAACACGCTGCGGCGCCGATCTGAGAGTCGGCGCCGATCTGTGGCTCTGGCCGGGCGCTGCCCGGCCAGAGCCACAGTCAGGTCAGGCTGCGCAGTCGCTGCAGATCATCATGCCGTTCTTCTCGCTGGCGAGACGGCTGCGGTGATGTACCAGAAAGCAACTCGAGCACGTGAACTCGTCAGCCTGTTTCGGGACGACCCGGACCGAAAGTTCTTCGCCGGACAGGTCAGCGCCCGGCAGCTCGAATGACTCCGCTGTCTCAGCTTCGTCGACGTCGACCACAGCCGACTGCGCTTCGTTCCGCCGTGCCTTGAGCTCCTCCAACGAATCCTCGGAAACGTCATCGGTTTCATTGCGCCGTGGAGCGTCATAGTCGGTAGCCATCGTTCTTCCCCTCTTGGTTCCCCGATCGCAAGCTCTTGCCAGCAGAGCTTTGTACCAGTGCCGAACGCTTGTGCCAAATGATTCGTGCCCGGAACCCCCTCCAATCAAGTGTGATTTACATCACATCTTCCCAAAGGGGGGCGGCTCAGGATTTGCACAGGACCTCTAGAGTGCACTCGTGGTCGCGCATATCACTGAAGGAACGGCGTTCGACAAACGTGGGTTGCCGTTCCGGCGCCGCAACATCTGGCCGGGCATCATCGTCGCCGCGGTACTCGCCATCGTCACGGGACTGATCTGGACGCTTGCCCTGACTCGCCCTCCGGAGGTGGTCCAGGCTGCGGTGTGCAATCCACCGCCCGAGCCCACCGACCCGGCCACTCCCCGACTCGGCGAAAAGGTGCCGAGCACCGAGATGGCGCGTGTCGAGCCGGCAAGGCTCGCCGAGACCAAGATCTCCGTGCTCAACGCCAGCGGGCGCGGCGGCCAAGCCGGCGAGGTGTCGGGCGAACTGCGAGACCTGGGGTTTGCCCAGCCGACAGCCGCCAACGACCCGATCTACGCCGGCGCCCAGCTCACCTGCCAGGGCCAGATCCGGTTCGGCCCCGCGGGCGAAGCCTCTGCCGCGGCGGTGTGGCTGGTGGCCCCTTGCACGGAACTCTTCCGCGACGAACGTGAGAGCGACTCCGTGGACCTGGTGATCGGCACCGACTTCACCACGCTGACCCACAGTGACGACATCAACGCCGTGCTGACGGGGTTGCAACCGGATGCCACCGAGCCCTCCGATCCGGCCCTGCTGACCAAGATCCACTCCGCCACCTGCTGAACCGGCCGGGGTCACTCCTCTATCGGTTCGAGTGCCCCCAGGCCCGCCAGCACCGCGTGGAACTCCTCGGCCACCCCGGGCGCGGCCGCCACCAACAGCTGCGTCGGCTCGGTGGGGAACATCATCTGCGCACCGGCCTCGGCCGCCACCAGCGCACCCGCTGCCCAATCCCAGACGTTGAGCCGGTGCTCGTAGTACAGATCGAGTCGCCCAGCGGCCACCATGCACAGGTCCAGAGCCGCCGAGCCGATCCTGCGGACGTCCCGCACCGACGGCATCACCCGCGACAACAGCACCGCCTGCGCGGCACGCCGGGACGGCTTGTACCCGAATCCGGTGCCCAGCAGCGCCATGGACAAGTTGTCGACGGGGTTGCAGCGCAGATCTTTCCGACCTGCCGGCCCCTCCACAGCGGCGCCGTGCCCGAGCGCGGCGTAGTACACCTCGCCGGACACCACATCGGCCACCGCGCCGGCGACCGAGACGCCGTCGACCTGGGCGGCAATGGACACGCCGTAGGCGGGAATGCCGTACACGAAGTTCACCGTGCCGTCGATCGGGTCGAGCACCCAGGTGATCGATCCTGCGGGCACCCCGTCGGCCGGCCCACCGCCCTCCTCACCGAGCACCGCATCGCCGGGACGCAGCTGTTCCAGCCGGTCCCGCAGCAATCGTTCGGTTTCGGTGTCCACCACGGTGACGGGGTCGGTCGGCGTGCTCTTGGTCCGCACACTGTCCGCGGCCGCGTCCGCAGCCGGGCCGGCATCGGAGGCATCGCCGAACACTTCGACGCGGCGCCGACGGACAAACTCCGCGGCCTCGGCAGCAAGCCGGCGGGCCACGTCGCGGAGCTCGACAACAAGGTCGTCGGACAGGGTTGCGGCGCGAGGGGAATCAGGTATCGAATCGGGCGAGATCACCCGACTATCGCAACACACAAGCCGCATCCGGGCGCACTCCCACCAAAGCAGTGCCGACACACTAGGGTGTGGATCGCCTACGCCAGCCACGTGAGGGAGCACAGCAATGACCGAATCCGATACCACTTCCTCTTCCTCCAAGCAGCATCTCGGTTTCGGCATCGACGTCGGTGGTAGCGGCGTCAAAGGCGGCATCGTCGACCTCGACACCGGAGCGTTGGTCGGCGAGCGCTTCAAGCTGCCCACCCCCCAGCCCGCCACGCCGACTGCCGTCGCACAGACAGTCGCCGCAGTGGTCAAGGAGTTCGGGTGGGACGGCCCGCTCGGCGTCACCTATCCCGGCGTCGTCACCCACGGCGTGGTGCGCACCGCGGCCAATGTGGACAAAGCCTGGATCGGCACCAACGTCGTCGAAACCATCAGCGGCGCCCTCGACGGCCAGCCGGTGAGCGTGCTCAACGACGCCGACGCGGCCGGGCTGGCGGAAGAGCGCTTCGGCGCCGGCAAAGACAACAGCGGGCTGATCGTGTTGCTCACCTTCGGCACCGGGATCGGTTCAGCGGTGATCCACAACGGCATACTCCTGCCCAACACCGAATTCGGGCACCTCGAGGTCGGGGGCAAGGAGGCCGAGCACCGAGCCGCCTCATCGGTCAAGGAACGCAAGGACTGGAGCTACCGGCGCTGGACCCAAGAGGTCACCAAGGTGCTCATTGCCGTGGAGAACGCGATCTGGCCCGACCTGTTCATCGCCGGTGGCGGCATCAGCCGCAAAGCCGAGAAATGGATCCCGCTGCTCGAGAACCGAACCCCGGTGGTGGCTGCCGCTCTGCAGAACACCGCGGGAATCGTCGGTGCTGCGATGGCCTCGCAAGGTGACGTCACGCACGGAACTCACTGATAGCCGCGAAATTTTGCCTGCTCGGCGCGGAGCAGCCCGTCTCAGTAGCTACAATGGTCAAGGCGGCCGCCACCCGGATAGCGGCGAAACTCCCCCCGAGAACCACGCCGAATAATTCCGATAGCCGACGCTCTCAGTGGCGCTTGCCCATAACCACTGGAAGTACAGCAAGACCGAAAGGGTGTACGTGGCAGCGATCAAAGCAAGCCCGGCAACCGAAGACACGGTGACCAGCACCGTCCAAGATCCGGCGACCAGCAGCGCTCTCGCACCGGCCAAGAAGGCGCCCGCAAAGCGGGTCGCCAAGGCTGGCGCGGCCAAGGCCCCCGCCAAGCGTGCCGCCAAGAAAGCTGACGGCTCGCCGACACGTGGCCGTCCCAAGAAGGGTGTCGCCAAGGCCGACGACGTAGACGGCGGCGACGACGTCGAAGCGCTCGACGACGATTTGGAGGCCGAGCCCGGCGAGGACCTCGAGGACGCAGACCTCGAACTCGAGGAGCTCGACGACTCCGACGACGAGGACTCGCCGGAGGCCGCCACCGGAACCGCCGCCGATGGCAAGAAAGCCGCCGCCGACGGCGAGGACATCTCCGAGCCGTCCGAGAAGGACAAGGCGTCCGGCGATTTCGTCTGGGACGAAGAGGAGTCCGAGGCGCTGCGCCAGGCGCGTAAAGACGCCGAACTCACCGCCTCGGCAGACTCGGTGCGCGCCTATCTCAAGCAGATCGGCAAGGTCGCACTGCTCAATGCCGAGGAGGAGGTCGAGCTCGCCAAGCGCATCGAGGCCGGGCTCTACGCCACCCAGCTGATGACCGAGCTGGCCGACAAGGGCGAGAAGCTGCCCGCGGCGCAGCGCCGCGACATGATGTGGATCTGCCGGGACGGCGATCGCGCCAAGAACCACCTGCTGGAGGCGAACCTGCGCCTGGTGGTGTCGCTGGCCAAGCGCTACACCGGCCGCGGCATGGCGTTCCTGGACCTGATCCAGGAGGGCAACCTCGGCTTGATCCGTGCGGTCGAGAAGTTCGACTACACCAAGGGCTACAAGTTCTCCACCTACGCCACCTGGTGGATCCGGCAGGCCATCACCCGCGCCATGGCCGACCAGGCACGCACCATCCGCATCCCGGTGCACATGGTCGAGGTCATCAACAAGCTGGGCCGCATCCAGCGTGAGCTCCTCCAGGACCTGGGCCGCGAGCCCACGCCCGAGGAGCTCGCCAAGGAAATGGACATCACGCCCGAGAAGGTGCTGGAGATCCAGCAGTACGCGCGTGAGCCCATCTCGCTGGACCAGACCATCGGCGACGAGGGTGACAGCCAGCTCGGTGACTTCATCGAGGATTCCGAGGCCGTGGTGGCCGTCGACGCGGTGTCCTTCACCCTCCTGCAGGATCAGCTGCAGTCGGTGCTGGAAACCCTCTCCGAGCGCGAAGCCGGTGTGGTGCGGTTGCGGTTCGGCCTGACCGACGGGCAGCCGCGCACCCTCGACGAGATCGGCCAGGTCTACGGTGTGACCCGCGAACGGATCCGGCAGATCGAATCCAAGACCATGTCGAAGTTGCGGCACCCCAGCCGTTCTCAGGTGCTGCGCGACTACCTCGACTAGATCCTCACGATCAACGAAGCCCGGCATAGCGAATAGCTATGCCGGGCTTCGTTGTTCGGCTGCAGGAAGCTCAGCGGTCCACAATGCCCGTGCGGCGGGCGGTTTCCCGCCCCGACAGCGCTCTTGTCGAAATCAAAATCGAAGCCGACGCCTACGTCGACGGGCCGGACTCACCGGGGCCCAACGGGCCGAATCTGCCGTCCGCCCCGGGCAGATACCGGGTGATACTTCTCACAGCACCAGTCGGCAACGGACCGTACAGATGCGGAAACAGCATCGCTTCAGGATCACCGGCAACACCGGGCTCCCACCGGACCGGCGCCGCGAGCCGGTCCGCGGACAGGTACAGCAGTACCAGATCGGTACGCCCCGCGAAGAGTCGATTGGCGGGCAGGTGTACCTGTTCAGGCGTCGAAAGATGAATGAAGCCGACCTCGGCCAGTGATGTGGGCCGGTACTGCGCCGACGCGGAGGCCGCTGACCACTCGTCGGCACCGCACAGATGCACCAGAACCGGGGAACTCGTGTTCATGCTGCAAGCTTGCCGTGGATCGGTCCGCGCTGAAACGGATCCCGCGTGAGACACGACACACCGATGAACACCCCGGGAACAAGGCCGGAACCGAAAACGTCTGAGACAGTAGAGACCACGCGAGAAACTGGAGGAGCCATGAACGCAACTCTGACCAGTCCCGAATTGACCAGGGCTGATCGCTGCGACCGTTGCGGCGCCGCCGCACGGGTGCGTGCGAAGCTCCCCTCGGGATCTGTTCTGTTGTTCTGCCAGCACCACGCGAACGAGCACGAGGCAAAGCTCGTCGAGTTGGCCGCAGTGTTGGAGATCAGCCCGACCGAACCCTGATCCGGCGGCGCGCCGGGAGCACCGTTTGGGCGTTGGGTGCCGCAGTCAGGGATGCTTGACGGGACATGACAGACCAGCCCGCCAAGCCTTCGCGGCATCACATCTGGCACATCACCAAACGCACCCTCGCCAAAGCGTGGGACGACTCGATCTTCGCGGAATCCGCCCAGGCGGGATTCTGGTCGGTGTTGTCGCTACCGCCGCTGTTGTTGGGGATGCTCGGCAGCCTCGCCTACATCGCACCGTTGTTCGGTCCTGACACTCTCGAAACGATCAACACCCAGTTGATCGCCACCGCGAGCAGTTTCTTCTCCGACAACATCGTCACCGAGATCATCGAGCCGACTGTTCGGGACATCGTTCAGGGCGCCCGGGGTGAAGTGGTGTCCCTGGGATTCGTGATCTCGCTGTGGGCGGGCTCATCGGCGATCTCGGCGTGGGTGGACTCCACCGTCGAGGCTCACGATCAGACACCGTTGCGCCACCCGGTACGGCAGCGGTTCTACGCCCTCGGCCTGTACGTGGCCGGGCTGCTGATGGTGATCGTCTCAGCGCCGTTCCTGGCGCTGGGTCCGCGCAAGATCGCCGAGCACATCCCCGAAAGCTGGGCCAACGTCTTGCAGTACGGTTACTTCCCCGTGCTCATCATCAGCCTGCTGGTGCTGGTGACCATTCTGTACCGGGTGTCATTGCCAGAACCGCTGCCCACCCATCGACTGGTGATCGGGGCCGCACTGGCGACCGCGGTCTTCCTCGTCGCGACCGGCGGGTTGCGGGTGTATCTGAGCTCGATCACCAAAACCGGATACACCTACGGGGCGCTGGCCACGCCCATCGCGTTCTTGCTGTTCGCGTTCTTCCTGGGGTTCGCCATCATGATCGGCGCCGAACTCAACGCTGCGATCCAAGAGGAATGGCCGGCGCCGGAGACACACGCGAACCGGCTGCGCTTCTGGTTACGGCAACGGCGAAACCAGCCGGCCCCGGAACCGGCGAAGGCCGAATCGGGTTCCGGGGTCCAGGACCGGGCCGGTGCCGCCGCCTCCGATGACGGGGGAACCGGCTCGGACAGCGCCGTCAGCCCTTCTTGAGGGATTCGTAGATGCGTTTACAGTCCGGGCACACCGGGGAGCCGGGCTTGGCCGATTTCGTGACCGGGAAAACCTCGCCGCACAGCGCTACGACGTGGGTTCCCATCACCGCGCTCTCGGCGATCTTGTCCTTCTTGACGTAGTGGAAGAACTTGGGCCGGTCGCTGTCATTGCCGTCGTCTGTCTTTTCGTCGACGTCGGTGCGTTCGAGAGTGTCGGTCTGCATGGCAACATTCTGCCGAGAAAATTACGCGCGACAAACCCGTGGCGCCGGTGTCACCCAATTGTGCGAGAGTAGAGGTCATGAAGCACAGCCCGCAGCTGGGTTTCGACGACGAGGGTCGGCCGATCCTGATCACCGAAGCGGCCCTCCCTTACGAAGAGGAACACCGCAAACGCGTCCGTAAATATTTGACGATCATGTCGTTCCGTATTCCGGCATTGATCCTTGCCGCCGCCGCATACGGGTGGTGGGAAAATGGTTGGGTCTCACTGCTAATCGTGGCGGTGTCCATCCCGCTGCCCTGGATCGCGGTGTTGATCGCCAACGATCGCCCGCCACGCAAACGTGAAGAACCGCGACGCTTCCAGGACTCGCGCGGCCGGATTCCGTTGTTCCCCGTCGCCGAGCATCCAGAGCTGGAACCTGGCACCGCACAAACGGATCCCGATGCGGAACGGCCATGACTCCCACATGAGGGACTTCTAGTTCGATTCTCAGAGCATTCTCAGGTCGAGCTGGCATTTGCGCACGTCAACGGGTGTGAATCGGCGGACGTGTGGGAACTCTTCTCTTCAGTCAGGCGTTGAACCACATGACAGTTCGAGCCACTGAGGAGGCCGATATGGCAAATGCCGCCGTTACTCGTATCGACAGCGATCTGGACGCCCAGAGCCCAGCCGCCGACCTCGTACGGGTGTATCTGAACGGTATCGGCAAGACGGCGTTGCTCAACGCCGCCGACGAGGTGGAGCTGGCCAAGCGCATCGAGGCCGGTCTCTACGCACAACATCTGTTGGACACGCGGAAGCGCCTCGGAGAGAACCGCAAACGCGATCTTGCGACGGTGGCCCGTGACGGCCAGGCCGCCCGCAGCCATCTACTGGAAGCGAACTTGCGCCTGGTGGTGTCGCTTGCGAAGCGCTACACCGGACGGGGCATGCCGCTGCTGGATCTCATCCAGGAGGGCAACCTCGGCCTCATCCGCGCGATGGAAAAGTTCGACTACACCAAAGGATTCAAGTTCTCGACGTACGCCACGTGGTGGATTCGTCAGGCGATCACCCGCGGTATGGCCGATCAGAGCCGGACCATCCGGCTTCCGGTGCACCTGGTCGAACAGGTCAACAAGCTGGCCCGCATCAAACGTGAGATGCACCAGAGCCTCGGCCGGGAGGCCACCGACGAAGAGCTGGCCGAGGAGTCCGGTATCCCCGTCGAGAAGATCAACGACCTGTTGGAGCACAGCCGCGACCCGGTGTCGCTCGACATGCCCGTAGGCAGCGATGAGGAGGCACCGCTCGGTGACTTCATCGAAGACGCCGAAGCCCTTTCGGCGGAGAACGCGGTGATCTCCGAACTGCTGCACACCGATATCCGCAGTGTGCTCTCCACCCTCGATGAGCGTGAGCACCAGGTCATCCGGTTGCGATTCGGTCTCGACGACGGACAGCCCCGGACGTTGGACCAAATAGGCAAACTGTTTGGTCTCTCGCGGGAACGGGTCCGCCAGATCGAACGCGAAGTGATGGCCAAACTGCGCCATGGCGAGCGTGCCGATCGACTTCGCTCGTACGCCAGCTAACCCGACGATCAGTGTGCCCGCCGCGTCTCCGACCGGCGGGCACACTGCTGTCTGGAGGCCGGCCGCTACGACTAGGATCCACATGTCGGCGTGCCGGCCAGAGCGGCACAATCGGTGCAGTTGCCCAAGTAGACTCGTCGGCGACGGAGGTGCCACATGAATGACCTGGTAGATACCACGGAAATGTATCTGCGGACGATCTATGACCTCGAGGAAGAGGGCGTCGTGCCGTTGCGGGCGCGGATCGCCGAACGCCTGGAACAGAGCGGTCCGACGGTGAGCCAGACGGTCTCACGGATGGAACGGGACGGCCTGTTGCACGTGGCTGGAGACCGCCACCTCGAGCTCACCGAAACCGGCCGAGCACTCGCCGTGGCGGTGATGCGCAAGCACCGGCTGGCCGAGCGCCTTCTCGTCGACGTGATCGGCCTGCCGTGGGAAGAAGTCCACGCCGAGGCCTGCCGTTGGGAACACGTGATGAGTGAGGACGTCGAGCGGCGGCTCGTGGCGGTTCTGGACAACCCCACGGTGTCACCGTTCGGAAACCCGATTCCGGGCCTCTCCGAACTCGGTATCGGCACCACCCAAAGCCCCGAAGAGGAAAACCTGGTGCGGCTCACCGAGCTGCCGGCCGGCTCGCCGGTAGCCGTTGTCGTGCGGCAGCTGACCGAGCACGTCCAGGGCGACACGATGCTGATCGGCCGGCTCAAAGAGGCCGGCGTGGTACCGAATGCACGTGTCACCGTCGAGTCGAGCCCCCATGGCGGAGTCACCATCGTGATCCCCGGCCACGAACAGGTTGAGCTTCCCCACGAAATGGCCCACGCGGTCAAGGTGGAGAAAGTCTGAATCGCCGCCGGGCCGGATTCATCCGGCCCGGCGCCCGACTTCTTCACGCGCAGGCAACACCACCCCGAGCTCGTCGGCCAGACGGTAAGCAGTCACCGCGAGATCGCGGATCTGTTCCGGGCGCATCCCCGCCTGCAGTGCCGTGTCCAGCATCCCCGCCATCCGGTGCACCGGGTCGATGCGCAACGCCGCCTCCAACGACACCCCCGCCAATGGCCCGTCACCACGCGCATAGGCGGAGAACGCGAGCTGGACCAGCGCTTCAACCCGCCACTGCTCCGGCAGTACCCGGGCAAGCGCTGCCCACAGGGCTTCCGCAGCGTCGGCAGCTGCTCCGACCGCAAGGCCGTACAGCGTGTCGCGCACCCGAAGATCGGCCATCCCGAACCCGACCACCGCGATCTCGGCATCGGTGAGCTCAGCCCCGGCCGCGATCCGCGCCGTCGCAGCCAACGTGTCCTGGACCGCCCGCCTGGCCCTGGAGGTTGTGTCCGCGGCCGCTGCCTCCGGCTCCCCCGCCTGCAACGCCGCCACCGCCTCTGCGACCCGCTGGGATCGAGGACCGTCGTCGACCGCGATCACCGCTTGCAGGTCACTGCGACGACCGTAGAGTCGGCGGCCGTCCAGGACCGCGGCGACGGCCACCGGTGAGCATTCCGGGTCGTTGACCCGGCCCCGGGCCCCACAGCCGTCGACGCAGTGCCACTGGCCTCCCGCGGCCACCCGGTCCACCAAATGCGCCGCCACCAACGGGATGTCCCGACCTCCGACTTCGGTGGCCAGGGCCGCTGCCAGCCGCTGATGGCCCTCGATGCACATCGGGCACCGCGCACCGGCGGCGTCGACGATGACGGCGATGACCGCGTCCGGCCGGGCTGCCGCGGCCGCCGATACCAGCTCTCCGAGGTTGTCTGAGAGCTCATTGTCGAGGTCGACCCGCAGCACAGCACCGATCTGGCCGCGGTCGACGGTGACCAGGACCAGCGAGTCCTCAGGAGTGAAGCCCAGGATCGCCGGGATGGCGGCGATCAACGCCGCGGGCTCGTTCAGATCGAAGTCCGCGGAACCGAAGTCCAGATGATGAGATGTCATAGCCCAGAGGCTGGCAACCGGGACCGTCACAAACGCAGCGCTGCGGCGCCCGGGACCGCAGGACTGTGGATGAACCTCGAACTCTGAGCGGCCGGCCCCCAGTGTTCACGCCACATTGACATTGTCGGCATGCGATCGACGGTCAATGGGCGTAGACAGCTATCCATGGTTTCGACGCAGGAATACGACCTGGTAGTCATCGGCTCCGGCCCGGGCGGTCAGAAAGCGGCCATCGCCGCGGCCAAACTCGGCAAAACCGTGGCCGTGATCGAACGCGGACGCATGCTCGGCGGCGTCTGCGTGAACACCGGCACCATCCCGTCCAAAACCTTGCGTGAGGCGGTTGTCTACCTCACCGGCATGAGCCAGCGCGAGTTGTACGGCGCCAGCTACCGCGTCAAAGAGAAGATCACCCCCGCCGATCTGCTGGCACGCACCCAGCATGTGATCGGGCGAGAGATCGACGTGGTGCGCAACCAGCTGATGCGGAACCGGATCGACCTGCACACCGGACACGCACGGTTCCTCGACGAGCACACCGTGCTCGTCGAGGACCAGAGCCGCGGCGAGCGCTCCACCATCAGCGGTGACTACATCGTGATCGCCACCGGCACCAAGCCGGCGCACCCGGCCGGAGTCGAATTCGACGAAGAACGAGTCCTCGACTCCGACGGCATCCTGGACCTGAAGACCCTGCCGTCGTCGATGGTGGTGGTCGGTGCCGGGGTGATCGGTATCGAATACGCCTCCATGTTCGCGGCCCTCGGCACCAAGGTGACGGTGGTCGAGAAACGCGACTCCATGCTCGAGTTCTGCGACCCGGAGATCGTCGAGGCGCTGCGGTTCCATCTGCGCGACCTGGCCGTCACCTTCCGCTTCGGCGAGGAGGTCACCGCCGTCGACGTCGGCGGCGCAGGCACGGTGACCACGCTGGCCAGCGGCAAGCAGATCCCAGCCGAGACCGTCATGTACTCCGCGGGCCGCCAGGGCCAGACCGATCACCTCGATCTCGGCAACGCCGGGTTGGAGGCCGACAACCGCGGCCGGATCTTCGTCGACGACAACTATCAGACCAAGGTCGATCACATCTACGCCGTCGGTGACGTCATCGGCTTCCCGGCCTTGGCGGCGACGTCGATGGATCAGGGGCGCCTCGCCGCCTACCACGCATTCGGCGAGCCGTGCCACGGCATGACCGAACTCCAGCCCATCGGCATCTACTCGATCCCCGAGGTGTCCTACGTGGGAGCCACCGAGGTCGATCTGACCAAGGAATCCATTCCGTACGAGGTCGGCGTCTCCCGCTACCGCGAACTGGCCCGCGGACAGATCGCCGGTGACTCCTACGGAATGCTGAAGTTGCTCGTGTCCACCGACGACCTACGACTGCTCGGCGTGCACATCTTCGGTACGAATGCCACCGAGATGGTGCACATCGGCCAGGCCGTCATGGGCTGCGGCGGCACCGTCGAGTACCTGGTGGACGCAGTGTTCAACTATCCGACGTTCTCCGAGGCGTACAAGGTGGCGGCCTTGGACGTGATGAACAAGATGCGCGCCCTCAACCAGTTCCGCAGCCGCTGACCGTGGCGCCTGTGTGACAGAGCCGGCCTGCGGGAAGCCTCTGACCGCGCCGCCGGCGGGTAAACCTGAAGGAATGTCCACCTCACCACCGAACGTTGCGAAGGGAAGCGGTGGGTCTGTGAATACACAGACGACGTATTGAGGGAAACTAGGACAACACGGCGCATGACCGGAGAATGACTGCGCCGCGACGAGGAGGCGAGAGACACATGGGTGACAGCGACGGCTCCGAGCACGGACCGGAAGCCCACACCGATCGGCAGTATCAACCTGACCAGAGCGGAATGTACGAACTGGAGTTCCCCGCTCCGCAGCTGTCGTCGGTTGACGGACGAGGCCCGGTACTGGTGCACGCGCTCGAGGGCTTCTCCGATGCCGGCCACGCCGTCAAACTGGCCGCCGAGCACCTCACGCAGACACTCGACACGGAGTTGGTCGCCTCCTTTGCCATCGACGAGCTGCTCGACTACCGCTCGCGGCGGCCGTTGATGACATTCAAGACCGACCACTTCACTCAGTACGAGGCCCCCGAGCTCAATCTCTATGCCTTGCACGACAGCATGGGCACCCCGTTCCTGCTGTTGGCCGGTTTGGAGCCGGATCTGAAATGGGAACGCTTCATCACCGCGGTCCGGCTACTGGCCGAGCGTCTCGATGTCCGCCGCACCATCGGATTGGGCGCCATCCCGATGGCGGTCCCCCACACCCGTCCGGTCACCCTGACCGCGCATGCCAATGACAAGGAACTGATCGCCGAGCACACCCCGTGGGTGGGCGAGGTGCAGGTGCCCGGCAGTGTGTCGAATCTCCTGGAGTACCGGATGGCCCAGCATGGGCACGAGGTCATGGGGTTCACCGTTCACGTTCCGCACTACCTGGCCCAGACCGACTACCCGGACGCCGCCAAGGCCTTGCTCGAACAGGTCGCCAAGGCGAGTTCGCTGGAGATCCCGCTGGCGGCTCTCGACGACGCTGCCGCCGAGATCAGGACCAAAATTGACGAGCAGGTCGAAGCCAGCTCGGAGGTGGCTCAGGTGGTCAGCGCACTCGAGCACCAGTACGATGCATTCGTTGCAGCTCAGGAGAATCGCTCATTGCTTGCCCGCGACGAGGAACTCCCCAGCGGCGACGAACTGGGAGCGGAGTTCGAGCGCTTCCTGGCGCAGCAGGCCGGAGAACCGTTCCAGGACCCGTTCCGGGACGACGACACGACCTGAGCCACACCGCGCCGGGTCGGCACCCCGCTCAGTACCACCGCGCGACGGGGGCCCTACGACGAAGTTGGTGCAGATGACGAATCCGACCACATTGTCAGCGGCAACGGGTATGCCCTGTCCTGCGGTGCAATTCGAATGACCGACCGCAAGCGAAACCTGCGCTCGGTGCGGGAGCTGACCCCGACGCTCGACTTCCGGACCATTCACGGTTACCGCCGGGCGTTCCGCATCGCCGGGTCCGGGCCGGCGCTGCTGCTGATCCACGGAATCGGCGACAACTCGACCACCTGGTCGACGGTCCAGTCCAAGCTGGCCCAGCGTTTCACCGTGATCGCTCCGGATCTTCTCGGGCACGGCCAGTCCGACAAGCCGCGGGCCGACTATTCGGTGGCTGCCTATGCCAATGGCATGCGCGATCTGCTCGGTGTTCTCGATATCGAGAAGGTCACCGTGGTCGGGCATTCGCTGGGCGGCGGCGTCGCAATGCAATTCGCCTACCAGTTCCCCCAGCTGGTGGATCGGTTGATCCTGGTGGGTGCCGGTGGCGTGACCAAAGACGTCAATGTCGCGCTTCGGGTGGCCTCGCTGCCGTTGGGTGGTGAAGCGTTGTCGCTGCTGCGGCTTCCACTGGTACTGCCGGCAGTGCAAGCTGTCGGCGCGGTCGCGGGAAAGGTGTTCGGCACCACCGCGTTGGGCCGGGACCTGCCCAACGCGCTGCGGATCCTGCGCGACCTCCCGGAACCGACCGCCACTTCCGCGTTCACCCGCACCCTGCGCGCCGTAGTCGACTGGCGCGGGCAAGTCGTCACCATGCTGGATCGCTGTTATCTCACCGAAACGGTTCCGGTGCAATTGATCTGGGGCGAGCAGGACGTGGTGATCCCGGTCAGCCATGCCAGAATGGCACACGCTGCGATGCCCGGCTCGCAGCTGGAGATCTTCAAACGCTCCGGACACTTCCCCTTCCACGACGACCCCGACCGGTTTGTCGAAGTGGTCGAACAATTCATCGAAACCACCCAACCCGCCGAGTATGACCAGACCGCACTGCGCGACCTGTTGCGCACCGGTGTCAGCGAATCCACCTTGTCCGGGACCGTCGATACCAAGGTCGCGGTGCTCGACGCCATGGGAACCGACGAGCGCAGCGCCACCTGACAGCGCAGCGCCATCTCGACAGTGACGTCCCCGACAGTCTGAGCGCGCCCAGTACAGTCGTGTCATGGCTATCGATGTCGCAGTGCTGCGAGTGTTCACCGATCCGGCCGGCAATTTCGGAAACCCGCTCGGAGTGGTCGACGCCGCCGTCGTCGCTCCCGAGTTCCGACAGCAGCTGGCAACGCAATTGGGTTACAGCGAAACGATTTTCATCGATCCTCCCTCCGCCGGCAGCACCACGGCGCACATCACCATCTTCACACCTGCCGTTGAAATCCCGTTCGCAGGCCACCCCACGGTCGGGGCCGCGTGGTGGTTACGCGAACAGGGAACACCGGTGAACACACTGCAGGTTCCCGCCGGGATCGTGCCGGTGGCCTACGGCGCACGGGGCGATGAGAGTCTGATCTCGATCAGTGCCCGCGCAGAGTGGGCACCGGAGTTGGCCATTCACGATCTCGAGACGGTCGACGACCTTGCCGCGGCCGATCATGCCGACTACCCCGACGACACCGAGCACTATCTGTGGACGTGGATCGACCGGGACCAGGGTGCAGTTCGCTCCCGGGTGTTCGCCGCTCACCTCGGGATTCCCGAAGATGAAGCGACCGGATCCGCCGCAGTACGGGTGACCGAATACTTGAGCCGCAATCTGGCGATCACTCAGGGTAAGGGATCACAGATTCTCACCAACTGGAGCCCGGATGGCTGGGTCCAAGTCGCGGGCCGAGTCGTCTTCGACGGCACCGTGGACGTCGAACTGTCCTGACGGCGCGCAACTGCTCGGATCAGCTGGGCGTCGATACCTGTCGATGCTCGCGCAGCGAGCGGATCTCCTGCTCGAAATCCTCGGCCGACGAGAACGAGCGATACACCGACGCGAACCGTAGATAGGCCACCTCGTCGAGCTCACGCAGAGGACCCAGAATCGCCAGGCCGACCTCGTTGCTCGGGACCTCCGGAGAACCGGCTGCCCGAATGGTGTCTTCCACCTGCTGCGCCAACAGATGCAGGGCGTCCTCGGCCACGTGCCGCCCTTGACAGGCCCGCCGCACACCGCGCATCACTTTCTCGCGCGAAAAGGGCTCGGTCACGCCACTGCGCTTGACCACAGCGAGTATCGCCGTCTCCACCGTGGTGAATCGACGACCGCACTCTGGACATGACCGCCGTCGCCGAATGGCCTGGCCCTCATCCGCTTCGCGGGAATCGACCACACGAGAATCCGGGTGCCGACAGAAAGGACAGTGCATCACCGCTCCTTTGCCGTCTGCGATTGACTTCTTCTCAGAGAGTACCTGCGCCACGTTGAGCCCAGCCACCGCAGTCTTTGTAGGGGCCGCTGAGGGCTCGCCCACCGGAGTCACCGTAAGCACCACCGAGGATGTCAGCGCCGGCTTCACGGTGGGTGGCGACGCGTGCGCCGGAACGACAGTGCCCATGCACCACCTGAGTTGATCAGGCCCGGAAACCATTTCAGCCCACTGGTGCGATCAGTGTCTGGCCGGCGTTCACGGCGGCGCCGTCCAACTGATTGAGCTCACGGATCTGCTTCACCGTCTGGCCAACCGGCATATCCGGCGCCACCCGGACCGCGACAGTCTGCAATGTCTCCCCCGATTGCACCTGGACCACCGCAAGCTTGCCCGGACCGGGGACGGTCGCCCCCTGGATCGCTTCCCCGAACTGCGCCACCGCCCCCAGCCACACCGTGATCAGGGCGGCCAGCAGCGCCAAGCCCACGGTGGTGGCAGGAGTGATCGAACGCTGCCGACGGTGCGGCGCCCGCGACATCAGAACCCCGGCGCCGGACCGCCGTGGTGGCGCACCGGCCGGCCGGACCGACATCGGC
>NZ_JBARXZ010000129.1:0-16810 GCF_049647605.1 Mycobacterium sp. | reverse complement strand
CGCCGGCGCGGGGTGCGTGCATGACGGATATCCAGACGGTCATCGAGCACGCGCTGGACGACCGTGAACTGGTCTACACGCGGCACGCGGGTGCCGGTGGTGGCCTGCCGGGACTCATCGTGGAGCTGCCGGGGGAACGCAAACTCAAGACCAACACCCTGCTGAGCATCGGTAAGCATTCGGTGCGGGTGGAGGCGTTCGTCTGCCGTAAACCCGACGAGAACTTCGAGGGCGTCTACAAGTTCCTACTGAAACGCAACCGCCGGCTCTACGGGGTGTCCTACACCTTGGACAACACCGGTGACATCTACCTCGTCGGCCGGATGTCGCTGGAGTCGGTGACCCCCGATGAGATCGATCGGGTGCTCGGACAGGTGCTCGAGGCCGTCGACCAGGATTTCAACACGTTGCTGGAGTTGGGTTTTTGCACCTCCATCCAGAAGGAGTGGGAGTGGCGGGTATCGCGGGGCGAGTCGCTGAAGAACCTGGAGGCGTTCGCCCACCTCATCGACGATGAAGGTGATCGGGGCGCGTGAGAGACTGACCCCATGGCTGAATCGACCCTGATCCTGCTTCGTCACGGCGAGAGCGAATGGAACGCGCTGAACCTGTTCACCGGCTGGGTGGACGTCGATCTCACCGAGAAAGGCCGGGCCGAAGCGGTTCGCTGCGGTGAGCTGCTGCGGGAACAGGGGGTGCTGCCGGATGTGCTGTACACCTCGCTGATGCGCCGCGCCATCACCACGGCAAACCTGGCTCTGGACGCCGCGGATCGGCACTGGATCCCCGTGCACCGCGATTGGCGGCTCAACGAACGGCACTATGGCGCGCTGCAGGGCCTCAACAAGGCCGAGACCAAGGAGAAGTACGGCGAGGAGCAGTTCATGTCGTGGCGGCGCAGCTACGACACCCCGCCGCCGGCAATCGAGAAGGGCAGCGAGTTCAGCCAGGACGCCGATCCGCGCTACGCCGATATCGGTGGCGGACCGCTGACCGAGTGCCTGGCCGACGTGGTGGCCCGGTTCGTGCCTTACTTCGAACAGACCATCGCCCCCGATATTCGGGCCGGTAAGACGGTGTTGATCGCGGCGCACGGCAACTCGTTGCGCGCTCTGGTCAAGTACCTCGACGGGATCTCCGACGAGGACATCGTGGGACTCAACATTCCCACCGGCATCCCGCTGCGCTACGACCTCGACGAGAACCTGAAGCCGATCGTTGCCGGCGGCACCTACCTCGATCCGGAGGCCGCCGCGGCGGGCGCCGCAGCAGTGGCCAGCCAGGGCGCCAAGTAGGTTTGCCCGGCACCGGGCAAGCAGCGGGCGAACAGAAGCTGAACTCAGGTTAACGTGAATGAAACACCTGGATGTGAGTCTGTGACTTGTCCCGATTTGGCCGCACGCTGCTGGGATGGCGTTCACTGAAGTGCGTACGATTTTCGCGTGAGTGTGCTTTCGGCAGTCATCGTCGTCGGGGTAGGTGCCCTGGCAGCCTTGACTGCCGGCATCTCCATCGGTGTCTATTTGGTCACCCCGCTGCTCGAGCGGCGCAAGCGCGTCGCGGCGCTGGCATCGGGCATCACCGTCTCGGAGATGCTGCAGCGCCTGGTCACCCTCGCCCCGGTGGGAATCGTCGTCGTCGACATCTACCGCGACGTGGTGTTCATGAACGAGCAGGCGGCCGAGCTCGGTGTGGTGCGGGACCGCCTGCTCGATGATCGTGCTTGGTCTGCCGCGCAGCGCACCTTGACCACCGGTGAGCCGGGGGTGGTGGACCTGTCCCCGCGCCGGCCCAGCATGTCGGGCCGCTCCGGGCTGTCGGTACGCGGCCAGGTCCGGTTGCTGGCCGAGGACGACACCCGCTTTGCGGTGATCTACGTCGACGACCAATCCGAGCATGCCCGGATGGAAGCCACGCGCCGAGACTTTGTGGCCAACGTCAGCCACGAACTCAAGACCCCGGTCGGGGCGATGGGGGTGTTGGCCGAAGCGCTGCTGTCGTCGCCGGAAGATCCCGAGCTGGTGCGACATTTCGGTGGAAAGGTTCTCTCGGAATCCAACAGGTTGGCCAACATGGTCGGCGAGCTCATCGAGCTGTCCCGCCTCCAGGGCGCCGAACCGGTGCCTGACCTGGAGCCGGTGGACATCGACGGCGTTGTGGCCGAGGCTCTTTCGCGTTACAAAGTGGCGGCCGACAACGCCGACATCGAGATCACCACCGATGCACCGACCGGGTTGCAGGTGCTGGGGAGTCACCCGTTGCTGGCTACGGCATTGGCCAATCTGATCTCCAACGCGATCGCTTACTCACCGCACGGTTCCACGGTCTCGGTGAGCCGGCGTCGCAGGGGCGACAACATCGAGATCGCCGTGACCGATCGTGGGATCGGGATCGCGCAGGCCGATCAGGAGCGGGTGTTCGAGAGGTTCTTCCGGGTCGACAAGGCGCGCTCCCGCGGGACGGGCGGTACCGGCTTGGGGCTGGCGATCGTCAAACATGTTGCCGCCAATCACAACGGTTCGATTCGGGTGTGGAGTCAGCCCGGCACCGGGTCGACGTTCACCCTGTCCATACCGGCGTGGCAGGGCCATGACGATATGGACGACGACGAAAGCCCATCCAGCTAACCCGTTTTGTTCCTGGCTTTGTCCATGACCGAGAGGAAAGATGACGTCGATGACCAGCGTGCTGATCGTGGAGGACGAGGAGTCGCTCGCCGATCCCCTGGCATTCCTGCTGCGCAAAGAAGGGTTCGAGGCCACCGTGGTGGGAGACGGACCTTCGGCTTTGGCGGAGTTCGACCGCGCCGGAGCCGATATCGTGCTGCTGGATCTGATGCTGCCCGGGATGTCCGGCACTGATGTCTGCAAGCAGTTGCGGGCGCGTTCCAGTGTGCCGGTGATCATGGTGACCGCCCGCGACAGCGAGATCGACAAGGTGGTGGGCCTGGAACTGGGGGCCGACGACTATGTGACCAAGCCGTACTCGGCTCGCGAACTGATCGCCCGGATCCGCGCGGTGCTGCGCCGCGGCGGCGAAGCCGACGATCTGGGGCTGGCCGATGGCGTGCTGGAGGCCGGTCCGGTCCGCATGGATGTGGAACGCCACGTCGTCAGCGTCAACGGAAAGCCGATCACGCTGCCGCTCAAGGAGTTCGACCTCCTCGAGTATCTGATGCGCAACAGTGGCCGGGTGCTCACCCGTGGACAGTTGATCGACCGGGTGTGGGGTGCGGACTACGTGGGCGACACCAAGACCTTGGACGTGCACGTCAAACGGTTGCGCTCGAAGATCGAGGCCGACCCCGCAAGCCCGACGCACCTGGTGACGGTGCGGGGCCTGGGGTACAAGCTGGAAGGGTAGCCCGGTCGCCGAGGCGGCGAGGAACGAGCCGGGGAGAGCGGGCTGGGTTGGAAGGGTAGCCCGGTCGCCGAGGCGGATGGGGCGGTTGCTCAGGTGTGTGACTCGGCGGCCCGCGTCGCCGGGTGCACAGCTATCAGTCCCAATCCGCTGCGGCGCTTGCACATTGCGGCAAGTTCCGCGTACGCCTTCTCGCCGAGTAGTTCGGTCAGCTCGGGCTGGTAGGACTGGTACACCTGCTTCTTGCCGACGTGGGCGGCCGGGTCGCTGGTGCAGTACCAGTGCAGGTCGTCGCCGCCGGAACCCCATCCGCGACGGTCGTATTCGCCGATCGTGGTCTTCAGGATCTCCACTCCGTCCGGCCGGGTCACCCAGTCCTGGGTGCGCCGGATCGGCAGCTGCCAGCACACTTCGGGCTTCATGGTCAGCGGTTCCACGCCGAGCTTGAGTGCTTTGGTGTGCAGCGCGCACCCGACGCCGGCCTTGAATCCGGGGCGGTTCAGGAAGATGCAGGCGCCCTTGTACTTCCGGGTGCGCAGATTCGGTTTGTCGTCGTACTCGTCGAGCTCCAGATAACCCTTGCGGCCCAGGCCTTTGTCGCGGAACTGCCAGTCGTCGGCCGTCAGTGTCTTGACGGCGTCGTCGAGCATCGCGCGGTCGTCGTCGTCGGACAGGAAAGCTCCGTGGCTGCAGCAGCCGTCGTCCGGGCGGCCGGAGACGGTGCCCTGGCAGGCAGGGGTGCCGAAAACGCATGTCCACCGCGACAAGAGCCATGTCATGTCGGCGGCGATCATGTGCTCGGAGTTGTCGGGGTCTAAGAACTCCACCCACTCCCTGGGGAAGTCCAGATCCACTTCTCCGGGATGGTCGGGGTGCCAGGCAGTCACGGCATTCCACGGTAGTGGAAAACGGGCGGTGCCGTGGCGCGGGACGTGGCCGTGGCGCACGCCGGCCGGGGTATAGGTTGGGAGCGTGCGATTGGGCGTGCTCGATGTGGGCAGCAATACGGTTCACCTGTTGGTGGTTGATGCGCGCCGTGGAGGGCATCCGACACCGATGAGTTCCACCAAGGCTGCGCTGCGCTTGGCGGAGGCCATCGACACCACGGGCAAGATCACCCGCAAGGGTGCCGACAAGCTCGTCACCACCATCGACGAGTTCTCCCGCATCGCGGCGAGCTCGGGGTGCGTGGAGCTGATGGCGTTCGCCACGTCGGCGGTGCGTGACGCCACGAACTCCGAGGACCTGATCGCCCGGGTGCGGGCCGAGGCCGGCGTGGCGTTGCAGGTGCTCTCCGGTGTCGACGAGTCCCGGCTGACCTTCTTGGCGGTGCGCCGTTGGTACGGCTGGAGTGCCGGACGCATCATCAACATCGATATCGGTGGCGGTTCTCTGGAGCTGTCCAACGGTGTCGACGAGGAACCGGATGCAGCGCTGTCCTTGCCGTTGGGTGCGGGCCGGCTGACCAGGGAGTGGCTGCCCGACGACCCGCCGAGCAGGCGTACCGTCGGCGCGCTGCGGGATTGGTTGGACAGTGAGTTGTCCGATGCCAGCGCGCTCCTGCTGAAAGCGGGCAGCCCGGATCTCGCGGTGGCGACATCGAAGACATTCCGATCACTGGCCCGGCTGACCGGGGCCGCGCCCTCGGGTGCGGGGCCGCGGGTGAAGCGCACGCTGACGGCCAACAGTCTTAGGCAGCTCATAGCGTTCATCTCTAGGATGACCGCGGCTGACCGTGCAGAGTTGGAAGGAGTGAGCAGCGAGCGCGCCCCGCAGATCGTTGCTGGTGCGCTGGTGGCGGAGGCAACCATGCGTGCGTTGTCGATCGAATCGGTGGACATCTGCCCGTGGGCGCTACGTGAGGGGTTGATCCTGCGCAAACTCGACAGCGAAGCAGACGGAACAGCCTTGGTGGAGACCCCGGTGCGGGATGCGCAGGTCCGTGCCGAGGATCGGCGTGAGAACCGGCCGAGAGGCAATAAACGATGACGGGACCACAGGACAGCGACGCCAGCACCCGGCCGATTTCGGTCGCCGAGCTGCTGGCCAAGAACGGCACCATCGGCGCCGCCCCTCCGGGGGGCAGGCGCCGACGTCGGCGCGGTAACAGCGACGCCGTGACGGTTGCCGAACTCACCGGCGAGATCCCGATCGTCACCGAGAGCCCGGTGGACGCCGGCGACACCGCGACGGTCGAGGGCAGTCCCGTCGTCGCGGCCGAACCGCCCACCAGCAACCCGGCCGAGGAGAGCCGCCCGCCGCAGCGTCCCGAGCTGGCCGATGTGCCGGTTGCCCGGCGCGGTCCCGCCACGAAGCCGGAGCGCAGCCACTACCCGATGGTGGCCCGTAAAACCGATCAGCGCAGCGCCGAGATGATGAGCCCCGACCCGCTGGTCGACGACGCCATCGTCGCGGAAGCGACCGTCGAGGATGCCATCGACGAGGACGCCGCCGTCGCGGAGACCATTGGCACGGCGGACACCGCGGTCGAGGAGCTTGTCGGGCAGCCCGACGAGCTCGGAATCGGCGCTGCCGGGGCCACCGGCGATGACTCTTATCTGCAGACGTATCTGCGGGCCACCAGCGGTCCGCTGTTCGGCGGCCAGACGGTGGCCGACGATCTGGCACGGCGCGGCTCCGAGGACAGCGATCCGGTGGTCGGTGACGATCTCGAGGTCGCCGAGGCTCTCGAGGTCTCCGACTCCGATTCGGCCGGCGAGGTGCGTGTTGTCGACGCCGGCGACCTGGCGGAGCGCCCGACGCGACGCCAGCTGGCGGTGCGCGGCCTGCTGATCGCGGTCCAGTCCATCGTGGCAGTGGCCTTCGGTGCCGGGCTGTTCATCGCCTTCGACCAGCTGTGGAAGTGGAACAGCATCGTTGCGCTGGTCCTCGGCGTGCTGGTCATCCTCGGTCTGGTCGTCGGTGTCCGCATCGTGCGCAAGACCGAGGACATCGGCAGCACGCTGACCGCTGTCGCCGTGGGCGCCCTGGTGGCCTTCGGCCCGTTGGCGCTGTGGCAAGCCAGCTGAGCACCCGCTAGGCGATCACCCGGTGCGCCCAGCGATCAAGGTCGGACTTTCCACGGCCTCGGTTTATCCCTTGCGGACCGAGGCCGCCTTCGAGTACGCCGCGCGGCTGGGCTACGACGGTGTGGAGTTGATGGTCTGGGCCGAGACCGTCAGCCAGGACATCGCGGCCATCGAGACGCTGTCGGCCCGCTATGACGTGCCGGTGCTCTCGGTGCACGCGCCGTGTCTGCTGATCTCGCAACGTGTCTGGGGAGCCAACCCGATCTCGAAACTCGAACGTAGTGTCCGTGCCGCCGAACAGCTCGGCGCCCAGACCGTCGTCGTGCATCCGCCGTTCCGGTGGCAGCGACGGTATGCCGAAGGGTTCACCGAGCAGGTGGCCAAGCTGGAGGCGGGCAGCGACGTCCTGGTGGCGGTGGAGAACATGTTCCCGTTCCGGGCTGACAGGTTCTTCGGTACCGGTCAGTCGTCGATCGAACGGATGCGTAAGCGCGGTGGTGGGCCGGGCGTCGGCATCTCGGCGTTTGCCCCGTCCTACGATCCGCTCGACGGGGGCCATGCCCACTACACCCTGGATTTGTCCCACACCGCCACCGCCGGCACCGATGCCCTCGAGATGGCGCAGCGGATGGGTGAGGGACTGGTGCATCTGCATCTCTGCGACGGCAGCGGTGCGTCCACCGATGAGCACCTCGTACCCGGCCGGGGTGACCAGCCGACGGTGGAGATCTGCCAGATGTTGGCGGCTAGTGACTTCTCCGGGCACGTGATCCTGGAGGTCACCACCTCCGGTGCCAAGTCGGTGGAGGAGCGGGAGAGCCTGCTGTCCGAGTCGCTGACGTTCGCCAGAACGCACCTGCTGCGGTGACGTGTTTGCCGCTGCTCTCCGGCGCCCAGCCGCACGGCGGTATCCACCCGCGGAACGCCTGAACTTCCCGTGCCGCGGCCGCTGGGCCCCATTCCGGCGTGCGCCTCGACGGGTCCGTGCCTCCTGTTCGGTGTCCGCGGTCACTGTGCTCGCGCTCACCCTGCCTCGTGGCTCGGGGTGGTCTGGGAGCGCATTAGGGTTCCGGCATGGCAAGAATTGCGATAATCGGTGGCGGCAACATGGGCGAAGCGCTGCTGGCAGGCCTGTTGCGGGCCGGCCGGCAGGTGAAGGATCTCGTGGTGTCCGAGCGCTCGCCCGAGCGCTCCAAATACCTCTCGGAGAAGTACTCGGTGCTTGTCACCTCGGTACGCGAAGCCGCCGAGCATGCTCAGTACGTTGTGATCGCGGTGAAACCGACGGATGTGGAGTCGGTCATCGACGAGGTCGCCGAGGCGGCGTCTGAGGCTGACAGCGATGCTGCCGAGCAGCTGATCGTGTCGATCGCTGCGGGCGTGTCCACGGCGTACTACGAGTCCCGGCTGCCGGCCGGTTCGCCGGTGGTGCGGGCCATGCCGAATGCTCCCGCTCTGGTGGGTGGGGGAGTGACCGCGATCGCCGGTGGACGCTTCGCCTCCGCCGAGCAACTCCGCGAGGTTTCGGTGCTCTTCGATTGTGTCGGTGGGGTGCTGACGGTGGCAGAGAGTCAGCTGGACGCGGTCACCGCGGTATCGGGGTCGGGCCCTGCCTATTTTTTCCTCATGGTGGAGGCTCTGGTCGACGCCGCGGTCGATGCCGGACTGCATCGGTCGGTGGCCACCGACCTCGCCGTGCAGACCATGGCAGGCTCGGCGGCGATGTTGCTGGAGCGCATCGACGACGGGCGCCGAGAGGCCGCGCAGGCCGCGGTGCCGGGCCTCGGGTCCGGTGTGGACACCACGGCTGCTCAGCTACGCGCGACTGTCACCTCGCCGGGGGGGACCACGGCGGCCGGGTTGCGCGAGCTGGAGCGGGGAGGTTTGCGGGCAGCGGTGGCCCAAGCCGTCACCGCGGCAAAAACGCGCTCTGAGCAGCTCGGAATTACACCCGAGTAGTTCAGGCAATTTCCAGGGAATACCCCACACCCGTCGCAGTAACCCCATCTGCCCCGCTATTCTCCTCGTTGTAAGCGCGTGTTCGTACCAGCGGTGGGGAAGCCGCTGGAACTGGCCGTGCCTGATTGATTGGGTTGCGATGACGTCTATGAACGGGCCGTCGGCACGAGATGCAGGCAGTGGTAAGCGGGACGGTGGCGCCAGTGATGGCCAGCCTGCTGCCAGAGCTCAATTCCTCACTGTCGCCGAAGTAGCTGCGCTGATGCGGGTCAGCAAGATGACGGTGTACCGACTCGTGCACAACGGCGAACTGCCGGCAGTGCGTGTTGGACGCTCGTTCCGCGTTCATGCCAAAGCGGTCCACGATCTGCTGGAGACGTCGTACTTCGACGCAGGTTGATCGGAGGCCGGAATCAGGGTCTCGGAGCGGCTGTGAGCGGCTCTTTTCGGCCCTGTTTTCCGTAGAAGGCCACCCTTTCGGTAAGGTGGCCGGGTTCAGTCGTGTCGGTGAACGCGCCGCAGAGCGCGTGGTAGTAGGCAGCGGAGTACATGGGTTCAGTCATCAAGAAGCGCCGCAAGCGCATGTCGAAGAAGAAGCACCGCAAGCTGCTTCGTCGTACACGGGTGCAGCGCAGAAAACTCGGTAAGTAAGTCCACCAACGAGTGCGGGTCCGCAGGGGCCCGCACTCGTTTTCTGTGGCGTCTTCTGTGCGCCGGGTTTGTGTTTCCTGGCGGTAGTTCGGTAGTCGTGCCGGGTGCGTGACCGGCCGGTAATCTAGCTGAATGGAATCGGGCGGCGACGGTAACACCGACGGAGCCAAGAGTCCGGTACACCCGCCCAACGTCGTGTTGGTCACCGGGGCATGCCGGTTTCTGGGTGGCTATCTCACCGCTCGACTCGTCTCCGATGAATCCATCGAGCGTGTCATCGCCGTTGACGCGGTGGCGCCCAGCAAGGACATGCTGCGCCGAATGGGCCGGGCGGAATTCGTCCGCGCCGATATTCGAAACCCCTTCATCGCCAAAGTGATTCGTAACGGCAAAGTGGACACCGTGGTGCATGCCGCTGCTGCCTCCTACGCTCCGCGCTCAGGAGGGCACGCGACGTTGAAGGAGCTCAACGTCATGGGCGCCATGCAGTTGTTCGCCGCCTGCCAGAAGGCGCCGTCGGTGCGTCGGGTGGTGTTGAAATCCACCTCCGAGGTCTACGGCTCCAGCCCCCATGACCCGGTGCTGTTCACCGAGGGCAGCAACAGTGTGCGCCCGCCGCGGGACGGCTTCGGCCGCGACAGCATCGATATCGAAGGTTATGCCCGCGGCTTGTCGCGCCGTCGCCCCGACATCGCGGTGACCCTGCTGCGGCTGGCCAACATGATCGGTCCGGCGATGGACACTGCGTTGTCGCGATACCTGGCCGGCCCGGTGGTGCCCACCGTCGTGGGCCGTGACGCGCGTCTGCAACTGCTACACGAACAGGACGCGCTCGGCGCTCTGGAACACGCCACGGTCGCCGGTAAGCCGGGCACCTTCAACGTGGGCGCCAGCGGCATCATCATGATGTCGCAGGCAATCCGTCGGTCGGGTCGGTTGCCGATGCCACTGCCGACGATCGGGGTGCGTGCGATGGATTCGCTGTTGCGCGCCGCCGGCGGCGCCGAGCTCAACCGTGACCAATTGGCGTACATTAGTTATGGCCGGGTCATGGACATCACACGGATGCGCACCGAGCTCGGATACGAACCCAAATGGACGACGTTGGAAGCCTTCGACGACTACGTCCGTGGGCGAGGTTTGACTCCGATTGTCGACGCGCGGTGGGTACGCTCGGTGGAGAGTCGTGCCGTGGCAGCGGCGCAGCGGTGGGGGGCCTAGCGATGTATTCAACCATGCGGGGAGGGGGTGGTCATGGCAAGTGGTGAGCCCAAAGCGAAAGTCATACCGCTGCACAGCAATTCGAGTCGTGCGATGACATCCCGGCGGGTCGGGCTGCGTGCTGATGCCGCGCGCCGGCACCCATCCCTGCTCTCCGATCCGAACTCACATCCATCGGCCGAAGAGTTCGCCGCAGTGGTCCGAGACATTTACGCCCGTCGCGGCGCGACCAGCGCTGCGGACGCCGGGTCCGTCGCCGATTTCGACACCGCCGACATCCCCAACGAACTCGCGCAGCGTATTGCCGCGGTCGCTGAATTCGCCCGGAAGAGACTGACCGGCGACTATGTCGTCGACGAATTCGGCTTCGACCGTCACCTCAACGACGCGGTGTTTCTGCCGTTGCTGAGATGGTTTTTCCGGTCCTGGTTCCGGGTCGAGGTCAGCGGTATCGAGAATCTGCCGGAAACGGGCGCCGCCCTGGTGGTGGCCAACCATGCCGGGGTGCTGCCCTTCGACGGCCTGATGGCTTCGGTCGCCGTCCACGACCACCACCCCGCGCACCGGGACCTGCGATTGCTGGCTGCCGACATGGTGTTCGACATACCGGTGCTGGGCCACGCGGCGCGTAAGGCCGGGCACACCATGGCATGCACGGCGGATGCACACCGGCTGCTGGCCGGAGGTGAGCTGACGGCGGTTTTCCCGGAGGGGTACAAGGGGCTGGGCAAGCAGTTCAAGGACCGCTACAAGTTGCAGCGGTTCGGCCGCGGCGGGTTCGTCTCGGCGGCGCTGCGCACCAAGGCGCCCATCGTGCCGTGTTCGATCGTCGGCTCCGAAGAGATCTACCCCATGCTCACCGATGTGAAGCTGCTGGCGCGGCTGCTGGGTCTGCCGTATTTCCCTGTGACACCGCTGTTTCCGCTCGCGGGTCCGTTGGGGCTGGTGCCCTTGCCGTCGAAGTGGCACATCGCTTTCGGCACGCCCATCCCGACGGCCGATTACGACGATGCCGCTGCCGATGACCCAATGGTCACCTTCGAACTGACCGACAACGTTCGCGAGACCATCCAGCACACGCTGTATCAACTGCTGGCCGGCCGACGGAACATGTTTTTCGGCTGAGACCTGCCGGGCGACGATGCCGCGAGGTACGAGCGGGGGAGGAGAGCCTCAGCCCTTGGTCAGGGTGAACTGGCAGACGTCGGTGTAACCCTCGGTGAACAGCTCCGCGCAGCCCGTCAGATATCGCATGTACCGGTCGTAGATCTCTTGTGACTGGATGGCGATGGCCTCGTCCTTGCGGGCTTCCAGCGCGTCCGCCCAGATCCGCAGCGTGCGCGCGTAGTGCATGCGCAGCGGCTGAACCCGCTGCACGGTGAAACCGGCCTTGACGGCGTGGCCCTCGACGTCGGATACGAACGGCAGCCGTCCGCCCGGGAAGATCTCGTCCATGATGAACTTGAAGAACTTCAGCTTTGTCATGGTCAGCGGCAGGCCGCGATCGGCGAACTCGGCGTCGCTGGGCTTGACGATGGTGTGCAGCATCATCACGCCGTCGTCGGGCAGCACCTTGTATGCCTTCTCGAAGAAAGCGTCGTAGCGGTCATCCCCGAAGTGCTCGAACGCGCCGATCGAGACGATCCGGTCGACGGGTTGATCGAACTCTTCCCAGCCCTGCAGCCGCACTTCAGCGCTGCGCCCGGACTGCTTCACCGCATCCGAGTCCGTCAGCATCTGCTGTACATGGCCATGCTGGTTCTCGCTGAGCGTCAGGCCGATGACATTTACGTCATACTTTTCCACCGCGCGATGGATGGTGGCGCCCCAGCCACATCCGACATCGAGCAGTGTCATGCCCGGCTTCAGATCGCATTTGCCGAGTGAGAGGTCGATCTTGGCGATCTGTGCCTGTTCCAGCGTGTAGTCGTCTTCTTCGAAGTAGGCGCAGCTGTAGGTCTGAGTGCGGTCCAGGAACAGTCGAAAGAATTGGTCGGACAGGTCGTAATGCGTCTGCACGTCCTGAAAATGAGGGGTGAGGGCACTGCCTGGTAGTCGTTCGCTGGCCTGGGGCATAGGCGCCGACACTATGCTCCGACGATCCTCGATGCAATTGCCGCAACCTGTGCATCGGTGTCCGCCTCGCTCACAGCTTCTCCCAGCATGGTGACCACCGTGGTCAGCACCGGCAAGCCGTCGCCATCGGTGACTTCGCTGCGCAGTTCGGCGATCACGGCGCCGTGGGACTCCGTCACCGAGTCCAGGTAGGAATCGAAATACAGTTTGTCGCCGACGACGATCGGTCGGTGGAACTTCAGCTTCTGATCGCGGTGGATCACCCGCGCCAGATTGATGCCCACGTCGAACTGTTTGAACATTTCCAGCTGAACCCGGCGCCCGGCGACCGCGATGAACGTCAGGGAGGCCACCAGGTCGTCGTGGCCGAGCTCTTTTGCCGTCTGCGGGTCGAAGTGCGCGGGATGGTCGTCTTTGATCGCGGCGGCGAATTCGCGGATCTTTTCCCGGCCGACCACAAAGTAGTCGTCGTAGCGGTAATGCGTGCCGATGATCTCTTCAGCAATGGCCATAGCGGGTGACGCGTCCTTTGCACTGGTGTTCAGCGGCGCAGCCTATCAAGCCCGGCACTAACGTCGTCGTGACGCGACCGCAGCCAGCGCCCCACCGGCGGCCCCGAGGGCCAGTGCGGAGGGGACGCCGATCCGGGCGGCTTTCCGTGCGGTGCGGAAATCGCGGATCTCCCAGCCACGCTCACGGGCCAGGTCCCGCAGATCGGTGTCCGGGTTGATCGCCACCGCGGTGCCGCACAGGGTGAGCATCGGCACGTCGTTGTAGCTGTCCGAGTAGGCGGTGCAGCGTCGCAGGTTGAGACCTTCCCGGATGGCCAGTGCCCGCACCGCGTGGGCCTTCCCGGTGCCGTGCAGGATTTCGCCGACCAGCCGGCCGGTGAACACACCGTCGACGGATTCGGCGACGGTGCCCAGCGCCCCGGTCAACCCGAGACGGCGGGCGATCGTCGAGGCCAGCTCGTAGGGCGTCGCGGTGACCAGCCACACCTGCTGACCGGCGTCCAGGTGCATCTGGGCCAGCGCCCGGGTGCCGGGCCAGATCTTGTCGGCGATGATGTCGTCGTAGATTTCCTCGCCGAGCGCCACCAGCTCGGCTGTCGGCCGACCCTCGATGAAGGCCAGCGCCTTGCGTCTGCCCTCGGCTACGTCGTCGCTGTTCTCCCGGCCGGTGAGCTGGAACTTGGCCTGCGCATAGACGAAGCCCACGACATCGCTGTAGGTGAAGTACTTGCGGGCGGCCAGACCGCGGGCGAAGTGCACCAACGACGAACCGTGTACCAGCGTGTTGTCCACGTCGAAGAACGCGGCTGCGGTCAGATCCGGGGGCGGCGGGAGGGGCTGGTCGGCTTCCGGGGGCAGCACGGCGGCTTCGTCCTCCGAGAGGCCCTGCGTGCCGCGCTCGGCGCTGGCCTCGCCCGCGACTCCCTGTGCACCGTCATCGTGGCGCCCGAGCATCGCGGACCCCCTTCCTGCGCTACCGTCCGCAGCATCACCCTACTGACCGGGCCGGGACCTCGGCGCGAGTGGGAGACTAATCCGGTGAGTCGGGCACAGGTGGAATTGCTGACGCGGGATGGCTGCAGTATCTGCGTACGGGTCCGGGAGCAGTTGGCCGAACTGTCGGGCGAACTGGATTTCGACCTGACGACCGTCGATGTCGACGCCCTGGCCGCCGCGGGAGACAGTGCGCTGCGGGCCGAATTCGGGGACCGGCTGCCGGTGGTGCTGCTCGACGGTGTCGAACACAGCTACTGGGATGTCGACGAGCCTCAGTTACGTGCCGACCTGGCAGCCAGGAATACGTGACGTACGGCGCTTGATTTGGTGTGCCCGCACCGTAACGATTACCGTGAATGACGGTTTGTGCTGTGGTTGGCAAGAACATTTCACCGTTGGCGGCAAGGGAGCGTGCTGGGTGATTCCTCGATTGGTGGCATGTCTGTGAGTGTCTTGCTTTTCGGGGTGTCGCATCGCAGCGCACCGGTGTCGGTTCTGGAGCAACTCTCCACCGACGAGTCCGACCAGGCCAAGATCATCGACCAGATGTTGCAGTCACCGTTGGTGTCGGAGGCGATAGTGCTCTCGACCTGCAACCGGGTCGAAATATATGCCGTCGTCGATGCCTTCCACGGCGGCCTGTCGGTGATCGGGCAGGTGCTCTCCGAGCACTCCGGGATGTCGATGGGCGATCTGACCAAATATGCCTACGTCCGGTATGCCGAGGCGGCCGTCGAACACATGTTCTCGGTGGCCTCAGGGTTGGATTCGGCCGTCATCGGTGAGCAGCAGGTGCTCGGCCAGGTGCGCCGCGCCTACGCCTCCGCCGAGGCCAACCACACCGTGGGCCGGACTTTGCACGAGTTGGCCCAGCGGGCGCTGTCGGTGGGTAAACGGGTGCATTCGGAGACCGGTATCGACGCCGCGGGCGCGTCGGTGGTTTCGGTGGCGCTCGGCATGGCCGACGCCCGACTCGACGGGTTGTCGGGGCGTACGGCTGCGGTCATCGGCGCCGGTTCGATGGGTGCGCTGTCGGCCGCCCATCTGGTGCGGGCCGGTATCGGCAGGGTGCATGTTCTGAATCGGTCGATGCCGCGGGCGCACCGCCTGGCCGAGAATCTGTGCGAACAGGGCGTCGACGCCCGCGCATTCAGTCTTGACGAAGTTGCCGTCGCGCTCGGTGACGTCGACGTGGTGATCAGCAGTACCGGCGCGGTGCGCCCGGTGGTGTCGCTGGCCGATATCCACCACGCGCTGGCTCACCGTTCGGGTGCCGGAGAAAACCACCAGTTGGTGATCTGCGATCTGGGGATGCCCAGGGATGTCGATGTGGCCGTGGCGGGTCTGCCCGGCGTGTGGCTGGTCGACATGGACCGGATCCAGCGGGAGCCCTCGGCGAGGGCAGCCGCCTCCGATGCCGACGCCGCCCGCCGGATGGTGGCGCTCGAGGTTGCCAACTATTTGGCCGGCCAGCGGATGTCGGAGGTCACCCCGACTGTGACCGCACTGCGTCGGCGGGCCGCCGATGTGGTGGAGGCCGAGTTGCTGCGGTTGGACAATCGGTTGCCGGGGCTGGAGGTCGCACATCGCGACGAGGTGGCAAACACGGTGCGCCGGGTTGTGGACAAGCTGTTGCACGCTCCCACTGTCCGTGTCAAGCAGTTGGCGAGTGCCCCGGGTGGCGACAGCTATGCCGAGGCGCTGCGCGAACTTTTCGAGTTAGATCCGACGGCTGTCGACGCGGTGGCATCGGCTGGCGAATTGCCGCTGATACCAACCGATTACGACGGCCCACAACCTGAGGTGGCCGAATAGGTCTTGGTGGATACCAACGCCGTGATCCGCATAGGTACCCGTGGCAGTCTGCTGGCGACGACGCAGGCCGGGACCATCCGTGACGCCCTCATCGCAGCGGGGCACCCTGCCGAGTTGGTGATCATTTCCACCGCAGGGGACCGATCGTCGGCGCCGATCGCCGAGATCGGGGTCGGGGTGTTCACCGCCGCCCTCCGCGAGGCGATCGCCGACGACGAGGTCGACATGGCTGTGCACTCCTACAAGGATTTGCCGACCGCGCAGGACCCCCGCTTTGTCATCGCTGCGGTACCGCGCCGTGCGGACCCTCGCGACGCCCTGGTGTCCCGTGACGGGCTGGTGCTGGGGGAGTTGCCGGCCGGCTCGACGCTCGGCACATCGTCCCTGCGGCGGGCTGCGCAGCTTAGAGCACTGGGTCTCGGTTTGGAAATCCGCCCCCTAAGAGGCAACCTAGATACCAGGTTGAACAGGGTAAGCAGTGGTGATCTGGACGCCATCGTGGTCGCTCGAGCGGGGTTGGCTCGCATCGGACGCCTCGAGGTTGTCACCGAGACGCTGGAGCCGGTGCAGATGTTGCCGGCGCCGGCTCAGGGGGCACTGGCACTGGAATGCCGCGCCGGTGATATCGACCTGGTGAATACGTTGGCGTTGTTGGACGACGTAGACACCCGGGTCGCGGTCACCGCAGAGCGAACCTTGCTCGCCAAGCTGGAGGCAGGCTGCTCCGCACCGGTAGGCGCGATCGCTGAAGTGGTCGAGTCAATCGATGAGGACGGCCAGGTCTTCGACGAACTGTCGTTGCGTGGATGTGTGGCGGCGGTGGACGGATCCGACGTGATCCGCGCATCCGGTATCGGCGCTCCCGGCCGGCCCGACGAGCTTGGGCTCTCGGTGGCCACGGAGTTGTTGGAACTGGGTGCGCGCGAACTCATGTCGGACACGCGATGAGAGCAGGAGTCACGCATGACCTCCCTATCTAGTGGTCGAGGCCGCAAGGCGAAGCCAGGACGCATCCTGTTTGTCGGTTCAGGACCCGGGGATCCGGGCCTGCTGACAACGCGGGCGCGCTCCGTGCTGGTGAACGCGGCGCTGGTGTTCATCGATCCAGATGTGCCCGAACCAGTGCTGGCGCTCGCCGGCTCCGAGCTGCCGCCGGCTTCTGGCCCGGCGCCGGCGCCGGAGAAGCGCAGC
>NZ_JBARXZ010000128.1:0-3878 GCF_049647605.1 Mycobacterium sp. | reverse complement strand
GCCGGTGCCTGGTTCGGGCGGGGTGGTCGCCGCCCGGAGCGCACCGCGGCGACCGCGTCGGCGAACGGTCCCCCGCTGCGGTATCGCATGCCCGGGTTCTTCACCAACGTGATCTCGATGAGCTCGCGGACGTTCGGCGGCAAGTCGGCGGGCAGCGGTGCGGGCGTCTCTTTGATGTGCTTCATCGCCACCGTGAGCGCACCGTCGCCGGTGAACGGTCGCTTGCCCGAAACTGCCTCGTAGCCAACAACTCCCAGCGCATAGACGTCACTGGCCGCGGTGGCGTCGTGGCCGAGCGCCTGTTCGGGGGCGATGTACTGGGCGGTGCCCATCACCATGCCGGTCTGGGTGACCGGGGCCGCGTCGACGGCCTTGGCGATACCGAAGTCGGTGAGCTTCACCTGACCGGTCGGAGTGATCAGGATGTTGCCGGGTTTCACATCGCGGTGCACCAGGCCGGCGGTGTGCGCCACCTGGAGTGCGCGACCGGTTTGTTCGAGCATGTCGAGGGCGTGTCGCAGCGACAGCCGGCCGGTCCGTTTGATCACCGAGTTCAGTGGCTCGCCGTTGACGAGTTCCATCACCAGATACGCGGTGCGGCCCTCACCGTCCATGTCGGTCTCGCCGTAGTCGTGGACGCTGGCGATCCCGGGATGGTTGAGCATCGCCACGGTGCGGGCCTCGGCCCGGAAGCGTTCGACGAACTCCGGGTCCGACGAGTATTCGGCCTTGAGGACCTTGACTGCGACTCGACGGCCCAATCGGCTGTCGACGGCCTCCCACACCTGGCCCATACCGCCGGTGGCGATCAGGCGCTGCAGGCGGTAGCGCCCGGACAGTGTGACACCTACGCGCGGACTCATGATCCTCCCTGAAGCGCCGCGGCAATCACGGCGCGCCCGATAGGGGCTGCGACCGCGCCGCCGGTGGCGTCGAGTCGATCACCGCCGTTCTCCACCAGCACCGCGACCGCGACCTTCGGGGTCGGCGCGGGTGCAAACGCGATGTACCACGCGTGCGGCGGGGTGTTGCGCGGGTCGTTACCGTGCTCTGCGGTTCCCGTCTTGGATGCGATCTGCACGCCGGAAATCGCCCCTTTCTGCTGTGTGTTCTTCTCGGCGGCGACCATCAAATCTGTCAGTTTAGCCGCGACCTGCGGCGACACAGCACGCCGCTGCTGTATCGGGGTGGTTGTGCTGATGTTGGTCAGATCGGGGCCTTTGAGGCTGTCCACCAGGTAGGGCGCCATGGTGACCCCGCCGTTGGCGATGGTCGCGGCGATGACGGCGTTCTCCAGGGGAGTGACGGCAACGTCCTTCTGGCCGATGCTGGACATGCCGAGCGCGGCCTGATCGACGATGGGGCCGACGGTGGACTCGGCCACCTGCAGTGGAATCGGCAGCGGGGGTTCGTCGAGCCCGAACGACAGTGCGGTGTTGCGCAGCGATTCCGAACCCAGGCGCAGGCCCAGTTCCACGAAGGCGGTGTTGCAGGACCGGGCGAACGCCTCCTGCAGCGAGGCGGTCTCGCCAGGCCCGCAGGGCGTGCCGCCGTAGTTCTCCAGAGTTGCCGTGCTGTCGGGCAGGGCGATGGAGGGTTGCGCAGTCAGTTGATCGTCGACGTTGATGCCGTTCTGTAGCGCGGCGGCGGTGGTGACGACCTTGAACGTCGACCCCGGTGGATACCGCTCGGAGATCGCCCGGTTGCTCAGCGGCGCCCCCGGATCGTTGCGCAGCTTGTCCCAGGCGGCGGCCTGTTTGGTCAGATCGTGGGTGGCCAGCAGGTTGGGGTCGAACGACGGCGTGGACACCATCGCCAGGATCTTGCCGGTGGACGGTTCGATGGCGACGACGGCGCCTTCGCAGGGTTTGCCGGCGCAACCGTCCTGCATCGCGTCCCAGGCGGCCTGCTGGACCCGCGGCACGATCGTGGTGTCCACGTTGCCGCCGCGCGGGTCGCGACCGGTGAAGAAGTCGGCCAGCCGGCGCCCGAACAGGCGTTGATCGGATCCGTTGAGAATGGTGTCCTCGGCGCGTTCCAGGCCGGTGCTGGAGTAACTCAGGGAGTAGAAGCCGGTGATCGGGGCGTACACAAAGGGATTCGGGTACACGCGCAGGAAGCGGTAGCGACCGTCGGTGGACTGCGAGTAGGCCATCAGCTGGCCGCCCGCCGAGATCTGGCCGCGCTGGCGGGAGTACTCGTCGAGCAGCACCCGCTGGTTGCGGGGGTCGGAGCGCAGGCCGTCGGCGGTGAACACCTGAGTCAGGGTGGCGTTGGCCAGCAACAGCACGATCAGCGCCATGATCGCCATCGAGATTCGCCGCAGGGAGGTGTTCATACCTTCTGGATCACCTCGGTGCCGGCCGCGGCGATCGGCTGCTGGGTGGCCGGGGTCAGGATCGGTCGCCGCGCCGAGTGGGAGATCCGGATGAGGATGGCCAGCAGCAGGTAGTTGGCCACCAGCGATGATCCGCCGTAGGACATCCACGGGGTGGTCAGCCCGGTCAGCGGGATCAGTTTGGTGACACCGCCGACGACGATGAACAGCTGAATCGCCAGGGTGGAGGCCAATCCGGCGGCCAGCAGCTTGCCGAAGCTGTCGCGGACCGCGATGGCGGTGCGCAGCCCGCGGATGATGACGATGGTGTAGAGCATCAGTACACCGGCCAGGCCCACCAGGCCGAGTTCTTCGCCGACGGCGGCGATGATGAAGTCGGTGGAGGCGGCGGGCACGGTTCCGGGTTGGCCGTTACCGAGGCCGGTGCCGAAGATCCCGCCGGTGGCGAAACTGAACAGGGACTGCACCATCTGGTAGCCGGCGCCGTCCGGGTCGGCGAAGGGGTCCAGCCAGTTCTGCACCCGGATCTGCACGTGGTCGAAAAGGTGGTACGCCACAACACTTCCCGCAGCGAACAGGGACAGCCCGATGATCACCCAGCTGAGCCGGTCGGTGGCGATGTAGACCATGACCAGGAACGACGCGTACAGCAGCAGCGAGGTGCCGAGATCCTTTTCGAAGATCATCACGCCGATCGACAGGATCCACGCGGCCAGCAGTGGCGCCAGATCCCGGGGGCGGGGCAGGTCCATGCCGAGGAAGTGCTTGCCGACGCTGGTGAACAGGTCACGCTTGGCCACCAGCACGGCCGCGAAGAACACCAGCAACAGAATCTTGGAGAACTCGGCGGGCTGAATCGAGAAGCCGGGGAAGCGAATCCAGATCTTGGCGCCGTTCTGCTCGGAGAACGCGGCGGGCAGGAACGCCGGGATCATCAGCAGCACCAGGCCCACCAGGCCGCAAACGTAGCCGTAGCGGGACAGCTGCCGGTGGTCCTTGAGCAGGATCACCACCAGCGAGAAGCCGATGACACCGACCAGGGTCCAGAGCACCTGCTGGTTGGCGCTGGGGCCATGCGACACCTCGGCGGCGCCGATGGCCAGATCGAGGCGGTGGATCATCACCAGGCCCAGACCGTTCAGCAACGCCACCACCGGCAGCAGCAACGGATCGGCGTACGGGGCGAACCGGCGGATGGTCAGGTGGGCTGCGGCGAACAACGCCAGGTAGGCCACGGTGTAGCTGATCAGGTCCAGGCTCAGACCCTGCTCCTGATTGGCCTCCACGATCAGCAGCGCCACCGCGGTGATCACGGTGGCGAAGCACAGCAACAACAGTTCGGCATTACGCCGGTGGGGCAGAGAGGGGGTGACTGCAACCGGCGATTGTGGCGCGGTGGTCACGTCGCCGCCCGGCAGTCGGTGCCCGGCTGCGGTGGCGGGGCGGGCAGCTGGGTTGCGGTCGGGGTGGGCGGAGGCGGGGGAGCCGCGGACGGTGACGGCGTGGGTAGCTCGCCGGAGGTGGCCGGCGCGGCCTGCGG
>NZ_JBARXZ010000127.1:0-2149 GCF_049647605.1 Mycobacterium sp. | reverse complement strand
CGACCTGGGCCTTTCTTCACACGACGCGATGATGTCAACATAACCTCCAGAATCTCGAGAGGTGTTGCGACCGCACCTAGAAACCACCCCGGAGCAGGCTGCTCAGGATTCAACCGGAGCCGACACGGGCGATCTCGCGGAAGTTTCGGTCAACTTAGACACCGGTGGACGGCCCGCGCTGAACGAGCAACTAGGTCGTCTGCAACAGGCAGATGACGACCCCGCTCTGGCTTTGGGATCTGCGAAGGATCTGCTGGAAGCAGTCGGTAAGTTCGTTCTTTCGGAACTGGACTGGCCCATACAGACCAATGCAGATTTTGCCCAGCTCTGGCACTTTGCAAGGGAGCGGCTGGGTATCCTCCCTCAGCAGGTCGCTGGTGACACTCCCGGCGCGAACCACATCAGATCCGTTCTTCAAAGTGCATGGACGATTGCAGAGCAGGTCAATGCTCTGAGAAATCTGCAAGGCACTGGGCATGGCAGGACCTTGCCAACCGGCGTAACCGCTGAGCTTGCGCGACTGGTCGTGAAGGAAGCCTGCTCCGTCGCTGAGTTCGCACTGGCCAGTCTTGACCGTGCAAAGGGAACTCGGTCGGAGTGACGCGGCCAGCAGCGTCCGCAATCCGTCCGCAATAGCTCCGGCGTCACGCAACGCTTGCCAACATATGCAACACGCTGACCTGCTAATACTTAACCGAGCCAACGCCGCCAACATCCCCAAAAGTCCTTGTCGTCTCGTTCGCATCGAGAAGGTCAGGGGTTCGATTCCCCTTAGCTCCACAGTGTGATGAGTCGAGTTGAGGTGAGCCCCCTGTAGTGGTCCAGTTGTTGTGGGACTCTGTTGCCCGGTCTAGCGGGCAAGGAAGAATCGACAACGACATGGCATCGAACAAACGCCGGCGGCACACCCCGGATCAGATCATCCGCAAGCTGGCCGAGGGCAACAAGCTCCTCGGGACCGGCCAGGAACTCGCCGAGGTGTGCCGGCATCTGGAAGTCGCCGAATCGACGTGGCATCGCTGGGTGGCCCAGTACGGCGGCATGAAAGCCAACGAAGCCAAACGCCTCAAGGAACTCGAAGCCGAGAACGCTCGTCTGAAGAAGCTGGTCGCCAATCAGGCCCTCGACATCGACATGCTCAAGGAGATTTCGGCGGGAAACTTCTGACCCCGAACCGCAAGCGCAGTGCCGTTGTCGCGCTGCGTGAGCGGTTCGGGGTGTCGCAGCGCCGCGCGTGTGCCGTCGTCGGCTTGCACCGCTCGACGATGCGCCTGACTCCGGCACCGGTCACCACTGAGGAGGCCGAACTCCGTGCCTGGCTGCGCCGGTTCTCGGTCGACCGGCCACGCTGGGGGTGGCGCCGGGCCGCGAAGATGGCCCGCCGTGCCGGATGGCAGGCCAACAACAAACGCATCCGCCGCCTGTGGCGCCAGGAGGGCCTGCGGGTGCCGCAGCGGCGCCGCAAGAAGCGCCTGACCGGGATCGGTGTCGCGGTGGGCGCGATGTCCCCGATCCGACCGAACGTGATCTGGGCGATGGACTTTCAGTTCGACACCACCGCCGACGGCCGCACCCTCAAGATGCTCAACGTCATCGACGAGTTCACCCGCGAAACACTCGCGATCGAGGTTGGTCGCTCCATCGACGCCGATGGTGTCGTCGATGTCCTGGACCGTCTGGCGCTCATCCACGGGGCGCCGCATTATGTGCGTTTCGACAACGGTCCCGAATTCGTCGCGCACGTCGTGGCTGACTGGTGCCGATTCAACAGTGCCGGTTCACTTTTCATCGATCCGGGCTCGCCGTGGCAGAACGCCTGGATCGAGTCGTTTAATGGTCGCCTGCGTGATGAACTGCTCAACTCGTGGCGGTTCGACTCGCTGCTGGAAGCCCGAGTGATCATCGAGGACTGGCGCCGCGATTACAACGCCAACCGACCGCACTCCGCCCATGGTGAACTCACCCCAGCCGAGTTCGCTCTACAGTGGACCACGACCCATCAACCCCAAGTCGCATAACGACTTGATCTGTCCCCGCTGTTTCGAGCCGCGGTCATGCGAGTTGAGGGATCGAATAGGTGGATGTCCAGAGCGTTTCGAACTCTGTCGGGCTGATGTTACCGAGGTAGCTGTGGCGGCGTTCGACGTTG
>NZ_JBARXZ010000126.1:0-38344 GCF_049647605.1 Mycobacterium sp. | reverse complement strand
GCTCGGGTCGGTGGGCGGCGGTGGCACCGGATCGGTGGACCGGGACGCACCAGTCGGGTCGGTGGGCGGCGGGGGCACCGGATCGGTGGGCGCGGCCGGCAGCTCCGGGGTGGTGTCCGCCGTCTCGACCGCCTTCTGATTGAGCTCGGCAGCCACGTCCGGACCGACGGAGGCAAGCCGCTGCTCGATCTCGGCGGCCGTCGACGCGCCGCCCAACAACTCGGCCTGGGCGGCGGCGATCTCCTCTTCGGAGGCGGTGCTCTGGAACTCGTGCAGCTGCGCCACCTCGTCGCGATGCTCGATCGCGTAGGCGATCAGTTTCTCGACGTTGTACAGGTTGGCGTCACGCACCGCGGTCAGCTGGATCGGCGGCAGGTCGAAGTCGTACTCGACCCGGTTCTTGATCCGCACCGCCATCAAGGAGTCCAGACCCAGCTCGATCAGCGGGACCTCCCACGGCAGATCTTCCGGCTCGTAGCCCATGGCGCCACCCACGATGGCGCCGAGACGATCGGCAATGGTCTCGCTGGAATCCGGCGACCACTTGGCAAAACCCGCACCGAGATTGGCGCCGGCGGCCAGGCTGTCGGTGAGGATGTCCGCGTCGTCCTCGACCACGGCGGGTTCGGCGATCTCGGTGGACGTGGCGAGCACCCCGGCGGCCGCCGCGACCGGCAGTGCACCGCCCTGGCCGCCGCGGGCCACGATGGCGTCGTACACCAGGGTGAAGGACTCATCGATGCGCGCATGCACCTGCACCGACGCGCCTCCGGGATGCCGGGTCAGCGTGGTCACCAGTCGCGCACCGTCACCTGGGATGGCCCGCTGCTCGGCAGCCGTCATCACGGCATCCGGAAGTACCTGCACCGCAGCGGCTTTCACCAAGGAGGCCAGATCCAGCGCACCGCGCGGGGCGAACTCCCAGACATGCTTGCCGTCCGGCAGCGACACATGCGATCCCGGCAACACGCCGGAGTTGTCGCCGGAGAAGCGCACATCGAGCCAGTGCGGCTTACGCCGGAACCTGGTCGGCGGGACAGCCGCATAATCAGCCGGCGACGACCCCCGGGAGAACAGCGTCCGGATGTCGAGATCGTGGCCGTGCACAAACAGGTTCGCCATGGCCGTGGTCATCGAATCGACCTCGTCCTGCTTGCGGGCCAGCGTCGCGACCAGCTGCGCGTCGTGCAAACCGGCGCTCGCCGTGGTCAGCCCGACCTGCATGAGCGCCACCGGGTTCGGTGCCAGCTCCAGGAAGGTGGTGTGGCCGTTGTCCACGGCGTTACGGATGCCCTGGGTGAAGTAGACGCTGTGCCGCAGCCCCTTCTTCCAGTACTCGACATCGTGGATGGGTTCCGCACCGGACCGGATCAGCTGACCCTCGTGCACGGTGGAGAAGTACGCCGTCTGCAGCGGCCGGGCCTCGATACCCTGCAACTCCGCGGCCAACTCGCCGAGCAGCGGATCCATCTGCTGAGTGTGGCTGGCGCCCTTGGTCTGGAACTTGCGGGCGAAACGCCCTTCGGACTCCGCGCGGGCGATGATCGCGTCGACCTGCTCCGGCGGGCCACCGATCACCGTCTGGGTCGGTGCGGCGTAGACACACACCTCCAGGTCCGGGAAATCGGAGAAGACCGTGTTGATCTCGTCGACGGAGTACTCCACCAACGCCATCAGCCTGATGTACTCGCCGAACAGCATCGCCTCGCCCTCACCCATGAGGTGTGAACGTGAGCAGATGGTGCGGGTGGCGTCGACCAGCGACAGGCCGCCGGAGAAGTAGGCCGCGGCCGCCTCACCGAGCGACTGCCCCACCACCGCAGCGGGTTTCGCGCCGTGATGCTTCAGCAGCTCACCGAGTGCGACCTGGATCGCAAAGATGACCACCTGCGTGGTCTCGATACCGTAATCCTGCGAGTCGTCGAGGATCAGCTCCACAACCGAGTAACCCAGCTCGTCCTGGACCAACGCGTCCACCGTGTTGATCCATTCGGCGAACACGTCATTGCGCAGGTACAGGCTCTTGCCCATCTTGCGGTGCTGCGCACCGAAACCGGCGAGCACCCACACCGGGCCGCTGGTCACCGGGCCGTCGGTGGACAGCACCAGCGGGCTCTGTTTTCCGTCGGCCACCGCACGCAGGCCCTTGATCGCCTCATCGTGGTCGTGGGCCAGGATCACCGCACGCGAGCGGCCGTGGTTGCGCCGCGACAGCGCCCGGCCGATCGACTCCAGCGAGGCGGCACGCCCCTGCTCACTGTCGATCCAGTCCGCCAACTCGGCCGCGGCAGCTTTCTTACGTGACGACAGGAAAGCCGAAATCGCCAGTGGCACAATAGGTGTCGCGGGCTCTTCAGCCGATGCGGCCGCCAGCTCTTCACGGGCCACCGCAAGCAACCGCAGTGCCTCATCGGTCAGGCCGGGGAGTTCGTGCTCATCGTCGGTGCCGTAGGACTCGTTGCCGTAGAAGTCCATGGTGCCGTCGGGATCGTCATCGGATCGCGGGGCCACGAACTCGCCGTACTCGTCCATCCGAACCCCACCGACATACACCGCATCGGCGTCAGCGGCACCGGTCTGCGGGGTGGCGGTGTCCGACTCGGCCTCGGGTTCAACCAGATCACTGGGCAGCACCTCGCGCACCACCACGTGGGCGTTGGCGCCACCGAAGCCGAAGCCGGAGACCCCGGCAATGGCATGCCCGCTGTAGCGCGGCCAGTCCGAAACCACGTCGTTGACCTTGAGGTGTTCGCGCTCGAAGTCGATGTACGGGTTGGGTCCGGCGTAGTTGATCGACGGCGGGATCTTGTTGTTCTTCAGCGCCAGCGTGACCTTCGCCAGGCTGGCCGCACCGGCTGCCGACTCCAGGTGCCCCACATTGGATTTCACCGCACCCAGCAGCGCCGGCGCATCGGCGGCGCGGCCCCGGCCGACAACGCGGCCCAGGGCGTCGGCCTCGATCGGGTCACCGAGGATGGTGCCGGTGCCGTGCGCCTCGATGTAGTCGACCGAGCGCGGGTTGACGCCGGCGTTCTTGTACGCCTTGCGCAGCACCTCGGCCTGGGCGTCCGGGTTGGGCGCCAGCATGCCGTTGGAACGCCCGTCGTGGTTGACCGCGCTACCGGCGATCACGGCCAGGATCTCGTCACCGTCGCGGCGGGCGTCGGCGACCCGCTTGAGCACCAGCATGCCGGCACCCTCGGCGCGGGAGTACCCGTCGGCGTCGGCGCTGAACGACTTGATCCGACCGTCGGGTGCCAGCACCCCACCGACCTCGTCGAAACCGATGGTGACCAGCGGGGTGATCATCGCGTTCACGCCGCCGGCGATCACCACGTCGGCTTCACCGGAGCGCAGCGCCTGCACACCTTCGTGCACCGCGACCAGCGAAGACGAGCACGCGGTGTCGATGGCCATCGACGGCCCGCGGAAGTCGTAGAAGTAGGACACCCGGTTGGCGATGATCGAGCTGGTGGTGCCGGTGATGGCGTACGGGTGCGCCACCGAGGGATCCGAGACGCTCAGGAAGCTGTAGTCGTTGTTCGAGGCACCGACAAACACCCCGACATCGCCGCCACGCAATGACGACGCCGGAATCCGCGCGTGCTCCAGTGCTTCCCAGGTGAGCTCGAGTGCCATCCGCTGCTGCGGGTCGATGTTGTCGGCTTCCATCTTCGACAGCGCAAAGAACTCGGCGTCGAAGCCCTTGATGTCGGAGAGATAGCCGCCGCGGGTGCGGGCCTTGGCGACACGCTCGGCGATGCGCGGCTCGCTGAGGAACTCCTCCCACCGGCCCTCGGGCAGATCGGTGATGGCGTCGCGGCCTTCCAGCAGCGCCTGCCAAGTCGCATCAGGGGTGTTCATGTCCCCGGGGAATCGGGTGGCCAGGCCGACGATCGCGATGTCGGCGAGCCCCTCGGCCCTGGTCCAGTCCTCACCGTCTAGATCCCCGGCCTCGTCCTCGGGTTCACCCTCGACGATCACCTGGGCCAGCGCCTCGATAGTGGGGTGCCGGAACGCCGTGGTGGCGCTGACGGCGACGCCGGTGAGGTCCTCGATATCGGAGGCCATGGCGACGGCGTCCCGCGACGACAGGCCGAGCTCGACCATCGGCGCCGACTCGTTGATCGCGTCCGGGGATTGCCCGGTGGCATCCGCCACCCAGTTGCGCAGCCAGGCGCGCATCTCCGGGACGCTCTTGTCGGGAGTGTTTTCAGACATGTCGCGAGGCCTCACTCAGCTCGAGCAGTGGTTCAGTCCGTTTCGTCGGGGAAGGCGTTGGCGACCTTCCCGCTGCGCAGGCTGCCGTCCAGGTATGCCGCACGGCATGCCCGGCGGCCGATCTTGCCGCTCGAGGTCCGGGGGATCGCCCCCGCCGGAGTCAGCAGGACGTCGCGCACCGTCACACCGTGGCGAACCGCGATCGCGGCCCGGATGTCGTCGTGGATGGGGCCGATGTCGAGCTTGTGGGCACCCGGCGCACGTTCGGCGACGATGACCAATTGTTCGGAGGAGTCATCGGCATCCCGCTTGAGCCCGGCGTGGGCGTTGTCGAACACGTCGTCGGGCAGCTGGTTGGCCGGCACCGAGAACGCCGCGACATACCCGGTGCGCAGCGCTCGGCTGGATTCCTGTGCCGAGTACTCCAGGTCCTGCGGGTAGTGGTTGCGGCCGTCGACGATCACCAGATCCTTGACTCGGCCGGTGATGTAGAGGTCACCGTCGTAGAAGGCGCCGTAGTCGCCGGTACGCACCCAGGTGCCGTCCTCGTCGGCCCCTTCGGCGTGCGACGGGTTGTGCCGGGACTTCAGCAGGTTGTGGAAGGTCTCGGCGGTTTCCTGCTCTTTGCCCCAATAGCCGATACCCATGTTCTGGCCGTGGATCCAGATCTCACCGATCTGGCCGTCGGGCAGTTCGGTGGCCGTGTCCGCATCGACGATCACCGCCCATTCGGCGACGCCGACCTTGCCGGCCGAAGCCTGTGCGACGGCCTTCGGCGAGTCCTCGGCGACCTCGACGAACCGGTGGTTGTTCAGCTCGTCACGATCCACGGTGACGATCTTGGGGGCCTCGCCTGCCGGTGTGGTCGAGACGAACAACGTCGCCTCGGCCAGGCCGTAGGACGGCTTGATGGCCTCCGGCGGGAAGCCGAACGGCCCGAAGGCGTCGTTGAACCGGCGCACGGTGGCGGCGGAGATGGGCTCGCTGCCGTTGAGGACGGCCTTGCAGTTCGACAGGTCGATCTCCGGGTCGCCCTCCCTGGGCACACCGCGGGCCGCCGCATGATCGAAGGCGAAGTTGGGTGCAACCGAGATGACGCCACCGGTGTCGCTGTCCTTGCGGGCCATCTCGTTGATCCAGCGCTGCGGGCGGCGCACAAACGCCGCCGGTGTCATGAACGTGAAGTAGTGCCCGATCATCGGCGAGATCATGGCGGTTATCAGGCCCATGTCGTGGAAAAAGGGCAGCCAGGAGACACCGCGGTCACCTTCTTCACCCTCGAGCGCCTCGATCACCTGCACGACGTTGGTGGCCAGGTTCAGGTGGGTGATCTCCACACCGGTCGGGATGCGGGTGGAACCGGAGGTGTACTGCAGGTAGGCGATGGTCTCGATGCCGATGTCGACCTGTTCCCAGGTGGCCGCGACCTCGTCGGGCACCGCGTCGACGGCGATGACGCGGGGGCGGTCCTTGGCCGGGCGGCTGCGGAAGAACTTGCGCACCCCCTCGGCGGCCTCGGTGGTGGTCAGGATCGCCGACGGGTGGCAGTTGTCCAGCACGGCGTGCAGCCGGCCGACGTGGCCGGGCTCCGAGGGATCGAACAGCGGTACCGCGATCCGGCCCGAGTACAGGGTGCCAAAAAACGCGACGAGGTAGTTCAGGTTCTGCGGGCACAGGATCGCCACTCGGTCGCCGGGCTGGGTGACCTGCTGCAGCCGCGCGCCGAGGGCCCGGTTCCGGACGCTGAACTCGGCCCAGTTCAGCTCACGGGCAACGCCGTCACGTTCGGTGGAGTAGTCGAGGAAGCGGTACGCCAGCCGGTCACCGCGGATCTTGGCCCAACGTTCGATATGGCGGACGACGCTGCCGTTGTCGGGGAAGGTGATGCGCCCGTTCTTGATGAATGGGTTGTGGAACGGCATACCTATCTCCTTTTAGAACCTCTGTGCTGGATCAGCGACGGCCGCGCTCGGCCGATCGACATTGATCCCAAACCTCACAGATCGTACAGACCGGCTGACCCGACCCGGGTAAGCGGCTCTTATTTTCTTCTTAATGTTACGGGTCTGTGAGGTACGGGCCAAATTCTTGCCGGACTAGCCGTGTTTGGGCTGCGGCGCGTTCTCGATCAGGCCGCGCGCCCAGTTCTGGGTCCACAGCGTCGCCGGCTGCCCGTCGAGCTGCCAGAACTGCGGGGTGGCGTACATCGCGTGCACCGGCTGACCGGCGCCGCCGGCCAGCACGTCGAGCGTCCTCGGCAGCGTGGTGATGTTGAACGCCTGATCCGGTGCGGCGCAGATCAGGTCACCGGACGCGCAGATCTGATTGGTGCGGTTGTTCAACAGCCCGAACCCTCCGGGCCGCGGGCCGGTCATGGTCAACCCGAGTGTGGAGAGCGTCGGCACCTCGGCCAAGGTGATCTCGGCGCCCTGCCCCGGCGGGTTGGGGCCGACGTCCTGGCCCACCCCGGCCTGGCGCCGGCCGTCGGCGATCAACGTCACACCGAGCACCAGATCCTCGTCCACCGGTCCACGGCCGTTGCCGATATCGCTGGCGATGTCCCCGGCGATCACCGCACCCTGTGAGAATCCAGCCAGCACGTAGCTGGTCAGCGGGCAGCGTTCGTTCATATCGGTCATGGCCTTGATCGCTGCCCGGGTGCCCTCGGCGCGGCTGTCGTTGTAGGACATCTGCCCGTCCGCCGACAGCGGATTGTGGAACTGCGCGGTGTACGGGACCGTGAACACCTGGACCCGTTCGGTGGGGAACGACCCCGCGATCGGGCCCGAGACGCCGAGCATCAACGACCGCGGGAACTGGGTGGGGTTCAGCGGGTCATCGGTGGGTGAGGACTCCCAGGTGCCCGGGATGGAGATCATCTGCACGTCGGGGCAGCTGGCGTCCTGGAACTCCGGGCGCGGCTTCTGACCCGGAACCGTGCTTGTCGGCGGCACGGCGCTGGGTGGGACCGCGGTCTGCGAGGACTCCGGCTGGCGGACGACGATCACCACGATCACCGCCACCAGGGCCACCACCACCGCCACCGCGCCCGCGGCGACAACAGCGAGAATGCGGTGACGACGCTGCTGTTGGCGTCGAGAACTAGCGGACTTCTTGGCCATGTGTGTGGTGAGGTTCTTCCGTTAGCAGAGGCGGTCGGTTGCGATCTGGATATACAGCCCGGTGGTCTCATCCACCTGCTTGGCCATCGCAGTCACTGCGGTATTGGGGTTCATGTCGTGGATCTCGCCGCGCACCAGGGGGAACACGAAGTCCCACACACCCTGGGGACTCTGGCCGGCTGCCCGGGCCTGGCAGACGTACTGGCCGATCGACAGCGCCATCAGGTCGCTGGACCGCCGTACCCCCGACGATTTGAGCTCATCGAGGTACTCGACCTGCTCGGGCGTCATCGACAGCCGGCTCGGCGGACTCGGCAGCACCCCGTCGGAGCCGCTCATCGCTTCCGCTGTATCAGCGCCGTGAGGCGAGGCGACGCTTGTCATCAGGTCCTCACCGGAGCCGCAGCCGCTCAGCAACATCGCCAGCACTGCCGCAACCAGAACCGCCGACACAACCGTCAGGGGGAACGTATCCCGTCGTGACGATCGCATGGCCGGATGCATCCTTCCACGGTACCGGCTGACCATCACGGCAACGGAAAGCCGAGCGCCCTCAGGCGATGGCGGCGACGAGGTCCTCGGACATCGCCCCCAGCTGCGGCGCCCACGAACTCCAGGCGTGCTCGCCGCTGGTCGGGAAGTCGAACTGCCCGTTGGCGCCGCCGATGCTGCGGTAGTGCGCGTAGAAAGACCGGTTGCTGCCCTGGGCCTGATCGCAGTAGCCGATCATGGCCGCAGGGTCCGCGCAGGTCAGCGTCTGCGGGCTGTACACCCAGACCCGAGTGTTGTTGTCCACCAGCAGCTGCGCGTGCACATCGGGGTCGTGCCACTTCCACCGGCCGAACTGGGCCGGACCCCACATCAGGTTGGTGTCCACGCCACCGAACCGCATCATCCCGTCGTGCAGGGCTCCGTTGAGGAAAGTGTTGGACGGGTTGAGGAAGCCGGACATCGACCCGGCATAGCGGAACCTGTTCGGATAGAACTCGGCGAGGGTCAGCGCCGCGGTCCCGCCCTGCGCCGCCCCGACTATCGCGTGCCCACCGGGAGCCAGGCCTTTGTTGGCGGCCAGCCAATCAGGCAATTCGGTGGCCAGGAACGTCTCCCACTGCTTGCCGCCGTCCTGCTCCCAGTTGGTGTACAGGCTGAAGGCGCCCCCGGCCGGCGCCACCACCGAAACACCCTTGCCGGCAAAAGTGTTCATGGCGTTGCCCGCGGTCACCCAATTGCTCACCTCGGGCCCGGCGTTGAACGCGTCCAGCAGGATCACCGCGTGCGGCCCACCGGCCTGGAAGGCGACCGGTATCGACCGGCCCATCGCCGCCGACGGCACCTGCAGGTACTCCACGGTGTCGGCGTTGGCCACCACACTGCCGGCCCCCCAGGCCGTCGCGGTCAGCACCAGTACCCCAAGCATTCGTGTGAAGACGGACAGCAACCTGTTCACCACGCTCGTAGTGAACCACATCACCCAGGGCGGTGAAACGACAACGGCGGCGACCCGTAGGGATCGCCGCCGTTGGGAGCGCTTGGCTAGCCGCCCGCGCCTGCCGGCTCAGCCGGCGCCGCGAACGTCTCCGGGTCGTTCGGCACCGCACCCAGCACACGCTGGATATCGGGCTTCATCTGCTGCAACTGCTGTCCCCAGTAGTTCCAGCTGTGCGTCCCGCCATCCGGGAAGTTGAAGACACCGTTGGTGCCACCGGCGGCGATGTACTCATCCTTGAAGGTCTTGTTGGTGCGCAAGGTGAAGCCTTCGAGGAACTTGGCGTTGAACAGGTTGCCCTGGCTGGTACCGGCATCCAGATCGGTGGGGGTGCCGTCACCACAGAAGATCCAGATGCGGGTGTTGTTGGCAACCAGCTTGTTGATGTTGACCATCGGGTCATTGCGCTTCCACGCATTGCCCTCATCGCCGGTCTTGCCCCACATCTCGTCGGCATTGAAGCCGCCGGCATCACCCATCGAGATGTTGACCAGCATCGGCCACCAACCCTCGGACAGGTTCAGGAAGCCCGACAGCGACGCGGCGTACTGGAACTGCTGCGGGTGGTAGATCGCCAGCGTCAGCGCGGCCGAACCGGCCATCGACAGACCGACGGCGGCGGTCCGGCTGGAGTCCACACCCTTCTGCGCCGCCAGGTAGGCGGGCAGCTCCTGGGTCAGGAACGTCTCCCACTTGTAGGTCTGGCAGACACCGGTCTTGTCACTGCAGGCCGGGGAGTACCAGTCGCTGTAGAAGCTGGACTGGCCGCCCACTGGCATGACAACCGACAGACCCGAGCCGTAGTACCACTCGAACGCTGCGGTGTTGATGTCCCAGCCGTTGAAATCGTCCTGCGCACGCAGGCCGTCGAGCAGGTACACCGAAGGCGAGTTCGGGCCACCGCTCTGGAACTGGACCTTGATGTCGCGACCCATTCCGGCCGACGGAACCATCAGATACTCAACCGGCAGACCCGGGCGAGAGAATGCTCCCGCCGTCGCCGATCCACCGGCGACACTGACCAGCCCGGGCAAGACGGCCACCGCGGCGAACGCCGCCGCCAGCCGCCGGCCCCAGGTGCCACGCACCTTATCGACCAACTTCATCAAAAAATCCATCCCATCATTGTTCTGCCGCACTTGGTGTATAGACTGCGCGACCCGGCGGCATTGCCCGGCCAGTCAACCACACCTTGTGTGATCGTTCCTTTTTCACGTCGTCTCCGTAACGTCATCCGGCGGCCCGCATCAGCTACCGAGGGTGGCCAGCAAGTCAGGTTTCATCGCCTGCAGCGCCGCACCCCAGTAACCCCACGCGTGGTTGCCCGCGGGAGGGAACTCGAACGTCGCGTTGTGGCCACCCGCCTGCAGGTAGCGCTCCTCGAACCGCCGGTTACTGCTGATGGCCAGGGCTTCCAGGCTGCTCGCGTTGAGCGCCTGCCCCGGATCGGCGGTGACGTCGAGCGGCGTTTGCCCGCCGGGTGCGCAGTAGATCCACAACCGGGTGCCGTTGGCCACCAGCAGCGGTACCTGCACCACCGGGTCGTTTCGTTTCCACGCCGGGTCCCACGGCGGCCCCCACATGTTGTCGACGTTGTAACCGCCGGCATCAAGCATCGCGACCCGGATCGCCTGCTGCATGAACGGCGAGGACGGGTTCAAGAACCCCGACAGCGATGCTGCGTAAACGAACTGGTTCGGGTGATAGGCCGCCAAGATCAACGCGGCGCCGCCGGACATCGACAGGCCCACGACGGCGTTGCCGGTCTGCGAAACACCTTTGTTGGCAGCCAGGTAGGCCGGAAGCTCCTGAGTGAGGAACGTCTCCCACTTGTAGGTGTACGGCTGGTTGTTGAAGTTCGACGGCGAGTACCAGTCGGAGTAGAAACTCGACTGGCCGCCCACCGGCATCACGGTGGCCACCCCGGTGTCGTGAAACCACTCGAATGCTGCGGTGTTGATGTCCCAACCGCTGTAGTCGTCCTGCGCCCGCAGGCCGTCGAGCAGGTAGACGGCCTTGCTGCCGGAGGCGGTGTCCGAACCCGGCTGGAACTGCACCCGCACATTGCGGCCCATGGCCGCCGAGTACACGTCGAGGTATTCCACCGGCAGACCGGCGCGAGAGAAAGCCGCTGCGCTCGGTGCGGTCACGAGGGACACGGCAGAAGCGGGCAGCATCAGGGCCGCGGTGACGGTCGCGACCAGCCGCGCCAGGAACCCGGCCCTGTTGCGGGCGCGCGCAGCCACCGACGTCCTCACGCGTTCACACCATCCGTTCGTTCTTCAAGGTCGCAGGCGCCGATGTCCGGGCGCCGTGTCCGTGGCACAGCTCGCGGGTAGTGACCACACATGACTGGGTATCGCTGTAACAACACGTCAGCGTTACCGCTGGGAACCCGTATCGGCCAACAACAAGCGAACTGTTTCGCTCGTCACCGCCACGTACCGAGGCGGCCGTACTCGACGTCAGCCAACAGCTAAGGTCCCGATGCCGGTAACCCAGTGTACGGGGTCACACCCAAATCGGGTTCATCCAGTCCGCAGCGGAGCAGCTCGTACTCGGGCACCCGGTTGATCCGGTAGCCGGTGAATTGGTACGCATGCAACACATTCGACAGGAACCGGCGGGGCCCCAGCGGCCCGCGTCGCGACCCCAGCACCGCTTCGGTGGCCGGGCACTGCAGCGCCGCCTCGGCCTGCTTGATCCAGGCCTCGTCGATATAGGAGGGGATCCAGTCCTCATCCTTGAGGAACGGCCCCTCGGCGATCGCCCAGTCCGGGAACAGGTTTTTGTCGTGGCCGATCCGGCCATCCGCGAGCCGCTCGGTGTGCGCCGCCAACGGATTTGCCAGACCGATCTGATCGATGACCCGCACATCCAGTCCGACATTCATCGCCGTCATGCCCATATTGGTGAAAAAGACTGTGTGCGGGCCAATATAGTTGGCACGCTGCGCCGGCGTCAGGTCCGCCGGCGGAGGCACAGCGGGCACAACATCCCACTGGTCGTAGTTGCCGGCTGGAAGCAGCAGCGCGCCGTCGGGAGTGTTGTTGATGGCGACCAGCATCGCGCGCATCCGCGGGTAGTCGAGGTAGTCGGCCGCGGTCAACGGGTGCGCATGCCCGGTGGCCTGGGCGTAGAAGCGACGTTCGTCGACGATCCCGGAATAGGTGACCTTGGTGGCGTCCGTACCCATACCCGGGGAGTTGGCAGCCCAGACCGTCCAGCCGATCACGGCGGTCCACAACATGGTGGTGGCACCGGCCACCACAAAGCCGGCTTCTCGATAGGACCGCGACACCCCAGCCGACTTCTGGGGTAGGACCACCGGGATCACCGCGATGGGCGCAAGCATGCAGAACACGGGCGTCAGCAACACCCGGCCATGCATGAAGTCGCCGCCCTGGCGCACCCAGTAGATCGCCTGGAAAAGCCCGCTGGCCAGGAAGAAAATCACCACCGCCGGGGTGCTCTGCACCATCCGGGCAAGCCACCCGTAGCTACCTGGAGCTCGCTGCGGCAAGTGCGACGCCCCAGCGCGGGAGACCGTCAGGAGCACACCGAGGGCCACCAGCAGCACCACCGGGATCCACAGCAGGTACGGCGCATTGAAGTTGGTCAGGTAGATCCAGCCCTGGGACCACTTGGCTCCCGAGGCATCCTTGGCGACCGCCGTACCGGGCACGATCAGCGCGTAATAGCCCATGCGGAAGATCTCGTACCCGACCGGCAGCAATCCGCCGGCCACCACGATGATCGCCCGGGTGCGCCAGCTGCGCGCCGCGATCACCATCATCACCAAGACCAGCCCGCCGATGAGCGCCAGTTCCGGGCGCACCAGAACCGACAGTCCGCCGAGCACGGCCAGCGCGACGGTGAACCAGGTTCCGGCGGCGTCACCAGCGGTGCGACCGGCCACCGCAGCGGCGCGCGGAGCCTGCGCCCAGACCACCAGCATCCACCACAGCAATCCGAGATAGCTGAGCACCAAACCGTTTTCGAGCCCGGAGGTGGCAAAATCCCGGGCCGGCGGGATGGCGATGTAGACCAGCACACCAGCCGGCAGCAGCAGCGCCCGCCGGCCCCGCAGGCCGGGTCCGTACAGCCGCGCGGTGCCCAGCATCACCAGCACCACCCCGAGCACGCTCAACCCGAGAGCCAGTGCCAGCGCGACGTATTCGAGTCGCACGGGTCCGGCGATCACCGCACCGAGATAGTTCAGATACGTCCACAACGTGGAGGTGTTGGCCTCGACGCGCTCCCCCGCGTTGAACACCGGACCGTTGCCGGCCAACAGGTTGCGCACGGTCCGCAAGACGATCAGCCCGTCATCGGCGATCCAGCGGCGCTGCCAGGCTCCCCACCCGAACAGACCTGCCGCGGTGATGACGCTCAGCCACAGACTGATTCGCACCAGCCATCCCTGTCGCGGTGCCGGGGTGGGCGCCGCCATCGGGTTGGCCTCAGCTGAGGATGGCCGCGGCACCGACCGTTCCGATCCAGGCCACCGCCAAGAACTGCAGTACGCGGTCCCGCAACGCGATCTCCTCCGGCTCGCCGGCCAGGCCGCCATCGATGTCGACGGCGTACCGCAGGATCGCGATGGTGAACGGGATCATCGACACCGCAAACCAGGATCCGCTACCGCCGCCGTCACGTTCGAAAGCCCACAGCCCGTAACAGAGCACCACGGCGGTGGCCGACAGCGTCCACACGAACCGCAGATAGCTGCCGGTGTAGCTTTCCAGCGACTTGCGGATCTTGGCGCCGGTCCGTTCGGCGAGCTGCAGTTCGGCGTAGCGCTTGCCGGCGGCCATGAACAGCGAACCGAATGCCATCACCAGCAGGAACCACTGTGAAAGTGGGATGCCGGCGGCCACCCCACCGGCGACAGCCCGGATCAGGAAGCCCGACGAGACGATGCAGATGTCAAGGACCGCTTGATGTTTGAGGCCAAAGCAGTACGCCAGCTGGATCGCGATGTAGATCGCCATCACCACGGCCAGATTCGGCGTGGTCAGCCACGAGATCACCAGCGAGCTGACCCCTAGAACAACCGCTAGACCGTAGGCCAGCCCTTCGGGCACCACTCCGGCGGCGATGGGGCGGAAACGTTTGGTCGGGTGCGCCCGGTCCGCCTCGACATCGCGCGCATCGTTGATCAGGTACACGCAGGAAGCGGCCAGACAGAACACCACAAACGCGATGCCGACCTTGGTCAGCACCTCGGCGTAGTCGTAGCGGACCTCGCCGCCGAGGGCGGCCAGCGGAGCCGCCAGGACCAGCAGGTTCTTCACCCACTGGCGGGGACGCAACGCCTTGACGATGCCCGTCGCGAGGTTCTTGGGGGGACCCGCGACAGCTGCAGCTTCCTCACTCATGAACGCAGACCCTTCTCGGAAACCCGGGACACAGCTTCGGCGACCAGCGCGCCGACGACCGCACCGGTGGCGACGTCGCTGGGATAGTGCACGCCGAGCACCATGCGTGACAACGCCATCGGCGGGACCAGCAGTGCCGGCATCGGGAGCCCGGTGACCCGGCCGAGCAGTACGGCGGCCGCGGTCGTCGAAGTGGCGTGTGCCGACGGGAAACTGAGCTTGCTGGGGGTGCCGACGTTGATGGCGACGTCCGGGTGGTGCGGCCGCGGCCGGCGGACGATCCGTTTGATCACCACAGCGGCGGCGTGGGCCAGGAATGCGCCGGCTCCGACCGTCAGCCATTGCCGGCGACGGCCCGGTTGGGCCAGCGCGCCGACCGCGGACACGGCAAGCCATCCCAGACTGTGTTCACCGAAGTGGGACATCGCCCGGGCGACGGCCAGCACCCCGGGTTTCTCGGTCAGCGCGGTTTGCACGGCAACCAGCACGGCATCCTCGCCGCGCGGGGCGTCAGCCATTGTCCGATTCCTTGCTGAGCACCCGGCCGCCGTCGTGGCCGCCCTGCGGAACCAGCACGGTCTCCCACTTATGCGTGCTGGTCAGGGTCGGCAGCGCCGCCCGGTAGACCTTGCGCATGCGGTTGAACTTGCGGGCCAGTTGCACTTGGCGTTTCACCGATTCCCGCAGCAGCTCGAACATCTTCTCGCGGTCACGCTGCCGGTAGACCACACCACGACCGTCTGCGGTGGTGACGGTGACGCCGTCGACCCGCGACAGCGAGAACCACCGGGCGTCCTGGGTCGCCACATTGATCTGCGGGCGGCGATGATGCTCGGGGTCATGGGCGCTGAGCTGATGGATGATGGCGCCGGCCAGCCGCCAGGCGATCGCCACCGGGCCGACGGGAATGCTCACCTTCTTGCGCCACCGCTTGTCCGACGGGGTGGGCAACGTCGTCGCGCTGGGCAGCACCACCGCGTCGGGGAACTGGGCGCGCATCTTGCGCACCTCGGGCAACGCCGACTCCAGGATCGAGAAGATGTGCTCGGGTCCGGCCAGGAAGTCGTCCATCGCCTTGTTCTGGATGGCGACCGTCGAATACTCAAGGCACATGAGGTGTTTGATCGTCGCCTTGAAGTGGCTCAGAACCAGGCCCCGGACGTTGCCGTCCCAGTGCATGGCCGCGACCACCAGCCGGTTACGCAGGTGGAAGTACGCCTGCCAGTCGATGGCGTCGTCCTTGTCGCTCCACGCCATGTGCCAGATCGCCGCGCCGGGCAGGGTGACGGTCGGATAGCCGTGCTCGCCGGCGCGCAGGCCGTAGTCGGCGTCGTCCCACTTGATGAACAGCGGCAGCGGTTGACCCAGCTCCTCGGCCACCTGGCGGGGGATCATGCACATCCACCAGCCGTTGTAGTCGACGTCGACGCGCCGGTGCAGCAGCTTGCTGCGTTCCTCTTCTTCGTCGTTGAGCGGGTACTTGGCGAAGTTGTGGTCGTACTCGGTGTTGACGGCGTTGGTCCACATGAAGTTGTGGGCCGCCACCATCTCGCCCATCACGTGCAGGTGGCTGGGCTCCTGCAGGTTGAGCATCTGGCCGCCGACCAGGGTGGGGGTCTTGGCAAAACGGTTGAGCGCCAGTGCCCGAAGGATCGAGTCGGGTTCGATCCGGATGTCGTCGTCCATGAACAGGATCTGCTCACAGTCGGTGTTCTTCAGCGCCTCGTACATCACCCGGCTGTAGCCGCCGGAACCGCCGAGGTTGGGCTGGTTGTACAGCGAGAGCCGGTCGCCCAGCGCAGCGGCAGCCGCCGCGAACTCGGGATGGTCCTTGGCCTTGTCGGTGCCCTGGTCCGAGACGATGACAGCGCTGATCACCTTGTCCACCAAGGGATCCGAAGTCAGCGCCGCCAGTGCGTTGACGCAGTCCGACGGCCGGTTGAAGGTCGGGATGCCGACCGCGACGTCGGCCCGGCCCGGAGCTTGCACCGGTGCGTACCAGCCGGCGCTGTGCAGGGTGGAGGCCTCGGTGGTCGTGATGTCGAACCAGATCCAGCCGCCGTCCTCGAACGGGGTGAGCTCGACCTCGAACTCCACCACTGCCGGATCTTCGCCGCCGTTACTGGAGATCGGCGCGCCGCCCACGGTGATCCGCGCGCCGGTGGCCTTGGACCGGTAGACGTCGACGCGGGCGCTGCCGGTCAGTTCCACCCGCAGCACCACCGACTCCAGCGTCGACCACCGGCGCCAGTAGCTGGCGGGTAGTGCGTTGAAGTAGGTCGCGAACGACACCTCGGACTCGGCGCCGATCTCCAAGGTGGTCCGGGTCGGAGCATGCGCTCGCCGGGCGTTGGTGTCCGATTCCTCGATGTAGAGCTTGCGGACGTCGAGGGGTTCGCCGGGCCGCGGCAGGATGATGCGGGCAAGCAGACTGATCGCCCGCGACTCACCGGCAGCCAACGCGCCGGAGGGAATGTCACTCATCAGTTTTCCGTGCCTGTCTCCGACAGCGGCGCACCGTCGACCAGATGCGGCGCCAGGGTGTTGTCATACATGTTGAGCGCACTGGCGATCGCCATGTGCATGTCGAGGTATTGGTAGGTGCCGAGCCGGCCGCCGAAGAGCACCTTGGCCCGCGCCGTCTCCGCCTTGGCCCGGTCACGGTAGGCCGCCAGGAGGGCCCGGTCGGATTCGGTGTTGATCGGGTAGTACGGCTCGTCGGAGTCCTCGGCGAATCGGGAGTACTCCCGCATGATCACCGTCTTGTCATCCGGGTACGCGCGTTCCGGATGAAAGTGCCGGAACTCGTGGATGCGGGTGTAGGGCACGTCGGCGTCGTTGTAGTTCATCACGGGCGTGCCCTGGAAGTCCGGCGTCTCGAGCACTTCGAGCTCGAAGTCGAGGGTGCGCCATCCGAGGCGGCCCTCGGCGTAGTCGAAATAGCGGTCCAGCGGCCCGGTGTAGACGACCGGAGCCGACGGGGACGCTGCCCGTAGTTCGTCCGCGACGTCGAACCAGTCGGTGTCCAACCGGACCTCGATGCGGTCATCGGCGGCCATGTTCTCCAGCCAGGCGGTGTACCCGTCGACCGGCAGACCCTCGTAGGTGTCGTTGAAGTAGCGGTTGTCGAAGGTGTAGCGGACCGGCAGCCGGGCGATGTTGGCCGCCGGCAGCTCCTTGGGGTCGGTCTGCCACTGCTTGGCGGTGTAGTCCTTCACAAACGCCTCGTAGAGCGGCCGCCCGATCAACGAGATGGCCTTCTCTTCGAGGTTCTGCGCCTCGGCCGTGGCGATCTCGGACGCCTGCTCCTTGATCAGCGCCCGGGCTTCGTCGGGGGTGAAGTAGCGCCCGAAGAACTGCGACACCAGACCCAGGCCCATCGGGAACTGGTAGGCCTGCCCGTCGTGCATCGCGAAGACGCGGTGCTGGTAGCCGGTGAACTCGGTGAACTGCCGCACGTACTCCCACACCCGCTTGTTGGAGGTGTGGAACAGGTGGGCACCGTACTTGTGGATTTCGATGCCGGTCTGCGGTTCAGCTTCGGAGTAGGCGTTGCCGCCGATATGAGGTCGCCGATCCACGACGAGAACCCGCTTGTTCAGCTGGGTCGCGACGCGCTCGGCGATTGTCAGGCCGAAGAATCCGGACCCGACAACAAACAGGTCGTAGGTCATCGGCAGCTAGGGTATCCGACCTTGCTGCCGGGAACGCTCTGGCCGCGCGGCCGGGGCCCGTCGTTATCCGCCCTGACACCACTTTGTGGCCCGGCGACGGGCCTCACCTGGCGTCCCGGCGATTACCTGTGGGCAACGGTACGACCCCCCAAGGTCGCGATTGGTTCACGATTCGGTCTCGCCACTCTGACCTCACTAGTCACGGCCGTAACATCGAACGCGTTGCTTACCCAGCACATGTAGTCCACATATTGAGGAGACTTCCGTGCCGAATCGACGTCGACGCAGGCTGTCGACAGCCATGAGCGCAGTCGCCGCCCTGGCAGTCGCGAGTCCATTTGCAGTTGTTGCCATCACCGAGCTTTCTACGAATGCGCCCCAGCAGCAGGAATTCAAGCAGGCCGCCTTTGTCACCGATCTGCCCAACGAACTGATCTCGGCGCTGTCGCAGGGCCTGTCGCAGTTCGGCATCACCATGCCGCCGCTGCCCACCGGCCTGAGCCCGGCCGGCGCCATGCCGGCCACCGGCCTGACGAGTCCCGCGCTGGGCATGACCGGTCTGGGCGCTCCGGGCCTGACCACACCTGGCCTCACGGTGCCGGGCCTGAGCACGCCTGGTCTCAGCACACCGGGTCTGACCACCCCGGGTCTCACCACACCCAGCCTGACCACGCCCGGTCTCACCACACCCGGCCTGACCACGCCCGGTCTCACCACACCTGCGCTTCCGGCACTGCCCGGCGCGTCACTGACCGATGCCAGCCTGACCAACCCGGCGTTGACCACCCCCGGTCTCACCACACCCGGTCTCACCACACCGGGCCTGACCACACCGGGTCTCGGCGTTCCCGACGCGGGCCTGACGATTCCCGGCGCCATGCCGGCGTCCTCACCCGGCCTGGGGCTCGGCGTGCCCGGCGAGATCCCGATCGGTGCTCCGATCGGCCTCGACCCGATGGCCGGCACGTACCCGATCCTCGGCGACCCGTCGCTGGGACTCGGCATGCCGACGGCTCCCACCGGTGGCGGTGGCCTGATCAGCGATCTGTCCAGCGCCGCGCAGCAGCTCGGGGCCGGCCAGGCGATCGACCTGCTGAAGGGCATCGTGATGCCGGGCATCATGGGCGCCATCAAGTCGGCTGCCCCGGCCGCCGCGGCCGCCCCGCTGCCGCTTCCGCCGCCGCCCGCCTGATCGGCCACCTCAAAGCCTGTAACCAAACGGCACCGCAGGGGTGGGCTCACCCCGGACACCCTCCGAGCCCACACAACCCTGCGGTGTCGTTGCGTGTTGACAATTTCCCCAGAAGTACCGTGTCGAAACTCTGGTAACAGCTGACACATACGTAACATCGGGCCGTGCCGAGTCGTCGTCCCGCACCACTCCTACTGCTCACCGCGATAGCGGCGTCAGTGGTGCTCATCCCGTGGGCCATCGACGGCGTACCGCCCGGCGCCGACGTCCCCCGCGCCGCAGACACCAAACTCGTCGAGGAGCCGCTGCCCGGTATCGGCGGCGGTGAAACCATCCGCGAAATCGCCCAGCAGGCCCCGTTCTCGATGGTCGCGCTCACCGGTGACGACCTCACCGGCACCGAGGTCAAGGTCCGCGCCAAACACGGCGACGGCAACTGGGGCCCCTGGTACGAGGCCGAATCCCTGGAACCGAACGTGACCGGCGGCTCCGGCTCCGGCCCGCAGGGCACCGACCCGGTCTTTGTCGGTCTCACCAACGCCGTCCAGATCTCGGTGACCCGCCCAGCCGGCGCACCGGTCACCACCGCACCGCCCCAGCAGCCCGACGGCGACCTCGAGAACGAGCTGGGCTACCGCCCCGCCAGCACCGAACGCTCCTTCGCTCAGAACATGTCGGCCATTCTGATCACCCCTCCGCAGGCACCCGCCGACGTCAACTTCATGCCACCGACCGGGGTCTTGGCGCCGGGCCAGCCGCCCAGCATCATCAGCCGGGCCCAGTGGGGTGCCGACGAATCGCTCAAGTGCGGCGACCCTCGCTACGACCGGGGCGTACGCGCCGCCGTCGTCCACCACACCGCGGGCAGCAACGATTACGCCCCCGAGGACTCAGCCGCCATCGTCCGGGCGGCATACGCGTATCACACCCGCACGCTGGGCTGGTGTGACATCGCCTACAACGCCCTGGTGGACAAGTACGGCCAGGTCTTCGAAGGACGCGCCGGCGGCATGGACCGACCGGTGGAGGGCTCCCACACCGGCGGGTTCAACACCGACACCTGGGGAGTGGCCATGATCGGCGACTTCCAGGTGACCCCACCCACCGACATCCAGCTCCGCACCACCGGCCGGCTCCTCGGCTGGCGGCTCGGCCTGGATCACGTCGACCCCAAGGGCTTCGTCGACCTCACTTCCGCCGGCGGCTCCTACACGCATTTCCCGCGGGGAATGCGGCCCACGCTGCCGGCGATCTTCACCCACCGCGATGTCGGCAACACCGAATGCCCCGGAGACGCGGCCTACGCGGCGATGGACCAGATCCGCGAGATCGCGGCCCGCTTCAACGAGCCGGCGGGCCCCATCACCCTCGAGGATCGGTTACGCGGCGGCGCCATCCACACCAAGTGGGAGCGGATGGGCGGTGCGACCGGCGTCCTGGGCGCTCCGCTCGGGCCGGAGGCCACCGCGACGGGCAACTCCCGGTACGTGACATTCACCGGCGGAGCCATCTACTGGTCCCCCGACAGCGACGCCCAACCGGTCGGCGGCGCGATCTACGACGCGTGGGCCGCCCTGGGCTACGAGCGCGGCCTGCTCGGCCTGCCCACCAGCGGCGAGATCCACGAACCCCAATGGATCAAGCAGAACTACCAGCACGGCACCCTCAACTTCGACCGCGAGACCGGTCTGGTGACCCGGGTGGTCGACGGTGTCGCCCAGGAACTCCCCCCGCTGGGACCGGACGGTCCGCCGGTTCAGCTCGAACGCTTCACCCCGATCCACCTGGACTGACCCCAGCCCACCAGCGTCGTCAGCCCCACCAGCGTTCGAGTACCTGTGCCAAACCGTCCTCGGAATTAGGCGCCGTCACCTCATCGGCGGCGGCCACCGCCTCGGGATGCGCATTGCCCATCGCCACACCGCGGCCGGACCAGCGCAGCATCGGAATGTCGTTGGGCATGTCACCGAAGGACACGATGCCCGCGGCATCGATGCCCAGCGGTGCGGCCACTTCCTCCACGCCCGTCGCCTTGCTGATGCCCAACGGGACGATCTCGATCAGGCCGTTGTTGGTGCTGTAGGTGAGATCACCCTCGAGGCCGATGTGCTTGACCAGTTCGGCCGCCATATCAGCGCTGGTGGCACCGGCTTTGCGGATCAACAGTTTCACCGCGGGCGCCGACAACAGGTCCTCCATCGACACCTCGGTGTTGTCCGGATTCAGCCACGCATGTTCGTACCCGGGCGAGCTGACGAACTGCGGGGTGGCGGCGTCGTGGGCGCTGCGGCCCACCCGCTCGACCGCCAGCCCGGCACCCGGAATGACCCGCATCGCGATCTCGGCCAGTGCGCCCAGCAGATCCGTGGACAACTCCCGCGCCGACAGGATCTTGTCGGTGGCCGGGTCGTAGAGCACCGCGCCGTTGGCGCACACCGACAGCGGCGCGAAGCCCAGCGCATCCACCACCGGCGCGATCCAACGCGGTGGCCGACCCGTGGCCAGGACAAACGTTGCCCCGTCGTCGACCGCGGCCAGCACCGCGTCCCGGGTGCGGGGGGTGACGTTCTCGTTTTCATCGAGCAGGGTGCCGTCGACGTCCGTGGCGATCATCGCGGGTTTCCGGTCGCCACTGATCACTGCGACACCGCCCCTCCGCGAGCCCGTTGCGCTCGGTCGAACAACTGCATCTGGTCGAGCAAAGTGCCTCCTCCGACATCGGGGTCAGCGCAGGTCACCCCACGCGATTGGTCATGAGCCGCGCGATCTCCGAGAACCGGAGAGGCCGGCCTCATCGGCGCTACCCCAGGTCGGTCCGGTCGGACTTCGCCTGCGCCCGGCGGGCGGCCTCCTCTGCATCGAGTCGGCCCGCTTCGGCCAGCGACGGCGCACCGCCGCCGAGCCGATGCGGCACCCAGAAGGCACCGGGGGGATGCGGGCCATAGGCTTCCTGAACCCGTTCGAGCAAATGCTCCATCCGGTGATGAAGCAGCGCGGTCAGCTCGGTGGCCGGCAGCGTCGGCTGGATGGGCTCACCGACGGCGACGCTGATCGGTACCTTGGGCCGCCACATGTTCTTCGGGTGGTCCTTGGTCCAGAGACGCTGCGCCCCCCAGATCACGTGCGGGACGATCGGGACGCCCGCGGCGATCGCCATCCGCGCCGCACCCGACTTGAACTCCTTGATCTCGAAGCTGCGGCTGATGGTCGCCTCGGGATACACACCGACGAGCTCACCCGCTTCGAGCCGCCGGCAGGCTTCGTCGAACGATTCCGCGCCGGCGGCGCGATCCACGGGGATATGCCGGAAGCTCCGCATCAGCGGGCCGCCGATCTTGTTCTCGAAGACTTCCTTCTTGGCCATGAACCGGACCTTGCGGCCCAAGCCCTGCCGCTGGGCCGGCAAACCGGCGAAGGTGAAGTCGAAGTAGCTGGTGTGATTGATCGCGATGACCGCGCCCCCGGTACGCGGCAGATTCTCCAGGCCGGTCACCGTCAACTTCAGCCCTTGCACCTTCCACACGAGCCGCGCGAGCTGGATGGCGGTGCCGTATACCGGTTCCACGAGGTCGAGCCTATCCTCCAGCGGTAACGGAGCGAATCCGAAGGTGAGGACTTGGGTCCCACACATCGATGCCGTTCGGCGCCGCGCCCGGCCGCTAAGCTCAATGACGGCCTCCGCGTTGAGGCCTCGTCTTCAGTGGAGAGGTATTTGTGCAGGTCACCAGCGTCGGCCACGCCGGCTTCCTGATCGAGACCCAAGCGGGCAGCATTCTGTGCGACCCGTGGGTCAATCCCGCGTATTTCGGCTCGTGGTTCCCGTTCCCGGACAACAGCGAACTGGACTGGGACCGGCTGGGCGACTGCGACTACTTGTATGTCTCCCACCTGCACAAGGACCACTTCGACCCGGAGAACCTGCGACGGCACGTCAACAAGGACGCCGTGGTGCTGCTGCCGGACTACCCCGTTCCGGACCTGCGCCGTGAGCTGGAAAAGCTTGGGTTCCACACCTTCTTCGAAACCACCGACTCCACCAAGCACCGGGTCAGCGGACCCAAGGGCGACCTGGACGTGATGATCGTCGCACTGCGGGCGCCCGCCGACGGCCCGATCGGCGACTCCGGGCTGGTGGTCTCCGACGGCAAGACGGTGGCGTTCAACATGAACGACGCCCGCCCCGTCGACCTGGACGTACTCGAGTCCGAGTTCGGTCACATCGACGTACACATGCTGCAGTTCTCCGGCGCCATCTGGTATCCGATGGTCTACGACATGCCGCAGCGGGCCAAGGACGCGTTCGGCACCCAGAAGCGGCAACGCCAGATGGACCGGTGCCGTCAGTACATCGCCCAGGTCGGCGCGACGTGGGTGATCCCGTCCGCGGGTCCGCCCTGTTTCCTCGATGACAGCCTGCGCAGCCTCAACGACGATCACGGCGACCCGGCCAACATCTTCCCGGACCAGATGGTGTTCCTGGAACAGATGCGCAACCACGGCCACGACCGCGGACTGCTGATGATCCCCGGCAGCACCGCCGACTTCACCGGATCCGAGCTGATCTCGCTGGAGCACCCGATTCCGGTCGAGCAGGTCGAGGCGATCTTCACCACCGGCAAAGCCGCTTACATCGAGGCCTACGCCCAGCGGATGGCACCGGTGCTGGCCGCCGAGAAGGCCCGCTGGGCGCCGGCGGCCGGCGAGTCCCTCCTGGAACCGTTGCGCGCATTGTTCGAACCGATCATGATCCAGACCGATCAGATCTGCGACGGGATCGGCTATCCGGTGGAACTGCGGATGCAATCTCCGGAGTACACCGAGACGGTGGTACTGGATTTCCCGAAACGTGCCGTCCGCGAGCCCATTCCGGACGAAAAGTTCCGGTACGGCTTCGAGATCGCGCCCAACCTGGTGCGCACCGTCCTGCGCGACTCCGAACCCGACTGGGTCAACACCATCTACCTGTCCACGAGGTTCCGGGCATCTCGGGTCGGCGGCTACAACGAATATCTGTACACGTTCTTCAAATGCCTCACCGATGAACGGATCGCCTACGCCGACGGCTGGTTCGCCGAAGCCCACGACGACTCCTCATCGATCACCGTGGACGGCTGGGAGATCCAGCGCCGGTGCCCGCATCTGAAGGCCGACCTGTCGAAATTCGGTGTCATCGAGGACAACACGCTGACCTGCAACCTGCACGGTTGGCAGTGGAATCTGGACAACGGCCGATGCCTGACCACCAAGGGTCACGAGTTGCGGAGCCGAAAGCTGTGACCGCCCCGGCGCCGGAACAGTACGACGACGGTATGGTCCAACTGGACCGTCACGCAGTCACGTTGCGGCGCTACCACTTTCCCTCCGGAACCGCGAAGATCATTCCCCTGCACTCCATTCGCGACTACCAGGCCGAGGATCTGGGCATGTTCGTGCAACGGTTCCGCATCTGGGGCAGCTCTGATCTACGGCGGTGGCTGCCCCTGGATGTGCAACGGCCCCTGAAGTCCACCCTGGTGACCCTCGACGTGCCGGGGCTGCGATTGCGCCCCGCGTTCACCCCGGCTCGGCCGGCAGAATTCCTCGCCTTGCTCGACAAGCTGCTGACCGCTGACCGCTGACCACGCCGGGTGGGCGTCTCACGGCGGCGGCAGACTCCGAAACCCCACCGACGATTCCACGGCCTGGGCCACCCGGAAGGCCATCGCTTCGTCATTCGGGTGACCCACCACCTGTACGCCCGTCGGGACGCCATCATCGGCGATCCCGCTCGGCACCGACAGCACCGGACAGTTGTTGGCGACATTGAACGGCGCCGTCAGGTTCGCTTCCCAGTAGTGCTGCAGGTGCCGCCCGCCGACGTCGATGCCGTCGAGATAGTCCCCGTCGGCGCGCAACGAGGTGGCCGCCGACGTCGGGCACAGCAGCACGTCGACGTCTGCCATCGCCACCGCCAGATCACCGCGCATCCGGGCGTCCATCCCCAACGAGTCGATGAGTGAATACCGTTGTGCGGCTGCACCACAGTCGGCGATGAAAGCCCCCAGGTAGCGCGACACCTCGGTGCCCGCCGTCTCGCGCGCCACGGCCGGCCCCAGGATGTGACCGAAGTGGGCAAAAATGGTCTCCCGCAACAGGTCCGTCGTCCACGGCAGCTCCACCTCGACGACGTCGGCTCCGGCTGCGGTCAACCGCTGCGCGACAGCACGGGTGTTGTCGAGGATCACGGGGGCGACGGGGAAGTCACCCAACCGATAGGACACCCCGATCCGCAGACCGTCGACACCGCCGTCGAGAGGAATCGGCGCACCGCCGTCCCCCCAGGAACCGTGGTCGATCCGGTGCCGCCCCGACAGCACCGAGGACAGCAGCGCCACATCTGCCACCGTGCGTCCCATCGGGCCGTCCCCGCGATACCAGTCGGCAGCCAGCGGCGGCAGCCCGGGAATCCGGCCGAACGGCGCCTTGTAGCCGACGGTGCCGGTGAATCCCGCTGGGATACGGGTGGATCCGGCGATATCAGAAGCGGTGGCCAGGGTGGTGAAGCCGGCTGCCAGCGCCGCACCGGCACCCCCGGAGGATCCACCGGGCGAGGCCTGGAGGTTCCATGGATTGCGGGTGATCCCCCACATCGGCGAGTGCGTGACGGTAGCGCAGCTGAATTCGGGACTCGTGGTGCGCGCGTGGATGATTCCGCCGGCGGCGAGGATCCGCTCGACCACCGGGTGATTGTCTCGAGCGACTCGGCCCCGGTGCGCCGCCAGGCCTTGTTCCAGCGATCGGCCCGCGATCCCGTGCTTCTCCTTGGTGGCCACCGTCAGGCCCAGCAGCGCCGGTGGTTGTTCCCCGGCGGCGGCGTACCGCGTGTAGTCGGCGGTGGCCCGCCGGGCCGCGGACAGGGCGTCGTCGAACAGCAATTCGGTGAAGGCGTTGATCCCGGATACCCGATCCCCGTTCCGCGCGTCGATCTCGGCGATCTGCGCCTCGAGCACCTCGACCGGCGAGATGTCGCGGCGCCGGAAGGCCGCCAGTGCCTCGGTGGCGCTCAGGTGAGCCAGGTCGCTCATGCGGCCGCTGTCCCCGAGAGGGCGCCGTTGACCAGTTCCCAGGCGACGCCGGTCAAGGCGTCGACGCCGGCGGCCATATCGGCGTCGGTGCTGAACTCCCGCTCGCAGTGGCTGACCCCGTCTATCGACGGGATGAACATCATGACCGTGGGCGCGATCCGGTTCATCGGCACCGAGTCGTGGCCGGCCATGGTGCGGATCGGCCGCACCGTCAAGCCCAGGTCGGCGGCCACCTTCTCGGTCAACTCGACACCGGCCTGCGGGAAGCGCTGGATGTCACGGACATCGAAATCTGTTGCGTTGATAGTGATGTCGTGTTCCTTGGCGATCGCCGCGATATCGGCCAGCAGGCTGGACCGCGCCGCGGCGACAATCTCGGGTGAGGCCGAACGCAGGTCGGCGACCAGATGCACCCGGCGGGCCACCACGATCGGAGAGTTGGGCTCGACGGTGAACCGGCCCACCGAGGACACCAGGGCTTCGGATTCGAACTTCTTGATCACCTCGTGTACCAGCAGCACCACCTTGCTGGCGGCCACCAGGGCATCGTGGCGATCGGCCATCGCGGTCGCGCCGGTATGGGACTGCTCACCGAGCACCTCGATATCGAGTTTCTGGGTGTACCAGGAATAGTCGACAGCGCCGAGATCGATACCCTCGCGTTCGAGGATTCGCCCCTGCTCGATGTGGATCTCGGCGTACCCGGCGATCTGCGGCGGCGTATCGGTGCCCAGGTAGCCGATGGCATCGAGCGCCTCCGCCACCGACACCCCGTCGAGATCGCGCACCGCCCGCATCGTGTCGGAATCCATCAACCCGGCACACACCGAGGAGCCCATGATCGACGGCGCAAAGCGGCCGCCCTCCTCGTTGAACCAGTTGACAACAGCCAGGTTGTACTCGACGGACACCTCGTCTTCGGCGATCCGCGCCGCCACCCGCTCGGCGGCGTGCAACGCGGCGATCACCCCATAGGCGCCGTCGAACCGGCCGCCCAGCGGCTGGGAGTCGAGATGCGAACCGATCAGCACGTACGGTGCGCCCGGCACGAATTCCAGCAGCGCAAACATGTTGCCGATACCGTCTACGCGCAGCTCCCATTCACGTTCGGCGGCAAACGCGGCGAACCAGTCGCGGCTGAGCTTGTCCTGCGCCGTCGCGGCCTGCCGGTCGACGCCGTTGTTGTCGGTGGCACCGAAGGTGGCCACGTGGTGGAAATCGGTCAGGAACTCAGATGTTCCCATGGTGGAACTCCTTTGGGTTCAGAAGGTGATCAGCTGACGCGGTGGCGGGTCTCGGGAACATTGGTGAACACCAGGAAGAGCCCGACCAGGACAGCGGCGGCAGCCATGTAGAAGCCCGGCGCGGAGCTGGTTCCGGTGGTGGACACCAGCATGGTTCCGATGAACGGCGCGGTGCCGCCGAACGCCGCGTAGGCGACGTTGTAGCTGATCGCCGCGGAGGTGAAGCGGGTCTTTGTCGTGAAGATCTCGACGAAGAACGTGTAGCAACCGCCGCCGTAGATACACATGGGGATCACGAACAGCAGCTGCCCGGTGATCGCCAGTGCCAACGACCCGCTGGTCACCAGCATGAAGCACGGGATCGACATCACCGCCAGCGCAGCCGCCCCGGCGATCAGCATCGGTTTCCGGCCGAACCGGTCACCGATGATGCCGCCGATGGGCAGCAACAGCGCATACATGGCCATGGCCACCGCGTTGGCGCCCAGCGACGCTTCGCGACTCAGGTTGCCGGTGACCTGGACGTAGGAGACGAAGTAACCGGACAGGAAGTAGAAGCCCATGGCGGTCAGGGCCATCACGCAGATCACCTGGGCCATCCGGATCTTGTTCTCCCGGAATGCTTCTCGAATCGGGCTGTATTCCTTGTGCTCATGCTTGCGCAGAACTTGTTTGAACGCCTCGGATTCCTCGGTCTTGGCGCGGATCCACAGCCCGAAGAGCGCCAACGGCAGAGCCAGCAGGAACGGGATGCGCCAGCCGTAGGAGTCGAAGGCCTCCTGCGACATCGTGGTGGACAGCACCAGGATCAGGGTGCCGCCAACCACCGACGGGAGCGCGGTGGCGGCCAGGGTGACATTGATCCAGAAGCCGCGCCGCTCCAGGGGTGCGTGCTCGAAGACAAACGCGGGTGCCCCGACCGATTCACCACCGGCGGAGAAGCCCTGCACCAACCGGCAGAGCACCAGCAGGATCGGGGCCAGGACGCCGATGGTCGCGTAGGTGGGCAGCAGGCCGATCAGGGTGGTGGCCAGTCCGATCGCCAGCAAGGTGATGAACAGGACCTTGCGCCGGCCGATGCGGTCGCCGAGGGCGCCGAAGAACAGGCCGCCGAAGGGCCGTGCCAGGAAGGCGACGCCGAAGGTGGCGAAGGTGGCGAGCAGCCCGGTGAGGGCGTTCTCGTTGGGGAAGAACAGGTGAGCCAGCGTGACCGCCGAAAGCCCGTAGAGCGTGAAGTCGTAGAACTCGATGAATTGACCGATGCTGCCACCGGCCAGCACCCGTTTCTGCATGCCGGTGCTGGACTTCGATGAGTCCGCCGTTTCGGGTGTGGCCGTCACGGCATCTTCGTCCTTCGTTTGCATGGACGTCTCTTCTCGTTGCTGGGGTATGCCCAGTGTGGCGAGCCTCACCCGAACGAGTCCAACGAAAAAGACCGGTCACACTGATCGATAAAATCGATCGACTGCTTTTCAGTCGGCCAGCAGTTGGGTGCAGATCTCTTGGAATGCAAGGGATTTCCGGGTCGGTCGGCCACCGCGCAGCCGCACCAGCACCAGTTCCGTCGGCGGCAATTCGTCGGCGATCTCCAGTGCCACCACCCGGCCGCCGGCGTACGTCACGTCCCGGGTCAACCGCCAATTCAACAGCGAGTACCCGTGACCCATGCTGACGTAGGAGCGCACCGTCTCGTAACCCGACACCAGGTGCCGGATCCGGGGGCGCACCCCCAGCCTCTTGAAGATGTCGAGGTAGTACTCCCGGCTGTGCTTGAGGTCCAGCAGGATGAACGGCTCGGACTCGAACTCACGTAGGTACACCGGCTGGTCGGGGGCGGCCGCACGGGGATGACTCTCCGCAACCAGCAGATGCGGCGAGACCTGTTGCAGCACCTGATAATCGAACTCGGTACCCAGACCCAGGTCATACATCAAGGCGGTTTCACAGGTGCCCTCGGCCAGTGCCCGGATCAGGGTCTCCTGGTCGGCCTCCAGGAAGCTGAGCTTCACCTCCGGGTGCCGCTGCTTGAACTCGGTGAGGATCTTCGGCGCCAGGAACGGGGCCAGCGGCGAGAAGATGCCCGCCACCAGATCCCCGGCAAGTTCCTCGCGCTCGGCCCGCACGGAGTGATACAGCAGATCGGCATCTTCGAGCACCGTCCGGGTTCCCACCAATAGCCGGCGACCCGCGGCCGTCAAGCGCAGACCGCGGTTGGAACGCCGATGGAACAGCTGCTCCCCCATCTCACGCTCCAGCTGCCCGATGGACGCCGACAGCGTGGACTGCGTGACGTTGAGCTCATAGGACGCCGCCCGCATGTTCTCCAGGCGCGCCACCACCGTGAAATACCGCAGTTGCACCAACGTGAATGACTTCGCCACAGATCAGCCCTCGCGCAGCACCGTCTTCTCGAGCACCCGCTGCACCCCACGCACCACCGCTTTGGCCACGGCCGCAGCCGCCCCGCGGGCGACACCCGGCGACACCGGCAGCTGGATGCGGACGTCGTCACCGACATGCAGAACGCCGGCGCCGGTGACATCGGCGTACACCCCGAGAAAACGGTTTGTCCGTTCCGCCAGCTGCCGGGTGATCGCCCGGTCGAGTTCGATCCCGGGCTGTGGCCGGGTGGGCACCACACACCGCACGGTCGGCACGCTGACCCACAACCGTGCGGTTCCGATCTCGACCGTCGCGCCCACCCAAGCGGCTTCCGGGAACTCCGCGCCGGAATCGTCGGCGTCCAGCAGGACGTTGGGCCGGAAACGGCGCACGTCATAACCCGCACCATCGGGGGACAGCGCCGCCAAGCTGGCCGAGCTCATCAGGTGGATCGGGCTCAGATCGACGAATGTTCCTGGCGGGGTGGAGAATCGAGCCAGCGTGAGGATCTGCTTGGTGCTGAACACCGAGCTGTCCGGCAACGCCTCCGAGTCGTCGAGGCCGAAGTCCCGACGCACCTCGGTTTGCGAGAACGTCGCCTTGCTCTGGCGCACCGAGAGCCGATGCTGGCTGGTGTCGGAGACCGGCGCCAGCGGGGTCAGCCGCACGTCACGCCCCGCCAGATCGGAGAGCCTCGTATGGATCGCCGGATCGTTGCTCGACACTTCGTCACCGCCGGGGAAGGTGATGCTGACCGCGGGCACGTTGCCGGGCCCGGCGTCGGGGCCGGGCTCGGCCTGATAGCGGGCGGTACAGCCCAGCAGCGCCGGAATTCGGCGAGCGGAGGCCGTGACGTTGTTCTGCAGGTCACGGACCGCCCACAGCCGGTCGGCATGGCCACCCCGAGCGGTGACAAACAGCTCCGAAACCTGCTGCCCGCCCATCGATTTGACTGGGAAGCGCCACAGCTGGGTGACGGTGGCCATGGTCAGCGCGACGAGACGGTCTGGCGTAGTTCGGAGAATGCCTCGGACTCGGTGTCGTAGACGCGGACGATGGCCTGGTCGCCTGCCTGCAGGAACGTCGACTCACCCAGCGGGGTGTAGCGGGTGGCCCCGATACCGATCAGAACGTTCTCCGGATGCCCGGCCGCGACCATCAGGGCGCCGACGTCCTCCAACGGAGTTTCCGGGGCGCCCTTCTGATTCGCCAGGCGCTCGACGATCCAGTCCAGCAGCACCTCGCCGTAGTACGAGTAGCCCAGCAGCGCACTGTCCACCCCGTACGCGTGCTCCTCGCCGTTGCCGTCACGCAGATGGCAGACCAGCCGCATCGAGGCCGTCGGGCCGTCCGGGGTCAGATCGTGAGCCTCGAAGAACTGCGCCGCAACCCCTTTCGATGACGAACCCCAGTTCTTCTTGTGGCTGATCTTGGGGGCGCCGGGGCGGCGGATCGAGCAGTCGTTGAACGCACCGAGGGCAAACGGCTCCAAGGTGACCACCGTGTCCCCGTTCCACACCACCCGGCAGGCCAAGCCCACCTCGGGTTCGATCTGGAGGTTCAGCGGTTCGTCACTGGCGGGCAGGACGATCGCATCGTTGGACAACGGGAACTCCGACAGAAACGAATCGGTGCCCGGCGCGTACCACGGGAAGATCCCCTTGGGCGCATCACCAACGGATGCCACCGTCACGAAATCTGCTGCTTCACCGGCTTGTTCGAGGTGCCCGGCAAAATTGCCCGCCACCCCGAAACCGAACCACGAACGCAGGTCGTCGAGCGTGAGATCGATCATGGGGTGAGTACCTCCGTACCGACGTAGGGGACCAGGGCCGCCGGCACCCGGACGCTACCGTCGGGTTGCTGATGGTTCTCCAGGATCGCCACCAGCCACCGGGTGGTGCCGAGGGTACCGTTCAACGTCGCCGCGATCTGCGGTTTCCCATTGTCATCGCGGTACCGGGTCGACAGCCGTCGCGCCTGGAACGTGGTGCAGTTCGATGTCGAGGTGAGCTCGCGATAGGTCTGCTGCGTGGGGACCCATGCCTCGCAGTCGAACTTGCGCGCCGCCGACGATCCGAGATCACCCGCGGCGACATCGATCACCCGGTACGGCACTTCGATCAGGGCGAGCATCTCGCGTTGCCAGTTGAGCAGCCGCTGGTGTTCGGCCTCGGCGTCGTCGGGCTTGCAGTAGATGAAGGCCTCCACCTTGTCGAACTGGTGGACCCGGATGATGCCGCGGGTGTCCTTGCCATAGCTGCCGGCCTCGCGGCGGAAGCATGATGACCACCCGGCGTAACGCTGCGGTCCGCCGGACAGATCCAGGATCTCGTCGGCGTGGTAACCGGCCAGCGGTACCTCCGAGGTGCCCACCAGGTAGAGGTCGTCGGCCTCGAGCCGATAGATCTCGTCGGCGTGGGCGCCGAGGAATCCGGTGCCACGCATGATCTCGGGGCGGACCAGCACCGGCGGGATCATCAGCGTGAACCCGGCCTCGGTGGCCAGGCGCACCGCCAGCTGCAACAACCCGAGCTGGAGCAACGCGCCGTGGCCGGTCAGGAAGTAAAAGCGCGACCCCGAGACCTTGGCGCCGCGCTCCATGTCGAGCAGCCCGAGAGACTCGCCGAGTTCGAGATGGTCACGCGGATTCTCCAGCACCGGGGGCTCGCCGACAGTGTCCAGAACAACAAAATCGTCCTCGCCGCCGGCCGGTACGCCGTCGATGACAACGTTGGAGATCCCCAGGTGGGCCACGGCGAATGCACGTTCGGCGTCGGCCTGCTCAGCTTCGGCGCTCTTGACCGCAGCGGCCAGTTCCTTCGCCTGCGCCAGCACGGCCGGCCGGTCCTCCGGGGAGGCGGCGCCGACCTGCTTGCTCACCGCCTTCTGCTCGGCGCGCAGGTTGTCGGCGGCGGAGATGGCGGTCCGGCGGGCGGCATCCGCGGCAAGAAGCTCGTCTACCAGCGCCGGGTCCTCCCCGCGGCTGATCTGAGAACGACGGACGGCTTCGGGGTCGTCGCGCAGGAATTTGAGGTCGATCACGCCCGCCAACCCTACTTTTCCCGGGAGCCGAGCTGCTGGCGAGGGTGCCGAACACCGCGGCACCGGCGCGCGACACAACCACATAACTTTACATTCGCATCACTTGTCACAGGACCGGACACGCCTGTCACAATGGAGCGGATGTCCGAACTACCCGATTCACCGGAAACCGCGCCGGGCCAGGCCGGATCCACGCAGCCCAAGGCGCGGTTCCACTGGTTGAGCACGCTGCAGGCCACCGCCACCCGGCGTGCCCTGCTGCTGACCGCGCTCGGCGGTCTGCTGATCGCCGGCCTGATCACCGCGCTGCCGCTGACCGGTTCCCCGAACGGACTGGCCGGGTACCTGGAATCGGAGATCCTGCCGAGCGCCGGCTCCCGCGGCACCCAGACATTCAACGAGGCCACGCCCGGCAACTGCCTTGCCTGGCCGGACAACACACCCGACGAGGCCAAGGTCGTCGACTGTCAGGACGACCACCAGTTCGAGGTCGCCGAAGCCGTCGACATGAGCACGTTCCCCGGCGCCGAATACGGCCCGGACGCGGCACCGCCGTCCCCGGCGCGCATCCAGCAGATCAGCCAGGAGCAATGCCAGGTCGCGGTACGCCGCTACCTCGGCGCGCAGTACGACCCCAACAGCCGGTTCACCATCGGCATGCTGTGGTCCGGCGACAAGGCCTGGAGTCAGTCCGGTGAGCGCCGGATGCTGTGCGGTCTGCAGCTGCCCGGGCCCGACAACCGGCAGCTGCCGTTCAAAGGCAAGGTCGCCGAGATCGACCAGTCCAAGGTCTGGCCCGCCGGCACCTGCCTGGGCATCGACCCGGCCAGCAATCAGCCGACCGACATTCCGGTGGACTGCGCGACCCCGCACGCCATGGAGGTCACCGGCTCGCTGAACCTGGCCGAGAGATTCCCCGGCCCCGGTCTGCCAGCGGAGGCCGACCAGGACGCGTTCATCAAGGACACCTGCACCCGGTTGACGGACGAGTACCTGGCGCCCATCGAATTGCGCACCACCACACTGACATTGATCTACAGCACCGTTTCGCTGCCCAGCTGGACCGCCGGCAGCCGGCAGGTGGCGTGCAGTGTCGGCGCAACGCTGGGCAACGGCGGCTGGGCCACCCTGATCAACGACTCCAAGGGTCCGCTGCTGATCAACGGGCAACCGCCGGTGCCGCCTCCGGACATCCCGGTGGAGCGGCTGAACCTGCCGCCGATCGAGTACACCCCGCCGACGGCCGAGTACTACCCCAACGAGTCGTCGGGCTCGTCCTCCGGTTCGGGCACCACCACGACCGACAGCGGCACCTCGAGCCAGCACCTGCCGGGTCAGACCGACACCTCCGGCACGACTCCCCCGGCGACCGAGACACCGGTTGAACCGCCGCCGACCGGCAACGTCTTCAACCCGCCGCCACCGGAGCCCGTACCGGCACCTGCGCCCGTCGTCGTGCCGCCGCCGGCGGAACCGGTGCCGGCGCTACCGCCGGGCCCGCCCCCGGGACCGGTGGAGCCTCCGCTCCCGCCGCCGGCTTGACCGGATGAGCGTGCGGATGAGCCGGCAACGGTTCGATGAGCTCGTCTCCGATGCGCTCGACCTGATACCGGCGGAGTTGGCCTCGGCCACCGACAACGTGGTGGTGCTGGTCGAAGACCGCAACCTCGAGGAGCCCGAGCTGCTCGGACTGTACGAGGGTGTGGCCCTCACCGAGCGTGATTCGTTCTACGCCGGCTCGCTGCCGGACACCATCACCATCTACCGCGGCGCGCTGTTGCAGATGTGCGACTCCGAGGAACAGGTGGTCGAGGAGGTTGCGATCACGGTGATCCACGAAGTCGCGCACCATTTCGGGATCGACGACGACAGGCTGCACGAACTCGGCTGGGCGTAGCCGGGCGCGCCACCGGAGCTTTGTCGGGCGCCGGTGGTAGGAACGGGTCATGGATGCCGGATGGCGAGCTTGTCGGGGCGCCCTCGTTGTGCATGCGCTGTGGCGGGCTGAGTGCACCGAGGATCAGTGCGAGGCCCCCGAGCTGACCGCACACGATTTTGTCCTCGACTGTGACGCGGTGGGCTGTGAGTGTGCTCAGCCCATCGGATCCGGTGCCGACTTGGCTTCCTCCGGGCCTTTCCTGAGGTCAGCGGTCGGTTCCGGGTAGAAAGGCGGCGATACCGCCCCCCAGTGCAGGCAGCTCCACCGGCCATCGGTGATCGGCGCCAGCACCACCGATTCGGCGTTGGCCAGGTGGTGATCCAGCGCAAACGATCCGTCGACTCCGGCCAGCACCGCACCGACCAGGCGGATGGCGGCGCCGTGGCTGACGACGACGATGTCCTCGCTCCAGTCGTCGTTGTCGAGGTAACGCATCCGCAGTTCGGTCAGCACGGGCACGTACCTGGCCAGAACGTCGTTGGCGCTCTCCCCGCCCGGCATCGCCGCATCGAGGTCCCCGGCGTGCCATCGCTGGTAGATCTGGCCGAACTCCTCGATGGCTTCGTCGTCGTTGCGGTTCTCCAGGTCGCCGACCTGGACCTCGTGCAGACCGTCGAACTCGTGCGGTGACACGCGCAGCAAGTCGCTGACCTCACCGGCGGTCTGCTGCGCCCGGATGGCGATCGAGTGGGCGAGCAGCCCGGGCGGCCGCTGCCGGGCGCGGGCAAATGTCCGCGCCTGGTCGCGTCCCAGTGGAGTCAGCTCGGCACCGGGAGGCCGGGTGTCGAGACGTTTCTCGACGTTGCCGTAGGTCTGTCCATGCCGCAGCAGCACCAGACGGCCGCTCATGACCGCTCCCCTTCCCGGAGTTGCTGGAGCCACTGGTCTGCGTTGTCGAGGCGGGGCGGCAGCGCTCCCGCGGCCGAACCGGTCGGCCAGGATCCGAGATATCGCACATCAACACAACGTCGGTGCAGCGCTTTGAGTGCCTCGGCGACGCCGGAATCCTCGAGATGGCCGACACAGTCCAGGAAGAACACGTAGGTACCGAGTTCGACGCGGGTGGGCCGCGATTCGATTCTGGTCAGGTCGATGTCGCGGATCCCGAACTCCGTCAGCGCGCTGACCAGCGCGCCGGGCACGTTGTCGAGACGCAGCACCACCGAGGTGCGGTCGGCGCCGGTGCGCGCCGGCGGACGGCCGGGGCGGCCGACGAGCAGGAACCGGGTCCGCGCGTTCGGTTCGTCGACCACCCCGTCGGCCAGGGTGTCGAGGGCATGCAGCTCGGCGGCCAGGGCGGTGCTGACACCGGCGTCGGCTCGGCCGGCCCGTACGTCTTCGGCGGCGCCCGCGTTGGAGATGGCGGGCACCAGCTCGGCATCTGGCAGCTGTTCGGCCAGCCAGCGACGCACCTGCGCGGCGGCGACGGGAAAGGCGGCCACCGTCCGCACCGAGGCTGCGGTGGCGCCGGGGGCGACGACGATGCTGAACGCGACGTCCAGGGTGAGCTCGGCGTACACCTGCAGTGGTGAACCGGCGGCAAGGGCATCCAGGGTCGGCAGCACCGAGCCTTCGATGGAGTTCTCGATCGGCACACAGGCGTAGTCGGCTCGGCCCTGCCGCACCTCATCCAGTGCGGCCGGCGTGCTGACGGTGGGCAGGAGAACCGGCGGTGTCCGCCCGTCACCGGGAATCAGACCCGCGTCGGACATCTGTTTCAGCGCCGCCTGCGAGAAGGTCCCGGGCGGGCCCAGATAGGAGATGGTCGGCACGCCCCAAACCCTAACGGGTACGTCTTGCGCGATTCAGACGACTTTAGTTAAGTTAGGCTTACCTCAGTTCGAGATCGCGGAAGGTGCAGCACATGGCAGTCGTATCGATCCCCAGGACCCCCGGGCCGACAACCGCCGAGCGCATCAGGAGTGCCTGCGTGCGGGCCGGCAGCGCACTGCTGGCACTGGAAGGCGCTGAACCCGAGGCCACGCCCGTGCACCATCTGATGGCAGACGGCTCCTTCGCCACGATCGTGCCCACCGGCAGCGTGGCCGGCGCCAAGGTCCTGACCGCCGGGATCGGCGGCACCCAGGCTGTCCTCGAGCTCACCGACTACGCGCCACTTCCACTGCGTGAGCCCGTCCGCTCCCTGGTGTGGATCCGCGGCCGACTGCTGCGAGTCCCGGAATCGGTCGTCCGCGACACCTTGGACCTCATCGCCGCCGACAACCCGGACCCGGTTCTGCTGCAGGTCGGGACCGAGTTCACCCTGCTGCGCCTGGAAGTCGAGTCGGTGGTGGTGGCCGACTCCACCGGCGCCGAGTCCGTCGGCGTCGGCGCCTTGCTGGCAGCCAGCCCCGACCCGTTCTGCGTGATGGAGACGTGCTGGCTGCGTCACATCGACAGCGACCACCGTGATGTGGTGGCCCGGTTGGCCTCCCGACTTCCCGGCCCGCTGCGCCAGGGCCACATCCGCCCACTCGGGCTGGACCGCTACGGACTTCGGCTCCGGGTCGAAGGCGCGGACGGCGACCACGACGTCCGCCTCCCGTTCGTGAAACCGGTCGACGATGTCAACGGCCTCAGTCAGGCCATCCGGCTGCTGATGGGCTGCCCGTTTGTCAACGGGCTCCGCGCCAGACGGTCCTGATCACCCCGCCGCTACCGTGACGGGGTGACAGACCCGAATCCGCTGGCCCCGCAGGAGCGCCGGGCGCTCAAGATCGAGATCGTCATCGTCTTGACGGTCACGTTCGGACTCAGCGCGATCACCGCCGCACTGCGACTGACCGATTTTGTGCTGCGCGGCCTGGCAGGTCAGACCGTCGCACTCAATCCGCGCCGGTCGTACTTCAGCCTGATCGACCTCGGGCTCAACCTCGCTGCCGTCGCCCAGCTGGTCGCCTGGGGTGCGCTCGCCGTATATCTGTTGTGGCGCAGCGGATTCACCCTGCAGCGGATCGGGATCGGCCGGTTCCGGCTGCGTCCGGACCTGCTCGGCGGACTGGGGCTGGCCGCCCTCATCGGAGTGCCCGGACTGGGCCTGTACCTGGTGGCCCGCGCAATCGGGGTCAGCGCGGAGGTGGTGCCGACCGAACTCAGCGACAACTGGTGGCGGGTTCCGGTGCTGCTGGCGGCGGCGTTCGCCAACGGGTGGGCCGAAGAGGTCATCGTGGTGGGCTACCTGCTGAACCGCTGCGACCAGTTGGGCATCAGCCCGGTGAAGTCGCTGGTGTGGTCCAGCGTGCTCCGCGGCGCCTATCACCTCTACCAGGGCTTCGGGGCAGGCATCGGAAATCTGATCATGGGGCTGGTGTTCGGTTACGCCTACCGGCGCTGGGGCCGGCTCTGGCCGCTGATCATCGCGCACGGCGTGATCGACACCGTCGCCTTTGTCGGCTACGCGCTCCTGGCCGAGCGCCTGGGATGGCTGAGATGACGCCGCGTACCGCGGCACCGCGTAAATTGACCTGGTGAACGACGATCGGCGCCGGCCCGCACCGCAGCCGCCGCGCGAGCCGTCGCAGGTGATCCGGCGCGATCCCGCGTACCGGCCACCGCCTCCCCCACCCCAGCAGTTCCGACGGCCCGGTCCCGTCC
>NZ_JBARXZ010000125.1:0-62207 GCF_049647605.1 Mycobacterium sp. | reverse complement strand
GGAACGGGTAGGCGTCGTTGATGCCGCCTTCGCGGTAGGTCAGGTCGGTGTGGCAGACCCCGCAGGCCAGGATCTTGACCACCACTTCACCGGGTCCCGGGTCCGGGATCACGATGTCGGTGACCTCAACAGGTGCACCCTTGGACCGAGAAATCACACCACGCACTGTCTGACTCATGTTTCTGCTCTCTCGTCGTTGATCGATGTGTCGACCGTCCGGGTATCCGGAATCTGGACCTTCGGGGGTGGTTGCGTGGTAGTTGTCAGTGTCCGTACTGCCGGGTGATCGGTATCCGCACCACCACAAGCGACTTCGATACCTCCGCGCCGTTGTTGGCGAATCGATGGGGGCACGCGGCATCCAGTCGGATCGAGTCACCGGCGCCGAGTTCGGTGGTGGTTTCGCAGATCTGAACTGTCAGGCAGCCGCTTTGGACAACGATGACCTCTTGGCCTTCGTGCCGAACGAGTTCGGAACCTGTGTGGGCGCCCGGGGCGAGTTGCAATGAGGCGACTTCGAGACCGTGTTCTCGGCTGCGCTGGATCAGGCGGCGGGAAACTCCCGGACCGACTGCCAACTCCTGTTGTTCTGCGTATCGCACCAGCGACAGCCCGGGATTGGCAGTGGGATTGAAGAGGTCGCCGACCGCCACGCCGATCGCGGAGGCGATCGCGACCAATGAGCCGACGGATACACCTGTCTTCCCGCGTTCGAGCATCGACAGCATCGATACGCTCAAACCGGTAGCCGTCGAGATGTCGACGAGGGTGAGCCCGCGTTCTGAACGGGCGCGCCGGATCTCGGTGCCCAACATCTGGGTGGCAAGCTCCGATGCGGATTGCCCAGCGGGGGATGAGCTCTCCCTGCGGTCGCTCATGACTCTCCCCGAATTTGAACCCAACTAAACTCCGTGGACTGAGTTTTCAGTGTAGCTGATCAAGCAGAGGTCTTCAGCTTGCAGGTCGCCTGTCTTGGCACGCCGTGACATGTTGTGCTGCAACATGAGTTGACCAACGACGCATCTTCTCCCGGACAGACCGGCGCCAGGGTCGGCATATGGGCACACTCCCGAATGTCGACCCCGGCGGCGATCAGATGCGCCTTGGCGCAGTCAGTGTGCAACCCCGAAGAACAGTTCTTCCAGCGCGCCTTCGATCAACAACTCGGCGGCGTCGGTGGCCGGACCGAGGGTGCCGTCGGACATGAAATGGACCTTGTCCACGGCCGGCAGGCAGATCCGCGGATGCTCTTCGATGATCCACAGGACACCGGCACCCTGGTCGCGCAGTCGCTGAATATCGGCGATGCGTTCGCGGACGATCAGTGGTGCCAGGCCGGTCGTCGGTTCGTCCAGCATGAGCAATGACGGCGAACCGACCAGAGCGCAGGCAATGGCGAGCATCTGCCGCTCACCGCCGGACAGCGTGGCGGCGGCTTGTTTGATCCGCTCTCTGAGCCGCGGGAACTGCTCGAGGACCTTCTTGGTGATCTCGCGGGATCCCGCCAGACTGCCTCGACAGGAGACCTGCAGGTTCTCTTCGACGGACAGTTCGGGAAAGACATTGCCCTGCTGCGGTACGTATCCGATCCCGAGGCCGGCGATGTTGTTCTGCGAGACGGCGCCGAGGTCTTTGCCCTTGAAGGTGAGCGACCCCGCCTGAACTGGAAGTGACCTCGCAATGCATTTCATGAACGAGGACTTGCCGGCACCGTTCGGACCGACGATCGCGACGATCTCGCCCTCGGCGACCGTGAGTGTGGCATCACGGACCACCGTCAGTGGGCCGTATCCAGTGCTGAGCCCTGAGGCCTCAAGCAACATCGGATTCCTCCGCTCCTCCGAGATAAATCCGCTTGACGTTGGGGTTGTTGCCGATTTGTTCCGGTGTGCCGGACGCGATCACCGCACCACTTTCCAATACGTGGACACGGGCGGCCAGTTCCAGAACGAAGCTGAGGTTGTGGTCGATCACCACCACTCCGATACCGCGGGTCGAGATGTCTCGGATGATGCCGGACAACGTTTTGATCTGGTCGACCGTCATCGCTGCGGCGGGTTCATCCAGGAGCAGCATCTGGGGAGACAGCGCCAGCTGCCTGAGGATCTCGACGAGCTTGGCATCCCCGGGGGACAGATCGGCCATAGACCGGTCGCCGAGATGGCCGACATTGGCCTGATCCAGATGTGCCCACGCGGCGTCATGCGCTTCGGCCCGGCGGCGACGGTCCTGCTTCCAGCGCAGGAACGGGGCCCACGGCAGGTCCAGATCGGAGCCGCCGGTTGCCAGCGCAATGTTCTCCACCACCGTCATCGACTTGAAGCCGATGGGTGTTTGAAACGTGCGCACCAGACCGGCACGGGCAACCTTGAAGGCCGGCAGTCCGGTCAGATCCCGGTCACCGAATTGGACTTTGCCGCTATACGGCGTGCCAAAACCCGAGATGACGTTGAACAGTGTGGTCTTGCCTGCACCATTCGGGCCGATGAGGGCGGTGATCTCCGTGCCGTTGATTCGGATGTTGACGTCCCGCAGTGCTCGGACACCACCGAATGTCTTGTTCACACCGATTACTTCGAGGTCCGGTGATGCCGTGGTACTCATGCCCGCTCCTGGACGGTTGACAGTGATGCGGTCTTGTCCGAGATCTCGGCCCCGGAACCGGTTGCCGCTGGTGGTCTTTGGTATCGCTGCCGGAGTCTGGCGAAAGTGCCGCTCTCCGAGAGCAACCCGTCCGGCCGCCACCGCAGCAATGCGATCAGCAGGATACCCACGAGCAAGGGATGCGCCGCGGCGTGCAGGTTGGCGTACTCGTGCGGGACATCGACCAGGCGGACCATTTCACTGACCGCTGTGAGCAGCAGCGCACCGACGATCGGGCCGAATCGGCTGCCGAGGCCACCGATCACCAGACCGGCCCAGATGGTGAAGGTCAGATTGGACCGGAATGCCGAGGGCACCAGCGCTTCCAGGATCCAGGCATATGCCGGCCCCACGAACAGGCCACACAGCAAGCCGACGGTTCCATAGGTGGTCAACCGCAGGCTCTTGACGGACTTGCCCATTGCCATGGCCAGTGGCTCATTGTCGCGAGCGGCCCGCAGGCTGGCTCCGTAGGAGGAGGTGGCGATCCGGGAACAGATCATCCAGATCGCAGCGGTCATCGCGATGACCAGGGCCAGGCGTACGTAGGGATAGGCCGCGTAGGTGAACTGCATTTCCAGGGGTTTGACCACCGTGGTGAGGCCGAACGTGCCTCCGGTGAGGTCTTTCTGGATGACGATCACCTGGCGGATGATCTCGGCGAAAGCAAACGTGGTGATCAGGAAGTATTCGCCGCGCAATCGCAGAGCCGGCCACCCGATGAGGACAGCCACCAGCCCGGTGATCAGGGCGGCACCGAGCATCCCGGCCCAGAACGGCAGTCCGAGACCGGGTACCGCCGCATCGGTTGCGGTGGTGAGCAGGACATAGGAATAGGCGCCGACGGCGATCAGGCCCGCGATGCCCAGGTCCCACATACCGCCCCAGCCTGCTTCGAGGTTGAGCAGCTGACCGGCCATGGTGAAGACGAAGGCCAGAGTCGCGATCGTGACGACAAACTCGATGGAGATCATGCCGCTGCCTCCTTACGGGACTGGAATGAGAAGAGGCCCTGCGGACGGAACAGCAGCACGATGATCAGGATCGCGAAGGCAACCACCGGGCGGTACGTCGTGTCGATGACCAGGGCGCTCAAATCCATGACCACGCCCAGCACCATGGCAGCTGCGATGACACCGAGAATATTGCCGGTACCACCGAGCACGGCCGCAGCAAGCACCAAAAGTATGTAGCCCCAGCCAGATTCGATTGACACCGACCCGAGGATCGCGGTCATGATGCCGGCCACCGCAGCCAGCGCGCCGGAGATCAGCCACACGGTGGTACTGACTCGCCCGATGGCGACACCGCGGATCTGCGCCAGCTCCCGATTGGAGGCGACTGCGCGGATGTCACGGCCGACGCTGGTCCGTCCCAGCAGCAGCCACAGTCCGCCGATGACCATGGCGGCCACCAGCAGCAGCACGATCTCGCCGGGCGCCACGTCGAACGGTCCGATTCGTTGGGCCGCACCGAGATTGATGTTGAAGACCCGCAGGTCGGTTCCGAAGACCGCGATCATTGCACCGTAGGTGACAAAGGCAAGACCGACAGAGGTGAACAGCAGCACATTCCCGCCACGGTGCTTGACCGGATCGAACAGGAACTTGCCGCACACCGCGGCAATCACCGACGTGATGACGATGGCGCCGGCGATACCGGCGACAATTCCAAAGGCCTCGGACAATGCGAGTGCGGTGAGCGCACCCAGCGCCATGAACTGACCGTGAGCGATGTGCAGGAATCGTTCGGTATTGCGCAGGAGTGCAAATCCGGAGGTCGCTACCGCCAGCATGCTTCCGGTCAGTAACCCAAACAGCAGATTGTTCAAGGGTTTGTTGCCTTTCTCTACGTGATCGGTGCCGCTGCCACTGGGGCGGCGGTATCGCCGCCCCAGCCGCAGTGCTTACCCCTCGTCGCGCAAGGAGGGGTCGACCTCGATCTCTTCGCCGGGAGTCCACTCACCGTTCTGCACGGTGAGGATGGCCAACAGCGGCGATTCGAGGTTGCCGAACTCGTTCATGTCCAGCGTGCTCGAGGCGCCCTGGAAGTTGATGTCCTCGCCGGCTGCCAGCGCGTCCTTGCCTTCCTTGAAGGAGTAGACCTCTTTGCCGGGTCCGCTGGCCACCTCGATGATCTTGGCGGCAACGTCGGCGCCGTTGGTGCTCTGTGCCGCTTCCATCGCCAGGGCGAACAGGATGTACTGGTCATAGTTGTTCGCGTCGTACATGCCGGGTTCGGGCTGATTGCCTGTCGCGGCGACGAAACGCTCGGCGTAGGACTTGTAGGCGGGGCTGGCGGTGTCGAAAGCGGTGAGCGCCGCGGACAATTGGTCGGCGTTCGACAGTGCCGCGACCTCGTGGGTGATCAGGTCGGGTGAGACGTAGATCGGCTTGTTGTAGCCACGGCGCTCGATCTCGCGCAGGATCGGGATACCGGCTTCCACGCCGGTTCCGACGTACAGCGCATCGGGATTGCCCTCGAAGGCCTTGGCGACCTCACTGTTGTACGAGGACGCCCCGGGCTCGATGGAGACCCGGGTGACGGTGCCACCGGTCTTCTCGAATGCCTCGGTGGCGACTTCGGCGGGTCCGGAGGCGCCTTCGGTGTTCTGCACGATCATGGCGAGGTTCTTCACACCTTCGTCGCGAGCGACCTGAGCGACGATGATGCCGGCGTCACTGTCTGATGCAGCGACGCGGAAGGAGAACTTGCCACCCTTGTCGTCGAGGTAGGTGGTGCCGCAGGAGGAGCAGATGTTCGGCAGCTGCCGCTGCTGGATCTGGTCGAAAAGGGCTACCTGACCATCGGACTCGAGGCTGCCGAGTACGGCGACCTTGTTGACCGACGTCAGTTTGGAGAATCCGGCGATAGCGCCGTCCACCGTGGACCGGTTGTCCTCGGTGACCAGCTTGACGTTGCGGTCCATCACGCCGCCGGCAGCGTTGATCTCTTCGATGGCGATATTGGCAGCCGCGATTGCCGGGGGAGTGAATGGTGCGTAGCTGCCCGTGATACCGATGAGCTGGCCGAACAGAATGTCGCCGCTGCCGGAGTCCGCCTGGCCGCCGCCGCCACCGCTGCGGTCGCCGTCCTCGGCGCATGCGCTCAGGAGGAGTGCTGCCGAGAATCCGACGGCGAGGACCTTGGTGGTACGGGACTTCAACTTCATTTAATGACCTCCAGGAACTGGTAGGGAGAACACTGCTGTATGGGGGAAATCCCGATGCCAACGCTGCGGCCGAGCGTACAATCTCATTGAAAAGTTATAGGTCGATCGCGTTACGGCTACGTTAATGTTCGGCCCGACATTTACCTTGAAATTCAAGATGGTTGAAAGACTAGGGGAATGTGACGCACATCGCAAGCGTTCTTTCGCTGTGAGGCAAACCCCGCGCTGTCCTGGGTCGTTCGGCTGCACTGAACTTAAACCCGAGATACTGCGAGGTGCATGTGGGGTCGCGGTGGGGAGGTGTGAAGCCCGTGCGCCGAGGTTCGGGATTGTGGCGAACTCGGGAGGCTCGGAAGTGTGACGGAAGAAGCGGCACTCAAATTGGTTTCAGCAGGAATGAAAGATTTCAGGCGACACTGTGAATACGGAGGCTGATCGTGAGTGACATTGTGGAGATTCCTGCTCCCGGCATTGGCGGCAGCGGCACCGACCAGACGGTGGCTCGGGTGGGGCAGAAGGTCCGGATGCTGCGCTCGCGACAGGGCCTCACCCTCAAGGACCTCGCAGATCTGACCGGTGTCAGCGTGTCGATGCTGAGCATGCTGGAGCGCGGGGTCGCGACGGCTTCGGTCGGAACACTGGTCTCGGTGGCCTCGGCGCTAGGGACCCATATGAGCGATCTCTTCGAGCGCCCACCCGGACCGGCGGGTTCCCCGGTCACCCGGTTGGACCGACAAACGGTGGTCCGCCTGAGCGAGAGCACAACGCGCCGGATCGCTCACCTCGATTCCGACGCCGACCTCGAGTTTGCGGTCAACGAGTACGCCGGTGCGGGTTCGTCGGGACCTGGCGCCACCCACCATGACGGACGAGAGTTCGGTGTGGTGGTGTCCGGGCGGTTGACCATCGAGCTCGACGGTGAGCGGCATGAGCTCGCCGAAGGGGATGTCATCGCCTACTCCTCGGACCGGCCGCACCGGATCGTCAACAGTGGTGACGAGCCTGCGGTTGCAGTCTGGGTGAATCTCGGGGCCGAAGCGGGGTCGTATCTAACCCGGTGAGGGCCTGAAGCGGCTTTGACCTCATTGTATTTCTATGTTGTTGAATGTTCGGGTAGTTGAGCGAGCCCAACAGGTCGATTCACCGGTGATGCGGGTCCCGATGAATCGGGCCTCGGGTGGCGGTCAGCGGTTGTCCTGACCCGCCCCAGCGGCCCGCGATGATCTCGGCTGCGATGCTGATCGCGGTTTCCTCGGGCGTTCTGGCACCGAGGTCCAGCCCGATCGGGCTGGACAGTCGGTGCAGTTCTGCGTCGGTGACGCCGGCCTCCCTGAGTCGTGCGATCCGGTCGTCGTGGGTGCGGCGCGAACCCATCGCGCCGACGTACGCGACTTCCGGTATGCGCAGCGCCACTTCCAGTAGCGGTACGTCGAACTTCGGGTCGTGGGTGAGGATCGCGACGACGGTGCGCGGATCGATCCGGCCGGCCTGGTGTTCGGCGCTCAGATAGCGGTGCGGCCAGTCGACAACAACGTCGTCGGCCTCGGGGAACCTAGCGGTGGTTGCGAAGACCGGTCTGGCGTCGCAGACGGTGACTCGGTAGCCCAGGAAAGAACCGACCCGGGCCACCGCCGCCGCGAAGTCGATGGCGCCGAAGACGAGCATTCGCGGCCGCGGGGCGAATGCCCAGATGAACACCCGCATCCCGACGCCACGGCGCTCACCGTCCGGGCCGTAGGTCAGCGTGCCGTTTGTCCCGGACGCCAGCAGGCCGGTGGCGTCGGCGGAAACGGCATCGTCGGCATACGCCGACCCGAGCGATCCGACCGATTCGGCATCCGGTCGGACGATGAGCCGTCGTCCCACCCGGGAACTGTCCGGGTGTTCGATGACCACCGCCACCGCGACGGGCCGTCCGGTATCGATGTCTTCTGCGACATCGCCGAACTCGGGGAAGGTCCTCCGATTCACCTTCTCCACATACACATCGAGGATGCCGCCGCAGGTGAGTCCGGCGGCGAAGGCGTCGTCGTCGGAAACGCCGTAACGATGCAGTTCGGGTGTCCCCGAGTCGGCGACCGACTGCGCAACTTCATACACCGCCCCCTCGACGCAGCCACCGGAAACCGATCCGGTGGCGGTGCCGTCCGGGCCGACCAACATCGACGCACCCGGTGGCCGCGGAGCGGACTTGAAAGTCGCTACCACCGTGGCCATTCCAACCGTGTCGCCGGCCGCCCACCGGTTCCGGAGTTCGGACAGGACGTCACGCATCAGGCGGCGGCCGAAGGCTAGTCAGCGGTGCCGGCGGTGCGCACGGGCAGTGAGGTGTCCGGGGGGAGGGTGATCTGGTCGACGTCGACACCGGCGGCGCGCAGCATGTCGACGTCGGCGGGGCAGGGACCGCCGACGCTGACCACACGTTCGCCCAAGTCGGCGGCAACGGCATGCCAGAAACCGATGCGGATATGGATCGTGTCACCGGGCCCGAACGTGAATTTCTCGCCGGTGGTCACATTTTCGGCAGTGCCGTGGCCTTCGAGGATGTGGATGGTGTCCTCGGAGTAAGCATGGACGTGCTCTTTGTTGCGTTCGCCGGGTTCGAGCACGACGTAGTTCATGTTGGCGGCGACGGCACCGACTCCGAGCCAGACCACCAGTCGGGCGTCCCGGGAGATGAAGGGGACCCGCAGGCCCGGGCGGTCTCGGTGGTACACCGAGATTTCCGGCCAGACATCGCTGGCCGGGGACGCGACCGCGGGGGCCTCGGCGATCGGTGAGACGGCGGGGCAGGGGCCTCCGACGAGTCGGGTGCCTGCCGAAGCGCGCAACCGGTACGGGGTGCCCGGTCGCACGTGCACCATCGAACCTTCGGTCAGCGGCTGTGCATCGGACTCGTCGGCGCCTTCATGGGCGATCGAAGCAGAGCCTGCGACAACGTAATACGCAGCCTCAGAGGAGTGGGTCAGCGGGACGGATCGGCCGTCTTCGGTGAACTGCAGATCGTAGAGTCCACGACATTTGGCGCCGACGTCTGGACCCACGATCTCGCGCCAGGTGCCGCCCTCGAGTAAACCGCTGTCGGCGCCCCATTCGCTGCGCGAGATGACTCGCATCCCTGCCATCGTCGTCTGTTGCTCGGCCACGCCGGAAGAGTAGCATTGGTTTTCAATCAGATCAAAGTAATTCTCTAGATGTTGAACTTTGCTGGGTGGCGGCCCTTCGGGCTGCGGGCGGGGCCGCCGGCGGGTCCACTCCCAGTCGCCGGAGGCCACTCACCGTAGTAGCCGGGCGTCTGGCAGGCGGCGAGCGCCGTCGCTGGATCGGCGTCACAGGCAACGTGTTTGGCGATTCTCTTGGTGGTGCCAGAGAGGATCTCGGCCCGGAGTTCCGGTGTCGGCGCGCCTCGGAGGCCGACAGTCATCGTCGAGGGGGAGCGCGCTGGGTGTCGTTGGCTGTGCGGGAGTCGGCGGGCAGGGATGGCCCACCTCGGGGTTGCCGGCGTAACGACAGATGAGGGTGATCCCCGCCGTTTCTGTTGCGGTCTGGGTCACACTCGCTTAGTCTTCAAACAAATTGAAGTTCAGGCGCTCCGGTCGCCCGTCCGCCAGAGTTCTTCATGCGTCGGCGTGAGGCTTCGGCAACGGTACGCGGTCGGTCGCGGAGATGGGCGGGGTAACGCCGGCAACCCGGGAGGTGAAGAGCTATGCGGCAGCTTTCGTTGTTCGCGTCGTTTCGTCGCGGCCTGGTCGACGGTGGCGACTGGCGGTTGATCAAAGGGGCGCGGCTCGGGCCGCAACTGCACAGCCCCTTGACAACTCTCCCCTGAACGGATCCCCCCCATGCCGCAATCGGCACTCGCAAGCTTTTGGCACCCCATCGCAACAGTTGATGAAATCGGCGAACAGCCAAAACGATTCACTCTGCTCGACGACTTCGTCGTGGCGTTCCGCGACGAGAACGGCGTGGCGGCTTTCCGTGATCTCTGCATCCACCGCGGAGCGGCACTTTCGCTCGGCTGGGTCCGCGAGGGCAATCTTGTTTGTCCGTACCACGGCTGGCAGTACAACCGCAGTGGAGCCTGCGTCAAGATCCCGTCGCGTCCCGCTGATGCGCCGATCCCGAACAATGCACGCGCTCAGGCCTACCAGGTCCGTGAGAAGTACGGCCTGGTGTGGGTGGCGATCGACGAGCCGCGTGACGAGGTTCCCCTGTTCCCCGGCGATGTCCATGGCCTGCCGGAGTGGAAGTCGTTCATCGCCTATCGCGAGATCTGGAAGACCTCCGCGGCGCGGGCGTGTGAGAACTTCATGGATTTCTCGCACTTTCCCTACGTCCACAACGGGCTTCTGGGCACCGAGGACAACGCGGAGATCACGCCATACACCGTCGAAAAGCTTGACAACGGCCTGCATTACTGGCTGGAACAAGAAGAGCCCAGCGACCTCTACGGGGCCGGTGGCAGCCAGACGGTTCGCTACGAGTACACCCTTGTCGTACCCTTCACCATTCATCTGAAGAAGATCGAGGTCGGGACCGGCAGGGAAACGATCATCACCCAGTTCACCCTGCCCAGAACGACAAACACCACCGAGCTCTTCGTCTTCATCTTGCGTAACCATTCGCAGGATGAGCCGGACAGCAAGTTCGGTGATTTCACCACCACCATCATGGAGCAAGACCGGCCGGTGGTGGAAAGCCAGCGGCCCGAGGAACTTCCGGACTCGCTGCGTGAGGAGCTGCACATCAAGGTCCCCGACGCGGCAAGCCTGCTCTACCGGCAGCGGTTGGCATCGCTGGCCAAGGTCGAGGTGTTCGGGCCCTACGGCGCCTGAGGCAGTCGGTGGCAACAGGTTTGAGGTCGGTACGAGTCGCCGACCGCGTGATACGTGCCGATGGTGTCGTCGGGCTGACGCTGCGTGGAGTAGACGATGAGCTGCCGAAGTGGACGCCAGGCGCCCACATCGACGTCGTTCTGCCCTCGGGCCGGTGCCGCCAGTACTCGCTGTGCGGCCCGGTGACATCGGCGGATTATGAAATCGCAGTGCGATACGAGGCTGGTGGTCGCGGCGGATCGCGCGAAGTCCACAAGAGCCTGGTCCCGGGGAGCGTTGTCGAGATCAGCGCCCCCCGCAACCGGTTCCCACTGGAGCGTGCCGAGTCCTACCTGTTCGTGGCGGGCGGTATCGGTATCACGCCGATACTGCCGATGATCGAGGCAGTTGACGGGCTGGGGCTGGAGTGGCGGCTGGTCTACTGCGGGCGCAGCCGCGCGACGATGCCCTTCTGCGACGAGCTGGAGCTCTACGACGACCGGGTGCAGCTGTGGCCCGATGACGAGCGGGGGCAGCTCGACGTGCCGGCACTGGTCGGTACGGCCGTCGCTGCCGAGCCCGGTGTGGCCGTGTACACCTGTGGCCCGGGTCCGTTGATCGAGGCGATGGATCGGGCGGTCCGGGACGTCGGGGCGGCTCCCCTGCGGTACGAGCGATTTGTCGCCGCGCCGGTGGCTGAGCCGGCACCGGGTGGGGTGGCCGCCTCGGCATGTGAGGTTCAGCTCGGGGTCGACGGACCCGTGATTGCGGTGCGCGAGGACCAGTCGATTCTGCAGGCGGTGCTCGATGCCGGTGCCGACGTCTTGTTCTCCTGTGAGGAGGGATCATGTGGAAGTTGCCAGACCACGGTCCTCGCAGGCGAGGTGGACCACCGAGACGACCTTCTCACCGAGGCCGAACGTGCGGATCGACAGATGCTGATCTGTGTTTCTCGCGGCACACAAGGGCGGCTGGTTCTCGATATCGAGGCGCCATGAATACATGCAGACCTGCGAATTTACCCGCGGCGTGCTGTATTTAGTGGGGTCCGTTCACGTAGGCTGAAACAGCCCAGCGTCTACTTTCCCGCCACAACGGAGCTTCCATGACGACTTCCTCCTCCGCGCTGCCTGCGGGTTCCCGGAACTCTGCCGCGGTTGCCGCAGGTAGTAAGCCCTCGAAGTCGCGTCGGACGCGCAGCGTGCAGAAGTCCGGAGCCTCCAAGAACAGCGGGACCGGACGGGGTACCACTGGGGCCTCGCCACAGCGCGGTGGTGGCGGTGGTGGAAGTACCGAACAGACGATGCTGATTGTCGGTGCCCGGATCCGTGCGATGCGTCTGCGTCAGCAGTTGACGCTGCGCGACGTGGCCGAGCGGACCGGGGTGAGTGTGTCGATGCTCAGCATGCTGGAGCGCGGTGTTTCGACGGCGTCGGTGGGCACCCTGGTGGCGGTGGCCTCGGCGCTAGGGGTGCACATGTACGACTTGTTCGCCCATCGTGACTCGGCGGACGGGTCTCCGGTGACGCGGCTTGCCGAACAGACTGTGGTGCGGATGGGTGAAGGGACCACTCGCCGTGTGGCGCATAGTGATTCGGCCGCCGGTGTGGAGCTGGCGGTCAATGAGTACGAGCCTGGCGGGGCCAGTGGTCCGTCTGCAACGCATCACGATGGCCGGGAGTTCGGCGTGTTGATCTCGGGGCAGTTGACGGTAGAGCTCGAGGGAGAGAGCCACGTGCTGGGCCCTGGTGATGTCATTGCCTACTCCTCCGAGCGGCCGCACCGTATCGCCAATACCGGTGCCGAGCACGCAGTCGCAGTGTGGGTTAACGTAGATGAATCGTAGTTTTTTCAAACACACTCAATGACTTTGAACACGTTGAATGCTACGCTCGGCATGTGACGGACGCTCTCAATCGCGCCGGATGGCGCGGGAACTGCGGAAACGGGGTCGAACTCGGGTCTGCCCGGGTGTCGGCCGGACCCGATGAGCCACGCGTCGCCGCCGATGCCGGCGCACCGTTGTGGGCAATCGGCGAGACTGCGAATATTCGGCCAGCCTTAACTTTGGTACCCGGCGGACGGGCTGCGGTTCATGGCTGACAACACGGTCACCTTCGCGCTGGAGCAGATGGATGTCGAAGTCGGAAACGTCGAAGGCAACCGCAGCACCGCACTCGGGCGGGCGCGTTCTGCCTTGACGGCCGGAGCGGACGTGGTGGTGCTGCCCGAGCTCGCCATCAGTGGCTACGTCGTCGATCGCCAGCTCGCCGACGAGGTCGCCGAACCGCTCGACGGGCCCACCTCCGCTGCCTTCATCGACCTGGCGGGGCAATACGACCGCCTGGTGGCCTATGGCTTCTGCGAGCGTGACGGTGACGATCTGTTCAATACGGTTGTGATCGTGAACGGTTCAGGTCCTGTGCTGCACTACCGCAAGCTGCACTTGTTCGATCTCGAGAAGCAGGCCTACACGCCTGGAAACCTCGGACTTCCGGTGGCGGACACGCCATTCGGGCGGATCGGGGTGTGCATCTGCTACGACCTGCGATTTGTGGAGGTGCTGCGGACGATGTCCCTTCGGGGTGCGGAGATCGTGCTCGCGCCCGCGGCCTGGGTCGGTGGCTTCGATCGCACCGTGCCGGTTGCCGGCGGTACCCGACACGTCGATTCCGTTCTGGCGCAGGCAAATCTCGATCAGGTTGCGGTGGTGGCCGTATCTCAGGTTGCCGGTGCGGCGCGAGGTGGACCCGCCACACTGGGTGGGTCGGTCGCTTGTGACGCCTTCGGTGAACTGGTGGTCGGGCCGTTGTCACGGACCACCGCCGAGTCCGCGACCGCGACGCTGGATCTCGACGCGATCCGGAAGGCGCGGGTGCGCGGGGAGCGGATCCGGCCCCGCGAGGACAGGCGAACCGACGTATACGCCGTGACATACGAAGGGAGCGCCTGGTGAAGCCGCGGTCGTTCAGGTATCACGCGCCGAACAGCCTGGAGGAGGCGCTGGACATCCTGGCTGCCGATCCGGACGAAACCAAAGTGCTTGCCGGTGGCCAGAGCCTGGTCCCGATGATGAACTTCCGGTTGGCCAGCCCCGCCAATCTCGTCGACATCAACCGGGTGCCCGGGTTGTCCGGCATCGAGGTCGGCGATGGCCGAGTCGTCGTGAAGACCCGGACCCGGCACATCGAGGTGCAGCACAACACCGTTGGTGGGCCGCTTGGCCTGTTGTTACGCAAAGCGGCCGGCTACGTCGGGCATCTGCCGATCCGTACCCGCGGCACCTTCGGCGGTTCGATCGCGCATTGCGACGCGGCGTCGGAATGGTGCCTGGTGGCCTCCTTGCTCGACGCGGAGATGACCGCGGTCAGCAAGGCCCGCGGTCAACGGACCATTGCCGCGGCTGACTTCTTCCAGTCGATCTTCACCACTGCCCTGGAACCGGATGAAATGCTGCTCGAGGTTTCGCTTCCCACCCTCGATGACACCTGGAGTACCGGGATCGCGGAATTCGCTCGCCGTGCAGGTGATTTCGGGATAGTCACCACCACGGCAGCGATCCGTGTCGTCGACGACGTGGTCCAGGAGGCCCGCGTCAGCCTGGGTGGTGTGAGCGAGGTGCCGTTCCGCAGCGTCGCCGCCGAACAGGCCCTTGTCGGTCAACAGCTGACCGAGGACCTGCTGGTGGCCGCCGCCGATGCCGCCGCCGTCGAGGTCGATCCGCCCAGCGACACGCACGGTGATGCGGCGTACCGTCGTGATCTCGTTCGCGCGCTGCTGCCGCGTGCGCTGAGCAGGGCCACAGCGGTCGGCGCATGATGGCCGCCGCACCGACGGAACCCACCACCTGGACCGGCCGCGCGTTGCCCCGGCTGGAAGACCCGGCAATCGTTCGGGGCTGGGGCAGCTACGTCGCCGACGTCGCCTCCCGAAACAGCCGGTGCGCACACGTCCGATTCATCCGCAGCACGGTGGCCTCCGGCCGCATCGTCTCGGTGAGCGCACCTGCCGGCGTCACCGTGTTCACCGCGCGCGACCTCGCCGATGTAAAGCCGATCGTCGCAGCCCTGCACCGGCCGGACTTCGTCACCGTCGGCACACCGATCCTGGCCACCGATGTGGTGCGGTTCGTCGGAGAACCGATCGCGTTTGTGGTCGCCGACACCGAGGCCGCCGCCGAAGACGCCGCGGAGTTCGTCGACATCGAGATCGAGCCGCTGCCGGCGGTGCTGTCCGCCGTCGCGGCGCTTGCCGATGGCGCACCGTCGGTGCACGATTCATTCCCTGCCGACCACCAGAATGCACCCAACACCGTGGTCGACGGCCGGGTCACGACTCCGGGCGCCGCAGCCGCCTTCGCCGCAGCGCATGCCGTGGTTTCGGTACGGGTCAGTTCGAGCAGGCAAAGCGCAATGCCGTTGGAGGCCAGGGCTTCCCATGCAGCCTATGACCCGGCGAGCGGGCGGACGACATTACATTCGACGCTGCAGATGCCACACGTCACCCGCACCGGTATCGCCGACTGCCTCGGCATCGCCGAGGATGATCTACGGGTGGTGGCCCCGGACGTCGGGGGCGGGTTCGGCGCGAAGATGACCCTGGCGCGTGAGGATGTCGCCCTGGTGTGGGCGTCGCGACATCTGCGGCGCGACCTCGCCTGGATCGAAACCAGGGAAGAGAACTTCATGGCGTCCTGGCACAGCCGGGAACAGGTCTACGACATCGAAGGAGCGTTCTCCGCCGAGGGCGAATTGCTGGCCCTGCGTGGTGATCTGATCTGTGACGTGGGCGCCTACTGCTGTTATCCGGTGACCTGGGCCGTGGAACCTCTGATGGCGCTTGCTGAACTGCCCGGCCCCTACAAGGTGGGGGAGTACGACGTTCGCTCGCGCGCCATCACCACCAACAAGTGTCCGATCGCCCCCTATCGAGGGGTGTCACGACCGATGCAGGTGCTGGCAATGGAGCGGCTGATGGACAGTGCCGCAGTCGAACTCGGTCTGGACAAGGTGACCATTCGGGATCGCAACCTCATCTCGGAGTTCCCGCATCGCGCACCAACCGGTTTGGTGCTGGACCTGGCGTCACACCGCGAAACCCTGGCCGCAGCAGCAAAACTGGCCGACCTCGACGATTTTGCGGACCGTCAGGCCAAGGCACTCGAAAAGGGCCGCTACCTGGGCATCGGGTTCTCCTGCTTCGCGGAACGCACCGGCTACGGCACCCCGGCGTTTGCCGCCCGCTCACGTCCCTATGAACTGGACCCGACCAAGCCGGCGCCGGTGATCACGCCGGGATTCGAGCGGGTCATCTTGACGATGGATCCCTCTGGCGGACTGACCCTGCGGATCGGCGCCTCGCCGCACGGACAGGGCCTGAAAACCACACTGGCCCAGGTTGTGTGTGACGAGCTGGGAATGCGCCCCGACCAGGTTCGGGTGATCGCCAGCGACACCGACGCCACACCGTACGGGTGGGGCAGTTACGCGAGTCGGGCGATGGTGATCGCCGGCGGCGCCTCGATGCTGGCCGCCAAGGATCTGGCCGAGCGGCTCCGCGGCCTGGCCGCAGCCCGCCTGGGCGGTCTGCCCGACGACATCGTCCTCGAGGGCGGCAAGGCCCGGCTCACTGCCACGGATGACACCGTGGAGCTGGCCGTGATCGCTCGGGACACCTACCATTCCAGCCATCTGCTCCCGGACAAGGGCGAACCCGCGCTGGAGAGCATCGGCACCTACGACCCGTCCGGCACTTTTGCCAACGCCTGCCACGTCGCCGAAGTCGAGGTGGATGCACTCACCGGGCAGGTCGAGATCACCCGGTTCCTGGTTGCCGAGGACGCCGGGCGGTTGATCAACCCGGCGATCGTCGACGGTCAGATTCACGGCGGCGTGGTCCAGGGCATCGCCAACGCGTTGTTCGAGGAGTTGATCTATGACGACCGGGGTGTCCTGGTCACGACGTCGCTGATGGACTTCCTGCCGCCTACTGTCGCCGAGGTTCCCGATATCGAGATCGCGCATATCTACACGCTGTCTCCGGCGTCGCTGACCGGCGCCAAAGGCGTCGGCGAAGGCGGCACCATCGGAGCCCCGGCGGCGATCGCCAATGCGATCAGTGACGCGCTGCGGCCCCTCGGAGTCGGTGTCTTCCATCTGCCCGCCACCCCGCACCGGATCCGGTCGGCGATCCGGGAGGGCCGCGATGTCATGGCGGCCCAGCATCCCGCCGACAGTGCCAACTCGGAAACCCTTCAGCAGGAGCGCACACCATGAGTTCACTTCGCCTGTACGTCAACGGCGATCGTTACGATCTTGACGTCGAGCCCCGGCGGACCCTGGCCGACGCGCTCCGCGATGACTGCGGGTTGACCGGCACCCACCTCGGCTGTGAACACGGGGTCTGTGGGGCATGCACGGTGTTGATGGACGGACAACCGATTCGGGCCTGCCTGATGTTCGCCGTCCAGGCGGAGGGAGCATCTATCCGCACCGTGGAAGGTCTGGCGCCCGACGACACCACGTTGCACCCGGTCCAGCAGGCGTTCTGGGACAACCACGGCCTGCAGTGCGGTTTCTGCACACCTGGCTTCCTCACGTTGATCGCGGGCTTCCTCGAAGAGAACCCCGACGCCGAGGAAGCAGAGGTGCGCGACATGCTCTCGTCGAATCTGTGTCGGTGCACCGGCTACCAGAACATTGTCAAGGCCACGCTCAGCGCGCAGCGCGCGATGCGCGGAGAGGACCCCGTCGCGGACGAGACGTCTTCATGATCGGCGCCCGCGCCAAGCGCATCGAAGACCCCGTGCTGCTGCGCGGTGCCGGAAGGTTCGCCGCCGACAACGATTACGTAGGCGAACTGCACATGCGGGTGGTCCGTTCGCCGATAGCCTCCGGCCGATTGGATTCGGTGGATGTCTCGGCCGCGCTCCTGGTCGACGGGGTGGTGGCAGCCTGGTCCTACGCCGATGTGGACACCCTGCCGGCCATCTCCTTCCGATTGACACCCCGGCCCGAACTGCTGCCCTACCGGCAACCGGTCCTGGCACGGAGATTTGTGCGATACGTCGGCGAGCCCATCGCCGTCGTGTTCGCGACATCGGCCTACATCGCCGAAGATGCCGCTGAATTGGTGGAATTCGAGATCGAACCACTCGACGCGCGCATCGATGCCGACCTCGAGCCCACCCGGTGGGTGGACAGCGAACAGGCGACCTGGGCGGCCGGGACGGGTGAGCAACTGGTCGAGCAGGATTCCGAAGCCACCTGTTTTGTCGAAGAGTACGGCGATGTCGATGCCGCGTTCGCCGGTGCGGAGTCACTGATCGCGGCGGGTACTCATCGCATCTTCGAGATGGACGCCCGGATCGGGCGGCACTCTGCGGTTCCCATGGAGTGCCGCGGTCTGGTCGCGGCGTTCAACGAGTCCGAGCAGGTTCTGGTGGTCGACGGTGCCGCCAAGGTCCCGTTCTGGAACCGCGAGGCGATCGCCGCGATGGCCGGACTTCCGCCACACCAGGTGGTGGTGCGTGAGACCCACGTCGGTGGTGGATTCGGTCCGCGCGGCGAGCTCTACCCGGAGGATGTTCTGGTCACGGTCGCGGCGATGCGGCTGCGTCGACCGATCAAGTGGATCGAAGATCGCCAGGAACATCTGGTGGCCACCAATCATTCTCGCGGCCAACATCACCGGCTCCGGGCACTCGTCCGCCTCGCGGATGGCTGGATCGAGGCGTTGGACGCGGATTTCATCCTGGACCAGGGTGCCTATGTCCGCACCCACGGCGCGACTGTCGCTTCCCTGACGGCGTCGATGCTGCCGGGGCCGTATGTCATCCCGAATTTTCGCGCCACCGCCCACGTCCGGTTGACCAACAAGACCCCGGCCGGGACCTACCGGTCGCCGGGACGTTACGAAGGTACGTTTGCCCGAGAGCGGTTGGTCGACAAGATCGCCCGTGAGTTGTCCCTGGACCCGGCAGAGTTGAGGCGCACCAACTTCATCCCGGCCGCCGAGATGCCCTACGAACGTCCGATCCAGGCGATGGGGACCCACCTGGTCCACGACTCGGGCGACTACGAGTTGCTACTGGACAAGGTATCGGCGAAGTTCGACTTCGCCGCGATCCGTGCCCAGGTCGACGCGCGGCGTGCGCAGGGGGAGTTGGTCGGCTTCGGCTTCGGCTACTTCGTCGAGAAGAGCGGGATCGGCCCCTACGAAGGCGCCCGGGTGTCCGTCGACGGCAGTGGGTTCATCACGATCAGCTGCGGGGCGTCGTCGGTGGGGCAGGGGGTGGACACCGTGCTGGCCCAGATCGTTGCCGAGAGTCTTCAGGTGCCCCATGATTCGATCCGGGTGGTGCGTGGGCGTACTGATCAGTTCGAGTACGGGCGTGGGGCTTTTGCCACCCGGCTCGCAGTGATGGCGGGTTCGGCGGCCTCACATGCCGCCGAGGCGTTGGCGGAGAAGGCACGTCGGGTCGCTGCCCACCACTTCCGGGTCAGTCTCGAGGAGACCGAACTCAAAGAAGGCACGGTCGTTGTCATCGAGGACCAGCAGAAGGTTCTTACCCTGGGCGAGGTTGCACAGCTGCTGGAGCCGGTGAAAGCCGGTGAGATGAAAGAGGATCCCGGGCTGAGCGCCGACGGCTGGTTCCGCTCGGATCACATGACCTACCCGTACGGCCTGCATGCCGCGCTGGTTTCGATCGACCGTGGCACCGGCAATCTGAACATCGAACGCTTCATCGTCGGCTATGACGTTGGCCGAGCACTGAATCCGATGCTGGTCGAAGGGCAGATCGCCGGCGGTGTCGCCCAGGGTATCGGTGGTGCGGTATACGAGGAGTTCCTGTATTCCGAGGACGGCACTCCGACGAGCACCACGTTCATGGATTACCTGATTCCCACGGTGCTGGAAGTTCCCGACGTCGAGACCCTGGTCACCGAGGACGCGCCGAGCCCGATAAATCCGCTCGGGGTCAAGGGTGCCGGCGAGGGTGGGACCACCGCAGTGGCCGCCGCGATCGCATCCGCTGTCGACGACGCCCTGCGATTGCCGGATGCCATCACTGCGGTGCCGATCCGGCCGGATCTTCTCCGGCGCCTGGTCAAATCAATTTCAGTGACATAGAATACAATTCAACGTAGCTGATTTAGGAGGCATTAATGCGGATTGTCGATCTCACTCACCCCTGGGGTATCCACACACCGGGCTGGGTTGGGTACCCGGGTGGCAAGATGTACTACACCCAGAACCTGCAGACGAATCAGATTGTCTCCCAGCGCATTGAGAGCTCACTGCATTCAGGAACCCACCTCGACGGGCCGATGCACGGTACCGACGGCGGCCTGGACATGGCATCGCTGCCGCTGGACAAGCTGATCCACCCCGGCGCCATCGTCGACGTGTCCGACGAGGTCAAGGACTGGGAGCTCATCGAGCCCGAGCACATCACCTCCAAGGTCGAGGTCAAAAAGGGTGACATCCTGATCATCCACACCGGCTTCATCGACTACTACCAGGGCATGCCGCGGCAGGACCTGGTGCGCTACTTCACCATGCACCCGGGTGGCAGTATCCGCCTGGCGCGGTGGATGGCCGAGATGGAGATCCGTTGGTGGGGAATCGATGCCGGCTCAGGCGACCACCCGATGAACACCACCATCCGTAACATGCGCCCGGATCTGCTCAAGCAGTTCGAAGAGCATGTCGGGATGACGTACAAGGAATACCTGGGTGAGTACACCTACACCCATCACATGTCGGGCCGTGAGATCACCTCTGACATCTTCCCGATGCACCACCTGGCCTTCCAAGACGGCTGCATCCATGCCGAGAACGTCGGCGGCGACCTGAAGTCCGTCCTGAATCAGCGCGCGATCATCGGTGCCTTCCCGTGGAAGATCGAAGGCGGCGAAGCGTGTCCGTGCCGGATCATGGCGTTCTTCGACTGCGGAGCCGACGAGGTCATCGAAGGACTCGCCGGACGCTAGTCCCCGCTGTACCAAAGACGAAGGGCGGCAACCAATGCCAATGCAACTGAAGAACGAGTTCGAGATCGACACCGATCTCGAACACACCTGGGAGCTGCTGACCGACATCCCACGGATCATGCCTTGCATGCCGGGGGCCGCCCTGGACGGTGTCGAGGGGGACGACTACCTCGGCAACGTCAAGATCAAGGTCGGACCCATCGGGGCGCACTTCCGTGGGAAAGCCCGATTCACCCACAAAGACGACGCCACGCACAGCGCGGTGATCTCGGCCTCGGGCAAGGATCCCAAAGGGCAGGCTGCGGCCACCGCTCAGATCCACGCCCGGTTGGAACCCGTCACGGCAAACCGCACCCGCGTCCTGATCGACACCGATCTCGACATCAGCGGGCGGATGGCGCAATTCGGCCGTGGGGCCATCGCCGACGTCAGCAACCGGCTCATCGGGCAGTTCGTGACCAACCTGTCGGCACTGCTCACCGCTCCCGGGGCCTCGCCCGTCGGCACCTCCGGTGCCGCGGCGTCACCGGGTCCGGTCGGCGCCCCGGCGCCCGCACCGGCAGCAGCCGCGGCGACCGCGGACGCGGGGATGGACGTGATGTCCTTTGTCGTACCGATGATCAAGGAGCGTTACGGGCAAGCAATTGTCGGTGGCCTCCTCGGATTTGTACTCAGCTGGCTGGTTTTCGGCCGTCGCGTCGGTAAGGCGCCTCGCTACCGATACGCCCCGTACCAGGAGGGTCCGCGTTGGCCCAGCGACTGACTTCGCTCCCTCCCGATCAACTGTCCGCCGAACAGCGTGTCGTCTACGACGGCATCACCGGCGGTGACCGGCTCAAGGGCACCCAGCATTTCCCCGTCGTCGCACCTGACGGATCGCTCAACGGTCCATTCGGCATCATGGTCAATGTGCCCGGGGTCGGCGGCGCGCTCCAGGAACTGGGTGCGGCCATCCGCTACCGGACGAGCCTGTCTGCCCGGGTCCGCGAAATCGCCATTCTGTTGGTGGCGTGGTCGCTGGACTCGGAATTCGAGTGGTGGGCACATGAACGTGTCGGTCGCGCAGTGGGTCTCACCGATGCCGAACTCGCTCAGCTGGCGCAGGGGCAGTTCGAATCCTCCGATGCGGCCGAGCAGGCCGCGGCAGATCTCTGCATCATCCTGCTGGACGGCGGTTCGGTGTCCGACGAGAACTACGCCCGGTTCGCCGAAATACTCGGCGCGCCGGCGATTGTCGAGCTGACCAGCCTGGTCGGGTACTACCGGACCCTGGCTCAGCTGATGGCCGTGTTCGACGTCGGCATCCCCGGCTAGCGCGCGCCCCGCGGCGCCACCACACCAAACTGCATTGAACAGAGGTTGATCCCATGGCGTTGAAAATCGTTCTCGACGAAGCTCTTCTACCGACGGTGCAGGAATCGGCAGAGGTGCCGCAGCCCGGCGATGGCCAGATCCGGGTGCGGGTGGTCCGCGCCGGAATCAACTTCTGGGAGGTCATGCAGCGCCGTGGCCGGGTGCCGGTGCCCGAGCATCGCATTCCGGGCTCAGAGGGCGTAGGCGTTGTCGAGGCGGTCGGTGCGGGCGTGGACCGCCTGGCTGCCGGGCAGCGGGTGGCGTGGTCCAAGGTGCCCGGTAGCTACGCCGAGCTGGTGGTCGGCCCGGCTTCGGCATTCACTCCTGTCCCTGATGGGGTATCCGACGAGGTTGCCGCCGCACTGCTCTTCCAGGGTGCGACGGCCTATTACCTGGCCCATGACGTCTGGCATCTGACCGTCGGTGATGTTGCGGTGGTGACTGCCGCCGCCGGTGGTGTCGGTGTCCTGCTGACCCAGCTGCTCACTTCGGCCGGAGTGCAGGTGATCGGGGTGGTATCCAACCAGGACAAGGCCGACGTGGGGCGCCGGGCCGGTGCCACTCACATGTTCACCTACAGCGAGAACCTGGTCGAGGAGATCCGTGCGGTCGCTCCCCAAGGTGTTGCCGTGGTGTACGACTCGGTGGGTGCCGGCGTTGCCGAACCGCTGATGGCAAGTCTGCGACCGCGAGGTGCGATGGTGCTCTACGGAGCGGCCTCGGGGCAGGAAGCCGATATCAGTGCCAAGGATCTCGGTGGCGGGTCGCTGTTCCTCACCCGTACCGCAGGACGCGACTACACCGGCGACACGCATGCGGCTGCGGAGCGGGCGGCGCTGCTGCTCGATCTTGCCGCCCGGGGCGTGCTGCGCCCGGAACTGGGCACGGAGTTCCCGCTGGCGGAGGCCGCTGCCGCACTCGATGCCCTCGAATCTCGGGCCACCGTCGGCAAGCTGCTACTGGTTCCCTGATCCACCACCACAGCAGCAGATCACTACAGAACAGCTACAAAGCAGTGGAGCCCGAGACATCAAAATGTCTCGGGCTCCGCTGCTTTCATGTGCTTCAGTCGGCGGAGACCTTCGACCACTGCGAGCTGATCACCTCGGCGTCGGTGACCAGTGCAAAGTGCAGTGACATGATCGCGGTGGCGGCATCCTCGAGCGATTTGTTGGTGCCACGCACCAGGTCTGCGGGCACCACAACACGGTAGCCGATGTTCGATGCCTCGAAGGCGCTGTTGAGGACACAACAGTCGGCCATGATGCCGTCGATCACCACAGCCCGGATTCCCATCTCGCGCAGCAGGAAATCGAGGTCGGTCGGGTAGAACGCCGAAAGACGTTTCTTCCCGGTGACGATCTCGTCGCCGGGAAGCACCTCGGTGACGAACTCCGTCCACTCAGACCCGGCGATTGCATGCTGGTCCGCGCCCGGGATGGGTCCGGCGAACTGAGGGAACGTGACCCGCCACGCGCTGGGACTGGTCCCGAGGATGTCATCTCGGCCCGACGGACGCACCTCGGAGCGGACATGGATGACAGGGATCCCGTGGGACCGAGCTGCGGCGTGAAATGTGTTGATTCCGTCGATGATCTCGCGGCCGCGGGGTGCCGGGCACGGGCAGTCGGCGCGCTCGGAAAGGTGACCGGCGTGCATGTCGATCGAGATGACGGCCGTGTGTGTTGGATCCAGATACTCCGCGAAGGCGCCTCGCGGGTCGAGATCGCGGCGTTCGCCGTTGACATAGTGATACTGGGTGGTCACGACTTCTCGTCTCCTTTGGAGGTGAATAGGTGCGCGAACAGTTCGGGCCGGCCGTGGTGGCCGCCCGCATGGTGAACGAATTTGGGGCCCAGTGCATCTGAGGCGTCGACGCCAGCGTAGACGATCTGCGGTGAGTCGTCCGGGGCCTGGGCGATGAGCCGGCCGCTGAGCCGACGAGCGAGGTGTCGCCGCCGAGGGCGTCATTCGGTAACGGTTTCCGGCGGGGTGGAACTGCCTTGCGTGACGGTCGAATCCGACCCGCGCCGCCGCTCCAGAAGTGGGCGGATACCGAAGTTGACGATGATGTTCAACCCGATGAGCATGATGATGCCGAGCATCATCGGGGTGGTGAGCACGCTCTGGACCGCGGGGGACATGGTTGCCACGATGTCGGCGGGAATCCACTGACCGCCGAGAGCAACAATGAACGAGGTGGCCGCGACCGTGATGTTCAGGTCGTCCCAGTCCACTTTGCGCAGCATCTGCACGCCACTGAAAGCGATGATGCCGAAGAGCACCGTGCTGGCTGCGGCCAGCACCGATCCGGACAGGCCGGCGATGAACAGGCTGAGCTGAGGCAGGAAGGCGAGCGCAAAGGCGAAGATGCCGGCGGCCATGGTGACAAATCGGCTGCCGATGCGGGTGACTCGGATGATGCCGACGTTCTCCGGGTACGAGGTGGTGCCGATGCCACCGAACATCGAACCGATTGAGGTACCGAGAAACTCGGTGAACAGCCCGCGGTTGATCCGGTTGAGAGACAGCTTCTCGCCGCCCCAACCCGAGACCAGGGTGTACATGCCCATGGCCTCCGAACCGGCCTGGAAGAAGGCCAGCAGCATCAGCACGACCACGGGCCAGGCGACACCGAATCCGAACGGGAACAGCGTCGGAGCTCCGATGAAATCGGCAGCACTGAGATCCGGAGGCGACCACAGGCCGGTTGCCAGGGCCAGTAGCGTGCCGACGACGATTCCCCACACGATGGCGCCACGTTTGAAGAGGCTGTTGCCGCCGAAGACCATGCACGCCGAGATCACCAGGACAACCACCAGGCCGATCCAGAAGCTTGACCAGCCATAGCCGTCGGTACCGGGCGCCCCGAACCAACCCGGCAGTCCGATACTGGCCAGCTGGGCGCCGATGATGATGAACAGCGTGCCGAAGACGATGGGGTCGGCGGCGAATTTCCGCATGTGGCCGAACAAGCCGAGACGGCCGATCGGGATGGTGAGTGCCATGAAGATGACGCCCGCCACCAGCATCGAACCGAAAGCAGTGCCCAGTCCGAAGGTTGCGCCGGACACCAACAGGGCGGCGAAGAAGGCCGCTGTCGGACCCTGCACGATCGGGAGCCGGACGATTCGGCTGGACTGCAGGATCGTGACGATCCCAGTCAGCAGGAAGCACGCCTGGACGATGTGGCTGACCTCGAGGGCGCTGAGCTCCAGTGCGGAGCCCAGCAACACCGGAAAGATCCAGATACCTGTCAACGCCAGCAAGTGCTGCAGACCGAACAGACCCAACTTCGGAAGCGGAAGACGATCCTGGATACCGATATCGAGAACCGGCCGTTCGCCCTCTGTGATTTCAGCCATACAAAAATCATTCCTGCGTTGTTGAGATTCGTCAAGACGTGTCCATCTGCGGTTCACCTGTGGATCTGAAGCGTCCGCCAGTTTCCGGATACCGGGTTGCTTCGCCGAAGTGCACACTGGAAGGGCATGTCTCGTTCTCTTGGAGGTGTGGGCATTGTTCCGGAGAGAGCTGCACGGGTCCGATCACGGAAATTCGGGTGTGGGCGCTGCGACCGCATGTTTTAATACAGTTGAATCGAATCTCTCGGGTCACCCGCGTGCTGCCGGGCCACGCGGTCCGTCGTCGACGGTGCCCGAGCCCCGGGTGTCCTACTGTGGCTGGAGGCCGTGATGGACCGACACAATATCGTCGCCAACCGGGAGCGGCCTCAGGGAGCCGCATTCCGCCCGGCAACACTGGGTCCCGTGGAGGTGCGTAACCGGCTGATCCGCGCGGGTACCGGCGAATCCATGGCAGACAGCGCGGGTCGCATCGGTGATGACTACGCCGCGTTGCACGAGGAGCTGGCACGAGGCGGTGTGGGGCTGGCCTTCACCGGTCACATCTTCAGCCATCCCCGTGGTCGGTACGGCACTCTTCAGGCGGGACTGGATTCGGACGCCGCGATCCCGGGCTTTCGGCGCGTGACCGATGCGGTGCATCGCCGGGGCGGGCGGATCTTCGCGCAGGTCGCCCATGCCGGAAGCCAGTCCATGATGTTCGATACCGACCCGTTGTCGCCGTCGCCGGTGAGCAACGTGATGACAGGCCGACCGGTGCGGGCTGCCTGCGACGATGAGATTCGTGAGGCCATCGCCGCATTCGAACAGGCGGCGCGCCGGGCGATGGAGGCCGGATTCGACGGCGTCCATCTGCACGGTGCCAACGGCTATCTGATCAGCCAGTTCCGGTCACCGCTGACCAATCGTCGCGACGACGAATGGGGCGGTAGCCAACTCCATCGGGACCGGTTCCCGCTCGAGATCATCCGGGCGGTTCGCGCGCAGATCCCCTCGGACCGGGGTTTCACGATGAAGGTCGGGCTTGCCGACCTGGTGGACCGGTCGGGCGGACTCGAGGTCCGGGACTCGGTTCCCGGGATCGCGAGTTTTGTGGCGGCCGGGCTCGACGGTGTGGAGGTGTCGTCGAACCTCATGAGTGATTACGTGTCCGCTTCCATCCGCGGCTACATCGCGGTGGACCGCAAACGTGCGTTGCAGGACCTGCTTTTTCACCGGCTGCACAGATCCGCCGAGCCGGAGGGGTACTTCCTGCCGTTCGCCGAAGCGGTGCGCGCGGCCGTCGATACCAACATCATTCTGGTGGGAGGTCTGCGCCGGGCCGAAACCATCGACGACGTCATCTGTTCCGGTCGTGCCGATTTTGTGTCAATGGCACGACCGTTCATCCGCGAACCCGATCTTGCGCGCCGATTGACCGACGGACGCCAGCCCAGTGCTGCGTGCGTCTCCTGCAACATCTGCCTGATGCACGACGAGCACCACGCGCTGAAGTGCTGGCGAACCCCGCGCGCAAATCTGTGGGAACATGCCCGGTACCGGCTGTCCGGTGGGTTCAAAGGCAAGGGTTCCGGCCAGAAACCCTCGGCTGCCGGCCGCGGCGGGCGCGATCAGCCGCAGAAATAGTCCGGGACGGGGGCACCGTCGAGGGCCAGTGCCACGGCGGCACGCGCTGCCAACGGTCCCACCAGATTGCCTGTTCCGTTGTAGGCGCCGAAGGCGATCACCCCTGGGGCGACGGCGCCGCACAGCGGACGTCCGTCATCGGTGTAGGCCACCGATGCCGCCCAGTGGTGGGTGACGGTGACCGGCGCGCCCGCCATCCGCTGTGCCACCGATTCGATATAGGTCTGCACGTCGGCGGTCGGCGTGGTGGCGGTGGTCCATTCGGTGTCGATGAACTTGTCACGTCCACCCCCGACGTACATCCGGCCACCACTGTCCTGCTGCGCATAGTCGTACCCCCACCGGCAGTACACCGGGCATGGCAACCGGTCCGGGGCGAGCGGGTCGGTGGCCAGCATCTGCAGGCGCGCGGTACGGACCCGGCCTTTCAGCTCGGGCAGCACGGTCTCGAGCTTGCCGTCGACGGCCACCAGAATGACGGGGGCGCTGACGCTACCGTTGGCGGTCTGCACGGTGCCGTCGCCGATCCGCACTGCGGGGGAGTGTTCGAACAACGCAGCCTGCGACCGGAGCAGTGCTGCAAGGCCGAGCGCGCGACGGGCCGGGTTCATCGCCGCGTCGTCGGGCAGGAACAACCCACGGCCGAGCGCTCCGTCATAGTCTTCGACACCGATGCCGTTGTCTCGCAGGGTCTTCGACAGTGCGTCGCAGTCTCTGATGTCCAGGTCGCGGTCGGCGGCTTCGCTGTCGGTTACCGGTTCACCCGGCAGGCCTGCCACCCGCAGTGAACCGGTGCGCCGGATCACCTCCGGTCCCAGCAGCTCGGAGAGTCGGTTCAGTTCGGCGAGGGTGTCGCGGTAGAGGTCCAGCGCTGAGTTTCCCCAGGTCTGCATCGCCCGGTGCAGGAAGGCTGACGGGCCGGCCAGCAGGAAGCCGCCGTTGCGGCCCGCCGCGCCCGCCCCGACCCGGCCGGTGTCCAGTCCGATCACCGAGAGACCGCGGTCGACGGCCGCGGCAACGGCTGCCAGCCCCGAACCCCCGAGTCCGACGACACAGACATCGGCCGTCAGCTCCGTCTCGAGTACGGGTAGCCCCGGCCAGGCTGCGACCGCCGGATCGTCATCCCAGGCGACACCGCGGTGTGTCATCCGAAGTTGACCCCCTGCGCCAAGGGGAGTTCGGAGGAGTAGTTGACCGTGTTCGTCGCCCGTCGCATATAAGCCTTCCAGGAGTCCGAACCGGACTCGCGGCCACCTCCGGTCTCCTTCTCCCCACCGAAGGCGCCGCCGATCTCCGCGCCTGAGGTACCGATGTTGACGTTGGCGATACCGCAGTCCGAACCAGAGGTCGACAGGAACAGCTCGGCCTCACGCTGGTCGGTGGTGAAAATGGCAGACGAAAGGCCCTGTGGAACAGCGTTGTTGAGCTCGATGGCCTCGTCGAGAGTGTCGTAGGTCAGGATGTAGAGGATCGGGGCGAACGTCTCGTCGTGCACCACGGAACTCTGGTGCGGCATCGTGATGATGGTCGGTTCGACATAGTAGGCCTCAGGTGCCTGCTCGGTCAGGACCCGCCGGCCGCCTGTCACGACGGTGCCGCCGTCGGCCTTGGCCTTCTCCACGGCGAATTCGAAAGCGCGGAAAGCCGACTCGTGGATCAGCGGACCCACCAACGTGGTCTCCTCCAGTGGGCTGCCGATGGGCAACTGGCGGTAGGCATCGGCGATGCGGCGGGTCAGCTCGTCGGCTACCGAACGGTGCACGATCAGCCGGCGCAGGCTCGTGCACCGCTGGCCTGTGGTGCCCGCCGCAGAGAACACGATCCCGCGTACCGCCAGGTCGAGATCGGCCGCCTGCGACACGATGACCGCATTGTTGCCGCCGAGCTCCAGCAGACTGCGACCGAAGCGGGCCGCCACCCGTGGTCCGATTTCACGGCCCATACGCACTGAACCGGTGGCGCTCACCAGAGCCACGCGTGGATCGTCGACGATGGCTTCGCCGACCTCGCGGCCACCTTGGACCAACAGGTGAATGCCGCTGGGTGCTCCCAGATCACGAATCGCACGCTGGAGGATGGCGGAGCAGGCAGCTGCGGTCAGCGGGGTGATTTCCGAGGGCTTCCACACCACGGTGTCGCCGGCGACCAGAGCCAGCGCGGTATTCCAGGACCAGACCGCGACCGGGAAGTTGAAGGCGGTGATCACCCCGACCACGCCCAACGGGTGCCAGGTCTCGCTGAGCCGGTGTAGTGGGCGTTCGGACGGCATGGTGCGGCCGTAGAGCTGCCGGGACAATCCGACGGCAAAATCGCAGATGTCGATCATCTCTTGGACTTCGCCGAGCGCTTCGGACTCGATCTTGCCGGCTTCCAGGGTGACCAGGGTCGCCAGGTCGGCCTTGTGCTCGGTCAACAGCTGCCCGAGTCGGCGCACCAGGTCACCGCGCCGCGGGGCGGGTACCTGACGCCAGGTGCCGAAGGCGTCAGCGGCTGCGGCCACGGCGGCCTCGGTCTGCGCGGCGGTGAAGGCGGGCAGCTTCGCCAGGACCGATCCGTCGACGGGGCTGATCGAGACGACGTCGCCCTCGGGTGAGCTGTCGAGCGCTATTTCGAGGCGGGACAGTACGGCGGCGGCACGATCGGCAAGGGTGGTACTGGGCATTGCTGGTCTCCAAGGTTTCGGGATGTGGGGAATGAGGAAGGTTGCTACGTGGGCAGGATCATGCCCACATCGCGCAGGGACTCGTCGGTCTGGGCGGCATAGACATCAACGGGTTGGTGGACGGTGCGATCCAACGTCGCTGCCATCCAGTCGATGTCATAGCGTGCGGCGGCCCGGTCATAGTCGACGGTGCCGTCGCCGGTGAGGTTGGATTGGAAGATCCCGGCCGCGCTGCGGGGGAGGAAGTCCTCGTAGGTGATCGGGGTGGCGGTCACCGCACCCGAGGCCACCGCTTCGTCGAGCGAGGCCGCAGGCGCAGCGCCGGTGCGGTGGTAGGTGAAGTAGGCCAGGCCGCCACGGCGTAAACCTTCGAGATCGGTGGGGAAGTCGGAGCCTTCCCATACTTGCCGGCCGGCGTCTTGCCACGACAGACCGGTCGACGCGGCGATATCGGTCTGCTGCATCAGCTCGTCATAACGCTGCCGTCCCAGTGGGGTCAGCGCGATACCGCGCTGCTCCACTTCGCCGAATCGCACCCGGGTGGTGCCCGCCACGACGCTGCCGTCGGGCTCGGTGAACATTCTCGATTCGTCGAGGGCGCGGAAAGAGGTCTGGCGCAACAGAACATCGGGACCGTGCCAGCGCGGCGGACCTTGGATCTTGTCGATCATGTGCAGACCGCGGGCCTGCAGACGCCGGTACAGCTCATCGATGTCGAGCACCCTCGGGGTGAGGTGGTTGATGTGAGTTCGGCTGACACCGCCGATATCGGCGGCGACAGCAGATATCTCGGCGAGCTCGGTATACCAGGACCGGTCTGTGGGCTCGGTGGACAGCTCGAAGGCGGCGGTGGCCAGCCCGACAAATCGATCGGCGTCGTCGCTGCCGAGACCGCGGCCCGCGGCGGCGCGTTCGGCCAACATCAGCAACTCTGTGCTGAACAGGGTCCGCCGGTCGAGGAACGTCCGCAGGCGTCCTTGGAGGTCCGTGGAGAAGAAGCGGCTGTCGTCGACAGCCAACATGGACGTGAAGACCCGGAACGGGTTCACCTCGAGTTCAACCGGATCAATCGGCCGAAACGCGGTGGACACCACAGGCACCGGCACATTGCCGGTGTCACGCAGGTCGTAGAACCCGACGGGGTGCATACCGAATCCGGCAAAAATGCGACCTACCTGTTCGAGCTCGCGTGGGGTGCCGACCCGGATGGCGCCATGCCGTTCGGCGGTGACCCGGTCGTTGCCACCCAGCTCGGCGTTGATTTCACCGGCGACGTCCACGAGCGTGGTGTATGCGGGTACCTCACGGCCGTACATCTCCGACAGTGATGCGGCGAATCGGGCTCGCAGTCGAGCGGTGGTCTGGAAGGTCATCAGCTCGCGCTCCTGGTGATCTGGCCGCGGGCGGCCATCGCGGCGCGAACCCGAGCTTGGGCAATGGTGCGGGCGGCATCGTGGGTCGAGCAGGCGGTGGCGTCCGCCGCATCCAATACGTCGTTGGTGTTGGCCCGGATTCGACTGGACACCAAGGACATGATGCTCTCGGTGTCCGGCCGGAACGGAGAGTAGCGGGCCTCCATGGCCACGCCGGCCGCGACGATGCCGCCGGCGTTGGCCACGAAGTCCGGCACGACGAGGATCTTGCGTTCTGCCATCAACTGCAATGCTTCTGCCGAGGCGGGCAGATTTGCTCCTTCGACAACAAGCTTCGCCTTGATCCTCCCGGCCACGTGCGCATCGATGACATCCTGGCGTGCGGCGGGGACCAGCACGTCGCAGTCGACGGCCAACTCGGCGCCCGCGGGTAGCACCTCGTCGCGGCCGTAGTGATGGACTGCGGCATCACCGTATTCGGCGCCCAGTCGGTCGAGCACATCGATGTCCAGGCCCTGCGGATCATGCAGTGCCCCTTCAGAAGTCGATATCGCCACAATCGTCGAACCGTACTCGCCGAATCGGCGTGCCGCGGCCCGACCCACCGCGCCGAAACCCTGGATCGCAATGGCAGCGCCGGCGAGGTCCAGGCCGAGGCGCTCCGCGGCGACGTGGGCGGATTCGGTGACCCCATAGCCGGTGACACCGAGCTGGTCATAGGGCACACCGCCGAGTTCAGGTGGGCTGCCCACGGCGGCGCCGCGGTCGCCGAGCTCGTCGGCCAAGATCGCGGCATCGTATTCGGTCAGTCCCATGTCGAGCCCCAGGACGTACTCGCGTGGCACCTCGTTGCTCAGTTTGCGGGCGAAGGCCCGGAGCACTTCTTCTTTGTCGGCTCCGGTCGGATCTCCGACGATGCCGGCTTTGGCGCCTCCGAAGAACATGTCGACGCCGGCCCATTTCCAGGTCATCACCCGAGCCAGTCGGGCGATCTCGGCCACCGACACCCCTGGGCCCATCCTGGTGCCACCCTTACCCATACCGCGGGCGGTGTTGTCGATGACCAGAACACCTCTCATTCCGGTGCGGGCGTCGGAGACGACAACAACCTTTTCCGGGCCCCAGTCGTCGATCTGGGACAGTAGGTCAGTCATGTCGAGCTCCTGGTGTGTGGTGGGGTCTAATGGGCGGGTGCTGAATCCGGTTCATCTGCAGACGTTGCGGGCGGTGGTGGCCACCGGTTCGTTCGCCTCGGCGGCTCGGGAGCTCGGCTACACCGCGTCGGCGGTGTCGCAGCAGATGGAGGCCTTGGAGCGGTCGACGGGGCTGACTTTGTTCGAGCGGCGTGCCCGTGGTGTGCAGATCACCGCGCCGGCATATCTGCTCGCCGAACGGGCCGCCCGGGTCCTGTCGGACTTGGACGATCTCGAAGGTGATGTGCAATCCATCGCGGCGGGCCGCAGTGGACGGCTCAAAGTGGGTTGTTTCCCCACGGCCGGAGCTCGGATCCTGCCCGCGTCGCTGTCGCGGCTGCGGGTGAGTCACCCGTGCGTCGAAGTGAGTCTGCGGATCGCGGAGCCATCGGACACCGTGGCGATGGTCGAAAGTGGGGAACTGGATGTGGCTTTCGGCTACGAGTACGCGGCTCTGGCTCCTACGTGGTCGAGCGATCTGGTCCGGGTGCCGCTGCTGGTCGAGGATCTGGTGTTCCTCGGTCCGCCCGGAGTCGCGGCGGGCGACACCGCCGCGATCGGCGAGACGTTCACCGACGCCGAGTGGATCACCAGCGGCGCGGGCACCGCGGGTGAGGCCACCACCTACCGGATCTGTGCCGACCTGGGCTTTGTGCCCACCGTGGCGTTGCGCACCGAATACTACGACCTGGTGACCGAATTCGTCGCCGCCGGGCTGGGCGTCGCCATCGTGCCGGCGCTGGGCATCGTGTCGCATGAGCGTGTGAGTGTGCTTTCGGTGCAATCGAAGTGGGCGAAGCGAACCGTCTCCCTGGTGCATCGGCACGAGGTGTCTGATCCGTTGATCGCTGCGGTGATCGAGTCATTCGTCGAGACGGTGCGCGCCACCGACTGGGGGCCCTACATCACGACTGAGGTCAACGATGCCGGATAGCTGTGGTGAAAGTGAAGGCCCTGAGCACCCGACTTGGTGAGGCTCAGGGTAAGGATCACTCGTCGTGCCGGGTGACCGCTTGGGCCCACAGCGACTCGCCGTCGAGATGCGAGTCCTGATCGCGGATGGCTTGCGGGACGAGGATCCGGCCGGTGGAGGTCAGATGCGTGCGCATGGCCTCGGTCGCCGCCTCCGGCTGATTTGCCATGATGTGCTCGACGATCGGACGGTGTTCGGCGTCGATGTCGAAGAGGGTGCGTGCCCGGTCTGTGGTGGCGCCGAGCAGCCGGATCGACTCGCGCAGCGACCGGACGATGGTGCGGGCACGGGTGTTTCCGGCTGCTTCCATGATGTGGTCGTGGAGCAGTTGATCGTGGTGGGCGAAGGCGTGTTCGTCACCGGCGGTCGCGGCGGCATGCAGGATTTCCATCCGGTGCTGTAGCCGGGCGACCAGCGCGGTGTCGCACACCGTGGCGGCGCGGTGGACCGCAGGCAGCTCCAGGGCCAGCCGAATGGCGAAGATATCGGCGATCTCGCGGGGGTCGGGGAGCAGGATTCGGAAGCCTTGTCGTGCCTCGAAGCGGATCAGGCCGACTTCTTCCAGGCGCAGTAGGGCGTCGCGTACCGGGGTTCGAGACACCCCCAGCGCATCGGCCAGTTGGTACACCGAGTATTTGATCCCGGGTCGCATCACTCCGGCGTCCAGGGCCGACCGCACGGCCTCCATCACCTGTTCGGCGCGCCTCCCGCCGGACTCGGGAAGGCGCGCGAGTTCCAGCTCGGCGTCGGCCACTTCGGCACTGTAGCAAGATCCCGTGGTTCCTAGCATGCTACAGATGGCCTAGCATGCTAGGAATGAGCAAGGCGGAGGCGCTGCGAGAGGCGCTGTGCGGTGCCGGTGTCGGTGATGTCCGGGTGGACGCGACCAACAGAGCCGCCTACTCCTCGGACGCGTCGCTGTACCGGGTCACCCCCACCGCGGTGGTCTGCCCGGCCGACCATGACGAGGTGGCGGCGGTGCTGGAGGTGTGCCGGCGGGAGAACATCCCGGTCACCGCCCGCGGAGGAGGGACCTCGATCGCGGGGAACGCGGTCGGGACCGGTGTGGTCCTGGACTTCAGCCGGCACATGAACCAGGTGCTGTCCATCGATCCCGAATCACGCACCGCCGTCGTGCAACCCGGGGTGGTGCAGTCCGTGCTGCAGAAGGCCGCGGCACCGCTGCGGCTCCGGTTCGGACCGGACCCGTCGTCGCTATCGCGCTGCACCATCGGCGGAATGATCGGCAACAATGCCTGTGGTTCGCGGGCGCTGGGCTACGGCCGGACCTCCGACAACGTCGCGGCGATGAGGGTGCTCACGGCGTGCGGTGAGGAACTGCGGCTGCAGTCGGGCGGGGCCGTCCAGCCGCCGTCGCCTCTTCTGGACGCGCTGTCCTCGGTGACCCGATCGGGGCTGGCGACCATCCGCACCGAATTCGGCACCTTCGGCCGCCAGGTATCGGGCTACTCGCTGGAACACCTGTTGCCGGAGAAAGGCTTTGACGTCACCCGACTGCTGGTGGGTAGTGAAGGCACGCTGGCGGTGTGCACCGAGGCGACGGTGAATCTGGTGCGCGAGCCCGCCCACCGGCTGCTGGTGGTGCTCGGATACCCCGATATCGCGGCGGCCGGCGATGCCACCCCGGCGATCCTGGTGCACCGCCCGACCGCCTGTGAGGGGATCGATTCGCGCATCGTCGATGTGGTGCGGGAACGCAAGGGAGACCAGGCGGTACCGCCTTTGCCCGCCGGCGCCGCCTGGGTTTTTGTCGAAGTCGTCGGCGACACCGCCGACCAGGCTCGACTTCGCGCCGAGGAGACCGCAAGAAGCTGCGGCGCCGTCGATTCGCTGGTGGTCGAGGACCCGGCACGCGCGGCGACGCTGTGGCGTATCCGCACCGACGGCGCCGGGCTGGCCGCCCGCAGCCCGCGGGGCAGGCCCGCCCACGCCGGCTGGGAGGACGCCGCGGTGCCGCCGGCCCGCCTGGGCGACTATCTGCGTGACTTCGATACCCTGATGGCCGATTTCGGTGTCACCGGAATGCCTTACGGCCATTTCGGCGAAGGCTGCATGCACGTGCGCATCGACCTGCCGCTGGATCGCCCCGGAGGCACCAAGGTTTTCCGGGACTTCATGTTCGCCGCCGCGGAGTTGGTGGCCGGTTACGGTGGCTCGCTGTCCGGGGAACACGGCGACGGCCGGGCCCGTGGCGAGTTGTTGCCGCTGATGTACTCGTCCGACGCGCTGGGCTTGCTGGCCGCGGTCAAACATGTCTTCGATCCGGGCAACCTGCTGAATCCGGGTGTGGTGGTGGATCCGTTGCCGCTGGACGCCGACCTGCGCATCCCCGCGGCGCCGGTGCTGCGCCGCGACCTCGCGTTGGCCTACCGGCACGACGGGGGTGACTTCACCCAGGCGGTGCACCGCTGTACCGGGGTCGGTAAGTGCCGGGCCGACAACACCGGGATCGGTGAGGTCATGTGCCCGTCGTACCAGGCCACCCGTGAGGAGAAAGATTCCACCCGTGGGCGGTCCCGTGTCCTGCAGGAGATGATCAACGGCACCGACGTGCGCGGCGGTTGGCGGTCACCGGAAGTGCACGAGGCGCTCGACCTGTGCCTGTCCTGCAAGGGCTGCGCCTCGGATTGCCCGACGGGGGTGGACATGGCGGCCTACAAGGCCGAGGTCCTGTACCAGAGCTACCGTCGCCGGATCCGGCCCGCCTCGCATTATTCCCTGGGCTGGCTGCCCCGCTGGGCGAAGCTGGCGGGTCTGGCCCCGCGGCTGGCCAACGCGGCGATGCAGATTCCCGGTGTCGGGCGGGCCGGTCTTGCGGTGGCCGGAGTCGACCACCGCCGAACCATTCCGGCGTTTGCGCCGACTTCGTTCCGCTCGTGGTTCCGCAACCAGCAGTCCATCGGTCAGGACGGTTCCGGCGATGAGGTGCTGCTGTTCGTCGACACCTTCACCAACTACTTCTCACCCGAAGTCGGCATCGCCGCGGTACGGGTGCTCCAGGCCGCCGGATACACGCCCCGGCTGACCGACAAACAGCAATGCTGCGGTCTCACCTGGATTTCGACTGGCCAACTCGACACGGCGCGACAAAAGCTGGGCAACACGCTGGAGGCGCTGTCCCGGAGCGTCGAACGCGGCGTGCCGGTGGTGGGGATCGAACCATCGTGCACCGCGGTACTGCGTTCCGAAGCAGTGGAGCTCGTCGGTGGTGCGCGTGCGGAGTCGGTTGGTGCGGCCACCCACACACTGGCGGAACTGCTGACGGCCAGGGGCTGGGAGCCGCCGCCGATGTCGGGCACCTCGGTGATCGCGCAGCCACATTGCCACCACCACTCGGTGATGAGCTGGAGCCCGGACGCTCAGCTGCTGCGGGCGGCGGGCGCCGACGTGACGCGGCTCGGTGGCTGCTGCGGCCTGGCGGGCAACTTCGGGGTGGAGAAAGGCCACTACGAGGTCTCGGTGGCCGTGGCCGAACAGCAACTGCTGCCCGCGGTGCGTTCCGCACCGTCGGACGCGGTGATCCTGGCGGACGGCTTCTCCTGTCGCACCCAGCTCGACGACCTCACCGACCGCAGCGGCATGCATCTGGCACAGCTGCTCGCCGACCAGCTGCCCGCTTCAGTGCTGACCCGTTGATCAGTGTATGGCGCTCTTGCGCAGCCAGTGTGGGCGCCGGCCGTCGGAGTTGAACGGTTAGTGTTGAGGGCATGGCGCGGAAACGGGTGCTGGTCCGGCGTGAGGAGATCATCGACGCGATGGTCGCCCAGATCGCCGAACGAGGTATCGCGGCCACCCGGGTGGCCGATGTGGCGGCGGCGATGGGCGTCAGCACCGGGCTGATCTTCTATCATTTCGAAACCAAAGAAGCCCTGCTCGCGGAGGCTTTTCCTCGGGCCATGCAGCACGACCTCGACGATCTGGCCAGGATCGTGGCGCGTCGATCACCGGCTTCGGCGCGGTTGCGTGCGGTGGTCAAGTTGTACGGCCCGGCCGGTGGCGCGCCGGGCTGGCGGTTGTGGATCGATGGATGGGCTGCCGCGCTGCGCGATCCCGGTTTGGTGCAGGCCATGCGGGATATCGACAACGTCTGGCGCAACGCTGTGCACGATTTGATCGTCGAAGGCAACACCGCGGGGGAGTTCCGGTGTCGGGAACCCGAGGTCTCCGCCGCGCGTATCACGGCATTGCTCGACGGTTTGGCTGTGCAGAAAGTGGTCCGAGGCTCGGGGCCCACTGCCACCGAGCGTAAACGTTGGATCGATGAGGTACTCGACTTCGAGTTGCGGCCCGTTTAGTAGCTTTGCGGGATGGCAGCAGGAGACGCGTCGGACACCGGCGCCGGCGCGGTTCGTACCCTCAGCCGCGGCCTGGAGATTCTCGAACAGTTCTCTGACGACGCCGCCGAGCTCAGCCAGAGCGATCTCGCAGCGCGCTGTGAACTGCCGATGCCGACGATCCACCGACTGGTGCGCACTTTGGTCGCTCATGAATTCCTCGAACCGGTCGCCGGGGGGCGCAACTACCGCATCGGTGCTGCGGTGCTGCGACTGGCCGGACCGTTGATCGCGCGCAGTGATCCGGCTGCGGTGATCCGCCGAAAGCTCCAGGAACTCTCCGAGAGCACCGGTGAGACCACAAATCTCGCGACTCTGCTGGGTTCCTCGGTGGTGTACCTGGACGGGGTGAAGGGCGGACGCATGCTCACCCCACAGGTCACGGTCGGGCTGCGGTTGACCGCGCACAACACCGCGCTCGGCAAGGCACTGCTGGCGCAACTGGATGACGGCGAGGTGATCGCACGGCTCGGGCGTGGGCCGTATCCGCAGGCCACCGAGCGCAGCGCCCCCGATTGGACCGAGCTCAAGAAGCACCTCGACACGGTGCGCGATATCGGTCTGTCGGTCTCCGACGAGGAGTTCGAGCTCGGTCTCAGTTCCCTGGCGATCGGTCTTCCGGCCCAGGCCGACGGATCGCTGCGCGCCATCAACGTCTCGTTGCCCGTCACCCGCGCGACACCGGAGTTCCGTAAGAGGGCCGGTGAGCTGTTGCGCGACATCGCCATCGAAATCGCCTTGCTCGAAGGTACAACTACTGATCTGTAAGTCAGTAATTGCTGATTTGTGAGTCAGTAAAGGATTGACGCGCTCTTCGGTGTGTCCGTAAAGTATTCGGCATGCGGAAGTTCATTTCATGCTGCGAAAGTGGACTCCGGTGAGTGTCCTGGTGGTCGCCGACGTCAGACAGGAAGCCGACGGTGTGCGCTCCTTTCGCTTCCAGCGTTCCGATGGTGAACCTCTCGAGTCATGGTCGCCGGGTGCGTATCTCGAGTTCACACTGCCGTCGGGCCTGATCCGGCACTACTCGCTTTGCGGTGACCCCGAAGATCGCTCCGGATACCGGGTGGCGGTGCTGGATCAGCCCCAGGGGCGAGGTGGATCGTCTGAGTTCCATCGGTGTGTCACCGTCGGTGCCCAAGTGGATGTTCGTTCGCCACGGAACCACTTCCGGCTCGTTGATGCCGAGAGCTACCTCTTCATCGCCGGCGGTATCGGAATCACTCCGATCCTGCCGATGGTACGTGCGGTAGCCAAGGTGGGCAAAGAGTTTCGTCTGATATACGGTGGCCGGTCGCTGGCCTCCATGGCATTCTGCGAGGAGGTCGGCAGCTACGGCTCCGCGGCCACGCTGGTGCCCGAGGATGTGGCGGGCCGCATGGACCTCGCCGCCGAACTGGCCCGGTGCTCACCGGGTGTCCAGGTCTACTGCTGCGGGCCGGAGCCGTTGTTGCGGGCGGTCGAGACCGCATGTGCCGCGGACGAGCGGGTGGGCGGGCTGCACTTCGAGCGTTTCGGTGCGGCGGCCACGGCGCCCAAGCCGGTGGGAGGTGGCGGAACCTTCGAAGTGGAACTGGCCAGGTCGGGTATCACCGTCACGGTCGACGAGAAGTCATCGATCCTCGACAAGGTGCTCGAGGTGGTTCCCGGTCAACCCTGGGCTTGTCGCGAAGGATACTGCGGCACATGCGAAACGGCGGTGATTGCGGGAGATCCCGAACATGCCGACGACATCCTCAGCGATGAGGAGCGGGCCGGCGGGGCAGTCATGATGATCTGCGTCGGGCGATCCCGTACGCCCCGGCTGGTCCTCGATATCTGATTCGCGAGTCAGTAACTTTCGCGATTTCGTTGACACCGACCAGCCGAACTCCATAAGATTCATCAAGTAAAAGTCGACTTTCATTCGATGAAAGTACTCGAGTAGCCATCGGAGCTCTGTCACTCTCATGACCACCACCGTCGAACCCTCCACCACCACCGCCAAGGCCGCCGACGTCGCACAGCTGGCGCGCGAGTTCTCGGTGCTCGGCTGCGGGGTGCCGCCGACCCAGGGTTCACCGTCGGACGCGGATTCCCGAGAGGCCTACGCCGCCTACGGAAAAGCCGGGCTGATCGGGATGCACTGGCCGACGCACGTCGGTGGCGGCGGCTTCGATCCGATGGTCACCTTTGCTGTCGAGGAACTGATGGGCTACCACTGGCTGCCCATGTCGAGCTACCTGCTGTCGGTGAAGACCATCGGCAACGCGCTGCTGCAGTACGCAGGAGAAGAGATGTGCGCGCAGTTCATTCCGCGCATCGCCTCGGGGGAGATGATCTTCTGCCAGGGCTTCTCGGAGCCCGAGGCCGGCACCGACCTGGGGTCGCTGCGCACCACCGCGCGCCTCGACGGTGACCGCTACATCGTCAACGGCCGAAAGATCTGGACATCGAGCGCCGAGCACGCCGATTGGGTGTACCTCGCGGTACGGACCGGCAGTGTGGAATCCCGCCACCGCGGACTCTCGGTGTTCCTGGTGGACATCAACACCCCGGGGATCCTCGTCGACGTCCACGAGACCCTGGGCGGGGGCACCATCGGTGAGCTCACTCTCACCGATGTGGCGGTGCCCGCGGACCAGGTGGTTGGCGAGATCGACGGCGGCTGGCAGATCCTCATGGGGACATTGGATTACGAGCGCGTGACCAGCGAGAAGGTCGGCGTCATGTTACGACTGCTGGACGAACTCGACTCCGTGGTCACCGACCGCCCCGGTCGGCGGACGTTGGCACGCATTCGAGGTGACGTGCACATCGCCCGGGAGCACGGCAGGCGTGCCACCGAGCGACTTGCCGCCGGCGAGGACGCGAGCGCGGAGTCCTCGATGGCCAAGCTGTCGATCGCCCTTCTGATGCAGGAACTGGCGGCCACCGCAGTCGATCTGGTAGGGCCACGCTCACTGATCGAACACGGTCCCGGTGCTGTCCTCGATGGCAAGCTCGCAGCGTTCGCGCGGGCCGCCGTGGCCACCACCATCGCCGGTGGCGTCTCAGACATCCAGCGCAAGAACATCTCCCGGCGCCGGATCGGATCCTGGACATGAGCACAGATCTTCCGTTGAAGGGCTTGCGCGTGCTGGACTACGCGCAATACGTCGCCGGGCCGTTTGCCGCGATGTTGTTGGCGGATCTCGGGGCCGAGGTCATCAAAGTCGAACCGCCCCACGGGGACGCCTGGCGGCACTACGAACCTCTGACCGCTGACGGCGGCACCTGGTTCGTGTCGCTGAACCGCAACAAGAAGTCGGTGGTGGCTGACCTGAAAACCGAAGCCGGACAGCAGTTCAGCAACGCCTTGATCAGGAGCGCAGATGTTGTCATCCACAACATGCCGCCTGAGCGGGCCCGCAGCTTCGGCCTGGACCGCGACAGGGTGGCTGCGCTCAACCCCCGCGCCGTCTGGTGTTGTGTCTCGGCGTTCGGAAGCCAGGGCCCGGACGCTGCCACACTGGGCTACGACCTGATCGCCCAGGCCGCATCCGGTTTGCTTCTGGCCGATGCCCGGCCCGATGACGAGGTGCCGCGGCGTTCCGGCGGGATCGCGATGGCCGACCTGACCGCCGGACTGCTCACCTTCTCCGCCGCGCTGATGGGTCTGGCCGACCGATTCCGTCGCGGGGACTCGGCGGTCGGTCGCGGAGTGGAGGTCTCTCTGCTCGGTGCGTCCTTGGCGGTTCAGGTGCAGCGATTTGTCACCCTGGACGGTGCTGGGAACAATCCGGTGCGAGCGTTCTGTGATGAGGCCCGACTCGGCGAGATCGCCACTGCTGTAGCAGAATCCGATGAGTTGGAACCCTACTATCGGTGTTACCGGGCAGCGGACGGATTCCTTGCCCTGGCCTGTCTCAACGTGACGCAGCGGCTGAAAGTGGCCGAACTGCTGGGCGTCGAAGACCCGTGGGCGGCCAACCCGCAAGCCACGCCCGCCGATGCCGCCGAACTCGCGGTGCGCAGCGGTCTCAAAGACCGCTTCGCTGCCGTGCTCGCCACCGAGCCGGTCGATCACTGGGTCGCCCGGTTCGCCGAACTCGGAATCCCGGGCGGACCGGTGCGCGAGATCGGCCAGGTCCACCGAACCGAACAGGTACAGGCCAACGGGCTGGTGCAGGCCATCGAGCAGCCCGGAATGGGACAGGTCAGCGTGCTCGGATCGCTGTTCAAGATCGACGGCATCGCTGATCCCCACGCCACCTGCGCGCCTGGCCTCGGCCAGCACACCGAGGCCCTCCGTGGAGAACTCAGCCAGGCCGTACTCAGTCAGACCCCAGAAGGATTCACGCACTCATGACCATCACCGAGATCGACACGTCCGAAGCCGACGTCCGCGACTTCGCCGCCACCATCCGCAGCGTCTGTGAATCGGTGCCCTCAGTGGACTCATGGACCCCGACCGCTCCATGTGATGACCGAAATCCATCGCTGCGCAACAAACTGGCCGAAGCAGGCTGGTTCGACGTGGCAGAAGAGCGCAACGGCGCCGACTTCCTGGGAGCCGCCGGCATCGAGTTGGGCCGTGCGCTGGCGCCGGTGGATCTCGTCGACGACCTGCTCGGACACGGTCTCGCGTTGGCTGCCGATCTGGGGGGCGGTGCCGCGCTGGCCCGGTATCGGGCGGCTGGAGACACCGTATGGCTGTGTGGCGCCGAAGGTGTGCAGTTTGCGACGATCACCGGCGCGGAACCGGTGTCGTATGTCGATGCGCAGGCGATCGCACTCATCGAGACAGCCCCTGGTGAAGGACATCTGAGCGAAATTGCCGTCGACGCGTGGACGGCTGCCATGACCGGTTACATCGCCGGCCTGACCGCCGGCGCACTCCAACTGGCCGGCGGATACGCCTCCCAGCGGATCGCGTTCGGCCGGCCGCTGGCCGATCTCGACGCCGTGGCCAAGAAGATCGCCGACTGTGCCACCACCAGCGAAGGGCTGCAGATGGCAGCCCGGCGCCGGCCCGACGTCTTCATGCTCCAGCAGGCTCCCGCGGGTGCCTTCGCGGTGATGCGGGCCTGCCATCAGATCCTGGGCGGACTCGGTTTCACCCTGGAATACCCACTGCAGCGGTACTCGCGTCGCGTGGACGCGCTGCGGACCTGGACCACGCCGGTGGCCACGGCGCTGCAGAGTGGCTGGATCGCCGAATGACAGCGCGCACGGTGATCGTCACCGGCGGGGCCACCGGTATCGGGTACGGCATCGCGGAGCGCCTGATTGCCGACGGTGACCATGTGGTGTTGCTCTCGCGGAACCCCGACAAGCTGGCCGCGGCTGCCGAGAAGCTGAGCGCCGGCCCCGGCACGGTGTCCACCTACCCAGTGGACGTCCGCGATCACGAGGCGGTCGCCGCTGTGGTCGACGCGTTGCCTCGGGTGGACGGCCTGGTGAACAACGCTGCGGGCAACTTCGCCGCCCGTACCGTGGACCTGAGCTACAACGCCTTCCGGTCCGTCGTCGAGATCTCCCTCTACGGAACCTTCAATGCTTCACAGGCTTTGGCCAGACGGCTGATCCGCGAGGACAAGCCCGGCGTCATCCTCAACATCGTCGCCAGCTACGGATGGACCGGCGCGCCACTGGTGGCCCACTCGGCCGCCGCGAAGGCCGGGATGATCGCCTTCACCAAGTCCGTGGCCCGGGAATGGGGACCCCACGACATCCGGGTCAACGCACTGGCGCCCGGATTTGTCCCCACCGACAATGCAGTTGCCGGAATCCTGTCCGATCCCGGCGCCCAGGAGCGCATGCTGGACCTCATCCCTCTCGGGCGGTTCGGCAGCACTCAGGAGATCGCCGATGTAGCGGCATTCCTACTCGGCGACGAGTCGCGATATGTCACTGGCGCGGTCTTCGCCGCCGACGGCGGCCGCTCACTCGGAGTCCCGATGCACACCAGCAGCCCACAACTCATCGCATCCGGAAGGGGAGCATGACCATGACCGAACACTTCGACGTGACGCCCGACGAGGCTGCGCGTATCGCGCGCGACCTCGAGCAGGGCAAGACGCTGCCACTGTCCTGGTACACCGATCCGGCGGTCGCCGCCGCTGAGATCGAGCGGATCTACTCGAGCACCTGGCAGTACATCGGCCGGGCGGCGGACGTCGCCGCGGCCGGGCAGTTCGTCACCGCCGATATCGCCGGGAAACCGATCGTGGTGGTCCGCGATCGGGACGGTTCGCTCAACGCCTTCCACAACGTGTGCCGGCACCGCGCCGCCAAGGTGGTACTCGAAGAGTGTGGTCAGCGCCGTACCCTGCAATGTCACTACCATGCCTGGACATACGGCCTGGACGGCAGTCTCAAAGGTGCGCCCCGGTCGGGCTCCGAAGTGGATTTCCCGCAGTCCGAACTCGGCCTGCGCAAAGCCGCAGCAGCCACCTGGGGGCCGTTCCTGTTCGCCAACCTCGACCCTGCGGCCGAACCACTGGAGACCCAGCTGGCCGACGTACCTGCGCTGACCGCCGGAGCAGGTATCGACGTCGACAACCTGCAGTTCCATTTCCGGGTCGAGTACGACCTGAAGTGCAACTGGAAGGTTGCGATCGAGAACTACCTCGAGTGCTACCACTGCCCGACTGCCCACCCCGGATTCAGCCATGTGCTGGACACCGACATGGCGGCCTATCAGCTGGTGCTCGAACCCACCCATGCCTGGCAGAACGGGCCGCTGCGGCCGGTCGCCCCCGGCGCCGCAGCGGAATCCGGATACACCGGCCGCGACGGTGCCGTACCCGAAGGGCGCTACTTCGCGCTGTTCCCCAACATGAAGGTCAACATCAACCCGGGGCTGCCGAATGTGTCGCTCGGCCCGATCATTCCGATGGGCCCCGACAGCAGCCGGGGGTTCCTGGATTACTACTTCAGCCCCGACGTCACCCAGGAGTGGATCGACGACATGATCGTCTTCGACAACGAAGTCGGAGCCGAGGACACCGTGCTCGTCGAATCGGTACAGAACGGAATACGTTCCGGCGCCATCGGTCAGGGCCGCATCATGATGGAGTCCGAGAAGCTGATCGCCGGCTACCAGCGCTGGCTACTGGACAAGTTGACTCGCAAGGACGCGTGAGCGACATGACCGCGGAAGTGCTCTCCGCGCAGGAGATCACGGTACTCAACCCGGCTACCGGTGAAGTGGTGGGCCACCTCACCGCAGGTGGCGCAGACGAGGTGGACCAGGCGGTCCAGTCTGCCGCGGTGGCAGGCCCGCAATGGGCCGCCACCACACCGCAGTTTCGCGCAGCGGTGCTCGACGAGATCGCCCGCCGGATATCAACCCGGCTCGACGAGTTCGCCGCGGTGATCATCGCGGAGATGGGAGCCCCGCTCGACAACGCCAGAGACGTCCAGATCCAGCTTGCGGTCGACGTCTTCGCCTCCTACGGCACCGTCGCCCGCGAATTCGGCTGGGAGGAACCACTTGCCAGCGGGGTGGTGCGCTACGAGCCGATCGGCGTCGTCGGAGCCATCACACCGTGGAACTATCCGCTCTACCTCGCGGCCACCAAGATCGCTGCTGCGCTGGCAGCCGGCTGCACCGTGGTGTTCAAGCCCAGCCTGGACGCCCCGTTGGCCGCCGCGCTACTCACCGACGTCATCGATGAGGTGGCGCGCGACCTCGGGGCTCCCGCCGGGCTGGTGAATCTGGTCCGCGGTTCCGGCGGCGTAGTCGGTGAGGCGATCTCACGGCACCCCGACATCGCCGCGGTCTCGTTCACCGGATCCACCGAAGCGGGGCGGCGGGTCTGTGCCGCCGCCTCGGGCACGGTGAAACGGGTAGGCCTGGAACTGGGCGGCAAGTCGGCGGCCATCATCGCCGACGACGTCACCGACCTCGAGTCGGTGCTGGCCGGCGCGCTGGCGGGCGTGTACTACAACTCTGGCCAGACGTGTACGGCGTGCTCTCGGATCCTGGTGCCCCGCAGCAGATACGACGAGTCTGTCGCCATCGCGGCCCGGATCACCGAACAGTGGCGCATCGGCGATCCGCAGTTGGCCGGTGACCACATCGGGCCGATCGCCACCCGGGCGCAGTACGAATCGGTGCACGCCCACCTGCGCGCCGGTGTCGACGAGGGGGCGCGGTTGGTCACCGGCGGATTGCCCGCCGACGATCAGATACCTGAGCACCTCCGCGGCGGAAACTGGGTGCTGCCCACCCTGTTCGCCGAGGTCGAGCCAGGAATGACCATCGAACGTGAAGAGATCTTCGGTCCGATCGCGCTGCTGATGGCCTACACCGACGACGATGACGCGGTGCAAATCGCCAACGACTCGATCTACGGTCTGTCCGGCGCGGTGTGGAGCGCCGACGAGCAGCGCGCGCTGGCGATCGCAGCGCGTCTGCAGACCGGCCGCGTGGTGATCAACGGAGCCGGTTTCGACGTGTACGCGCCCACCGGCGGCTACAAACAGTCCGGCAACGGCCGAGAACTCGGCAGCCACGGACTGCGCGAGTATCTCGAAATCAAGAGCGTGCTGCTACCGGAAGGCACAGTGTCATGACAGGTCTCGAGGCCAGCCGCCGCAAGTTCCTGGCCCTCGGCGGAGCGGGCACCGTCGCTGTGCTGCTCACCAGCGCGTGCGGAAGAGAGCGCGGTATCACCGCGACTCAGATCGAAGGACCGCCGAGCGGGCTGACCTCAGCACCACCCGGACCCGGCAGTATCGACCGCGGTCGGCCCGGAGGAGCCGTGGTGACAGCCTGGACCGCCGAAGGGAACTCCTACGACGCGGCACTGGGCTACGACCTGAACTCGTGGGACGCGATCACCAGCCTGCTCTATCTGCCGCTGTACCGTTTCGCCGGCCAAAGCGGCTCCGCCGCGCCCGCCGCAGCAGCGGCCATGCCGGAGATCTCCGAGGACGGCACTCGCTATGTGATCAGGCTGCGGCCGGACTTCAAGTTCCACAACGGCAGGCCGATCGTGGCCGACGACTACATCTACGCCTTGCGGCGAGTGCTCGATCCCGCCACGGAATCCTGGGCCGCACCCTACTTCAGCTCGATCAAGGGTGCCGAAGACTTCGTCGCAGGCACCACCACGGAGCTGCCGGGGCTGTCGGCCATCGACGATCACACCCTGGTGATCGAACTCGTCGGCGCCGACATCACCTTCCTGGGACAACTCGCACAGCCGTACGCGAGCGCGCTGCCGCAGGAGGAGGTGGAGCGCCTCGGTGACCAGTTCAATCGCACGCCGGTGGGTAACGGTCCCTTCATGATCACCGAGTACGACACCAAGAACCGGCGAGCGATCTTCGTGCGCAACCCGTACTTCCCGTGGCCCGGTTTGCCTTTCCTGGACCAGGTGACCTACCGGTGGGGTATCGACCAGGCGCTGCAGTTCCTCCAGTTGCAGAACGGAGACGTCGACATCCTGGGTGAAGGGTTGACTCCCAGTATCGCCGCGCGGGTGCAAGGCAATACCGAACTGCGGGACAAGTTCACCGTGCAGATCCCCACCCTCGGTACGTCATGGGTGGCCATCAACGTGGCCGGTGAAAAGCTGGCCGACCCGCGGGTGCGCCAGGCACTCAACTGGGCGACCGACCGAGAACAACTCGCCAAACTGTCCCGCGGACTTCAGATATCTTGGGGCGCAGTGATTCCGGAGGACGAGCCGGAGTACCGCCGCAGGGTCGACCCGTACACGTTGGACCTCGACCGCGCCAAAGCCCTGATGCAGGAGGCCGGCGTCGACTCGCTGGATCTCACGTTCTACTGCAACGAGGACGAATACTGGCTCAACGCCGCCCAGGTGCTGCAACAACAGTGGGCACCCATTGGGGTCAAGCTCGCCGTGACGACGGTGAGCAACGCCGCCTTCTGGGCAGCCTTGGAAAACGGTGAAGCCGATTTGGCCGGGCGTGCTTACTACCAGGTGCAGCCCACCGGGTTGGACCTACTGGCCGGCAATTTCTCCAGTGCCGGCTCGTCGAACTACCAGGCCTACTCCAATCCGGCGGTCGACGAACTGGCCGCGAAGTCGCAGGCCAGCCTCTCCGTCGAAGAGAGCAACGAGTATCTGGCCCAGGCCGAGGTCCTTGTCGCCGACGATGCGCCCGGCGTGTTCATCGGGAGTCTGCGGTTCGTGTCCATGAGATCGCCGCGCGTGCAGAACTATCACCTCCGGTGTGAAACCGGCAGTTACTACGATCGGATGTGGGTGTGAGATGAGCACATTGGTTGCTGCCACGGTCCGCACGGAGGTCGGAGCCACCGGCAAGCCGGCCAAAGCGGCACGCCCCAGCCGGGTGCTCTACCTGGGTTTTGGCCTGCTCGGGTTGCTGGCCATCTTCGCGCTGCTGGCACCTGTGTTCGGGTCGCCCTACACCATGTACAAAGGGGGCCTGACCGACCTAGGCTCGCCGCTGTCGCCGTTCCTCTCCGGGCATTTCCTCGGAACCGACTCGCTCGGCCGGGACATGTTGGCGCGCAGCGCCACCGGACTGCGGTCCACCCTGCTCATCGCGGTCATCGCCAACGTCACCTCGGTGTTGCTCGGCACCGTCGTGGGCCTGCTCGCGGGATTCTTCGGAGGCTTCGTCGAGCAAGGGCTGATGCGCATCGTCGATGTGTTTCTCGCTGTCCCGATCGTGTTGTCCGGGCTGGCGCTGGCCAGCATCGTCGGGCGCGGCATGTGGGGAATCGTGGTGGTGGTCACCGCGCTGTACTGGGCCTGGACAGCACGCCTGGTGTATGGCGAGGTATTGCGGCTGAAGAACCGTGGATTTGTCGAAGCCGCGGCGGTGCACGGCGTCGGCCGCCTCACCATCCTGCGCCGGCACGTTCTTCCACACATCTCCACCGTGTTGTTGAACATCGCGGCGCTCAACGGCGCGGCTGTGGTGGTGATCGGCGCCGGTCTGTCCTACCTCGGCGCGGGCGTCCAGCCGCCGCAACCCGAATTGGGCAATTTACTGCAGAGTGGCGCTGCAGCCATCGACTACGCCCCGCATCTGCTGTTGGTACCCCTGACCCTGACCGTGCTCACGGTGTTGTCCTTCGTGCTCATCGCCGAAGGCGTCAACCGCCGCAACTCACTCTCGGAGCGCCACTCATGGCTCGATATCTGACCCGTCGGGTGCTCTACGGCATCCTCACGGTTGCGCTGGTCATCCTGCTTACCTTCATCATCCAGTACCTGATGCCCGGCGATCCGGCGCGCTCCATCGCCGGACCGAAAGCCTCCCCGGAACTGCTCGCCAGTATCCGCGAGCGGCTCCGGCTCGATGACCCGCTGCCCGCTCAACTGTGGAACTACTTGACCAATGTGGTGAGTGGCAACCTGGGTGAGTCCTACACGCGGGGCCGCCCGGTCGTCGATCTGATCGTGGAGCGGCTGCCCGCGACGGCAATGCTGGGGCTGGCGGCCCTGATCATCGAGATCATCCTCGGTGCCGGCCTGGGTCTGTGGGAAGCGTTGCGCGAGACCAGGAGTTGGGCGCTGGCCGCGGTGAATGTCGCCCTGCTGTCCATTCCGGCCTTCGCGTTGGGTTACCTGCTGTTGCTCACGTTCGGCTATCTGTTCCCGGTGTTCCCGGTGGACGGGGGTACCGGATGGTCCCATCTGTTCCTGCCTGCTTTCACCCTCGGTGTCCTCGGGGCGCCGTACTACGCGAACCTGGTGCGCGACGGGATGAAGGATGCGCTTGCCGCCTCGTACACCAGAACCGCGGTGGCCAAGGGGCTTCCGCAGCGCTACATCGTCACCCGGCACGTGCTGCGCAACGCTCTGCCGCCGTCGATCACCATGCTGGGCATGGACGTCGCCATCATGTTCTCCGGTGTGGTGTTCGTCGAGGCGATCTTCGGCTGGCCGGGAATCGGTGCCCTGCAGGTGCAGGCGTTCGCCGATGTGGACCGGCCGGTACTCATGGGCACGGTGATCGTAGCGGCCATCGTCGTCGTACTCGGCAACCTCGCTGCCGACGTCATCCGGGCATTCGTCGATCCACGGACCAAGGTAGGGGCGCTATGAGCAGTGGAATCCTGAAGCCCGTCGAGGAACCCGAGAGTCAGGTGCGCGCACTGGGATCCGATGTGTCGGTGCGCAACTTGTCGGTGTCCTACGGAGGCCATCATGTGGTGCGCGATGTCAGCTTCGACATCGCGGCGGGCACCACGCTGGCGCTGGTGGGTGAATCCGGATCGGGGAAGTCCACCATCGCACTGGCTGCCAGCCGGTTACTACCGGTCAACGCCACCGTCGGCGAAGGAATGATCAGCGTGGGCGACGTCGACGTGCTGAGCCTGTCCGGCTCGGACCTGCGCGCCATGCGCGGGCACACAGTCGCGTATCTGGCCCAGGACGCGCTGGCAGCGCTCAATCCGGTGGTCCGGATCGGTCGGCAGGTCAGTGAGATCTTCAGCGTCCGCGGCGGTGACAAGGCTGAGGTGGCGAAGCAGAAAGCGATCTCGGCTCTGGCACAGGTCAACATCCACGACCCGGAACGGGTCGCCCGGATGTACCCCTACCAACTGTCCGGGGGAATGCGCCAGCGGGTGATGATCGCGATGGCGCTGGCCTTCGAGCCGGCACTGCTGATCGCCGACGAGCCCACAACCGCTCTCGATGTCACAGTGCAAGCCGATATCCTGGCGCTGATCGTGGACCTGCAGGAACGAAACGGGTTGACCTGCTTGTGGATCACCCACGACATGTCGGTGGTGGCGGAGATGGCTGACTCGGTGGCGGTGCTCTACGGCGGGCAGATGCTCGAGCGCAGCGATGTGTACTCGGTGTTCGACCACCCGAGAAACCCCTACACCGGAAAGCTACTCGAATGCTTCTCCAGTGGCCGCTCAGCCGGATTCAAGGAACCGTTCTGCTCGATCCCGGGCAGCCCGTCGTCGCAACCCGTCGGATCGGGTTGCCCATTCGCCCCGCGTTGCGACAGCGCAGATGACCTGTGTCGTCACGATATTCCACGGTCGGTCGAGCTGACACCAGAGCACTGGACGGCTTGCCATCACCCGCTCGAACTCGAGGTCGCCAGATGAACCAGAAGCCGCCGATCGTCGAAGTCCGGAATGTCTCCAAGAGATTCGGTAGTGTCACCGTCCTCGACGACGTGTCGTTGACCGTCGAATGCGGCAAGACCACCAGCCTGGTGGGGGAGTCGGGATCGGGGAAATCCACGCTGGCGCGGATTGTGACCGGATTGGAGACAGCGGACTCCGGAACCCTGTTGTTCGGTGGCAAGCCGCGCCCCCGGCGTGGACGGGCCGCCCGCGCGCTGCAGCGGACGGTGGGGGTGGTACTCCAAGACCCCTACGACTCGCTCGACTCACGATTCAGCGTCGGCGAGGTGGTTGCCGAACCGCTTCGGGCACACGGACGTTATCGCAGCGGCGGACGTGAACGGGTCCGGGAACTACTCGACCTGTGTGGCATGAACGACACCGATGTGGACTCGCGGATCACCGGCTTCTCCGGCGGACAACGCCAACGCATCGCCATCGCACGGGCCCTGGCGTGTGAGCCGGACCTGATCGTCTGCGACGAACCCACCTCGGCACTCGATGTGTCGGTGCAAGCCCAGATTCTCAACCTGCTGCTGCGCCTTCAGCGCGAATGCGGACTGGCGTATCTGTTCATCACCCACGACATCGACGTGGTGCGGCGGATCAGCGATCAAGTGGCGGTGATGTGCCGGGGCAAGATCGTCGAATCCGGTGCCGCAGATGTGGTCACCACGACCCCCACCCATCCCTACACCCAGAAACTGCTCTCCGCGGTGCTGGGTTCCTCCCCGCACACCCGCAAGTTGTCCGGCCCACTGGCCGCGGCCCGTTCCCTGGAGGTCCCCGCCTAGATGACGACCTACCAGATCGATCAGTGCGATATGACATTGACGATGCCCGATGGCGTCGCGTTGGCGTTGACAGTGTGCCGGCCGATCACCGACGAAGCGGTGCCGGTACTGGTGGAAGCACTGCCGTATCGCAAAGACGACATGCTCGAACGCGAACTCTACGAACGCTTCGCGGGAGAGTTCGTATTTGCGGTGTGCCGGGTCGATGTCCGCGGCACCGGCTCCTCCGGGGGTGCTGCCACCGACGAGTATCCAGTCGAAGAGCTGGGTGATCTCAACACCGTCATCGAATGGCTTGCCGCGCAACCGTGGTCCAACGGTGCGGTCGGTATGTTCGGGTGGTCATACAGCGGCTTCAACTCGCTGCAGGTGGCTGCGACCAGGCCGCCGGCGCTGAAAGCCATCGTGCCGATCTACTCCTCGGATGACCGGTACAACGACGATGTGCACTACATCGGCGGAGCGATGCGGCTGCTCGATCTGGTGGACTACCCGTCCTTCATGGTTGCCTCGAATGCGATGCCTCCGGTGCCGTCACTGTGGGCCGGTGACTGGCGGGAGGAATGGCGCAGGCGCGTCGAGACCAATGAGCCGTGGCTTTTCACCTGGCGGGAACAGCAACGGCGCCAGCCGTATTGGCAGCAGGGCTCGGTGCGGCCCGACTATGCGCGCATCACCTGCCCCACCATGATCGTCGCCGGATGGGCAGATGGATACCGCAACAACACCTTCCGCACCGCCGCCGCGCTGGAAGACGCGGGCACGCCGTGGAAGTTGCTGATCGGGCCGTGGAGTCACATGGGCGCCGAGAATTCCCTGCCGGGACCGTGGATCGATCTGACCGCCGAGATGGCCCGCTGGTTCGGCCATTGGCTGCGCGGCGACGACAACGGAGTCGACGCCGAAACCCGAGTGCAGGTGTTCCACCGCCGGAGTACCCGACCCGAGCCTGACCTGGCAGAACTGCGCGGGCGATGGTGCTCGCACCCAGGTATGCCGTTGTCGGACACCAAGTCTGTGGACTTCGACCTGGGAACCGGAGTGGTGGTTCACCCGACGATCGGCGACGTCGGCACTGCCGGCTGGAACAGCTGCGCCGGTTCGCTGCCGTGGGGGCAGCCCACCGATCAGCGCTACGACAACGCCGCGTCAGTGCAATGGGACTTTCCCGGTGACGATGTGAACGTCTACGGCCATCCGGTGCTGCGCCTGCGGGTGCGGGCGGACAAGGCAGTGGCGTCGGTGTCGGCGAAGCTGTGCGATGTGTTCCCCGATGGCACTTCCGCGCTGATCACCCGCGGTTTCCTGAACCTGACCCACCGCCTCAGCTACGACGCCGACCCGGTGCCGCTGGTACCCGGTGAATGGGTCGATGTCGAGGTCGAGTTGGAGGCCACCGCCTGGAGCCTCGACGACGGACACCGGTTGCGCCTGGCGGTGACGGGGAGCGACTGGCCGAACGCCACAGCGCCGCCGGAGCCGGTGACCCTGGAGATCGACCGAGGCGCCTCCGGACTGACGGTGCCGGTGATACCCGACCTCGACGGGCTCGAGGAGCCACCGTTGGTGCACGTGCGGCCGGAGACGCTGCAGAGCGGCGAGGGCGTTACCTGGGCCATCGATCGGAATGTGCTGGCGCGCACCACCACCTGTCGTACCGAACACGGCAGTTCGTGGGTGAGTAGCAAGGGTTTCGCGTGTCGCGACCACTACACCGGGCAGGTGAGCATCGACACCAGGACCTTCGCGCAACGGGTGGACGCCACTGCCCGCTTCGAGGTCGAGTTCCCCGAAGGCCGCACCGCCACCCAGTCGACCATGACCGTCGACGTCGATGCCACCCATCTACACCTGGACATCACCGTCGAAGCCTTCGACAGTGACAAACGGCTCGCCGAAAAGCGCTGGCAGAAATCCATCGAACGGGACCTGGGATGACCGAATTCGCCGACACCCTCACCACTTTGACCCTCACCGATCACGGCCACTGCATACATGCCGAGCTCGCCAGGCCGGAGAAGAAGAACGCCATCGACGCGACGATGGCCGGTGAGCTCCACACCGTCTGCGAGTGGCTGGAAGCCCGGCCGGCCACGCTGGTGATCTCCGGGTCGGGTGGCGTGTTCGCCGCAGGCGCCGACCTGGCCGAGATGCGGGAGCGGCGCGCCCTCCAGGCACTGTCGGGGATCAACTCCTTCCTGTTCCGGCGCATTGCGCAGCTGCCGATGCCGGTGATCGCCGCCGTCGACGGTTGGGCTCTCGGCGGCGGAGCCGAACTGGCCTATGCCGCCGATTTCCGGATCGGCACCCCGGAGGCGCGGTTCGGTAATCCCGAAACCGGGTTGGGCATCGCCGCCGCCGCCGGAGGCAGCTGGCGTCTTGCCGCGCTGATCGGGGAACCCGTCGCCAAACAGGTTCTGCTGGCGGGTCGCATCCTCGATGCGAAGGAATCGCTGCGGGTGGGCCTGATCACCGAGATCGTGCCGGCCCATGAGCTCGTCGACAGCGCACTTCGACTGTCGAAGCAGATCGCCAAGGGCGCCCCCACCGCCGTCCGGTTGACCAAAGCGCTGATGCAAATGCCGGATTCGGCGCACCCGGTGGCGGACAACATCGCTCAGGCCGTGCTGTTCGAGACCGCGGATAAATACGACCGGATGACCGCCTTCCTGGAGAAGACCCGTGACCGTACTTCCTGAACTTGTCGGAGTCGTCGGCGGCGGACGCATGGGCGCCGGTATCGCACACGCGTTCCTGGCGGCCGGATGTAGCGTGACGGTCCGCGAAGCGGATCCCGGCAGCGCGGAAGCCGCATTCGCCCGGGTCACGCGTTCGGTACAGGCGGCCGTCGACCGCGGCACCATCACCGAAACCCCCGACGCCGTGACAGACCGGCTGGCCGTGGTCACCGACATCGCCGCGCTCGCCGATCGGGACCTGGTGGTCGAGGCGGTGCCCGAGATCACCGAACTGAAAGCCGACGTGCTGGCCACCGTGGAGAAAGTGGTGGGGCCGCGGTGTGCACTCGCCTCCAACACCTCCTCGTTGTCGATCGACACGTTGGCCGGAGCACTCGCAGCACCCGGTCGTTTCCTGGGCCTGCACTTCTTCAACCCGGTACCGGCCAGCGAGCTCGTCGAGATCGTGATCGGGACCCGCACGGATCCCGCGCTGGCTGCGACAGCGGTGGACTGGGTTACCGCACTCGGTAAAAACGCGGTGACAGTGCGTGATTCGCCGGGGTTTGCCACCTCCCGGCTCGGTGTTGTCATCGCGTTGGAAGCCATGCGCATGCTCGAAGAAGGGGTGGCGTCGGCGGAGGACATCGACCTCGCCATGAAACTCGGTTACAAGCACCCGGTCGGTCCGTTGGCGCTCACCGACATCGTGGGTCTAGATGTGCGGCTGGATATCGCGCGGCATCTGGCCGCTACCCTCGGGCCCCGGTTCGAGCCTCCGGCCATCCTGGCGGACCTGGTGGCACGCGGCCACACCGGCCGCAAATCCGGGCGCGGTTTCTACGTTTACTGAAGGAGTTCGACATGCTCGACGTCGTGGTGCTCGGCGCAGGTCTGGCGGGGCTGGCCGCCGCCCGTGACCTCCGCGGCGCGGGTGCCGATGTGGCAGTGCTGGAAGCCCGGGACCGTGTCGGTGGACGCGTTCTGCAGACCACTCTGGACGACGGCAGGCTGGTGCAGCTCGGCGGTGAGTTGATCGGCACCGCACACACGTCCTACCGGACGCTGGTGGACGAGCTGGGATTGACGTTGCGTGAGAGCTACAGCGCTGAGCCCGGTCAGACTGTCTGGGATATCGATGATTCGGTGATGACCGGGGATCCGGCGCCATGGATGACAGCCGAGGACCACGCAGACCATGCCCGGGTGGTGGGGCTGTTCGTGGATCTGGCCAACGGGATCGACCCCGACGATCCGTGGGCGCATCCCGATGCCGTCACCTTGGACGCCATGTCGTTTCACGCCTGGCTACGCAGCGTCGGTGCGCGCGACGGCGTGCTGCGGATGTTCGAGCTGGCCAAGTCGGGCCTGGCAGCGGACTCGCTGAAGCGCACCTCACTGCTGGCCGAACTACGCAAAGCCGCGGTGGTGGGCGACGGGCTCAGCGGCTACTACGACGTCGACCAGTGGACCCGATTCACGGTGGCAGAAGGCAGCGCGACAGTGGCCGAACGGATGGCCGGTGAACTGGACGGCCACATCCGACTGTCGAGCGTCGTCACCACCATCGTCGTCGAACCGGATCGTGTTGTCGTCAAACTCGGTTCGGGGGAGACGGTGACGGCGGCACACGTCGTGTGTGCCCTCCCGGTGGCGCCCCTGCGGCAGGTCCGCATCACCGGCCTCAGTGCCGAACGGATGCGGGCGCTGCACCGCATCCGCAACTCGCTGACCGCAAAAGTCGTGGCTGCCTACGACACATCGTTCTGGCAGGGGCTCGGCAAGAACGGCTCCTCCTACAGCGACGGTCTGCTCGGCTCCACCTGGGTGCAAGGACCCGGAGTGGTCTCCGCGCTGGTCGGGCCTGCCCAGTACGCGTTCCACCTGGCAGGCGATCAATCGGCGCGCGATCGTGACGCACTGCAGGCGCTGGTGCGGATGTACGGCTCGCAGGCCGGAGCGCCGCTGGCACTGTTCACCCGCGAATGGTCTGACGAGCCGTTCACCCTCGGCTACATGGCGCACTACGCACCGGGAGACCTCACGGCGATCGGGCCAACGCACGCCAAACCTGAAGGCCGGTTCTTCGTGGCGGGTTCGGACTACTGGGCCGCCGGTTACATGGAAGGGGCGGTGCGCACCGGCCGTGCCGCTGCGGGTGCCATCCTCACCCGCTGATCCCGAGTCCAGACGCAACCGATCTCGGGCGACGTGGCGTCGAGGTCACCCGAGGTCGATATCGACATCGTCGAGCAGGTCGGCTGGGTGCACGGCCGAGTTCTGCTCGGATGGCCGGCGCTGTTAACGTTTCAACCAAGTTGAAGTCGCGCCGCGTCGTGCGGTTCTTCGAGATGACCGCGGCATGAGGAGGACGGATGCGGCGCATCCTCGGCTCGCGGGTGCTCGTCGCGGTATCGATATTCGGGCTGGCGGCCTGTCTGCGCCCGGCGATCACCGCCGTCGGCCCCTTGGTGCCCGATATCAATGCGTCCACCGGGCTCAGTTACGCCAGCCTCGGCTTGCTCGGCTCGCTGCCACTGCTGCTGTTCGCGGCTGTTGCCCCGTTCGGTGCGGTGGCGTTGCGGTATGGCGGCCCGGCGGTGGTGGCGCGGTGGGTTGCGCTGATCCTGGTGCTGGGCATCACGATTCGTTCGGTAGCCGGGGTGCCGGGACTCTGGCTGGGCACGGTGCTGCTGGCCGGGGCCATCGCCATCGGCAACGTCCTGGTACCGGTTCTGGTGCGCCGCGACTACGCAGACAAAGCCGCAATCGCCTCGGGTGCCAACGCTTTGGTCATGAGTGGTTTCGCCGCCGTCGGGTCCGGGGTGGCGATCATCCTCACCGACTGGACCGGCGACTGGCGCTCCGCGCTGCTGCTGTGGGCGATCCCGCCTGCGGCGGTGGCCGTGGTGTGGTTTCTGCGCCATGACGACCCACAGGAGTTTCTCGGCCGTGCGCCGGAGCGGAAGAGCCAGCTGCGACGCCCCATCGCCTGGGCGGTCACCGCATTCATGGGACTGCAGTCGCTGAGCTTCTACCTGGTGATCAACTGGATGCCGAGCATCGAGATCAGCCGTGGCGTCAGCGTCGAGGACGCCGCTTTCCACCTGCTGGTCTATCAGTTGCTCGGGGCGCCGTTCGGTCTGCTGGTCAGCTGGTGGCTGCACCGCACTGGCCGGTACCTGCTGATCACCGTGCTGACCAGTGCTCCGGTGGTGATCGGTGCGCTGGGTTTGCTGCTCACCGACGGCAGCGCCCTGCCGTGGCTGGTGATCGCGGCGCCGGGCAGCGCCGGCGCGCTGTCGATAGCGCTGCTGCTGATCGCCCACCACGCCGCCGACGCGCGGCAGGCCGCCGGGCTGTCGGCGATGGCCAACAGCGGCGGGTATCTGTTGGCGGCCACCGGGCCCTTTGCCGCCGGGCTTCTCCACGAGTGGACCGCCTCGTGGACGCCGGCCCTGGTGATCCTGCTGACCGCCGCCGTGCTGCAGCTGGGGACGGCGGTCGCCGCCGCCGGCCGGTCCCGCGCGTCATAGACCACTCCGGCCGGCGCCACCGCCCCGCCGTTTGAGCGTCCAGGCGGGCACCCAATGTGTCACGGACTTGTGGTGGGACCCGTAGCTGATCTGGTAGGTGACCAGACCCCACCAATCGCCTTGCTCGCAAATGCCCCAACAGCTCAGCTGCCCTTCGACCACCTTGTGCATCTGCAGGCCGTGCGGGTGATACCGGCCGTCACGGTGCGGCTGGCGCGGGAAGAGCATCGTCAGATCGACCAGCACCGTGACAGGTGGCGTCACCGGTCGGAACGGATCCCGCAGCGGCTGCCCGTTGTAGCCGATCGACGACAGCTTTCCCACGTATTCGATCATACGTTCGAATCGACGGGCTGTATCCGGTCAGTCTGACGCGACGTTCTCCCGCAGGGTGCGGCCCGGATAGCGGGTGTTCGCCGGGTATGGAGATCGAGGTCAGATCTCTTCGAACTGATTCCGCCCCAGGTGCTCGACGAATTTTGGCCCCAGCAGGTCGAATTCGCGGCGGTACTCTTCTGTCCACGAGCCGAACGGGTGGTGGGCCAGGTAGTCGTTGCGGAACCGGTCGTCGTCGGAGACCTCGGTGACGCAGAACGAGGGGATGGCCAGATCGACCACGGGACCGCCCCGTTCGACCTCGGCGAGCAACAGGGGAGCGTTGCCGCCCAGGAAACGGTCGATGACCCAGCCGTCCTCGCCCAGCCAGACCGACGACCGAACCTTGACGATGACATGCTCGGACCGCAACAGGATCTGGCCGGCCACCATCGGATCGATCTCGCGCTCGGCCTCGTAGCGGGTGCCGCCGGCGGCGGGACCCTTGGCGGTCATGGTGCCGATGGTTCCGTCGCCGAGGGACTCGATGAGTTCGGCGGGCGGGGCTTCCGGTTCGGCGGGGGCCGGGCCCTGTAGACGCACCCGGACCGCATAGCCATCCGAGGCGAACAAGTAGGCCTGCGCGATCACCAAAGGGCTCGGGTCAGACGCCGCAATGGCAGGCATCTCCGACAGGAGGAACTTCCGTTCGAACTCGAAGTCGCCGGCGTTGGAGTCGGACATCTGTCGACGTTAGCCCGCCCGCGCTGCGGCGTCGGCGGGCCACGCGGGCACACCCGCTTGGAAAAATCGCCAAAACTTTCTAGAGTTGAGCGGAACAGACTCAACCTTGACGACGTTGTGGCGAGAGACAAACATTCATCGGGTCCATCATTGCGGCCCCGTGCAGGAGAAATGGAGGTGTCGTGGACTCGTTCAACCCGACCACAAAAACCCAGGCGGCGCTGACCTCGGCGTTGCAGGCGGCCACCGCTGCCGGCAATCCGGAGATTCGCCCCGCCCATCTGTTGATGGCACTGCTGACGCAGAACGACGGCATCGCCGCGCCCCTGCTCGAAGCGGTCGGAGTTGACCCCGCGACGGTGCGGGCCCAGGCCCAACATCTTGTCGACCGGCTGCCCAGTGCCAGTGGCGCCAGCTCGACACCGCCGCTGTCCCGGGAATCCCTGGCGGCCATCACCGCAGCCCAGCAGCTCGCCACCGAGATGGACGACGAATACGTCTCGACCGAGCACCTGCTCGTCGGCCTGGCGACCGGTGACAGTGATACGGCCAAGTTACTCACCGGTGCGGGGGCGTCCCCGCAGGCGCTGCGTGAGGCGTTCACCAAGGTCCGCGGCAGCGCCCGGGTCACCAGCCCCGACCCCGAAGGCACCTATCAGGCGCTGGAGAAGTACTCCACCGACCTGACCGCCGCCGCCCGGGAAGGCAAGCTCGACCCGGTTATCGGGCGCGACAACGAGATTCGTCGTGTCGTGCAGGTGCTGAGCCGTCGCACCAAGAACAACCCGGTGCTCATCGGCGAACCCGGTGTCGGCAAGACCGCCATCGTCGAGGGCCTGGCCCAGCGCATCATCGCCGGCGACGTACCCGAAAGCCTGCGCGACAAGACCCTGGTCTCACTCGACCTGGGTGCCATGGTGGCCGGCGCCAAGTACCGCGGTGAATTCGAGGAACGGCTCAAGGCCGTGCTCGACGACATCAAGAACTCGGCCGGACAGGTCATCACCTTCATCGACGAGCTGCACACCATCGTCGGCGCCGGGGCCACCGGCGAGTCGGCGATGGACGCCGGCAACATGATCAAGCCGATGCTGGCCCGCGGCGAACTGCGTCTGGTCGGCGCCACCACACTCGACGAGTACCGCAAGTACATCGAGAAGGACGCCGCGCTGGAACGTCGCTTCCAGCAGGTGCTGGTCGGTGAACCGTCGGTCGACGACACGGTGGGCATCCTGCGCGGGCTCAAGGACCGCTACGAGGTGCACCACGGCGTTCGGATCACCGACTCCGCGCTGGTGGCCGCCGCCACCCTCAGCGACCGCTACATCACCAGCCGGTTCCTTCCCGACAAGGCCATCGACCTGGTGGACGAGGCGGCGTCACGGCTGCGGATGGAGATCGACTCCCGCCCGGTCGAGATCGACGAGGTGGAACGCCTGGTGCGTCGACTCGAGATCGAGGAAATGGCGCTGGCGAAAGAGGAAGACGCCGCGTCGCGGGATCGTCTGGAGAAGCTGCGCGCCGAGCTGGCCGATCACAAGGAGAAGCTGGCCGAGCTCACGACCCGGTGGCAGAACGAGAAGGGCGCCATCGACGTCGTACGCGACCTCAAGGAACAGCTCGACACACTGCGCGGCGAAGCCGACCGGGCCGAGCGCGACGGTGACCTGGCCAAGGCCGCCGAGCTGCGGTACGGCCGCATCCCCGAGGTCGAGAAGAGGCTCGACGCGGTGCTGCCGGCGGCCGAAGCCCGGGAGAACGTCATGCTCAAGGAGGAAGTCGGTCCCGACGACATCGCCGATGTGGTGTCCGCGTGGACCGGGATCCCGGCCGGGCGGATGCTCGAGGGGGAGACCGCCAAGCTGCTGCGGATGGAAGAGGAGCTCGGCAAGCGGGTCATCGGACAACGCAAGCCGATAGAGGCGGTTTCCGACGCGGTGCGCCGCACCCGTGCCGGGGTCGCCGATCCGAACCGTCCGACGGGTTCCTTCCTGTTCCTCGGGCCGACCGGTGTGGGTAAAACCGAACTGGCAAAAGCGTTGGCGGACTTCCTGTTCGACGACGAACGTGCCATGGTTCGCATCGACATGAGCGAGTACGGCGAGAAGCACTCGGTGGCTCGTCTGGTCGGTGCCCCTCCGGGCTACATCGGCTACGACCAGGGCGGTCAGCTCACCGAGGCGGTACGGCGCAGGCCGTACACGGTGGTGCTGTTCGACGAGGTCGAGAAGGCGCACCCGGATGTGTTCGACGTGCTGCTGCAGGTCCTCGACGAGGGCCGGTTGACCGACGGCCAGGGCCGCACGGTCGACTTCCGCAACACCATCCTCATCCTGACGTCCAACCTCGGGTCGGGCGGCAACGAGGAACAGGTGATGGCGGCGGTGCGGGCGGCGTTCAAGCCGGAGTTCATCAACCGTCTCGACGACGTGCTCATCTTCGACGCACTCGACCAGGCCGAACTGGTCCAGATCGTCGATATCCAACTGGCTCAGCTGCAGAAGCGGCTGGCGCAGCGCCGCCTCGAGCTCGAGGTGTCGCTGCCGGCCAAGCAGTGGCTGGCCGAACGCGGCTTCGACCCGCTCTACGGGGCCCGGCCGTTGCGCCGGCTGGTGCAGCAGGCCATCGGCGACCAGCTGGCCAAGATGCTGCTGGCCGGTCAGGTGCACGACGGCGACACCGTGCCGGTGAACGTGACCCCGGACGGTGACGGCCTGATCCTGGGCTGATTCTGCCCGCCGAGCAGACGCAAACTCGCCCTCTGAGAGCTCAGAGCACGCGAGTTTGCGTCTGCTCGCGGGTCGTTACCGGGCCCGCGCCAGGAGTAGCGTCGGGGCAGAGGTCCAAAGGTCATCGATATCACCTTGTAATGCCTCGGGTTCTCCTCCCGCGGCCATCAGCAGATAGGCTGTGCGCAATGGTCCCGCTCTGGTTCACGCTGTCCGCACTCTGTTTCGTGGGTGCGGCTGTTCTGCTGTACGTCGACCTGGATCGGCGTCGTGGGCTCGGACGTCGCCGTAAGTCGTGGGCGCGGTCACACGGCTTCGACTTCGAGCCGGAATCCGCCGACATCCTCCAGCGCTGGACGCGTGGAGTGATGTCCACTGTCGGTGATGTCGGTGCGCGCAACGTCGTACTCGGACAGATCCGCGGGGAAGCGGTCTTCATCTTCGACGTCGACGACGTCGCCACCGTGATCGCGCTACATCGCAAGGTGGGCACCAACGTAGTTGTCGATCTGCGTCTCAAGGGGATCAAAGAGCCCCGTGAGGACGACGTCTGGCTGCTCGGCGCCATCGGCCCCCGGATGGTGTACTCCACCAACCTGGACGCCGCACGCCGCGCCTGCGACCGTCGCATGGTCACCTTCGCGCACACCGCACCGGACTGCGCCGAGATCATGTGGAACGAACAGAACTGGACGCTGGTGTCGATGCCGATCACCAGCACCAGAGCGCAATGGGACGAAGGGCTGCGCACCGTCCGCCAGTTCAACGACCTGCTCCGCGTCCTGCCGCCGCTGCCGCAGGCAGCCATGGCCGGTACCGGC
>NZ_JBARXZ010000124.1:0-61273 GCF_049647605.1 Mycobacterium sp. | reverse complement strand
CGACGAAGACGGTTCGCGGCGCCTGCGGTTGCGGGGCTTCCTGCACCACCGGTACCGGCGCTTTGATCGTCTCCGGGGGCGGGGCGGGTGCCGGAACCAACGCATCCGGGAGCGCCTCCGGAACCTGGGTGGGAACAATGACGCCCTCGGCAGGGCTGGGGCGCTGGTCGACCGTCGGCCTGATGCTGACCGCCAGCGAGATCACCAATGCGGTGACACCGAGGACAAAGATCGAGGTCAGCGCACTGCCCACGAGCAGGAACGGTTTACGGCCCGGCTGCTGTTCGGACGGTTCCGGCTTGTCATCGGCCTCGAATGCGGGGAATGCCTGCGAGTCCTCGGCCTCGCTGTAAGCCAGCGGCGCCGGCGCTCCGGTGTAGTTGATGCCGGCCGCCTGGGTGACGTCGGCGGCGGCGACACCTGCAAGAGCCGCGCCCGCGGTGGTGCCGTCCACACCGTCGTTGGAATAGGCCAGGCCAACGGTAGAGGCCTCGAACAGCGGGGCGTTGGCGCTGGCCAGCGCAGCACCCCGGGCCAGCGCCACTTCGGGTTCCTCGGGCGCGTTGACCGGCAGCGACGTCGCCGATTCGAGTTGCAGTTTGATGGCGCCGACGCTCACCCCGGAGCCGACGACAAAGACGCCTTGCGGCGGGGATTCGAGTTTTTCCAGTCCGGCGACCATCGAAGCCAGTTCGGCCACGGCGTCGGCGGTGTGCAGGTCGTGGCTCTGAACCTTGACGATCGAGCCATCGGCGGTCTCCACCACCGCAAGAGTGGCGGTGTTGCGCTCGAGAAACATCAGCGCGGTGCGCTCGTACCCGACGGCGCGGCCCACCGCCTGCGCAAGGGCGCCCGCGGCATGCAGTTCCGAGACGAGCAGGACGTCATCGATCTTGCGAGCGGCCAGGGCGTCACGCAGCGCAGCGGCTTCCCCGTGGTCACGCCAGGCGACACCGGTGCCGACAAGGCGGTGACCGCTCTCCAGGGCACTTTCCCTGGTGCCGAGAATCGCCGCGACAACTTGCCCTGGTGCCGTTGCCGACGGATCGTCGGCGGGGATGTCGAACACATCGTGATCGACAGTCGCGCCGTCGGCTTTTTCCCCTTCGACCAGCACCATGCGGACTGTCGTCGGCGTCATCGACACACCGAGTACGATGTCCACTTACCCTCCAAGACTATTTGCTGCGACGCGTACACCCAGCCCCGCGTTCACACGTCACTCCTGCTGCCAGCTAGAAGTTTCATCGTGTGCGCGTCCGCCGGTGTTACACCATCTGCGATTAGCTGGGCGCCCCGTCGCCCCGCTGTTCCAGACTACGCGTCGAGCTCAGTCCCGCTTGTCGAAATTCAGGTACGACCGAGACGGCGTGGGGCCCCGCTGCCCCTGGTACTTCGAGCCCACCTTGGCGCTGCCATAGGGGTGTTCGGCCGGGCTGGTCAGCCGCAGCAGACACAGCTGGCCGATCTTCATGCCCGGCCACAGCGTGATCGGCAGGTTGGCGACATTGGAGAGTTCCAGGGTGATGTGGCCACTGAACCCGGGGTCGATGAAACCGGCGGTCGAATGTGTCAGCAGGCCCAGCCGACCCAGTGACGACTTCCCTTCGAGGCGGCCGGCAAGATCGTCGGGCAACGTGCACAGTTCGAGTGTCGAGCCCAGCACGAACTCACCCGGATGCAGCACAAAAGGCTCGCCCTCACCTGGCTCGACCAGGCTCGTCAGGTCGTCCTGGCGCTGAGCGGGGTCGATGTGGGTGTAGCGCAGGTTGTTGAAAACCCGGAACAGGTTGTCGAGCCGGACGTCGACACTGGACGGCTGCACCATCGAGTCGTCGAACGGATCGATCCCCAATCGGCCTGCAGCGATTTCGGCACGGATATCGCGATCAGAGAGCAGCACGCAAAGGAGCGTATCGGCTGGCGCGCCCGCGTCCTTGGCTACATACCCAAGCGGGCGGTGAGCGCAGTGCGCCCTCACCGCCCGCTTTGGTCAAGATCTGCTTACTCGGCGCCCTTGTCGCTCGAGGCACGCTTCTCCGACTTCGAGGCCCGCTCGGACTTCTTCGCCGTCGGAGCGCCGTCGGTCTTGTCCGCCGTGTCAGACGCGCTGGACGTCCCGGTGGAAGCCTTCACGCTGCCACGAACATCCTTGACGTCCAGGCTGACGGTCGCGCCTGGTTCTGTTGCACCCAGGCCTGTTGCGGCTGGATCTGTAGCGCCTGGGGCTGCCGAGAGCGGCCCACGCTGCCACGACCAGGCCGACTTCTGAGCGGCCTCGGTGGCGGTCTCGGTGGCCGTTGCGGTGATCTCGCCCGGGGCCGCCTCAGTAGCTGTCTCGGTGGCCGTTGTTGCCTCAGCGGCCGTCTCGTTCGTGGCCGACTCGGTGGCCGTCGCAGTCTCGGCTGCCGCCGCCAGTTTCACCGCGAGGGCGTCCTCGCGCGTGGACCGAGTGGGCTCGGTGGCCGTCGCATCGGCGTTGTGGGCCGCAAGAAGCGACGAGTTGGTGCCGGCGCCGTCGTCGAGGACACTGCGGTCCACGGGCCACTGACCCCACGGAGTCAGCAACCCGGGTGCGGGGATGCGCGGGCCGCCGACCTCGCCGGTGATCAGTGGGCTGATGTCTCCGTAGCCGCCAAAGAGAAAACCGTTGATGACGTCGACGGGTGTCATCAGGAGCGCCAGCGCGTGCGCCACCGAGTCGCCCCGGCCGCCGGCCTCGAAGACCTTCGCGTGGGTTGCGCCGGTGGCGCCGATAGCGCTGACCAGCGGGCCGATCAGGCGCGCGAATGCGTAGTCCACGCCCGCGGTCAGTTCCGCCTTGATCTGGGCGGTGTTGCCGGGCAGCGCGCGCGCCACCACCTCGATGATGGCGTCGGTGAACGGGCCGACCGCGAGCGGCGCCAATGGCGCCAGCAGAGCGGTGGCGAAGATTGCGTGGTTCAGCGGCAGCAGGTTGTGGTCAGCCCACTGCGCGGCGAGCTGGTTGATCAGGGCGGGGGTGTCGTTCTCCCAGGCGTGGATGCTCTCCTGGACGGCGGCCACCGCTCCTTCCACCAGAATCTGCAGGCTGCTGAAGACAACGGGTTGCACTTCGGTGGTCACCACGCGGGGCGCGGCGATGACCTCTTCCGCAGCGGACACCATGGGGACTGACGCGAAGGCAATGGCCCCAGCGCCCGCCAGCGCAACGCCGGCTTTCATTGACCGATGAAATCCGTTGTACGCCATGCCTTCTGAACTCCATTACATTCGCCGGGACGCAGACCAGGCGAAGTCTAGCTAACTTCGACGGGGAATTGGGGGCTACCTTTGCCGACCCTTTTACACCGCCGCGCTCCCGCCTCAACCCAACCCGCGATAACCGAGGTGCTACCCTCACATGCCACACCGCCGATGTAGTTCAATGGCAGAACATCAGCTTCCCAAGCTGAATACGCGGGTTCGATTCCCGTCATCGGCTCCACGTTGACCAGCTCGAACCCGAACGATGGCGATCGTCGAATCCACTCCGTGGTTCTTCACCAGCACCTGGGCATTGCGCCGCCACCGGGGCGGCACCGGCAGTGCTGATGTCGGTGGTGGTCGCCGCTGATGCCGGCGAGGTGGCGGATCGCCTTGGACGTCGTGCGTTCACCGTCATCAGTTCTCGGTGTGCGGATGGGCGGGTAGCCCGGTGATCGCGCAGTTCGGGCAGTTCTCGACGGTCAGCCGATCGTCATGATGATCGAGCGGGCGTCGGATCCCGACAAGCGCCATCGCCGCCGCGACGACCATGAGGCCGGCGGAGATCGCCATGGCGGTCCGGAACCCTCCGGCGAAGGCCGTCGGATCGGCGTAGTCCGCCCCGCTGATCCCGGCGATGCCCGGTAGCACCGCCACGGCCAGCAGTCCCCCGGCTCGGGCCAGGGCATTGTTGACCCCGGAGGCTGATCCGGCCATGTTCCGCGGCGCGGAGTCCAGCACCGTCGCGGTCAGCGGCGCCACCACGAGCACCATGCCGGCACCGAAGACGCCTGCCGCGGGCGCGACGTCGAACACCCACGACGCATCGGGACCGATCCTCGTCATCAGCAGCAACCCAGCCGCCGCGATCAGCGGGCCGATCGTCATCGGTATCCGCGGCCCGATCCGGCTTGCGAGCTCGCCCGCCCGTGGCGAGAACGCCAGCATCACCGCGGTGAACGGTAGCAGGGCCGTGCCGGCGGCGACCGGGCTGAATCCGGCCACGGTCTGTAGCTGCAGCACGAGCAGCAGAAACGCTGCTCCCAGCGCTCCGTAGATCAGCAGCGTCATGGCGTTGGCGATCCGGAATGTTTTGTCGGCGAACATCTTCGGCGATACCAGCGGATGCTTGGAGCGGCGCTCCACGATGACGAAGACGGCCAGCGCAAGCACGCCGACCACGCTGGACACCAAGGCACCCGGGGTTGCACCGCGTTCCCCCAGGGCGGTGAGCCCCTGGGTCAGTGCCCCCAGACCCACCACGGTCAGCGCGGCCCCGGGTAGGTCAAGCCCTTTCGGCGAGGTGGGGTCGCGACTCTCCGGGACATGACGGGCGGCCACCGCGACCACGACGGCGGCAAGCGGCAGATTGACGAGGAACACCGCCCGCCAGTTCCATTCGACGAGCACTCCACCGATGAACGGTCCGATCGCGGCAGCAATTCCGCCGAGCCCCGACCAGGCGCCGATGGCAGCGCCCCGGTCGGCACTGTGGAATGTAGCGGAGATCAGCGCCAGACTGCCGGGGGTCAACAGTGCCCCGCCGACCCCTTGCAGCGCTCTCGCGGCAATCAGCACCTCGGTGTTCGGTGCCACCCCACAGGCCACCGAAGCCAGTGCAAACCAGACGACCCCGATCAGGAACACCCGGCGCCGCCCGAAGTGATCGCCGAGTGAGCCGCCGAGCAGGATCAGCGACGCGAGCGTCAGCGTGTAGGCGTTGATGATCCACTGCAGACCGCTGAATCCGGCTCCGAGATCCTCGCCGATGTGCGGCAGCGCAACGTTGACCACCGTGCCGTCCACCATGACGATGCCCGAACCGAGGACCGTCGCGAGCAGCACCCATCGGCCGGCCGCGGTGCCCATCCTCACGCCGGTTGCGTGCGCCACCAGCTACCTCCACCCTGCTCGGCTTTCGATGAAGTCAACAGCGCCCTACCGGAGAGTGGTGATCATCCCGCCGTCGATGGTCATATCGGACCCGGTGATGTTCGCGGCGCGATCACTGGCCAGGAACACCACCAGATCGGCCACTTCGGCGGCGGTGCTGAACCGCCCCAACGGGGTGTTCTCCACCACCGATTGTGCGATGTCCTCAGGTGTCTGGCCGCTGGCATCGGAGAAGGTGCTCGCGACGCCGCCGTCGCCGAACCACAGCTGGGTACGGACCGGCCCCGGACTAACCGAGTTCACCCGGATACCTCTGGGGCCCAGTTCTTTCGACAAACCCTTGGTCAGGTTGGCCAACGCCGCTTTGGTGGCGCAGTAGTCGGGCAGCGCCGGGTCGGGCAGGAAAGCATTCACCGAACCGACCACAACAATGGCGCCGTTGTCACGTTTGAGGAGTTCGGGGATGGCTGCGCGCGTGGTCCGCACGGCGGCCATCACACCTAGGTTCCAGGTGGCGTTCCAGTCGTCGTCGGTCACGGTGGTGAAACCACCCGGGCGCACCACCGCCGCACCCACGTTGTTGACCAGGATGTCCAACCCACCGCGCTCCGCGGCCGCCGAGATCAGCTGCGCCGGTTGATCCGCTACCGCCAGGTCGACGGCCACGAAAGTCGCCCTGCCTGCGCTTTCGAGTTCGCCCAGTTCAACGCTGCAGGTGCGAGCACCAGCGATGACGTGTGCCCCGGCGTCGGCCAGTGCCTTGGAGATCGCCAGACCGATTCCCTTGCTGGCTCCAGTGACGACCGCCGTTTTTCCGGTGAGGTGTAGATCCATGTGCCACCACTTCCGTTGCACCGACCGATCCGCCTGTTCGGTTGGACGCTAGCCCTGCCTTGGGCGGTGGGGCAATGGCTCTGCTCACGCAGGCTTCCGGCGTGGGACGATCATCGTCGGGACCGGCGCATGCCGCAGGATTCGTGCCGCCGCAGAGCCCAGGAAAACCTGGGCCACCGGTCCGGCCGCGCCGGAACCCAGCACCAGGATGTCGCCGGGTTCCCAGGAGATCGAATCGACCGCATCCAGCCAGCTCGGTCCCGCTCCGATCACCACATCAGCATGGAGAGTGTCGGTGCCCGAACGTATCTGCTGTATCTGCGCCGCGATTTCCGCCTCGGTTCGCCGGGACCAGGCCTCCACCACCAGATCCTCCGCGTCCGGTTCGAGGGCACCACGGAACCGGGTCATCGGCCGCACGGTGAAGGACGCGATACGCAGCCGTGACGACCACCTCCGCGCCAGATCGGCCGTCGACGCCACCAGACCCACGGCATCCGACTGCCCGCCGTAGGCCACGGTCAGTCGGTCGATCTGGCTCAGATTCTCCGAGTACCCCCGGGGCGCGATCGCCACCGGCACAGCGGCGGTGTGGACGAGGCGGTCGGTGACGCTGCCCAGCGCGACGCGGCCGAGCAGTCCCGACGACGACGACCCCACCACCACGACGTCCGCGCCGGTTTCCGCCGCGATTTCGGTCAGGCCCTCCGGGATGGATGGGGCATGGTGCACGAGCTGCCAGACGTCCAGATCATCTGGAAGTCGGCGAACCATCCGTTCCAGCGACTGCTTGGCCTGTACCGCAATGTAGTTCAGGTATTCGCCTTCGACCGGATCCGTCTTCGGCGGCCACGGCTGTTCGACTATCACCGCCGCGACGATTCGCGCCCCAGTGCACCGGGCCAACTGCGCCGCCAGATTCAGTGGCGCCATCCCCTGGCGACTCGCGCTGAAACCGGCGATGATGGTCACCACCGAACCCGGTTCACTTCAACCGATGTGGCAACAATGTGGGTCACCGGGAGTTTGAACTGAGCGCGGGCACGGTCGACCACATCGAAACGCTGCCAAATGGAAGATTCCGGCGGCAGGGTCGAGATGACGATCTGGTCCGGCCCGAACTCGTCGACCGCCTGTTCCAGGGCTCGCAATGGCCGGTAGTCGCCCAATTGACCTTCCGCATCCAGGTTTTGGCTGTGTAAGGCCAACAAGGTGGCCTCGAGGCGCGCGGTCGCCGCTTCCTGCGTGGCCTCCGACACATCACGCGGTCCGTGCGTCGCCGCCGCACCGGTGTCGACGGCGTTGGCGGGCACCACCACCAAATACTTCGCTTCCCGGTCGGCCCCGATGCGCGCCAACTCCTCGAGCAACTCCTCGGAGTCGACCGTCTGATTCGCCAGTACCAGCACCCGGTGCCCAGGACCGCCGGGCAACACGTCGTCCACCTGGGCCGGGCGCCGTTTCACGAACTGTCTGTTGACAACGAACAGCACGATCACCACCGCCCACGACAGCAGGCTCAGCACCAGTTGGGACCGCAACTCCGAGTCGATGAACATCTGCACCAGGATGGCCAGGATGCCCGCTGCGGTGAGGATCGACAGCACCGGGAACAGCCACATCTTCACGCGGAGTTCGGAATCCGGTGTGCGGTAACGCAGGATGATCTGGGAGATCGCGATCAGCAGGTAAACGAAGAGGATGATCGCGCCGCTCGAGTTCAGCAGGAACGCAAAGATGGTGTCGGGTGACACCGCTGCGGCGATCACGCAGAGAAAGCCGATCACCGATGACGCGAGAATCGCCTTGGCCGGCACGCCCCGTTTTGTCACCTGGACCAGTGCCGGTGGCGCTTCGCGGCGGGCCGCCAACACGAAAAGCATCCGTGAGGCGGTGTACATCCCCGAGTTCAGGCAGCTCAGCACCGCGGTCAACACCACGGCATTCATCACGTGGTCGGCATACGGGATACCCATCTCGGTGAAGGCGGCGACGAACGGTGACGCGGCCACCCCCTCGTCGTTCCAGGGCAGGATGGTCACCAGCAGCAGCACCGCGCCGACGTAGAAGATCAGGATGCGCACGATCACCGAGTTGGCGGCTTTGGCCACCGCCCGTTCCGGGTCCGCGGATTCGGCCGCCGCGATGGTCGCTATCTCCGCGCCGACCATCGAGAAGATGACGGTGACGATGCCGACGGTGATCACGCCGAAGCCCAACGGCATGAATCCGCCGTTGGCCGTGAGATTCGAGAAGTCGGCCGACTTGTCGGGCCACAGGCCGAAGACGAAGGCGGTACCCAACCCGATGAACGCGATGATGGCGGCCACTTTGATACCGGCGAACCAGAATTCGAACTCACCGTAGGAGGCCACCGAGAAGAGGTTGGTGGCCGTCATCAGAACCATGAAGACCAACGCGGACAGCCAGAGCGGTACGTCGATCCAGTACTGCACGATCTTGGCGCCCGCGATGGCCTCGAAGCCCACCACGATGACCCAGAAGTACCAGTACAGCCAGCCAACGGAGAAACCTGCCCAATTTCCCAACGCTTTGCGCGAGTAGTCCGCAAACGACCCGGTGGACGGGTTCGCCACCGCCATCTCAGCGAGCATCCGCATCACCATGATGATCAGCACGCCGGCCATGCCGTAGGTGAGGAAGGATCCTGGGCCCGTTCCGGAGATCACCACCCCGGATCCGACGAACAGGCCCGCACCGATGACCCCACCGATGGCGATCATGGTGAGCTGACGCTGGCTCAGTGCCCGTTTGAGGGAGGGTGCTGCACTCATGGTGGCCTGACCTCTCGAGGCCGGTTTACGGCCAACGGGCGACGAGTACCCCGTTGTGAGCTAGATCACCAACCGGTCAGCTGTGAGAACGCTGGACATTTCGGACGTCGCTGCCGGCTGCCGGGTCCTGGTGATCCATCCCTTGACGCCCTTGACCGAAGCCCGATTCAGGAGCTCGCGGTAGAGCTCGTCGGAGACCACCGGGGTCCGGCTGAGCAGGAACCCGCTCAGCCCGGTGGGATCGCTGACGATGGCCCACTGGTAATCGGGGTCCAGGTCGACGATCCAGTAATTGCCCGGAGGTCTGGCCGAGGCGGGGAAGAAGAACTGCACGTTCAGCTTGTTGTTCAGGGCGTTGACCGGCAGCGCGACGCCAACGATGCGGGACAGGGGTCCGTTGTTGACGAAGTAGTTGCCGGAGTTGACGACTCTGACGGACCCGTCCGGGTTGAGGCTGTAGTCGGCCGTGGTGTTCACCAGACCGAGCGAGAAGAACTGCTTGACGCTGCCCACCTCGTACCAGGTGCCCAGGTATTGGTCGAGATCCACCGACGGCGCTGGCGCGAGCACCACGGCGGCGGCGTTCCCGAGCACGATGTACTGGTCGGGGGCGCCGTAGATGCCGGTGCCGTCGACCGGGCCCAGCCCCTGGTACAGGTCGTTGATCCAGCCGTTCGCCAAGGTGTAGACGGCCGCGGTGTTGCCGGGCGGGGAGAACCTGGTGATCAGCTGGGCGAAGAAGTCGATGATCGGGTTGGCGCCCAGCAGCGAGTCGACGTGCGAGCCGCCGGCCAGGGTGACACCTACGAAGTCACCGGGGCGCGCTGCCACCAACGCCGCGGTGGTGGCGCCGAAGGCGTTCCATGCCTGCGGCGGCGCGGCGATCTGATAGATCGGGATGTAGGGGTCGGCGAGGCTTTGCAGGGCTCTTTCCAGAACCCCGGTGCGGGCAACTCCGTCGAACATCACCACGCCGCGCAGGCGCCGCTCGTTGGTGGGGTCGGAGGCGTAGTAACCGGCGACGGCGGCGGCGAAGCCACCACCGGCGGAATGCCCGGCGAGGATGAAGTTCTCCGGCAAGGTGCCCTGGTAGCCGGCGGCGATGGCGCTGGCGTTCAGCCCCTCCTGGTCGCCGAGGAACATGCTGGCCGCGCCCTGCTGGATGGCGGCGTCATTGAGTGAACAGCCCGAGCAGAAGAGCCCGAAGGACGGCACATTGGGGGCGACGACAATGCTGTTGGTCTGCTGCGCCAACGACTTGGCCAGCGCGGAGTACCACGACTTGTCGGCGAGGAAGCCGTGTTGAAGCCAGATGACACCGGTGGCGGCCACCGAACCGTCGGCCTGGGTGGGGAAATACCAGTCGGCCCGGGTGGTGTAACCGCTGCTGCCCACCGGAATGGTCAGCGACGAATGGCCGGTCTGCACGCCGGTCACCGTGCCGGCGGCGGCGGTTGATGCGGCACTGCCCGTCGTGACGGCCCCGGTCCAGGCCACGGGGAGCGCCGCCGCCTCGGGGCGCGACAATCCGAGCGTCGAGAGCAGGTTCAACACCATGGTGGTGACCGGACCGGGTGAGTGTGCCTCGGTGGCCGCCGCCGGCAGGGCCTCCGTCGTGGTCTCGACCGTGGTCGGTTCCGGTGTGGGACTGACCGATTCAGGGGTCGCCGGGCTCGGTGCCTGCTGGACGTCGCGTGACCGGGTACGGACCGGCGCGCGTCTGTCGGCTTCGGATGCGGTCTTGGACTTAGCCGCTGCCTCGGTCTGGATCTCGGGCTTCGGCTCGGCCTCGGTCTCGGTCTGGATCGTGGGCTCGGCCTTGGTGACCGGATGGGTCTGGGTCGCGGGCTCAGCCGTGTCCGTCGAGTCGCGCTCGACGTCAGCGGATTCCCGGTCGGCTTTCGCGGCGGCCCGCTCAGCTCTTGCTGTCTGCCGCTGCAGCGTGATCACTGACTTGGACGACGCGCGCGCTGCGTCGCGCACCGAGCTACCGCGCAGAGAGGACGACGACGGCTCTGCCGCGCTGTCCGTCTCCCGCTGGGTCGTGCCCTTCCTGGCCGTGCCCTTCCTGGTCGTGGCGCTTTTGTCGGTCGTGCTCTTCTTAGCCGTAGCGCTCGTCGATTCCCGTGCGGGCTGGGAGGTCGCACGGTCCTGAGCACCACTCGTCGCACCGGTGGCGGAATCGGTGTCGGCCAGGGCGACGCCGTGGCCGGCGCTCAGCGCAATGCAGGCACCGGCCCCCATCGTCCCCAACCACAGCGCCCACCGTCGCGACCTCACCGTCGGACTGTAACCGGCAACCGTCGGCCGAAGACCAAAATTGCCCCTCCGTCAGCATGACGTCATTTCACGGGTGGTCTCAGAGCGACGGAGCCATAGAGCGCCGGTCCTCGTCGGCAAAGCTCTCCTCGAGCTGCAGCGGCGAGGAATCGATGTCGATCTCGGCCAGCGGTCGCTCTCGGGCGCTGCTGATGGTGCCGAAGCGCCGCATGCCCTTGTCAGCGGCATACTGCTGGAATTCGTCCATCTGCAAGCCGAACGGCACCTCGTCGTACAGGGCGAAACCATCTTCGGTGTTCTTCAGTGCCAACGGGATCAGTTCGTTCATCCGGCCCTCGAAGACTGTCCAGTTGGCGTCGTCCGCGGCGACGTGACGCCGGCAGGTGAAGGTTCCCCAGGCCATGTGCCGCCGCTCGTCATCCCCGATGCGACGCACCAGTTCCTGCATCCCCGGAAGAATGCCGCGACCAACACAAATCCGTTGCCAGGCATAGTAACCCGTCAACGCCATCATCCCTTCGATGACGTGGTTGTAGGTCGCCGATGCGCGTACCTGCGCGGCCGGGGACGGGTCGGTGGCCAGCGCGTCGAGCGAGGCGGGCAGCTCGTCGTAGAACATCTGCCGGTAGGCGGGCAGGTCATCGAGATAGCCCTGCAGATCCTCGGTCATGCCCACGGCATCGAGCCACATCCGGAACACCTGAGTGTGCTTGGCCTCCTCGAAGGCGAACTGCGTCAGATACATCTCGTCGCCGAGTCGACCTTCCGCGCGCATCGCCGCCATGAAGGGCTGGATGTCTTGTGTGACCGCCTCTTCTCCTGCGATGAACTGAGCGCACAACCGGGTGGCCCAGTGCCGCTCGACACTGCTCAGTGACTCCCAATCCTCGCGGTCGCGGCTGAAGTCGATGTCGGCCGGATTCCAGAATTTCGCATTGCCCCCGGCAAAGAGCTTCAGCGGCAAGCTGTCCCAGTGCAGACCTCCAGCAGCCAGGGAGTCCGAGCGGGTTCTAGACATGAGTGTGACCTCCTGAGGTCGGTACTGCGATGGTGGGCTGGGCAGGAGAAGACGGAATCGCCGGCGAGAAGGCAGGAGCCAGCACGGCGGCGAAGTGGGCGACCCACGTATCGCGCAGATCGATCAGGAATTCGAAGGCTCCCGCCGGAGAATCCGTGCGCCGCGAACTCTGCCTCTGCGACCGCCAGCACGGCGTTGCGGCGGCTCCCGTCGAGACGGGCCCATGTCACCGTCGGCACGGTGCTTCCCCTCGGCCAGGTCGGCTATGACCACTGGTCATTTTAGTGTGATCCAGCACACAGTCAAGGGTCGAGGGTGCCGCCTCTTCGCATTGCCGGCGATCGATCGGTGTGGGCGCACAGCAAGCCGACAAAACCGGAACGACGTGCACTCCGCCGGTATCTTCGTGGCATGGCGACACCGCTCACCATCATGTTCTGGCCCGAATCGGCCTACGGGCCGACCAATCAGTGCATCGGTCTGGCTGCCATTCTGCGCGAGCGCGGCCACCGGATCGTGTTCGCGGCGGAGAGTTCCTGGGCCGGTAAACTCGCGCCCTTCGACTTCATCGAGGAACTCGTCGATCTGGCCGAACCGGACGCGGACGCAGGTGAGCAGGACGCCGGAAAGTTCTGGACGGACTTCATCGCCGAGACCGCCCCGGAGTTCCGGAAGCCGACGGTGGACCAGCTGGAGTCATTCATCCGCCCGACGTTTCAGGCGCTCATCGACGGTGCCATGTACAGCGAGCCACGGCTCCGCGAGATCATCGCCACCCACAAACCGGACGTCATCGTCGAGGACAATGTGGTGCTGTTCCCGGCGCTCACCACGGCAGGAGCGCCGTTTGTCCGGATAGTGTCCTGCAGCCCACTGGAAATCCCCGGACCCGAGGTTCCGCCCCCGTTCTCCGGGCTGCCGAGCGCCGACCGCACCGACTGGGACGGCTATCGCGCCGAGTTCGAGAGTTCGCACCGCGCCATCTGGACCGAGTTCAACGCCTGGGTGCAGGAACAGGGAGCTGCGGCGTTGCCGGACTTGGAGTTCATGCCGCGCGGCAATGCGGCGAACCTCTACGTCTATCCGGCCGAGGCCGACTACACCGACGTGCGTCCACTCGACAGCAGCTGGACGCGGCTGGACTCCAGTGTCCGAGAAACCGATGAGGACTACCCGCTGCCGGAGACGGTGGCCGATCGTCCCGCGGACAGCGCCCTGATCTACCTGTCCCTCGGTTCCCTCGGCGGTGCCGATGTCGAACTGATGCAACGCCTGGTCGACGTGCTCGGTACCACCGACCACCGCTACATCGTGAGCATGGGACCGCAGGCGGAGCGGATCACGTTGGCCGCGAACATGGCCGGCGCCCAGATGCTGCCGCAGACCAAGGTGATCCCACAGGTCGACCTGGTGATCTCCCATGGTGGCAACAACACCGTCACCGAGACCCTGCACTTCGGGAAACCGCTGATCGTCCTGCCGTTGTTCTGGGACCAGTACGAGAACGCCCAGCGCATGGACGAACTCGGCTTCGGCATCCGGCTCGACACCTACGCATTCACCGACGACGAGCTCACCGGCGCCGTCGACAGCCTGCTCGCCAACAGCGAGCTGCGCACAAAGCTCGCCGAAATCGGCGCTGCCGTCCGTGCGCGCAACGGGTTGCGGACCGGCGCCGACGTGATCGAACAGGTCGGGCTGGCACACCGGGGTCCGGTTGTCTGAGCTTCTCGACGCGCTCGACCTGCCGGGCCGAAAGCGGCTGGCCATCGTCAACGACGGCGGCAGGTGGTCGGCGCTACCGCAGGTGCACAACATCCGAGCCTCCGCCGGTGACGGGGCATCCGAGGCGCTGCTGGAGCTGCTGACACAGGGATCACAAGTGTTGGGCCGCTTCACTGTTCATTCCTGGGCGGCACGCATCGCGGCCGGAGAACGGGCAGTCGGCGTCGACCAGACCAACGAGTCGGTGATCGTCGGCGACTCCGCGGTGGTCAAGTGGTCCACGCATCTCGAGACCGGCCCAGACCCCGCGCCCAGCCGAATCGGTGTGCTACGCGACGCCGGTTTCACCGGGATGCCCACACCGTGGGGGTTGGTCACCTGGAGATCACCGGCCGGCGACGAGATTCTGGTGGCCAGTGTCGACGAGTACCTGAAGGGCGCGGTCGACGGCTGGACGTGGGCACCGGAGTTGATCACCGCCGCAACGCAAAGTGGCAACCACACCCAGCTCATCGAGGCCGCCACCTCCGTCGGAACCCTGGTGGCGAGTATGCACACCGCGTTGGCAGCCACCACCTCCACCGCCACCGCCCAGGACTGCAGCCGCTGGCGCGAGGATGCCCTACATACCCTTGATGTCGCTTGCACCGCAGGCGAATCCGCGAGTATCGGCTTCGCCCGCGAACACCGTCACACAATCGCGGCCCTCTTCGACGAGCTCGGTGGGCTCGCGGGAACCTCCGTCATCGACGGCCACGGCGACCTCCACGTCGGACAAGTGCTGCGCAGCGCCGACAGATTTGTGGTCACCGATTTCGACGGCAACCCAGTGCTGTCGCCCCAGCAGCGAATCCTGGCCATCCCCACCGTTCTCGACGTCGCCGGGATGGTTCAGTCGCTGACTCACTCCGGAATCGTCGCGCGCAAATACACCGAACTCGACACCGACGCACTCGCCGACACCGACGCCGCAGCACGTCGAGCTTTCCTGGCTGCCTACCTCACGAACCCGGACGCCCGGGCGCTGTACGATCCCGCACCGTTGCGGGCCTTTCGGGTGCAGCAGATTCTGCGCGAGATCATCTACGCTGCACAATATCTGCCGCGCTGGATGTATGTTCCCGACGCCGCACTACCCGCGCTTCTCGAAGAAAGGACAGCACCGTGAAACCCGAGGGGTTCGCCGCAGACCTGCACCGCAAACCCGAGGTCTTGAGCAACCTGTCCGACTTACTTGCCGGCGAAAACCCCTGGGCAGCAGCGGTTCCTGAGGACACTCAGCGGGTGGCGCTACTGGGCATGGGGTCCTCGGCCTATGCCGGCGGCGTCGCAGCCGCTCGAATGCGTGCCCGAGGTCTAATCGCCACATCCGAACTGGCGTCCTCGCCGCTGCTACCCGACTGGGGGCCGAACACCCTGGTCATCGCCACATCGGCCACCGGAGGCTCGGCGGAGACACTCGACGCACTCGACCGGCTCCCGACCGGGATGCGCACCGTCGCGTTGACCAACACCCCAGGATCGGCGATCACCGACGCGTGCGAGTCCACCGTCGAACTGCATGCCGAGCCGGAGATCGGTGGTGTGGCGTGCCGCAGCTATCAACACACCCTGGCACTGCTGATGGCGCTCGAATGTCATCTCACCGGCACCAGCACCGCCACGCTGGCTGACACGGTCCGGAAGGCGGCTGCGGCCAGCCAACATCTGATCGACACCGAATCCGATTGGCAGCCAGAATTATCCGAATTGCTCCTGGGCCCCACGGGAACCCACCTGGCCGCTCCCGCACACAGATTCAGTTCTGCACAACAGGGCTCACTGATGCTGCGCGAGGGCCCGAGATTGCCCGCTGTCGGCTGTGAGACCGGCGACTGGAGCCATGTCGACGTCTACCTCACCAAGACCACCGACTACCGGCTGCTGGTGTTCGCCGGTTCGGTGTGGGAGCCGCAGCTGGCCGAATGGACGACGATGCGGGGCAGCACCGTTGTCGGGGTGGGCGGTTCTGTCCCGGGCGCGGCCTACGAGCTGTGCTACCCCGGGGACTCCGACGACGACGTTCGGTTGCTCACCGAGGTGCTGGTGCCCGAGCTCATCGCCGCCAGGGCCTGGCCGGCGCAGTAGGTGCACGCGCCGGCTACGAAGTTTCGTCGGTCGACGCCTCGTCGACGACAGTATCGGCCTCGTCCAGCGCACTGACGGCGATGCCATAGGGCAGGAATCGCACCTTGCGCTTGGCATCGGTGTTGTGTTTGTTGGCCCGCAAGGCGTCGAGTTCGGTGGCGAACACCTGCTCGACCGTCGCGGCCCCGTCACCCGTCACGGTATAGATGGCCCACACTCCGTCCCCGGTGTCACCGGTGGTTTCGGGTTCGGGCCGCGGTCGAGAACCGCCCTGGTCAAAAAAGACGTTCCAGCCACCACGCTGGGATCCAGAAGTGTTGAGGACCCGGCCGAAGGCGTCCCGCAAACCCTCACCGGCCTCGCGGACCATCCGGTCGAAGTCCTCGGGGTCGAACCCGAAGGGATTGTTGCTGCTGCTCATTTCTCCAGTGTGCCACCGCCGACAAGCCCCACGCTGAACTGCGAGTTTGGATACAGAAGCGCGGGCTTCCGGCGTCAGGGGACGTGCTGCTGCTGCGACTCCCGATTCGGCACCTGAATCGGAATCGGCACCGGCAGGAACGGAATGTTCAGGTGCGTTGTTGTCATCGGCGGCAGCGTCGTGGTGGTTGTTGTGGGCGGCGTTGTTGTCGGCGGCGTCGTTTCCGGTGGCGTCGTCGTGGTGGTTGTCGTCGTTTCCGGCGGCGTCGTCGTAGTTGTGGTCGGCGGCGGTGTGGTGGTCTCCGGCGGCGGCGGAGGCACCTCCGTCGGTGTGACGGTGATGTACGTCGTCTCCGGCGGGGGCGGAACATACGTCGTCTCCGGCGGAGGCGGCGGCGGCAGCGTGGTCTCCGGCGGCGGCGGGGGTGGCGGCACCTCGCTGGTCAGCACCGGTGGCCGCACGCTTGTCGGCGTCGTATCGGTGCTCGTCGAATCTGTGGTCAAGGTATAGGCGACACCGCCGAGCGCCACCACCGCGATCAACGCTGCGGCGGCCAGCGCCAACTGCGGCAGCCGGTACCATGGCCGTGACGGAGGCTCCTCGAAAGTGCCTGTTGCCGGGGTGTATTCGATCTGCGGACGCGAACCGGTTTCCAACGCATACGGGTTCGGCGGTTCGTAGTCGCCTTCGTAGGGCACCGGGTCGGCCACGCTGTTGTCGTCCTGCGACCAGGCCAGTGCGCGGAACGTCGACGAGCCCGGTGCATTCGGGTCCGAAACCCAACCGCCTGCGCCGACCCCGAGCGATGACGTCGCGGCATCACCGAGCGCAGTCGACAGGCCGGTGGGCGCATCGGCGTCCGGTCCGCGCGCCGCGATCAACGCGGAGCCGACGGCGACATCCAGCGAGGGCAGCGCGGTGGTCACCACCGGTACCGCCGAACGTTCCGAAAGACGCTGGGTGACGCTTGGGATCAAGGCGCCACCCCCGACTGTCGCGACAGCGCTCAGATCAGACCAACTGATCCGATTGCGCTGCAACACGTCGTCGAGCGCGCCAAGGACCCCGCTCAGCGCCGGCTGGATCAGGGTCTCGAGCTCGGCCCGCGTCATCCGGGATTCGGTGGTGATGCCGGGAAGCTGAACGCTGACCGTTGTGGCGGTCTCGGCCGACAACCGCTCCTTGGCCCGCCGGCACTCGTCCCGCAACCGGGCCAACGACCCCACGGCCGCCGTCGCAGCAGGGTCCACATCGTTGCGGTTGGACAGGTCGGCCAGCACCGCTGTCAGCACGCTCTGGTCGATCTGGTCGCCGGAGAAGTCCGCGTAGCGCACCGTCTCGGCGACGGGCCGAAACCCGGCCGCCGCGTCGGCAATCGTGATGCTGGTTCCGCTACCGCCGAAATCCAGGAGCGCAACGAGGCCGCGACTGGCCAGCCCCGGATTGACCTGGAGTGCGGTCAGCGCAGCCACTGCGTCCGAGATCAGCCGTGGCGCCACCCCGCTGGGGGCCAGCTTGCGGTTGCCACGCAGCGCGGTGTCCAGCGCGCGGACCGCGCCCGGCGCCCAGTACGCGGGCACCGCAATCACGACGTCGCTGGCCGGGCTGAGGGCGCCCGCTGCGTCGGCCATCGCGCCCAGGGCTTCCACCAAGAGCTGGTCAGCCTGATGCGGCGAGCCGTCGACCGCCACCAGTGGCACGGGGTCGCCGACCCGTTCGACAAATCCACGCAGAACCAGCCCCGGTTCGGTCAGATTCGGGTTGTCTGACGGTAGGCCGACTTCGGCGGGGCGATGACCGTACAGGGTCACCACAGAGCGGCGCGTCACGGGCTGGGCTCCAACACGCGCCGCGACCAGGTTCGTTGTTCCGATTGACAACCCGTAGGGGTCGCTCACTGGCTACACCTTGTACTCGCTGCGGTCGAGAGGCCACCCTAACCGCTAGGGCCGCGTGGCGGGCAATCCGACACCCGCAGCCCAGCTCAGCGGTAGCTCATCCGTGACAAACTCGAAATTGACGGCCGGTAAAGCGGTGGTCGCTCAGTGCACCGGATGCATCGTCAAACGACTGTGAGCGGCAATGAGGTACGTGGTTCGAACTGGAATGTCGCGCCGCCACTGAATTTGGCGACCTCGACTTCGGGAAGGTCTTTGGTGGCGGTCTCACTGTGCTGGAACTCGGCGGCCCACTCGGTGTCGGTGCCGGTGACCTCCACCACGACGTGGGGGTCGACGGCGGTGGCGACGGCCTGCAGCGGCCGCGTCGACCCTGGTGTGCACAACGTTATCCAGGCACCGTCGTCGTGGGCGGCGGACCGTCGCACCTGCACCCGGCCGTCGGCGATCTCGGCATCGACGTAGCCGACCGGGTTCATCAGCGGATGGAGTTCGAGAACCCGTTGTATGCCCTCGATTCCGCGAGGCAGCCCGAGCGCCCTGTGGATGCGCTCGGCGGCTACTCCGGCCAGGCCCGTCAGCTGCTTGGTGCAGATCTCCTGCGCCAGTGTCTCATTCGCACGCTTGTTCACCGCAACGATGAACGACAGGTTCAACAGGTGCATTTGCAGGCAGATCTCGTCGGCCATCCGCACCAGCGCCGAGTGGGAGTAACTCGCAAAGTCGAAATCGGCCAGCAGCGCCCCCGAATAGTCGGCCTGGCCGACGTCATCGGGATCGATTGGCGTCAATTCCCAACTGGCCGCCGCACTTTCGCTCACCAGCGCCAGATGGGGGTGATCCTCGACCGGCGGGTACGACTCGTCGATGGTCACGGTCCAAGCACAGTGCGGATGACGGTCGGCGGGCATCCGTGGCGGCCGGTGAATCGGGCGGATCTGCGCCCGCCGATTGGTGGCCACCGCCGTCGCATCGAACGTCGGGTCTTCGATGTCATGACACATGCCGCGCACGTACTCGTCACCCATCGGCTCGACGTCGAGCAGGGCGCCGCAGTGGTCGAGATGGAATTCGCCGTGCCACCGGTCGTGCACGGTGTAGCGGAAGTCCATGAACTGTGGCGGCGCACCGATGTCGAGTTGTAGCCCTTTGAAGATGGTGATGACGTCGACGCCCTCGTACTTCAACGCCTTCTGCATCCGCCTGGTGTAGATCGGGCTGGCGCCCATCCACTCCTCGATTGCGACCTGGAGCATCTCTTGACGGCCGAAACTGCTGATACACCAGGCCATTCCAGAGCGATCGATCAGCTGACCGATGAGCAGGAGCTCGGGCACCAGGGTGGCGAGCTGATCCCTGGACAGCGACGCGTAACGGCTGTGGGCTGCAGTCACGTCCCAAACATAGACTCGACAATGTTATAAAGTCAACGATGACAAGTGCAGGCCCCACCCGGAACACCTCGGCTCCACGCAAGCGTGGTGATGACACGCGCGCCAAGATCATCGACGAAACGGTGCGTTGCGTGGTCGAGGAGGGTTTTCCCGCGGCGACGGCCAAACACGTCGCCGAACGTGCCGGCGTCACCTGGGGTGTCATCCAGTATCACTTCGGCGACCGCAACGGCCTGCTCATGGCGGTGGTCGACGACGGAGTGGCCAAACTGCTGGAAAGCCTGTCGACGGCCCAGGTCAGCGACCTCCCACTGCCGGAACGGATCGAAACCGTCGTCGACATCGCCTGGAATTGCTACAGCAGCCCAACCTCGATGGCAGCCTTCGAGATCCTGCGCGCCACCCGCGGCGAGGCTTCGATGAAACACCTGATGGACATGAACGACGCCCTCGGCGGGTTGGGCAGGCTGATCTCCGACGATCCCGCACACCGTGATGTCGCCGAAGTCATCTGGGCGGCACTGCGCGGCATGGTGCTCGCGGAGATGATCGTCAATCAGCCCATCGACTGGCAGCGTGAGCGCCGCACGCTGGTAGACATGGCGATCCGCTACCTCAGTTCGTGAGCCGATCGGCCACCGAGACGACACGCGTGGCCAGGTGATCGAGTGCGGCAACGGTGGCCTCGGACAGCTCCGCCTTGTTCTCCGGGCCGGTGACATGCCCGACGCCGTACGGGTTACCGTCGACGAACTTCGCCGCGTCGGTATAACCGGGCGGAACGATGATGCCGCCGAAGTGCATGAGCGAGATGTAGAGCGCCAGCAGGGTGGTCTCCTGCCCGCCGTGCTCGGTCTGCGATGACGTGAATGCCGAGTACACCTTGTCCGCGAGCTTGCCCTGCGCCCACAGCCCACCGAGGCTGTCGATGAACGTCCGGAACTGTGAAGACGGGGAACCGAACCGCGTCGGCGTCCCGAAGATCACCGCATCGGCCCACACGATATCCTCGCCGCTGGCAGCCGGAAGATCCTTCGTCGCTTCATAATTGGCCACCCAGGCGGCGTTACCGGCAAAACTCTCCGGGTCCCGGGTCTCGGCAATGTGCCGCAGCCGCGTTTGCGCTCCGGCCGCTTCGGCGGTGTCGGCGACGCGCTTTGCCATCGTGGTGCCATGGCCGGTGGCCGAGTAGTAGATGATGGACAGTTTGCTCATGTTTGGGGCTCCTCTTTCGGAGACAGCTTGCTGACCAACGCATTACCGACGATACCCACGACGATCATGGCGATGCCTGCGGTGTCGGGCAGCGCGTCGGTGACCCAACCGAAGATGCCAGCGATCAGAACGAACATCGGCACCCAGTCGAACAGTTTGATCAGCGACGCCGACTTGTCACCGGAGGCTACGTCCGGGTAGTACTCGGTGAATCCGATGGCAAAGAAAATCGCCGCCAGCTGCAGCACCCAGGCGGTCCAGAAGTTGTCCGGATCCCTCAGGACTGCATCCCCGATGAACCCGACGACCGCGTTGAAGATGAAGGCGGCGGCCCACACTCCGGAGATGCGGTAGTTGATCCGCAGGAAAAGTGGGCTTTCCCAATACTCTTCGGGGGTTTCCTTCCTGGCATACGCCAAGGTGAACGGTTTCCGGACGACGATCGTGGCGAGGACAAACACCGCGAGCACGATGTTGGTGCCCTCCCCCGCCCAGACCTCGAGGAACCTGATGGCGTCGTCGTCGACGACCAGACCGACGACGGCCAACACCGCGAAGAACAGCACACCCAGCACGTCGAGCGCATAGACCCCGAGTCCGCGCCGGTGGCCCAACCACAGCGTCGCCAGCGCCAGACCGAGGGCCGTGCACACCGCGATCTCGAACCGACCTGGTGTCGCGAACACCGCGAACACGATCCACGGTGCGATGCCCGACAGCGGCGACTTCAGATACCCGTCGAGAAGTTTGGTCACGGGGTGACTCTAAGTCGTGCTAAATATTCTTGCATGGGTGATCGCGAAGACATTGAGACCGTGAAGTACCGCTATATGTGGGCGTTGGACACCAAGCACTGGGACGATTTTGCCGACACGCTCACCGAGGATGTCGTCGGCAACTACGGCTCGTCGATCGGCGAGCAGAACCACTTCTCCGATCGGACGTCACTGGTCGAATACATGAAGAAATCGCTGCCGGCCAATGTCATCACCGAGCATCGAGTCGCCCACCCCGAGATCGCCATCGACGGCGATACGGCCACTGCGAGGTGGTACCTGCAGGACCGGGTGATCGTCACCGACTTCGACTTCATGCTGATCGGGGCGGGGTTCTACCAGGACACGTACCGGCGCACCGCTTCTGGGTGGAAGATCGCGTCGACGGGCTATGACCGCACGTATGAGGCAACAATGTCGTTGAAGGGCCTGGACTTCAAGCTGACCCCCGGAGCCGCACTGGCCTGACGCTCACTGCGGGGTCAGCGCCCTGGCGGGATTCTCCACAGTGAACGCGGAGATCAGGTCTCCGGAAATGCCTGCGGCGGCGAGGCGGGGAAGGAAACTGCACGTAGGCCCCCGCTGCGCCAACGCCACATGGCAGGCCGGGTCCGGGACGGACTCACTGTGCCCGACGATGACGGGCCGCAGCTCGACACCTTCGTCGTCGCGGCGACGGCTTTCAGGCCGCGCGGGTCGCGCCCGAGGCCGCCGCTGGTGGTCTCCACCACCGACCGTCCGCCGGCCTCGCGGTAGGTGATCAGCTCGTTGACCATCAGCTCGCTGTCGTTGAGCAGACCGTCACCCCGATGTTCGGGCATGAGGTTGATGAAGATCTGCCCATGCGGGAGGGTGAACCCTAGCTCGCTCGGTTCCATTGGGCCGGTGACGGTTTCGATCATGCGGCACGGTTTTCCTTCTGACTTCCTGTATCGACGGACTCGGTCCAGGTCATCAGACGCACGATGATCTGCGCAACCGGCGAGTGCCTGGTCCCGATTCAGGTGGCCCTTGTCTGAGTTGTCTGGTCGTTGATATCAGCCGCAGTACTCGACCGCTTCGCCCGTTGCCGCCACGTGCCCCCAATCGACCAAACCAGGAGGCAGCAGGCGCGTCCAATTATTTTGGGACACCGTGCAATCAGAATTTCCACCGTTGATTCATCCAATGCACCGGAAGCCGTTGAGCTCCCTGGCAGCGACGGGATCGAACTGATCCACCAACACTGCCCACCCAGTCGGTGGCTCGGCACGATCAGCCCGTTCGGCGTTGCGCGGAAGCCACACTCGGTTGCCATCCACCTGACCCCATGTCCACCATCAGGGACCAACCTCACACCTCAATTGGCGCTGGTAGGTGGTGGTTCGAGTGGGTTGCACCACCACCAGTCGGCGCGTTCTCCGGTTGGTCCGGCGCACGGTGGAACATCAGGTGGCTGTGTGGTCGGTGGTCGAGCCAACGATCCTGGTTCCAGCCTGCGACCCGACGCGTCAGTGATGGTGAGGTGTTCGGCGGGGCCGGTGATGGTGATGCCACCGCGGTGATGCAGTCGATGGTGAAACGGGCAGACCAACACCAGGTTGGACAGGTCGGTGGATCCGCCGTCCTCCCAGTGAATGATGTGATGGGCGTGCAGACCTCGGGTGGCTCCACAGCCCGGGACGACGCAGGTGCCGTGGTCGCGGTGCTCCAACGCCCGGCGCAGTCGACGGCCGATAGTGCGGGTCTCCCGGCCCGCACCGATAGGGTGGCCGGCACGTTCAAACCACACTTCGCAGGTCGCATCGCAGGAAAGGTACTGCCGGTCATCGTCGGAGAGCAGCGGCCCCAGGTGCAGTGCCCCGACTTTCGTGTCGGCATCGACGTGCACGACGACGGTGGTGCGTTGCCCATGCGGCCGGGCAGCGACGTCAGCATCCCACCCGGCCTGGATGAGGCTCAGAAAGCCGTCGACGGCATTCGGAAACGGCGGGGTTACCAGCGGTGAGGTGTCCTGCGCCGCCGCGTCGGCGTGCTCACGCTTCCAGTCCGCGACAAGCTTGTCCTGATGGGATCGCAGGGCGGCGTCGAAGACGGCGGCTTCGTGATGCGGCAGGGTGATGTGCCAGGTGGTGGAATCCTCATCGCAGGTCTGGGTGATCGACCGCGGCGCCTCCGCCCGCGGCTGCGGTGACGCTTCCGGCTCGGGTTCGCTCGCGGATTCGGGTTCGGGTTCGGGTTTCGGTTGCAGTTTGATCGCGGTGCGTAGTTGGTTGACGCTGGCGCTGTCGGCCAGCTGCGCAAAATGTTCATCCGAGCCGGTGGGCGCTTTGTCGGCGATGACCCCGATCTGATCCAGCGAAAAACGACCTTCCCGCATCCCCGCGGCGCACCGCGGAAACTCCGGCAACCGGTGCGCCACCGTCGCGATCGCCTTGGCGTTCGTTGAGGACACTCCGAGCAGCCAGGCCACCAGTGCCGGGACCGACCGGGCCCCGGTGTTGCCCCACAACCCGTCGTGGTCGATCTCGGAGATGATCTCCACGATCTCGCCGTCAATGGCGTTGCGCTGGCCGTTGAGTTCGGCGAGCCTGTCGAAGAACGCCTCCAGCCGCTGCTTGGGACTCACCCCAGCAGCAGCCAAAGATGTTGCGGTCGAAGACATATACCCATGAAAGCAGAGGGGTCCGACAAAAATCGGACCCCTGAATCCGTCCACCAACTCAGTGTCAGCCGCGTGAGTCCACAGCCAGACGGCAAGACCTCGCGACTAGTCAGCGACAGCGATCATCGCCCCGGGCTGCAACCACCGCATGATGCTGACCAGGGTTGCGTCGTCGATGGCGACGCATCCGGCCGTCGGCCTGCCGGTGGCACTGTGCACGAAGAACGCGCTGCCCTTGCCTGGGGTGCGGGCCTTGTTGACACCCATGACCACAGCGTGGGCGTACTGCGGGATCTGCAAGTTCTCGGTGCCTCCGGACAAACTGAACGGGCACTGGCCTTTTTGGCAGACCTGCATGGTGTTGTAGGTGGGGCTGTTGACGTCGCCGTCCCACCAGTGGTCGGGGCCAACTTGGACATACTGCAGCCCGCCGCCCGGGTTGGGCTCAGTGCCGAAAGCGAAGTCCAGTGTGTAGATGCCCGTCGGCGTCAGCATGGACCCTTCATAATGGTCCGGCGACATGCCCTTGGAGCCGATCTTGGCCGGGACTCCCGCACTCACCGGCTGCCAGCCGGCGCCCGTGCGCTGCCAGACATCCATCTTGGCGTCCGAGCCGCCCGCACCGGTAACGGCCAGGACCTGCGTGGCACCGCCGACTCCGGTGGCGAACCATGGTGTGTACTGTGCCGAACTCGGCGGTGCCGTCGTCAGCACGAGCACCATTGCGCACGCAGCCGCGAGCCACGCATGCAGGTGTCGGCGCATGGTTCCATCGTTCGGCCCGCGCCACTGAGGGTCAAGTCAAGGTTTAGACACGTTTCTCGTCGCTGAGCGCGGGTGGCCGGTCGGGACGGCGGTGTTCGGCCGATGCTGCGAAGATTCGACCGCGAATCTTTATGTGTGAGCTGCGGAAGAAAGCACTGAACACGAAGCACAACCCGAACAAGACCGAACCGAAGACCGCGCCACCCCAATTTGGGGCACCGTACAGGAAGATGCACAACGTGCAGATCGACGTGCCCGTCCAGTAAAAGCGCCGCATGATGGCGTCCGGGGAGATCTCTGCCGATTTCCAGAAGGGAAACACGCTCCCGGCACCGCCGATCACCAACGCTGCGATACCGATCCACCACAGCGATGTGCGCGGAAGCCATTCTGCTGCCGCCAAGAAGGAAGTTGTGTCCACTTTTAAGCCCTAGTTCCTGTGCCCTAGTCGAACTGCCGGCCGATCACCCCGCCGCCTGCCGTTCCTCCAAGCCCTCCGGCAGCGCCGGCGATAATTACAACCGCTGCTACTGTCCACGGCCCAGTCACCGCTGCAGCGCCCAGTCCCGCAAGCCAAGCCGCGCTGGTACCGCCAAGAATGCCACCTGCAGCATTACCAGCCTTCTCCCATTTCTGATCACCCCCTTGGTTGAAGTCGTCGATCGCTATTGCGATCTGCACCAAGCCCGACACCTTGGCGATACCACTTGAGAAGGTCCACGAGTCATCTATACGGTCAATTCAGCGCGTCGTTGCTCAAGGCCGGTGGTCGGTCCGGTCCTCGGCGGCTTGCCGCAAGGGCATACACTTTCCCGTTGATCTTGAGGTGACTGGTCCAGTTCACCGCGATTGCCAACACTGCCAACAAAACGCCACCACTCACGAAAAGTCCGGCGCGCCAACCAGGCAGTTGCGACATAAAGATCAAGAGCACCGCCAGGGCAGAACCCGACCAGTAAACGCGGCGCTCAATCGAGTCTGGCGAGAGCGTCGCGGATCTCCATAACGGGAAGAGGCTGCAGACGATAGCGGCACACAGGACGCAGACACCCGCATAGAAGAAGCCATCTGACATGTCACTGCTCCTCCTCAGCCTCGCGAAGAATCAATGTAGCCACCGATCTGACTACCGATTTCTTCACCTTTGCCACTGAGTAATAGGCTGCGAATCTAACTGCGGCCGCCGCAGCAAAAGGATTCAAAAACGTACCGGCCACCATAGCCGTGCCCCACGCTGCGTCTCCTCCCCCAACCAAGCTGCCAAGCGTTCCCAAGAGCTCCTCGTTACGGTGTCCACCACCGCTGGGGTACGCGACCAACGCATTCGCGAGCTCGTAGGCTTCGCCAACCTTTCCGATCCTGCCGACCACTTTCTGAAGGGCAGCAGCATCATTGGCAGTAAGCAAACCAACCGGCTGGATAGTGGGTTGGGACGATAGGGAACACCGCGTCCGAGGACCCGGTATCTCCGTCGATGGTCACGCAACCCTCAGTTGATCGCGCACCACCGATGGCACACGAGTTCAGCAATGAATACCTCGGCCGATCATCGAGCACTCAGTTTGGAGCGGTCGGCCAACCTCCGCATTTGTTCCCTGCCGACATGTCCCAAGTAAGCAATCTGGGTGCAGCAACGGCAGCACCTCCCGGCATGGTGTTTACCCCCACCATGACGACCCCCGGGGTCGTCGCAGGCCCAGGTGCCGCGGCAGCAAGCTCGGGCGTCAACTTCGGCACAAGCACCGGCGCGAGCACCGGAAGCATTGCCGGACAAGCACCGTCACTGGGCTCACTGGGCCAGGGCACCGCACCACTGAGCCCGGCCCAAAGCTTCACCAGCGGCATGCAGGCAGGCGCACCCACATCGGCCGGCGCAGAAGCACTCTGCCAGGGCCGACCGCACCGGAAACGTCGCCTACGCAGCGTCAATCTCGAGCCTGTTCGCTGAGCGCTGGCGGTCGGTCGGGGCGACGGTAAGACGGAAGAGCGGCAATGATCCGGCCACCGATCTTGATATGTGAACTTCGAAAGAAGGCGATCGACAGCAGACTGAGCCCGAAGGCGCACGCACCAAAAGTGGCGTTCTTCCAATTCGGCACCTGGGTAAGGAATATGCAAACCACGAACACCGCTGATCCGAACCAGTAAGAGCGACGCATGAGCGAGTCCGGCGACACCTTAGCCGACTTCCACATCGGGAACAGACTGCCAATCACGCCAACTACCAGCCCAACCACACCGAACCAGAACCACACCGACGCCGAGGTGACGCCGCTGGCCGCGAGGTAATGAATCTCTTTCATACATCAGCCTTCCGCACAGCGCACCTAATCGAACTGCCTGCCGACCACACCGCCGCCAGCGGTGCCCAGGAGACCACCGCCCGCACCAGCAATAATCACCAGTGCAGCTGTCGTCCAGGGTCCGGTGAGGGATGCCGCGCCAAGCCCCGCCAGCCATGCCGCACTAGTGCCACCAGCGATACCACCTAACGCTCTGCCCGCCATTTCGTTTCGGTGCTCGTCACCGTTCACCCAAGCTTCTGCGGCGCCAAGAAGCTGGACCACATCTGTAACCCTCGTGACGCGCCCTGCAATTTTCCCAAAAACTTCAGCATCTTTGGGGCTGAGATAGTCTGTCCAGCGCGCATGCTCACCACGAGGAATCCCGTCGGCCCACGCTCTTGCTCCGGTGGCTAAATTTCCTGCAGTGCCTGCCACATTCCCAATCCACCTCTGTGCCCCGTCACTGGACATACCTGCTGCGATGAGGGTGTCGTACGTCTGCTGAGTAAGCCTGACGCGGCCCGCAGACTCTCCGTCGTTCAGGAGTTGCGTGGCTTGGTCCGGCGCCTGGGGTGGAGCACCGTAGAAACCCTGTTCAAATTGGCGCTGCAGTTCCAGCCGTGCTTGCGCTCTCTCGCGCGCGTCAACGCCAGTGAGCGGATCGCGAGGCAGTGGGCCAACGAAGTTGGCCATGCGGAAGTCGTCAAGTCTCTGTTCGGCTAACGATCGCGAATCTGCACTGGCCGCGGGGTCTCTAGTGGTGGCAAAATCTCGCAATCGTGCTTCTGCTGCGTCTTTTTCGGGTGTCCTTGGTCCTGGATTTTTGACCAAGGCTTCGTCCTTGACACGCTGATTCGCGTCATAATGCTCCGGCGCCGTGCGGCCACGCTCTTCTGGACTGACCTCACGGTCACCATCGATGTCTTCGATTCCGGCGGGGTCATAACCGTGCTTGAGTCGAAGGTTGTACGCAGCCGCCTCCAACTTGTCGGTGTACTGATCCCGGATCCGGTCCACATCGCCAAAAGCCACTGTCGTGAGTTTCTTCGCCTCATTCAGTAAGTCCGACCAGTCTTCGTCGTCGGCGACGCGCTGACCGACCCAGTGGTCCAACAACTTCATTTGTCCGTTGAGTTCGTCGAGCTTCGCCCCCGACTGACTTTCCGCCTCCGCGAGATCAGCAGCGATATTCTGCAGATCGACAGCGATCAAAGGCAGTTGATCCTTCTGCACGAACAGCCGCGACGTCGCACGTTGCACCTCCGCAGATTCATCGATCGGATGCTCACCCGTTTCTCGATTCCACGAGGCATGGAACCGTTCACGCGCCTGCACCCACTCATCCCAGGTCTCCTGCGTACACCCTCCGGCGAACTGAAACGCGCTAGCCAGCTCAGCGATCTGCCCCGGATCACCGCTTTGCAGAGTCTCGTCAACCCGCCACGGGTCCCCGCCTCCTATCAGGTCCGCGACCGAAATATGAGTCAGGCTCAGGTAATCGGCCACGCCACCGCCCGCAACGCCGCAGCATTACGCTGCTCCATCTCGACGAAGGCTGACGCCGCGACATGCCCCTTGTCCCCCAGCACCCCAAGACGACCCTCATGGCTACGCAATTGCGCCACATGCTGACCGTGCGCATCAGACAAAATGCATTCAAAATCACCAGCTGCGGCGAACCCACCAAACATGCCCGACGCGACCACACCACGCCCCAACTTCTGCGCACCCTCATCGGCAAGCCCCGCAGCAGTGTACGAACGGTTCGCACCCGCCCGCATCACCTCAACCTCGACCTCCACAACCACCCCCTCACAGCAAACAACTGCAACCGAAGGTACTAACGAAACCCAGGCCGTCAATTCACTACGGAGTGGAATTAAGGCTGACCAGCGCACGAGTTCCTAAGGCACCCCAGGTACCGGCAACAGCACCGCGTCGGCCTAGCGAAAAGTGAATGGCGGTATCGCACATCGGCGATAGCATCGCTGTTATGTCTGACTCACCACACGGAGTCGCGCCCGGGGGGGCTTGGCCACCACCTCCCTCGCAAGCGACTATTCGGCCCCCGGCGGCCCCAAAACAGTCACGCGTACTCGTTTTGACTGCCATCTCGCTCGGCGCCATCGCGCTGGCGGTCTCCACGGGTTCCTGGTTCAGGCCTACGGACGGACGCTATCAACCCAGCCCAACCGCAGCAGTGGGACCCAGCGAGCAGGAGATAAATACAGCTGTCACAAAAGTGTGCAATGCCCGTACACTCGTGAATGAAGCTGGCGCCGTAGCCGGAAGCAAGTTTAGTGATGATCCAAATATGAAATTCATCATTGCTATCAACACCAGACTTTCAAGTATCGCGAGCGCAGATTATCTGAACTCAACACTCGATCAAAATCCGGCTGCACCCGAAACGCTTCAAGAATCTATAAGAGAATTGATATCAGTATACGGCGAGATGACGCTACTCCACCTCTCGGACGCTGATCAGGAACGTCTCGAGCGCGTGTATCAAAAGCTTGACGATGTTGACGCAACGGTGGGCAGAGCTTGCGAATGACGGACTACCCAGAGGGAAAGTGGTCGGCCCTCTTAGTCGGACCTTGGTGGCCCAGCTCGATTTCCATTGAGGCAGCTACAAACGCCAGTCTCAATCGCAGAGAAATCAGTAACTCGTATGACGCGTATGCATACCATCTCTACCAAACACGCAATGGAACCTTTGCATGCCAGGAAGGTTACGCTGCAAATTCCGCAAAGGATAAATTCAAAAACGGTGAAACTCTCGCGAAGGTCACATCAGAAAAGAACAAACTGAAGAGCGCACAATACAGCGCATCTGCACATGCCATAGAAGAACTTCGTTCCGCTCTTCGCAGCACTACCACATGGGGAAATTCCGAGCTTCGCGCGATCGAGCTAAGCGATGCTAGTATGGCAATAAAATATGCAAAAGCGGCTGAAGTTATTCGCCGAGCGAACAACGAAGCAATTCACAAATCGAGTACATTCACATCGGCAGTTGCCTCAGCGATCGAACAGGTTCTTGCCAACGAGAACGATTCGAGAACCGTCGAGCAGTTTGCGCGGGATAATGCTATTAACCTTGTCGGCAGCAATGCTCGCGCGTTAAAGAGTGATGGACTCAAGCCCGCGATCGAACAACTTCTGAAGAATCCCACTGGCAGCCGCTCTGACAACGCGCGGAACGCTGAAGTCGACGGCCCTCAATCTATCCTTGAACCCTCCCTTCTAACAACAGAAGTTAGTGCCGCGCACCAAAATGCATCCGCGTCGAATCCGCCCACGTTGACCGGCACCCTGGCGGGGGATCAAGCCGGCAACACCCCCTCGTTCTTTAAGAACTCTGCTGTGCAACCGGATCCTTCTGTCGTCACGCTCCCCGAAGTTGGTTCGCTTGCCACACCCACCCCAGCCGCCATGACCACCCCCGGAGTCGTGGCAGGGCCTGGCGCCGCGGCAGCAAGCCCAGGCACTAACTTCGGCGCAAGCACAAGCTCAAGCACCGTAAGCATTGCCGGACAAGCACCGTCACTGAGCTCACTGAGCCAGGGCAGCGCACCGCTCACCCCCGATAGCCTGGCGCAAAGCTTCACGAGTGGCATACAGGCCGCAGCACCGGCATCAGCTGGCGCAGAGGCACTTTCACAGAGCGTTTCGAATGCAGCACAGACGCACACCCCGCCACCGTCATCGCCGACAGTACCCACCGCCGGCACCGGAAACTTTGCTTACGAAGCACCCCAACAGTATTCGACCCCACCACCAGCACACCCACCGGTCGAACACCAGAATCCCATGTACGCCGCCCCCATCGCACCAGCCGCGGCAGCACCCCCACCAATGGTCACACCACCACCAGCGACCGCCGGACCACTACCCGCCTACGGCTCCGACCTACGCCCCGCCGCTGCAGCAGCCCCACCTCCAGCACCAGCCGCCGCAGCACCGACCTCCGCAGCAGTCAGCCCCGCCAGCGGCACCGCCACCAGCGCCCAACCCGCCGTCGTACGCCATCAACACACCACCACCCCCGCAACAACACCACCAACCGGCCTCACCGACATCACCTGGGCCCCCGCCAAAGACGTGAACCCCGCCAGGCAATCCGCTCACACTGGTCAAAAGCAAGACCCGACACGCTGCGCCTGATTCCTAGCCTCGATCTCGATACGACAACTACGGGCCCTTGGACTCGGCGAAGGAGTCAAAGAGACAAGAAGTGAATGGCGCCAACAGCAATCACCGATACCATCAGGACATGACTGGGTCGCCATACGAAGCCACACCGGGGGGATCATGGCAACCGCCGACTGCGCCTCCCATCGCACCTCCACCTGCCCCGAAGCAATCAAGTGCTCAGCTAGTGATCGGCATCATCGTAGGTCTTATAGGCATCCTGGCAGCCACCGCGTCTTGGCTTAGGACTCCTGGCGTCCCGGCTAGTCCACCACCAGCGCCGTCTGCGCCTCAGTATTCCCAGCAGCAAATAACCGACGCGAAGGTAGCTGTGTGTGCGGCACACACTTTGATCGATCGCGCTACCCGAACCGCTGCGAGCCGCACGAGCGATGATCCCAACGTCCGTGGACTCTTATCTCTCAATGTGCGCGTTGGAGCTACAGTTAGCGCCACCTATCTCCGCGCTACTGTTGATCAAAATCCGGCAGCTCCACAAGATCTGATCGAGGCCGTTGAGGACGTTGCGATTTCATTTAATAACGGCACATTACTGCAGATATCAGAGGCTTCTCAGCCTGAGCTGGACGAGGTTTTCGCACGTCTCGACGCAGCCGACCTGCGAGTCACCCGAGCCTGCGAATGATCGACTTACCGCCTGGTGAATGGTCAGCACTTCTCGTAGGTGCCTGGTGGCCGTCCACCTCCTCAGTACAATCTGCGGTTCGCTCGGCGGAGAACCGCAATTCCATATCTATCGCATACGACGACTACGGACGTGTGCTTGGCGCTACGATCTCGAACACCCTCGCCGAGCAGGAAGGCCACACTGCTACGGGCGCCGTGAATGCGTTCCAGCAAGGAAAATCGCAAGCTGCACTCATTTCTGACTCGAATCACGCCAAATCTGCGAGCTACCGAGAAGCCGTCGACGCCCTGGAAGGCCTTCGATCGTCGTTGAGCACGCTGGCAGCGAATGGAAATGAATCCATCGAAGCAGTGCAGGAGAGCGCAGAGATAATTGACAAGGTCACACCAATTATGCAAATTATCGCAATGTCCAATTTTCAGGCCTCACGGAGCTCCCAGATATTTGGCACCAAGATCCTGGCAGCGGCAGAATCCACTATCGAGAGGGAAGGCTACCAAGAAACTATTGAGAACCTCCTACAAGCCAACGGATTCGATACGAATCCGCGAGTGACGCCGCTGGATGAGAAATCGTTGAAGCAAAAGGTAGAGCAAATGCTGAAGCCGACAAGGCCGGAAGGCGATTCCTTTAGCTCCCTCTCCGCCCGACAAACCGCGCTAGGTACTGACGGCCTAGCAGAGAGCTTCGATCACACGTCAGAGTCCGTCCCCCTTAAGACCCTTGTAGCGCAGGATACTTTCACCCAGGATGTAGCCGGAAGAGCTCCAGCCCCGGTCCCGACCGACATTGCTACCCGCGCTGACACTCAAACAATGGCAAGTCTGTCCGCTGGAGGCGCTGGCGCTCCCTCTCCTGCGCAACCAATCCCGCAGGCATCCCCCGCCGCCATGACGACCCCCGGGGTCGTCGCAGGGCCTGGCGCCGCGGCAGCAGGCCCAGGCGCTAACTTCGGCACAAGCGCCGGCGCGAGCACCGGAAGCATTGCCGGACAAGCACCGTCACTGAGCTCACTGAGCCAGGGCAGCGCACCGCTCACCTCCGACAGTCTGGTGCAAAGCTTCAACAGCGGCATGCGGGCTGGAGCCCCGGCATCAGCGGGCGCAGAAGCACTTTCGCAAAGTGTCTCCACCACAGCACAGACGCACACCCCGGCACCCATCCCGACCGCCCCCACCGCCGGCACCGGAAACTTTGCTTACGAAGCGCCCCAACAATATTCGACCCCGCCACCAGCGCCGGCTGCACCTGTGGAACACCCGAACACCATGTACGCCGCGCCCGTCGCTCCGGCAGCCGCACCACCCCTCATGGCCGCACCAACCCCGGCCGCAGCCGGCCCGCTACCCGCCTACGGCTCCGACCTACGCCCAACGGCCGCAGCGACCCCGCCGATAGCACCACCGGCAGCCGCCGCCCCCACCTCCGCAGCAGTCAGCCCCGCCAGCGGCACCGCCGCCAGCTCACAACCCGCCGTCGTACGCCAACAACCCACCACCACCCCCCAGGCAACACCACCAACAGGCCTCGCCGAAACAGCCCTGGCCTCAGCGACCACCGGAGCCGCCGCGGGTGCGGCATCACAGCAATCGCAAGCCCAGGCCCGCCTCGACCGCCTCCTGGAAGCTGTTGCCAGACACGAACCCAAACTCAGATGGGCGATCGGCGACCGTGAAGACGGCACCACCATCCTCGTCACCGACCTGGCCAGCGGCTGGATCCCCCCACACATCAGCATCCCCAAAGGCCTGACAGTTCTCGCACCCGAAAAGCGACGCGGCAACCTCGAACGCCTCCTCGGTGACACCACCATCACCGCCACCTGGACCCCGGGCCACTACCTCCCACCAACCAAAGACGTTGACCCCGTGGATATTACCTACCGCGCTCGCCACGTCCCCGACATCGACGAACTCAACTGGAAACTCACCCAAGCCACCAACTGGCGCGATGGCCTCCCCCGCATTGCCCACACCCTGGCCAAAGCTGGCATCGCCGACACCGGCATCCTCGACACCGAAGCCGACCTGCTCTACGACCACCTCACCGCCATCAAGACCACAGTCCTGCAGGGTTACCCGGATGACGTGGATCCTGCCGAGGTCGGCAACTGGCAGCTACTGGCCGCGATCAGTGGTCTCATCGCCAAGGACAAGACTGCGCTGAAGTATCACTTCGCCTGGTTCCAGGCGCTGAGTATGGCTCCGCAGGGGGAACAACATGACTGAAGAACGGATCGTCTTCGATCTGCAGAGCTGGGCGCAAGCCAACGGTGTGCCCGCGCCGCCGCCGATCACCTCGGACATTCTCACCACGGGCGGCTCACCGATCGAGCAGCTACTCCAAGTGCTTGCGTTGGCCGCCAACCAGGGAGATCCGAAGGACAATGCCGAGGCGCAGGAAGGTCATGCCGAACGCCAGGCGCTCACCCGAGAAGCCATGGAGAAGTTCCCCGCCCACGAAGAGGCCGCGCAAGCAGAAATGCAAGGCCTGCAACAGGCTTCGCAGATGGCCCAGCAGCTCCCGCAGATGCTCGGCGGAGTCGCCGGCGCCGTCTCGGGCGCACTGGGCGGTGCCATCCAACCGCTGACGCAGATCCCGCAGCAGCTCGCCCAAACAGGTCAGCAGCTGCTCCAGCAGGGCATGGGCATGATGCAGAAGGCCGGCGGGGAGGTCAGCCCGGAGGACCTGGGCGCCGCGGGCCTCGGTGACGAGTTCCTGGCCGGCGACAGTGAACTCGCCGGCGCGGGGGGCGGCGGTTCCGGCGGCGGTGGTGGTAGCGGCGGTATGGGCACTGCGCCGATGTCGGCCCTCGGTCCGGCCGCCACACCTACAGGGGCGACCGTCCCGACGTCTGGCCGGGCCTCGGTGGCACCGCCGGCGCCCGCATCGGCACCACACACCGCTGCCCCGATGGGTGGGGCGGGCGGCTACCCGATGATGCCGCCCGGCGGCATGGCCGGCGGCGGGCAAGGCTCCAAGGACGACAAAGCCGACACAAAACGCGTATCTGCCCCCACTGTCAAAAACGGTGCCCCGGTCCAGGGTCGCATCACCACTCCCCCGCCGGCCGCTCCGACCGTCAGCAAGAACGTCGACGGCAAACCGGTGTCGACCAGGCGGATCGTCGTCCCTAACGACCGGGCCGACCCCAAAACCGACGGCGAACAAAAGGGCCGGTGAGTTCCGACCTCTAGGGTGGGTGAATGAACCGCTGGCCGTGGCAACGCACCCGGGGTATCCGCCAGATCACGCAAGGTCTGGGCACACTCGACCGGGAAGTGTTCGAGGCGATCGCGAATTCACCGACACCGCTGCTGGACACGCTGATGCCGCCGCTGACGCGCGCGGCCGACCATTCCAAGCTGTGGTTTGTCATCGCCGCAGCGCTGACCGCTTCAGGCAATCCGAAGGCGACCCGCGGTGCGGCTCGCGGCATCGCCACCCTCGGTGTCACCAGCCTGTTCACCAACCAGATGGCAAAGCGCGTGTGGAAGCGGCCCCGCCCGGTTCGCACCTCGGTGCCGCTTCCCCGCCAGATCCGCAGGTTTCCCACATCGAGCTCCCTGCCGTCCGGCCATTCCGCCAGCGCGGCCGCGTTTGCCGTCGCAGTGGGTCTGGAGAGCCCGCCGCTGGGATTCGGACTGGCCCTGCTGGCTGGCCTGGTCGGCCTGTCTCGGGTGGCTACCGGCGCACACTTCCCCGGCGACGTGGTGGCCGGATTCGGTATCGGCGCTGGAATCGCCGTACTCGGTGGCCGTCTCGTGCCGCCGGTCGTCGAAACCGCTCTCCCCTCAACCGAACCCCTTTACGTTCCGACCCTTCGTCGTCCCGACGGCGCGGGCGTTGTCCTCGTCGTCAATCCGGCATCGGGCAGCGGCACTGGGGAACGGGTGATCGACGAGGTTCGCGAGGCCCTCCCCAGAGCCGAGATCGTCGAACTCGGTCCCGATGACAACCCCGCCGAAGTGCTGCGCGAGGCCGCCGGCCGTGCCGAAGTCCTGGGTGTCGGCGGCGGTGACGGGACGGTGTCGGCAGCTGCTGCCGCCGCTGTCGAGGCAGGTCTGCCGCTTGCGGTGTTCCCGGCAGGCACCTTCAACCACTTCGCCAAGGACATCGGCTGCGACACCGTAGCCAAGACCGTCCAGGCCATCCGCGACGGCAGCGTCCGCCGCGTCGACCTGGTGTGCATCAACGAGAAGCAGATCGTCATCAACACCGCGAGCGTCGGCGCCTACCCGCTTTTTGTCCAAACCCGCGAAAAGTACGAGAAGCGGGTGGGTAAACCGCTGGCCGGGGTGTACGCGATGCTGCACACGTTGCGCCGCGACTCGCCGGTCACCATCCGCTACGACAACAAGACCGTGCAGACATCGCTGTTCTTTCTCGGCAACTCTGTCTATCTGCCAACCGGATTCGCCCCGTCCCGACGCACCCGCATGGACGACGGCCTCATCGACATCCGACTGCTCGAAACAGGAAAACGCTTCGCGCGCACCAGAATCCTGACCGCGCTGGCCCTGGGCCGACTCCCGCGCAGCCCGCTCTACCACGAACTGCAGGTCCCCGAGTTCTCGTTCGAATCGGTCGGCGGCCCCATCCCCGTCGCCCACGACGGGGAAATCGGCGAAGAGTTCGACAAGGTCAGTTTCAGCTCCCAGTACCGGGCACTGGCGGTTTTCCGTCCGCGCCAGTAACAACATCGGCGTCAGTAATCGCCGGCAACGGCCTCACCAGCCACAAACACACCAAGTACCACACAAAACCCAGCGCCCAGCCGGCCAGCACATCCGACGGGTGATGGACGTTGAGAACCACCCGTCCGAGCCCGATGAGGACCACAACAGCGACACCAGCGACGATCAGTGGGGTACGCCAGCGCACGCCGACAACGGGCAACAGGATCGTCAGGAACGCCAGCACTGCCACCATCACACCGAGTGCGTGCCCCGAAGGAAACGACGTCCCATACGCGGTCACCAACGCAGTCTCCGGACGAGGTCGGTCGGCCAGATATTTGGCGACCTCGGTCACCAACGCGCTCAGCTCCACACTGATGACCAGGAACAGGGCCGGACGGAGCTGGCGGCGTACCAACAACCAGATGATGGCAACAACGCCGACGATCCGTAACCCCAGCGGGCCCAGGACGGTGCAGAAGACGTTCCAGGCCGTCACCCAGGCCGGATGCTCGGCACCGATCGGATAAAAGGCGTCGAGAAGCCACGAATCCACCGCTGCAGGCAGAGCCCAATCCTGCAGATAGCCGATCCACATCGCGGTGTAGACCATGATCGCGGCCAGCGCCGCCGCCCCTGTTCGTCGACCCACCCTCACACAGGTATCACAGTCAGGACGTGCCGAATTTGCTCGGACCCTCTACGATCCCCTTTGCCAACGAAGGGACAAGAATGTCGTCAGCAAAGTACCTCGGTTACCTCAGCGGCGCGGCGGTAGCCGCTGGTGTGGGCGCGGCCATCGCGGTTTCGGGCCAGGGCATCGCCCACGCCGACGCCGACGGCAGTTCGTCGTCGAGCAGCTCGCCCTCCAAGACCGAGTCCAAAGCTGACTCGAAGACCGACAAAGCCACAAAGGCCGGCGCAAGAGCCGACCGCGACAGCGTCAAGGCCGTTGGCTCTGGCTCCGCGGGCGCTGGCTCCACAGGCACCAAAGGCGCTGGCTCCGAGGACTCTGCGGAGGCCGGTCCCAAGCGCACCAGTGGTAAGCCGACATTCGATCCCGCAGCGGCCGTCAAGGAGCTGACCAGGCAATTCGGCACGGCGCGCCCATCGAAGTCCGAGCAGTCCAAGGACAGGACCGAGACCGACGACACGGTGGTCCCCGGGACGGGGGCTCCCGTCACGCAGCTCCCCGAGACTGGGCTCCCCGAAACCCAGACCCCCGACACCAACACCTCGCCGGTAAAGCCGGTCGAGACCGAGCCCACCGCGCCGGAGCCGGTGTTCCAGCCGATCAGCGACCTCGGCACCAAAGCCAGCGAGGCCGCCGCCGTGCTGGCCAAGCCGTTGCCCCCGTCCGCCCGGGCCACCTCCGCGGCGCAGGCCGATCCGGACGGCCCCGTTGCCGCCGGTCCGGTGCCGTGGAGCCCCAATCCGTTCCGGCCGATGCCGCCCGAGCCCGCCCCCAACGACATGCCCGGGGTGCTGTGGAACCTCGAGCAGACGGTGATCAGAGCCTTCGACGGTGTGCCGTTCCTGCAGCCGTTTGTGCGTGAAGGCTTCGAGGCCGCATTCCGCGGCAGCCAGATGATCCCGTGGGTCAACGCCGTGATCCCGGTGATCAACATCGCCGGCCAACTGCCGAACCTCAACACCGGTGACCCGGTGCTGTTCCGCGACGCCACCCAGCGCATCATCAACAACCTGCTGGTGACGATCCACCCGATCTCGGTGCTCTACTACGGCTACGACGAGATCGCCGACCTGATCAACCTCGAGTACGAAGCGCAGCAACTCAAAGAAGGTTTCTACGCGACGACCTGGAACATCCTCGATCCGTTTGCGCTGCTGCACAATCGGGGCTCGTCCGGGTTGCCGATGTCGCCGTCCTCGCCGAGCGCCGGGCAGCCCCAAGAGCCGGGCACCACGGTGGCGGTGAAACTTGCTGCGGCCGTGGGTAGCACCGCCGGCACCGATGCCCCGGGTTCGGACCCGTTCCGCCCCAATGACCCGGATCCGATCGGTATGCCGCAACCGCTGATTCAGGCCCGCAACTTCGTGATGCTGATCCTGCCGTCACCGGTTCGCGAAATCTACCGCGAAGGCTTCGAGCTGGTGTACCGCAGTAGCCAGATGGTGCCGTTCGTGAACGTGATGGTGCCCGTCACCCGGATCCTCCCGGCCGTTTTCCAGGCGCTCAGCGGCAACAAGGCCGCCGCGCAGATCGCCGTCAACCAGCTGCTGCTGACAACGGGTCCCATCTCGATCCTGTATTACGGCTTTGACCAGATCGCCGATCTGCTCAACATGGAAGAAGCCGGCTTTGCCGCCAAGCAGCAGTTCTACGCCGACCTGTGGGACAGCTTCGACCCGAACTTCCTGCTCCACCACCAAGGACAGTCCGGACTGCGCTACGCCTGAGCTGCCCGGGCCCCCGGAATGCACCGCTGAGGTGCAAAACCCGCACCTGGGGATCAACGCCGAACCGCGGACAGGCAAGCTGAGATGGTGACCATCGACGAAAATGTCCTGATCGTCCACTGGCACGATCTGGGCCGATACCTCGGCGTGTACGGCCACCCGGATGTCACGAGCCCGCGGCTCGACGCGCTGGCCCGAGACAGCATCGTGTTCACGCGTGCACACGCCACGGCGCCGCTGTGTTCGCCGTCCCGGGGATCACTGTTCACCGGCCGCTATCCACAGACCAACGGTCTGATCGGGCTGGCGCACCACGGCTGGGAGTACCGGCCGGGTGTGCGTACCCTGCCCCAGATTCTTGGCGAAGCCGGTTGGCACACCGCCCTTTTCGGCATGCAGCACGAGACGAGCTTCCCGACGCGCCTGGGGTTCGACGAGTTCGACGTGTCCAACTCCTACTGCGAGTACGTGGTGGAGCGCGCCTCCGAATGGCTGCGAACACCGCGCGAGCAGAAGTTTCTACTCACCGCGGGGTTCTTCGAAACCCACCGGCCCTATCCGCACGACCGTTACCAACCCGCCGACCCCGCTGCGGTGGAACTGCCCGACTATCTCCCCGACACCCCAGGGGTGCGACAGGATCTCGCCGACTTCTACGGCTCGATCACCACGGCCGACGCGGCCGTCGGGCAGCTTCTCGACATCCTCGACGAGACCGGGCTGGCACACTCCACCTGGGTGGTGTTCCTGACCGATCACGGTCCTGCGCTGCCGCGTGCAAAATCGACGCTGTACGACGCCGGCACCGGTATCGCGACCATCATCCGGCCGCCCCGCAACAGAGAACAACCGGGCCGGGTCTATGAGGACCTCTTCAGCGGGGTCGACCTGGTGCCGACGCTGCTCGACGTGCTCGGCGTTGCTGCCGAAGACGATGTCGACGGGCTATCGCATGCCGCGCGGTTGCTGGGCGCGAGTGACGCTGAAACGCGCACCGCCGTGTACACCACCAAGACCTATCACGACTCGTTCGACCCGATCCGGGCAATCCGCACCAAGGAATACAGCTACATCGAGAACTACGCGCAGCGGCCACTTCTCGATCTGCCGTGGGATATCGAACAGAGCGCACCCGGCCGGCTCGTCGGTCCACAATCGTTGTCGCCGCGCCCGAAACGGGAGCTCTACGACCTCATCGCCGACCCGACGGAAACCCGAAATCTGCTCGCCGGCGATGTCAGCCCCGAACACGAAGCCGTCGCGCGTGACCTCGCACTCGAGCTCAACGACTGGCGGGTCAAGACCAATGACGTCATTCCGTCGGAGTTTGCCGGGACCCGGATCTCGGAGCGCTACACCCATACCTATGCCCACATCAACAACCTGAAACTTCCCAGCCGCTCCGCCATCGCAACAGAGCGCGGAATCGACACCACAGAAGCGCAATAGTTGAAATCACGGTGATGAAAAGCCGCTGTATGCAGGGCTTTTGAATTGGTTATAGGCTCTCGCGCATGGCACCGAGCCCAACGGCCTATTTAGTCCTGGCGTCCCAGCGCAGTGGCAGCACCCTGCTGGTGGAGTCCCTGCGCGCGACCGGAATGGCGGGCGAGCCGCAAGAGTTCTTCCAGTACCTCCCGCACACCAGCATGTCGCCGCAGCCCCGCGAGTGGTTCGCCGATGTCAGCGATGAATCCATCCTGCGGTTGCTTGATCCCCTCATCGAGGGCAAACCGGATATCGCACCCGCCGAGATCTGGCGCGACTACATCAGGACGGTGGGGCGCACTCCGAACGGGGTGTGGGGCGGCAAGCTCATGTGGAACCAAACGCCCCTGTTGATGCAGCGTGCCAAGGACTTGCCGGTCCGGTCCGGCGACGGTCTGCTCGCGGCGATCCGTGATGTTGTCGGCAGCGACCCGGTGCTCATCCACGTCTACCGGCCGGACGTGGTGTCACAGGCCGTCTCGTTCTGGCGGGCCGTGCAGACCCGGGTCTGGCGTGGACGCCCCGACCCCGTTCGCGACTCCCGCGCCGAGTATCACGCCGGTGCCATCGCACACATCGTCACCATGCTGAGGGCACAGGAAGAAGGTTGGCGCGCCTGGTTCGCCGAGGAGGATGTCAACCCCCTCCAGGTGCCCTATCCGGTGTTGTGGCGCAACCTCACTGAGACCGTGGGCACCGTTCTGGACGCACTCGGGCTGGACCCTCGACTGGCGCCGTCGCCGGTCCTGGAACGTCAAGCCGACCAGCGCTCCGATACCTGGGTGGAGCGCTACCGCTCCGATGCCGAACGAGAGGGACTACCGCTGTGAGGCAGATACCGTGACGGACGTAGAAGACACCACCCACGTCGACGAGCTCCGGCTACTGGAAGCCGAAGCGGTGCACATCATCCGGGAGGTGGTCGCCGAACTGCAGCGCCCGGTGCTGCTGTTCTCGGCTGGCAAGGATTCGATCGTGCTACTCCGGCTGGCAGAGAAGGCTTTTCGGCCGACTCCGCTACCGTTCCCGGTCCTGCACATCGACACCGGTCACAACTTCGACGAGGTCATCGAGTTCCGGGATCGCCGGGTCACCGAACACGGCCACAAACTGATCGTCGGCTCGGTGCAGGAAACCATCAACAGCGGCCGCGTTCCCGACCCGGGTCCGAGCGCATCGCGCAACCGCCAACAGACCCGCACCCTGCTGGATGCCCTGGAGGCCGGCGGATTCGACGCCGCGTTCGGCGGGGCCCGGCGCGACGAGGAACGGGCTCGCGCCAAGGAGCGCATCCTGAGCTTCCGCGACGAGTTCGGGCAATGGGACCCCCGCGCACAGCGACCAGAGCCGTGGTCGCTGTACAACGGCCGGATCAAGAAGGGCGAACAGGTGCGGGTTTTCCCGCTGTCCAACTGGACCGAACTGGACATCTGGCGCTACATCGAACTGGAGAGCCTCGAGCTGCCGTCGATCTACTTCGCCCATGAACGCGAGGTGGTGGCCCGCGACGGCATCCTGCTGGCCGTATCGGAATACGTTCAGCCACAAGCAGATGAGCGATCCGCCGTGGAGTGGGTGCGCTACCGCACCGTCGGCGACCTCACCATCACCGGCGCAGTGCGCTCCCGCGCCACCGACATCGCCGGCGTGATCGACGAAATCTCCGCTGCCACCGTGTCGGAACGCGGCGAGACGCGAGCAGATGACCGCACCTCGGTGGCAGCCATGGAAGACCGCAAGCGGGAAGGCTACTTCTGACATGGGGAGAGCACAACTACGGAGGATCCAACCGTGACCAGGCAACTCCTGCGTATCGCCACCGCGGGCTCGGTCGACGACGGCAAGAGCACGCTGATCGGTCGACTGATGCACGACACCGACAGCCTGCCACTGGATCATCTGGAAGCGGTGACCGACGAAGCCGGGGTGGCGGACCTGGCCGCACTCTCCGACGGGTTACGCGCCGAGCGTGAACAAGGCATCACCATCGATGTCGCCTACCGGTTCTTCTCCACCCGGACCCGCAGCTACATCCTCGCCGACACCCCGGGCCATGAGCGGTACACCCGCAACATGTTCACCGGCGCGTCCAACGCGCATGTGGCCATCCTCCTGGTCGACGCTCGCGCCGGAGTGTTACGTCAGACCCGTAGACACGCCCGCATCGCAAAGCTGTTGGGGATCAAACATTTTGTCGCATCCGTGAACAAGATCGACCTGGTGGACTTCGACGCCGGACGGTTCGCCGAGGTCGAGGCCGAGCTGCTGCAGCTGGCCGAGCGCCTCGGTGTCGCAGACCTGGCCGTCATCCCGATCGCCGCCAAACACGGCGACAACGTGGTGCACAAATCCGATCGGACCCCCTGGTACGGCGGTCCGTCGCTGCTCGACCATCTCGAGTCGATCGAACTCGTGGCACCCCAACCGGAACCAGCAAAACTGCGGCTACCGATTCAGTGGGTGTCCCGCCCCACCGCTCAGCAGCGGCGGCGCTACACCGGTCGGCTGTCAGCCGGCACGCTGAGCGTCGGTGATCCGGTGGTGTCCCTGCCGTCGGGCACCCGGTCGACGGTGACCGCACTGGACACGCTCGACGACGCCCGCAGCACCGCCGTCGCACCACTGTCGGTGTCGATCGAGCTGGCTGACGACATCGACGTCGGCCGCGGCGACGTCCTTGTCAGCGGCGCCGAGGACGCGGTGCTACCGGTGACCGCCCGTGAGCTCTACTCCACGATCTGCTGGTTCACCGACACTCGACTGCGAGCCGGTGACCGACTGGCCCTCAAACAGGGAGCCCGTACGGTACGCGCCACCGTGCAGGAGTTGCACACCCGGCTCGACCCCGAAACTCTCGACGACCTCGACCAACCAGTCGAGCTGGGCGTCAACGACATCGGAACCGTGACCCTGCGCACCAGCTCCATCGTCGTCGCCGACCCTTACGCCGACAACCGCGACAGCGGTGCGTTCATCCTGATCGACGAGACGACCAACGACACCGTCGGCGCCGGCACCATCACCGAGGCCCGAGAGATCATCCCGGGATCCCAGACCCGCAACGACATCCGTTGGCATCCGTCCAGCCTGGATCGCCAGTACCGATGGCAGAAGACCGGGCAGCGCGGGGCCACCATCTGGTTCACCGGCCTGCCCGCCTCCGGCAAGTCGACGGTGGCGGTTGCCGTCGAACGTGCGCTGGTCGAATCCGGCGATGTGGCTTACCTTCTCGACGGCGACAACCTACGCCATGGGTTGTCCGACGATCTGGGATTCTCCGCCGGTGATCGGGCGGAGAACATCCGCCGGGTCGGGCATCTGACCCGCCTGCTCGCCGATTCCGGAGTGGTGGCTCTGGCCTCGTTGGTCTCACCGTTGAAGTCCGACCGCGAGATCGCCCGCACCCTCAACGAGGCCGCCAAACTCCCCTTCATCGAGGTGTACATCTCGACCTCGGTCACCGAGTGTGAAAAGCGGGATCCCAAGGGGCTTTACGCGCGGGCCCGCGCCGGCGAGCTCAAGGGCCTGACCGGAATCGACGCGCCGTACGAGCCGCCCGAGAGTCCCGATCTGGTGCTCGACACCACCGGAGCCGATATCGACGCGCTGGTGGCCCAAGTGCTCGAGGTGCTGAACAAGGCCCGTGGTTGATCACGGGAATTTGAACACCTATCCATAGTTCACACCCGCGGTCACTACGTAGGTTCACCAGGTGGCCGACATCTCCTTGAACCAGACCGTGCGCGTCGACGCGACCCGACTGTGGGACCGCTTGGCAACGGTATCCCGATTCGGTATGACACCGGCCAACGGTCTGGACCGGTTGTCATTGAGCAACGCCGATCGTGATGCCAGGGCCTGGCTGCTCGATCAGGCGGCAACAGCCGGATACCACAGCGGAGTCGACGCCATCGGCAACATCTTCATCACCCGACCGGGCCGCAACCCCGAACTCGCGCCGGTGCTGGTGGGCTCCCACCTGGACAGTCAGCCCAAGGGCGGCCGATTCGACGGAACCTACGGAGTGCTCGCAGGAATGGAAGTTCTTGCCGTCCTCGATGACGCCGGCGTACAGACGCAACGTTCGGTGGTGGTGGCGAATTGGACCAACGAGGAGGGTTCCCGGTTCAGCCCCAGCATGTTGGGGTCAGCTGTGTACTCCCGGCAGTATCCGCTGGAGGAGGCTCTGCAGCGCCTCGACCACGACGGAGTGAGCCTGGGTGAGGCACTTCGGGACGCGGGTTACGCCGGCAACGACAACCAGGCCCCGTCCCGTCCCCATCGCTCCTTCGAGCTGCACATCGAGCAGGGCCCGGTGTTGGAGCAGGAGCGGATCGACATCGGCGTGGTGACGGGCGTGTACGGGATTCGCTGGTACGACGTGATTTTCGACGGCATGTCCGGCCACAGTGGAACCACGCCGATGGGACGGCGAAACGATGCCCTGGTCGCCGCTGCCGAAGTGATCGCCGCGGTACGCGCAGCAGCCGTTCGGGAGATCCCGGAGGTCCGCGCCACCGCCGGACGCATCGACGTCACTCCGAACTCCCGCAACGTCATTCCCGGTCGCACCGTTGTCCAGCTGGATATCCGTCATGCCGACAGCGAGGTTCTCGACCGTGTCGAGACCCAACTGCATTCCCTGGTACGGGAGGTCAGCCAGACACATGGGGTGCGCTACCGCATCGACCGCCCACTCGGCGTGGACCCCACCCGATTCGACCCGCGCGCGGTGGACACAGTGCGACAGGCAGCCCAGGCCGGTGGCCTGAGCTGGGTCGATATTGTGTCCGGGGCCGGCCATGACTCGGTCCACGTGTCACGAGTGTCGCCCACCGCGATGATCTTTGTGCCGTGTAAGGACGGGATCAGCCACAACGAAGCCGAAGACATCACCGAGCAGTGGGCTGCCAACGGAGCAACAGTTCTGCTGCATGCCGTGTTGGCCGCAGCGCAGGAGGATGACGCCCCATGACAACTCCGGCCGTGAATATCCGTGGCCTCTCCAAGAGTTTCGGCGCCCACACCGTGTTCAGCGACGTCAGTTTCGAGACGGCTGTCGGTCACGTCACCGCAATCATCGGTCCGAGTGGTTCGGGCAAGTCCACCCTTCTGCGTTGCATCAACCGGCTCGACACCCCGGACGCCGGCAGCGTCGACATCGGCAGCAGGCACTACCCTTCCGGTACGGAGCTGAGGCGAGCCCAACGAACCGAGCTGAATCGTCTGGTGGGCATGGTGTTCCAGAGCTTCAACCTCTTCCCCCACCTGACTGCCCTCCAAAATGTCGCACTGGCTCAGCGACGGGTTCTCGGCCGTTCGGCCGAGGCCGCCGAGGACTACGCACTCCGGCTTTTGGACAGCGTCGGTCTGGCCACCAAAGCCGCGTCGCGGCCCTCGACACTCTCCGGCGGCCAGCAACAGCGCGTCGCGATCGCCCGCGCGCTTGCGCTCGATCCGGAGGTGCTGCTGTTCGACGAGCCGACCTCGGCCCTGGATCCGGAGTTGGCGCAAGAGGTCCTCGGGGTGATGCGCGATCTCGCGGACCAGGGCCGCACCATGGTCGTGGTGACCCACGAGATGCGGTTCGCCCGCGGGGTCGCCGATCAGATCGCCGTGATGGCCGATGGATCTCTGATCGAAAAAGGCAGTCCGGCAGCGGTGTTCGAAGACCCATCCCACGAGCGCACCCGACGTTTCCTGCACGCCGTCGCGGACCGGTGACCGTGGAGACCTTCCTCGACACCATGACCATCATCGCCAAGGGGGTGCCCTTGACGATCGGCATCACCGCGGCCGCTCTACTACTGGGCGGACTGCTCGCTGTTCCCCTGGCCGTCGGTCTGGAGAGCCGCCGATGGTGGTGGCGTCGGCCCACCCGGCTGGTGGTCGACGTGGTGCGGGCGGTGCCGATCCTGGTGTGGCTGTTCATCGTGTACTTCGGTGTGCAGATCAACGGCGCGGCCGTTGATGAACTGACCGCTTCGGTGGTGGTACTGGCCGGAGTCACCGCGGCTTATCTCGCCGAGGTCTACCGCGCATCGGTAGCTGCCGTACCGCAGGGACAATGGGACGCCGCCCGTGCCGTCGGGCTGGGGCGGACTGCCGGCGTGTGGTGGGTCGTTGCACCGCAGGCGGTCTCGATCGCCATCCCGTCGTGCACCACGTTCGCGCTGACCTTGCTCAAGGACTCGTCGATCCCCAGCGTGATCGGGGTGACCGAAGTGACGTTCCGCACCGTCGCGCAGGTCCGCGAGCAGGGTGACGGGCTGGCTCCTTTCCTGGCGGCGCTGATCCTCTACATCGGGTTGAGTGTGCCGGTGGCGGTGGTGTCCCGTGGGGTCGACCACACCCTGCGGAAACGGGTGGGCCGATGACCGAGATCCTCTGGGCGAGCCTGCCAGATCTGCTGGCCGGGCTCCTGGTCACCGTGCAGCTGACGGTGGTGAGCGTCGGCGCCGGGATCCCTGCGGGGCTGCTGCTGGCACTGCTGACCGCTTCTCGGCGGCGTTGGGTGGCCTGGCCGGTGATCGTGGTGGTCGAGATCCTACGCGGCGCACCCGTGATCGTTCTGCTGCAACTCGTCTACTACGGGTTACCGGCCCAGGGTGTGACGCTAGCGGCGATGCCCTCGGTGTGGATCGCCATCGGACTCAGCACCGCGGCTTACAGCAGCGAGATCATCCGTGCCGGGCTCCAGTCGGTGGACCCAGGACAGGTCGAGGCCGCGCATGCGCTGGCGCTGGGGCGCCGTGACACCCTGCGTCACATCGTGCTTCCGCAGGCTGTGCGGGTGTCCGTACCGCCGCTGATGGGCCTGTCCATCCAGATGTTCCAGGCAACGTCGCTGGCCTTCGCAGTGTCGGTACCGGAGCTGATCAGCCGCGCCTACAACCAGGGTTCGATGACGTTCCTGTACCTGGAGTACCTCAGCTTGGCCGGCGTGCTGTACGCCGTCATCGCCCTTCCCGCCATCCGGGTGGTGGCCCGGTTGGAGCGGCGAATGGGCCTCTCCCCGCTCACATCGTTCGACAAGAAAGGCCCGGTCAATGCCTGACCAGACGCAGTTCCATCTCGGGTGGTTCCTCAACTACACCATCGACGGCTGGGCCGAACAATGGTCCGACGGCGCCAAGGACTTCTCCGGCGCGGTGTTCGTCGACGTGGCAAGGCAACTGGACCGCGCCGGCTTCGACTTCGTACTCCTCGAGGACAAGTTGATGGTGCCCGACACCTACGGCGGCACCTTCGAAGCCGAACTCCGGCACGCGGTGCACGCCCCCAAACTCGATCCCGCACCGCTGGTTCCGCTGCTCGCGCAGGCCACCGAGCACCTCGGGTTCATCGTGACGTTGTCGACGTCGTTCTATCCGCCGTACCTCCTGGCCAGGCTCATGTCCACGCTCGATCACCTCACCGGGGGTCGGGCCGGCTGGAACATCGTCACCTCCGGCGAGGACCGGGCCGCGCAGAACTTCGGGCTCGACGCCATCCCCGACCACGATCTGCGGTACGAAAAGGCCGACGAATACGTCGATCTGATTCGCCGGCTGTGGGGATCGTGGGAACCGGATGCCGTCATCCGCGACGAGGCCACCCGCACCTATGTCGACCACACCAAGGTCCATGACATCAACTTCGAGGGCCGGTTCTACCGCAGCCGCGGACCACTCAACACCGTCCCGTCACCCCAGCATTTCCCGGTGCTCGCCCAAGCCGGCGGGTCGCCCGCCGGCCGGGCGCTGGCAGCCAAGTACGCCGACACCATCGTCTCACCCGCCTCCACCCCGGAGGCGATGCGCGCCTACCGCGAGGACATCCGCAAGCGCGCCGCCGACAGCGGGCGCGATCCCGATGAGATCAAGGTGCTGTACCTGATCACTCCGATCCTCGGCGACACCGACGCCCACGCACGTGAACGTGCCCAGCGCCGAGTCGATGACCCCACTTTCATCGAACGCAGTCTGGTGGCGATCTCCGATGTCACCGACATCGACTTCGCGCAGTTCGATCTCGACAAACCTCTGCCCGCCGACCTCGAATCCCACGGCGAACAGGGCACTTACCGGGCGATGGTGGAAGGCAGCCGCAATTCCACGCTACGTGACGTGATCATCAGTGAGAACGGCCGCCGCAAGGGCGATATCGTCGGCTCACCGGCTACGGTCGCCGACCGGCTGCAGGACATCCACGAGTTCGTCGGCGGGGACGGTTTCCTGATCCAGTCACCGAGCCTGCGGATCAACCGCAAACACGTGATCGAGGTCACCGACGGTCTGGTGCCCGAACTACAGCGCCGCGGGCTGGTCCGAAAGAACTACCAGCACCAGCTCTTACGGGACAATCTGCGTCAATTCTGATCAACACCATCTTCTCGCCATTGAATTCCCGCTGCTTCTAACCCGTGACAATGGCGTCCCGCTGAGCAGACTCGGTTTCATGACGTCTGCAACTCTGAGCCGCGCTGTCTCTGATCTGTCCGCGGTGTGCCGACGGCCGGTCGCCCTCAACGACCGCAACATGGTGCCGGTGGCCTCCACCCCACACGAAGGACCGATCGATGCCAGCCGGATGGAGCTGCTGTACGGCAGGCCCGCACCGAGCACGGTGCGGGACCGGCTGTTCGCCGAGGAGCTCGACTCCAACCGCGGGCCCCGGCACATCGCGGCATTCCACGGCCTGGATCTGGGCCGGGCTTACGTGCCCGTTCGCGCCCAGGACGGTGACGTCATCGGGCATCTGTGGATCATCGACCCGGACCGGACGATCTCCGCGGGGGGCCTGGAAGACCTCGGTCGCACCGCGACCGAACTGCTCACCCGCCCGCTCAATGCCATCGCCCCGGCGAGTACCACCGACGAGGTCGCCGCCGTCGTCTTGCAGTCCGAAGCCCACCGCATGGTGGTGGTGGCACGTTCGGCCGGCCCGGTGTTCGATCCGACCGGACACGCCAATGTCAGCCTCGACGGTGTGCTGGCCGGCGCGGACCTGCAGCACCGATTCGGAGTCGACGCCGCGGCTGCACCGGCTTCCGACAGCGACGGTGAGGTGATCGGCGTCGTCGTGCTGGGCGGACCGGCGGCAGCGTTGAACCGGGACCGCACCGATGAAGCGCTCTCCGCCCTGCGACGTGAGTGGCAGCAGCACCTTCCGGACACCGCCTCGGACACGTTACGCATCGCGGTCTCGGCACCCCGCGGCGCCGGCCAGTCGGTGCAGCACGCCACCTCGGCGCTCAAAGACCTTCTGCGACACGGCACCGACGCACCGGGACCGGTATTCGCCGAAGATCACGACTCATTCGCGTTCCTCGAGGAGTTGCGCGCAGCATTCGGCGACGCGGCACCCCTGCAGCCCCTGAGTTCGGTCGAGCCCCTGCTCGTGAGCACCCGCACCCGCGAGGTCGCCCGGACGGTCAAGGCGTACCTGGACAGCAACGACGATGCCCAGCAGACCGCGCAGAAGCTGTTCATCCACCGCGGCACGCTGTACTACCGGATCAATCAGGCGCAGCGATTGACCGGGTTGACGATGACTGGCGCCAATCGACTCCGGATGCACCTCGGTCTGGTACTGGCGGAGGTGTCGGGGAGGATCTGAGGCCGTCCGCAGCGATCAGGATCTCATCCAGCAGCGCGCTGTTGCTGCTCACCACCGGCAAGCCGACGGCGTCCCGGATCTCCGGGAGATGCTCCAGGGTACGGAGATTGGTGCAGCTCAGCAGCGCGGCGTCGGCATCGTCGGCACGGGCGGCGACGAGATCGATGAGTGCGGATGTCGGCAGGCGGGCGGTGTCCTCGTCCTCGACGATGGACAGCGCAGTGCTGGTCACCACGGTGAAGCCCTGTGCGCCCAGGTAGTCCACCTCGGCGGCGACTATCTCGGGAAGATAGGGGGCGCCGAGCCGGATCCGCTGTGCGCCCAGCCTGTTCAACGCCGACACCACCGATCGCGCCGCCGTGATGACGGGCGCGCCGGTGATCTGTTCGAGGCGTTCGACGAGCTCCACCTCGTGCTCCGAGCCGAACACGAATGTTCCGCTGGTGCAGGCGAAGACGATGAGGTCAGGTTGAAGCTGCGCCAGCGTACGGGCCTGCGCCGCGGCGTCGGCCTCCATGCGCCGGAGGTCCTCGATGGTCACCGATTCGAGCACCATCCGCGCGACGTGCACGCTGGCCCGGCAGGCCAGCCGGGTCGGCAGTTCCAATTCCACCGCAGTGTCCGTCGCGGGCAGGAGTACTCCCACCCGCAACGGACGCGCACCGTCGGTCACGCGAAACGCGGGTCGCCGGTGGTGGCGGCAGCCGGGTCCAGGCCGGCCTCCTCGAGGAAGCCGGCGATCGAGCCGTCCTCATGCAGTTGTTTGATCGCGGAGTTGAGCCCGTCTTTGAGTTCCGGCTTGTCCTTGGCGAGAACAAACGCCGTTTGTCCGGGTGCCGTGGTCGACTCGACGCGGCCGTCGGCCGGCAGCACGGTGACGGTGAATCCGTCGTCCTGATAGAGGTACAGCGCAGTGCCCTGACTGTCGACCGCCGCGTCCAACCGGCCGGCGATCAGATCCTGCTTCAACTCCGAAGACGACGGGTACAGCGCCAGCGAATCTCCGTAAATAGCTTCCAGATCCGGGTTCCAGTTGTATCCCTGGACGGTCCCGACCCGCTTGCCGATCAGACTGTCGATACTGGTGATCGGCTCGGTGGCGATGAACGCACCCGGTTCGATGTAGAGCGGATGGGAGAAGTCGACGGACTTGTTGCGTTCGTGTGTGCGGAAGATCGACCCGATGGCCACGTCGATCCGGCCCTGCTGGACAGCGGGAATCAGCGCAGCAAAATCGTAAGGTCTGGCCACCACCTCGAGACCGTAGTGCTCGGCGATGGCGTTGACGATGTCACCGTCCGGGCCGGTGATGGTTCCGCCCTCCAGACCGACGAAGGGCGGGAAGGTGGGCACACCGACGGTCAACGCGCCCGTCTGCACGGTGGGGAACGGTGCCGACCCGGAATCCGCGGACTCCTGCTCCTGCTGACCACTGGAGCAGGCTGCCAGCGGCGCGAGCAGCATAGCGGCGGCAGCGAGGGCGGAGAGCACCCGCCGGTTCCGGACGAAACTCATGGTCGATCCTTCGACGTCGGTCATCAGCCACGGTTGTGACGAGTACACGCTCACACGGTCAGCCGGGACAGCGACATAGACAGTTGTTCAAAGCGGCTAACCCGTCTTGCGCGCCACCACGAAGACCCTGCGGAACGGATAGAACGTGCGACCGTCGGGGCGCTTCGGGTACGCCTCGTCGAGCAACAGACTCAGCGCGTGTCGGTACTGGTGCCACTCCTGCGCCGACAAACGACTCTTCACCACCGTCAGTGCCGACCCGGTGATCCAGTCGAGCACCGGGGTGGCGCCCGAGAGTTCGTGGATGTAAGTGGTTTCCCAGGCATCGACGGTGCAGCCGGCATCGGTCAGCAAGCCGGCGTATTCACTCGGTGTCCGGACCGGGCGACCGTCCCGAAACGGCATGTCCCGCAGCGGGTTGGCAAACGGTGATCGTCGCGAGACCTCGACCAGTGCGCGGTGCGACGGTGCGTCCCAGTTGCCGGGCACCTGAAATGCCAGCCACGAGCCGGGCGCCAGCTCCCGCACCCAGCGGGCCACCAGGTCGGCGTGGCCGGGCACCCAGTGCAGCGCGGCATTGGAGATCACCACATCGGTGTCGGGTCGCGGCGCCCACCCGGCCAGATCACCCACGGAGGCGTCGATACCGCGTTCCCGGGCCGCCGCCACCATCTCCGGCGATGCGTCGAGCGCCTCGATCACCGCTTCCGGCCAGCGCTGCGCCAACGTCGCCGTGAGATTACCGGGGCCACAGCCCAGGTCGACCACCCGTCGAGGGGCAGCACAATCGATACGCGATGTCAGGTCGAAAAACGGGCGGGCCCGGTGATCGGCGAAAGCCAGGTAGACGTCCGGATTCCACATGATGCAATCATGTATCGACGATGGAGGAAGCAGCAGCGGTACGCCGGATCTGGGAGTCTCTAGGGCTGCCGGGTGTCATCGATGTGCACACCCACTTCATGCCGAAGCCGGTGATGGACAAGGTGTGGCAGTACTTCGACGCCCAGGGCCCGCTGATCGGCCGGCCGTGGCCCATCACCTACCGCGCCGGCGAAGCAGAGCGGGTTCGCACGCTGCGTGATTTCGGGGTGTGGGCCTTCACCTCACTGATCTACCCGCACAAACCGGGCATGGCGGTGTGGCTGAACCAGTGGGCGGCACAGTTCGCCGCGCAGACACCCGACTGCCTGTCCACTGCCACGTTCTACCCCGAACCCGGGGCCACCGAGTACGTCGGCGCCGCCATCGCAGGCGGCACCCGCGTGTTCAAGGCGCACATCCAGGTCGGCGACTACGAACCCAACGACCCGCTCCTGGACGGCGTGTGGGGTCACCTCGAGGACGCGCAGCTGCCGGTGGTGATCCATTGCGGCTCGGGTCCGGTACCGGGAACCCACACCGGGGCCGAACCGGTGCGCCGCCTGCTGCGTCGATATCCCCGTCTCTCGTTGATCATCGCCCACCTCGGGATGCCCGAGTACGGCGAGTTCCTGAACCTGTGCCTGACCCACGAACAGGTGCGGCTCGACACGACCATGGCGTTCACCGGTTTCTCCGAGGAGGCGATGCCGTTTCCCGGCGAGCTGCGGCCACAGTTGCGTGATGCCGGTGAGCGCATCCTGTTCGGCAGCGACTTCCCGAACATCCCGTACAGCTATGCCGACGCGCTGCGGTCGATCACCGAGTTGGACGGGGTCGACAACCGGTGGATACGGAACGTGCTGTTCGACAACGCTGCGCGGTTGTTCGGCCTGGAATGACAACACCGGTTATCATCACCGGTGGTGACTGACCCGATAGAGCTGCCGATTCCCTCGGTTCCCGGGGCCGATGCCGGCGCCAGGGGCTTGCCGGGCCGTGCCGAGTTGACCGCGACCCAACAAACGATCGTCGACGCCTCGGTGGTCGCCGACCTCGGACTCCGTACCGTCGTCGCTTCGGTGATCGGTGCCGCCATGGTGCCCAAGTTGCTCACCGATTCGGTGCGGCCCGGCCGGGAGCGGGACAAGTTGGCCTTCTACGCTGACCTGGCCGCTCAGCACGACGTGAAGGTGTCATTCCCCCCGCCGTCGATGACACCGCGGGTCACTGCGGAGCGCGCCAATGCTTTCGCCACCTGGGTGGCCCACGGAAACGTGGAGAACATCCGGTTCGACAGTTCGTTCCGCGCCATCAATCCCGAGATGCGCGGGACGTGGAATGCGTTGCAGAACAACAGCATCGTGCATGCTCAGCACTGGCGCCACGATGACGGCCCCCGCCCGACGCTGTGCGTCATCCACGGATTCATGGGTTCGGCGTATCTGGCCAATGGACTGTTCTTCTCGCTGCCGTGGTTCTTCCGCTCCGGCTACGACGTGCTGCTGTACACGCTGCCGTTCCACGGCGCCCGGGCCGAGAAGTGGTCACCGTTCAGCGGTTACGGTATCTTCGCCAACGGTATGGCCGGATTCGCCGAGACCATGGCTCAGGCCATTCATGACTTTCGCTCGGTGATCGACCATCTCGAGAGCACCGGCGTCGACAAGGTGGCGGTGACCGGGCTCTCCCTGGGCGGCTACACCGCGGCACTGGCCGCCTCCGTTGATCACCGCATCCGCGCCGTCATCCCGAACGTGCCGCTGGTGACGCCGGAATCCGCCTTCGACGACTGGTGGCCGGCCAGCACGCTCGTGGCGCTCGGCCGCCTCACCGGAGGAGTCACCCGAAAGGTGTCCGCAGCCGCGTCGGCCTACCACTCACCGCTGAACTACCGGCCGTTGGTGCCCAAGAACCGCAGGCTGATCATCACCGGCCTGGGCGACCGACTGGCTCCACCCGATCAGGCGGAGAAACTGTGGAAACACTGGGATCGTTGTGCCCTGCACTGGTTTCCGGGTAGCCACTTGATCCACGTCAGCCAGCGTGCCTATCTGAGACGGATCACGGAGTTCCTTCACCCCATCATGTTCTGAGCGCCAGCCGCTGGGTGGACTCTGGATGCAGTGCCGTGACCACCCGCCGTTGGTGACCACGAAGGTGACCGAGCTTCGGCAGCGGCGCCGCGGTGGGCAGTTCGTCGGTGCGGACCGCGCAGACAGCGGTCATGTCAGGTCGCGCCGGCGCACCGCTCAATTCCACTGCCGTCCAGAGTTCCACGGCACCGACGGAGCGGAGTTCACCGAGGGTCTGCCGGAGTTCGGTGTCGGCGGGGACCGAATAGCAGGCGAGGTAGCCCTGCTCACCGTCCTGCATCGCTCGCCACCGCTCCTTGGAATCGGGGCCCAGCACGTCGGGGATATCGACGTCGACGGTGCTGACCGACCATCCGAGCTCACGGAGGTGGTCAGCCAACCGCCGGGCCGTCACCTCGGCGGTCGCCCGGAGCGGAATGTCAGCTGAACGTGCTTGCAGAGCAGGAAGATTGGCCGCTGCCGATAGTGTCAGCCCGATCCAGGTGGTTCGCCCGGAGGGGGTGTCGCGGTGGGTGATCCGCACCGAGTCGCAACAAATTCCGTAGCAGTCGAGGTAGCCGGCAAGCGTAGCCAACGGCAGCTCCTGCTCGCCGAAAACCCGGAGCACGACGGTCGTATGGGCATCTTCTCCGGTGTGCTGCACCTGATGCCGTGGCTCGGAACCGCGTCGCAGCAGCCTCGCGCGGCGGGCCGCCACAGTGGTGAGGAACTCACCACGCCACCAGGAGAACACCACGATCACCACGACGATCGCGATCCCGAGGAGCCACCAGTCCAGCGTGCGCTGCCACGGGTAGGCCAGCGCGGCGGGAATCACCACCAGCAATGCCAACATGATTCGTCCCGTCACTGGGAACGCTCCTTTCGTCGGTGCATGACAAGCGCCGTCGCAGCAACCGCCAGCACCAATGCCGCGGTACCACCGAGCGCGACGACGCGAGGCAGGGAGTCTGCCGGTTCGGGCACGACAGGTGCCGCGATCACGGAGCCTGTCTCCTCCGCTACCGGCGCGGGCAGCTCCCAGGTGAGGGCCGCAACCGGGTCGACCGTGCCGACTCCGACAAGATTGGACGGATCCTGGGCGCCGTTGCTTGCGGTGCCGGTGATCCGTTCGATGACCTGCGGTGCAGACATGTCCGGGAACCGGCTGCGCACCAGCGCCGCCACTCCCGATACGTACGCCGTGGCGTAACTGGAACCGCTGATGGTTCCCAGGACGTTCTGACTGTTTGGAAAACCGTTGGCCAGACCACCTTCTGGACCGTTACTCAGTGAGACGATGTCCTCCCCCGGTGCTGCGATACCCACCCAGGGTCCGGCCATGGTGAACGCCGACGGCTGGCCCTGCGAAGTCAAGGACCCAACGGAGAGCACATACGGCTGCCACCACGACGGGGTGGACACGGAGGTGACGCCGGCCCAGTTCCGCGGGTCCTCGGCAGGCCCGGAGTTGTTGAGCGGGTTGGATTGGCAGGACGGACCGCCGGCCACCCCGCCCGGCGCCGCATCACCGGCGGCCGCCACGATCACCACATCCTTGTCCACTGCGGCGTACCGCAACGCGGCACCGAGCGTGGTCTGGTCGACGCTGTTGGCCACCGGCAGGCAGGTGACGGTCGAGATGTTGATGACGCGCGCGCCCGCATCGGCCGCGCGCACCACGGCCCGGGCCAGCGAGGCGACATCGATGCCGGCACGGGCGGTTTCCTGATCCTCCGCCGGCGCCGACGGCGCAAACAGCGCCGAGGACTGACGGATCGAGAGCAGCCGCGCCGCCGGCGCCACCCCGGAGAAACCGTCATCTCCGGGTTGGCCGGCGATGATGCCCGCCACCAGCGTGCCGTGGCCGTCACAGTCGGTCAGTCCATCGGTGCCGGCCAGGTAATCGCCCCCGCCGTCGAGGTTCGGCAATCGTGGGCCCGGTTGCACACCGGTGTCGATCACCGCGACCACCTGGCCCTCACCGCGTGAGAACCGCCATGCACCGGCAAGATTCAGCATGACCGCAGCGGCGGGCACCGTTGCGGCATCGAAGTCGGGAAACACCGTGGTGTCGATGCATTCGCCGCGCTGACTCATCGCAACGCCCGGGCCGGCAGTACCCGAGGGAGGCTGTACCGCAGGATCCACCTCCGGCGGGCTGACCGCCCACGCGGACGGCGACGCCGTGAGCAACACGGTCAGCCCGACCGCCGCACAACGAAGGCCGAGACCGATCATCGATTGAGGATCCAGGTGAAGACACCCACCAGGTAGGCCATCACCGGGATCAGTGAGGCATCAACGCCGGATGCGACAAATCCGACCAGTCGGCGCATCGGCAGCGAGTAGCTCTCAGCCGAAGCCAGTTTCGGATTGGTGGCTGCTAAGACCCAAACCGCCACCATCGCAGCCAACACCACGCCCGCCCACAACGCCGCGACGTGCCGCCCCTGCACCAGATAGGACACCACCAGGATCACGGCCACCAGGTGTGGCTGCGCCAACAGCCATGCCTTGCAGGACACCGTGTCCCACACGCGGGCACGCAGGACAGCCGCGGCGCCGGTGGCGACCACGACATACCAGCCCCAACCGCCGGGAGCCTCGGCCAGACCCGCGATGGCCAGACAGCCGAGCACCGACAGCACCACCGCACCGGCGATGAATCCAGTCTGGTGGGCCTCGCTGATGCGCACCCGTCGGGGTAGATCACGCAACACGCTCAGCGACGGTCCCGACGGCGCCGGATCTCCGGGGGCCGGGATGACCGGCAGCGGCAGCCGGGCCCACAGCGCCGACAGTTGCGCCGCCTGCACGGTGATCAGCAGGGCCAGCACGACCAGGAGGCAGCCCAGGGAAAGCAGTGGCGGCGACCAGATCAGCGCTACCCCGGCTGCCAGTGCAACACCCAGGCCGACAACGCTGCCCGCGGTGAAGAAGGCTCGAGACCGGTCCGCGTTGTCACCGGCGAGGATCACGCTGATCAGCGACCAGGCCGTCGCCCCGGCCGCACCCAACAGCACCTGTGCGGCGCCGAAGTCCCCGGGAACAGCGAGGGTGAACGCCGCGGTGATCGGGACCAGCGCGACCACCGTCGTCTCGATCACGGGTGGCCGCACGCGGGCCCGCAACAGCAGCGCTGCCACCGCGGTGACGGCGGCCAGCACGCTCACCACATACAGACCGACGGGGTCGTTGGTGGCGATGACCTGGCTGACACCGATCCCGGTGACAACCAGCACCAATACCACCATCGCAGCCCGCGCTGCAGCCTGAATGTGCCGGATTCCCCACGGCTTCAGCCGTGATGCCGAGAAGATCACGGTGGCGTCGGCGATGTCCTCGACGATCCCCGGCGCCGCCGGACCGGTCGGAACAGGTTGCAGTGCCAGCAGGTCACCGTCGACGACGCCCACCGTGTCCAGGGTGGCGTCGAGGCTGAACGGGGCGCCACCGACGGGTGCCAGGCTCAGCAGCCGCGGCGGCTCCCCGGCAGTGTCATCGGCGGGCAACAGCCGGCGCACCGCGGGCAGGATCTCCCGGAGCGGAAGCTCGGATGGCAGCGCAACCTCGGTCAAGCGACTCTCGGCCAGGATCGCCACCCGGACGATGGGCAACACCGGGGTACTTCCCAGACCGGTTGCGGACTCACTCATGTATCGGTTCTTCTCTTTCAGATTCTCTGGAAACTCAGGCCTGGCGGGAGCTGAAGTCGCGAACCAGGTGTGCAGACGGGAACCACTGCCCGTCCGGCAATGTCGCGGTGAGGTTGTCGACCGCCACTGCAACGGCAAAGGAGGTGCCGGGTGCAAATGTCGATATCCACTCTCCGTCAGGCGCTTTGCTCGGGCTCACCAGCACCCGGCCTTCTTCGGTGTCGACCAATGCGACACCCACTTCTGAGGTGCGATGGGTGCCGTCGCGACGCTGCCCCGCCACCACCTCCACGTACTCGGCCGGGCGGTCGAACACCGATCGCACCACCGGCCGCGCAGCTTCGGGCACACCCAGGTACTCGAGCACCCCGGACAGATCGGCACCCGCCCGCAGCTGGTCGTCGGCTCTGGCACCCACCCGCGCCGGGATCGAGAACTCGTCGAACCGCGCCGCCGGGCGGTCACCGAGCCCGACGGCAACGATCGGAACAAGGTCGTAGGGGTCGTCGACCGTCAGTGAGGTGAACGTGACCAGTTGCGCGTTGCGCAGCGCCACAACGGTACGGTCGCCACGCCGTGCGACGATACCGCGTAGCAACTCACCGTCGCCGGATCCGGCACGGACGTAGCGCAATTCGAGCCAGCGATCGGGAAAGCACACCACCCGGATCCACTCCGAGACCGCCGCGGAGATCTGGCCGGACGCACCGGTGATCACGTTGAGGCGTCGCAGTTCCTCCCGCTGCGCCGTGACAAAGCCGTCCCGTTGCCGCGCATCCCGGTAGGGCGTCGTGATCCCCAGGACCCACGGAAACGAGCCGGCGCCCACGGCATCGGCGATGTACCAGGCGCCGTCGACCGTCAGCTCAACGGCGTCAGGCGCGGCCATGTTCTCCAGCGGGCCTGCTCACTACCCTCCCCACTTGGCACCCTCGGCCGCATCGCGGGCCTGCATCGAGACCGTGTTGGTCTCGTGGGTGGTGGCCATGGCCCGATAGGCCCGGACGAGTTCCTCCATCGCCTGATTCCACTGCACCTGCCAGGCCTGGTACGTATGCCCGGTATCGCCTTGCCAGGCGCCCTGCAGCGCTGCCTGTTCGGCGGCGATGTCGGCGCCGACGGCAGCCAATGCCCCGGAGTAGCTGGACATCTCGCCGGCGTGACCGAGCATCGCCGGGTAGTTGTACATGATCTGCGACATCAGATTCCTCCATAGGTACTGGCTGCGGCGGCATCCTGGGCGACATAGGTGGCACCGGCCTCGCCCAAGTTGGCCTGCGCGATGTCGAGTAGGGCGTTCACCTTTGCGGCCACCTCGACGAAGCGAGCGTGCGCAGCCTGGAATGCGGCCGAGGACTCACCCATGTGGAAGGCCTGCGACGACATCGCCGCCTGCTCGGCCTGCGCGATGGTGCTGCGCATGAGCGCCGTCTTGGCGGCAAACGCGGATTCGGACGCGATGATCTGCGGAATGTGTGCGTCGAGAAGACTCATCGATCAGCTCCAATCTCTGGTGTGGTTGTTGTGGACTAACGGGTTTGATCAGGTGAATCCCCCTCTCCCCGGCCACCTTCGGAGGTCCAGGTAGAGGGAAGCATCGGGCTGGTCGATCCGGTACCGAACTCGTTGTCATCCACCGATCTGATACCGGCGGCCGTGCCGGCAGCGACGCTGGCGTGAGTCCCAAGCAATCCCGATGCGCCGAGAGTTCCCGCGCCCCCGTCCGAGGACTGTGAGGTCGCCGCTCGCGGCTGTTGATCCACCGGTTCCGCCGGCGGTGTCACCGGCCCGCCGTCCATCGTCATGTACTCATCGCGGTGCCCGCGGTTCTTGACCTCGGCTCCGCGGCGGCGCCGCGCCTTGCGCTTGGCCTGGGTGGCCGCCAGTGCGGCAGCCGAACTGACCGCGGCGATGTCCGAGGCGGGCGCCGAGGCCTTGTCTCCCTCGGTCAGGGTGGGTCCGACACCTTGATCCGGGTCCATCCCCTGCACCGCATAGGGCACCGCAGGGGTGGCCGCCGGTGCGGCCGCACTACCGGAAGGCACGGTCGCCGTACCGGATCCCGGTGCCGGTGCCGACGTCGGTGTCGCCGAAGGTGCGGCAACGCCCGCCGCCGGGAGCGGTTCGGCTCGTCCCGGGGCGGGAGCTGCTTCCGGCACCACCTCGGGAACGTAGGGCGGAATCATCAACAGCGGTAGGAGTTTGAGCAACTCGTTGGCGACCCCCAGCAGGATCGGCAGTACGATGGCCAGCAGCGGCTGGATCAGCAGCTGCGGGTAGGTCAGCAGGGCCCCGACCCATGAGATCGCCTGATATGCAACGGCGGTCAGGAGTGGCCCCCAGGTGACCAGCGCCTGCGCCGGATTGGTCAGGAAATCGGTGATCAGCCTGATCGAATTGCCGATCGGATCCCGGAAGAAGTCGATCAACGGCTCGAACAGCCGGCCGATCGAATCCATGTAGGCCCGCAGGATGTCGGCGATGATATCCGCGATGTTGTTGGCGGAACCGGATTCGGCGGCTTGGGCCTGAGCACCGGTCTGCATGGTCGACGCCATCATCGCACCGGCCTCACCGACGCCCGGGGTGAGGACAAACGGAGCTGGAGCGGTGCGAGGCGCCGACGCCAGCGCGGCGCCCGCCACCACCTGATACCCCGTCATCGTGGTGGCCGCCTGGATCCACATCCGCACGTAGTCTGCTTCGTTGATCGCCAGCGGAATGGTGTTGATACCAAAAAAATTGGTGGCGAGCAGGACACCCTGTCGCAGGTGGTTGGCAGCCAGCTCGGCCAGCGTCGGCATGGTCGCCAGCGCCGTCGTGTAGGCGGCGGC
>NZ_JBARXZ010000123.1:0-10929 GCF_049647605.1 Mycobacterium sp. | reverse complement strand
GTGCCGGCACCCGCGCCCGCGTCTTCGCCGGCACCCGTCACTTCGCCGTTGCCGGCGCCTTCCTCGCCGCCGGCAGCTCCGGCCCTTGCGAAGGTCAGCTCAGGAGTCGAACTCGTGGTGACGAGGTTGGCGTTCAACGGAACCAGCGGGGGAGGCGGCGGCAGGATCTGGAAGATTGCGTCTTCGAGCGTGCCCGAGACATTGAGGGCGAGTTGGCCTGCCCCGGTTACCAGATCGCCTACGGCGCCGATGCCGTTGTTGATTCCATCGGCGACGGCAGTGACCGCAGCATTGACGCTGTTGGCGAATTGAACCGGCAGATCAGCGATGTTCGAGGGCAGCCCGACCGCGGTGAGTACCTGGGAAACCGAGCTGGCGACCGTCAAATTCAGGAGCTTGAAGGCGTCCGCAAAGGTAGTTGTCAGCGACGTCGCCAGGTTCAGCGGCACCTGTGCCAGTGCGGTTGTGGTGTTCACCACGGAGTTGAAGCCCAAGAACCCGCCCTGCACCAATGCACTCAGCGCGACAGCGTAATTGGCCGGGTCCAGGGGGTTCTGGCCGATCTGCGCGATCGCCGACTGTAGCGAGGATCCGGCGATGTTCACGAGCTCGGTCACACCATCAAACGCAATGTTGAAACCCTCTTGAGCAAAGGTCAACACGTCTATGGCAGTTGTGATTCCCACGCCGACGCCGAACTCGACGGGTGTCAGTACAAAGCCCTGAACGAGAGCGATGACACCATCGACAATCGTGCTGTTGGCGGTGTCGGAAGCCAATGCCAGGAGGCTTTCGAGCCCAGTGGTGGCGATGGCGAACTGGGTGCCGAGGCCACCGAGTCCGATCAAGGCGAGATCGAATCCGGAATTACCGAGGACCTGGACGGTGCCGATACCCGCCGTCAGGAACGATTGCCCGGCGCCGATCCCGGAGTTCAACAGTTCTGCGTACGCGGAAGAGCTGAGCGGGTTGTTGACCACATCCAGGATTGCCAGCAGCGTGCGTTGCAGTGAACTGGTCAAGGCACTTGATATCAGCGCGCCGGCGTCGGTGATCGTTGTGGTGATCACCTCATTTGCCGCGCCGACGGTGCCTGCGAGGGCCGCGAGACCGGCCGTTGACGTGTTCCGCATGATCACCAAGAGTGCGTTCAGCGTCGGGTTGGATGTCGCGGCGATCAGCTGATCGAACAGCTGGGCGTTCAGGTCGGCGGCCGCCAGCAGTACGTTCTCGAGGGCCTGGCCGGGAATGGCCACCACGGCGGCCACCGCATCGTTGATATTGGTCAGGGCGGTCTGTAGAGCTTCGGTAAAGGCAATGATGTCTTCCGGCGACACTGCCAGCTGGACGTCCGATACCGAGATATTCGGAATCGTAATCGTTTTTTCATTTGCAGGGATTGCCAGGGGCGAAAGCGCGATGGCGCTGGCTGCGGTTAGCGATATGCCGGCAGTCAGGTACGAGCGTGCAGATATTTGCATGATTGTGGTCCCCCTCGTTGGGCTTTGGCTATGTCAGAAAGGGTAAGCCTCTTCTCAGGTTTAGTTAAGGAAAAATGGAAATCCCCTGATTAAGAGTTTTTTGAGACGCCGACTGGGCGGCGCCGAGAGGGGCTTTAGTTGCATTCAACGCATTTCAGCAAACTGCCAGGAGTGTTGACGGGTGAATTGCGTAGGTGAAATAACCAATGATTGCTGAATCTGATCACACAGTCGAGATATGCAGATCAAAGAAGATTTGCAGGAAAGTGCATAGATGAGCTGGTTGACGATGACGGTCTGGCCATTTCAAGATCAACTAGTTGGCTGTTGTCAACGAATCAATTTGCAGACGCAATAAGATCGTTATCTGTCGGTGGTTGCCTGACTCGGTCTCCCGAGGTCGATGCGTCGTTCAGGGGATGGGTTGCCGAACCAGCTAGGACAGGATGTCTCGCAGCATCGCCGGTTCGATGTTGCCGCCGGACACCACGATCGCGGTGTGTCCCGGGGGCGTCGCACCCTGGCGATAGGCCGCCAGTGCCACCGCGCCGCTGGGTTCGGCGACCAGGTGCGCCTTGTAGGCGAGCTCGCGGACGGCGGCACGTATCTCGTCCTCGGTGACGGTGATGATGCCGTCGAGCACCGTCTGCAGATGTGCAAACGTCAGCTCGGACGGCGCGGAACGCAACCCGTCGGCAATCGTGCGGTTGCGGTCTTCGATGGGCCAGTCGACCCGGCGGCCCAGCCGCAGACTCTCGGCGGCGTCGGCGGCCAACTCGGGTTCCACACCGAACACCTTGGCCTGCGGGCACAGCGCCTTGATCGCGATGCCGATCCCGGAGGCCAACCCGCCACCGCTCACCGGAACCAGCACGGTCGACACGTCCGGCAGGTCCGCGGCGATCTCGAGTCCGATGGTGCCCTGCCCGGCGATGATCGCCGGATGATCGAACGGCGGCACCAGCACCCCGCCGGTGGATTCGAGCAGTTCGGCAGCCACCCGCTCGCGTTGCCCGGCGCCGCAGAGAACCACTTGGGCGCCGTGGTGGCGCGTCGCCTGCACCTTGATGTCGGGGGTTTCCTCGGGCATCACGATGTGGGCGGGAATTCTGTACTGTGCCGCCGCGTAGGCGACCGCCTGTGCGTGGTTTCCGCTGGAGTAGGCGACCACGCCGCGAGCCCGGGTCGCATCGTCGAGGCCGGCAAGAGCGTTGAACGCACCCCGGACCTTGAACGCGCCGATGGCCTGCAAGTTCTCCGGCTTGAGCCAGAGCGGTCGATCGGCGTCGCCCCACAGCGCGGGAATCACCGGGGTCCGGACCACCGACCCCTGGATTCGTTCGGCTGCGGCGCGGATGTCCTCTACGGTGACCAGCTGCATGCCGCGATTGTCCACGATTTGGCGAAGCGCTGGCGCTGCGCCAATTTCCAGCGAAGGATGGGCCGCAGACGGATTCTGTTCCTCAAATGCTTGCGAAGTGCAGAATCCGCGGCGAAAACCTGAAAAGACGACGAAGGGCAGGGCATGAGTCTGTACGCAGTGGTTGATCCGGCGACCGGCGATGTGGTCAAGGAGTATCCGACCGCCACCGACGAGCAGATCGAGGCGGCACTGTCGGCGGCGTCCGCGGCGTTCAAGGATTGGTCGAAGACGACCACCGTGGCGCAGCGCGCCGAGCTGATCCGTAAGGTCGCGCAGCTGCACAACGAGCGCAAGGACGAGCTGGCCAAGATCATCCAGCGCGAGATGGGCAAGCCGCTGGATCAGTCGGTGGGCGAGGTCGAGTTCAGTGCTGCGATCTACGAGTTCTACGCCGACAACGCCGAGAAGTTCCTCGCCGATGAGCCGATCGATCTGCTCGAGGGCGACGGGAGCGCGCTGATCCGCCGCAGTGCGGTCGGTGTGCTGCTGGGCATCATGCCGTGGAACTACCCCTACTACCAGGTGGCCCGATTTGCCGGCCCGAACCTGGTGCTGGGCAACACGATTGTGCTCAAGCATGCACCCCAGTGCCCGGAATCGGCAGCGGCGCTGCAGCAGATCTTCGACGACGCCGGCTTCCCGAAGGGTGCCTACGTCAACGTATACGCCACCAACGAGCAGATCGCCGAGGCGATCGCGGACTCGCGGGTACAAGGGGTATCGCTGACCGGCTCGGAGCGCGCCGGTGCCGCCGTGGCCGAGATCGCCGGACGCAACCTGAAGAAGGTGGTGCTGGAGCTCGGCGGGTCGGATCCGTTCATCCTGCTGTCCTCCGATGACCTGGACGCCACCGTCGACGCCGCGGTCGACGGCCGATTCGAGAACACCGGGCAGGCCTGCAACGCCGCCAAGCGAATCATCGTCGCCGAGAACGTCTACGACGAGTTCCTCGACAAGTTCACCGCGAAGGTGAAGGCCAAAGCGGACGGGCTGGCGCCGCTGTCGTCGAAGGCGGCCGCCGAAAGGCTCGCCGAGCAGGTCGACCGGGCCGTCGCCGACGGCGCGACGCTGGTCTCCGAGGGGGAGCGCTCCGGTGCGTTCTTCCCGCCCGGGGTGCTGACCGGCGTCTCCAAGGACTCGCCGTCCTACACCGAGGAACTGTTCGGCCCGGTGGCCACGGTGTACAAGGTGGCCGACGAGAACGAGGCCATCGAGGTGGCCAATGACACCCCGTTCGGTCTCGGCTCGTATGTCTTCACCACCGACGCCGAGCAGGCAAAGCGGGTCGCCGACAAGATCGAGGCCGGCATGGTGTTTGTCAATGCCGTCGGCGCCGAGGGTGCCGAGCTGCCGTTCGGTGGCGTCAAGCGCTCCGGCTTCGGCCGTGAGCTCGGCCGCTTCGGTATTGACGAGTTTGTCAACAAGAAGCTGATCCGCATCGCCGGCTAGACGTATCGAGAGTGCACTGAGGGCGGGATTCGAGGCTGAATCCCGCCCTCACGTGACTCTCGGGGAAGGGTGCAGAGACGAGCCCGGTCAGGGGGCTCGTGATTTCGGGTTGCGCTCGTGCGTCATACCGGTCAGGCTACGGTCCCGTCACGAAGCACCCGCGCACTCGTGAACACCTACTAGTCTTGTACGTAGATCCTCGGTGGATCACCCCAGTAGATCGCCGTCACCTTCGCCACCCTCCGGAGTTTCCTTGTTCCTCGAACGCCGACGAATCCGCGTCGTCCTCGGTGTTTGCACCGTCGTGGTGCTCGTTGCCGCACTCCAAACCGGCTCTTCCACAACACGATTGATGGATGCGATCGCAGCGACCACCGTTGCGGAGGAACCGGCGCCGCCGCCGGTGGAACCGCCTGCGATGACGATCGTCCCAGCGGCTGACCAGCAAGGTGTGGCGCCGACAAACGCAGTCCGGGTGACCGCCACCAGCGGCACGCTGACCGATGTCCGGATGACCAACGAACAGGGCCGTGTTGTCGACGGGGCGTTCACCGATGACGGTGCCGAATGGATTCCCGCCGAGCCGCTGGGTTACGGCCGCACCTACACCGTGACGGCCACCGGCCGCGGTACCGACGCCACCTCCCTGACGCGGACGTCGACGTTCTCGACGGTGGTGCCCGATCGGCAGGCGACGGTGTCGCTGAACACGACGATGGGCACCAGGCTCACCGAGGGTGCAACCTACGGAGTGGGCACGGTTGTTGTCGCCCAGTTCGACGCCGATGTCGAAGACCGGGCCGCCGCCGAGCGGCAGTTGCGGGTCAAGACATCGCCTCCGGTGAACGGTTCGTGGATGTGGGTCAACGACCGCAAGGCGCACTGGCGGCCCAAGGAGTACTTTCCGGCGGGCACCAAGGTCACCGTGAACGCCGATATCTACGGCACCGATCTCGGTGGTGGGGTGTACGGGCAGTCGGACACCGACGTCGACTTCACCATCGGGCGCTCCCATGTCACGATCGCCGACGACACCACCAAACAGGTCAGTGTGTACGAGGACGGGAAGCTGGTGCGCACGATGCCGACGTCGATGGGCCGCGGCGGCACCGAAACCCACGGCGGACGCACGATCGCCTACTGGACCCAACCCGGTGTCTACACCGTGATGGAGAAGCAGAACCCGGTGATCATGGATTCCTCGACGTACGGCGTGCCCGTCGGCGCGTCGTCGGGATACCGGCTCACCGTGCCGTATGCGGTGCGGATCAGCCCCGATGGGATCTATCTCCACCAACTCGAGGACACCGTGTGGGCCCAGGGCAACACCAACGTCTCGGCGGGCTGCCTGAATCTCAGCGCGGTGAACGCCCAATGGTTCTACGAATTCTCCCAGCCGGGTGACGTGGTCGAAGTCCGCAATACCGGGGGTGCTCCGCTGGATCAGTCGCAGAACGGCGATTGGAGCGTGCCGTGGGAGACATGGCTGGCCGGCAGCGCACTGAGCGCATGAGATCGCGTTAGCCTCGACCAGTGCAGCAACGAGGGTTCGGTGATCTCGAAGCCGTTGTGATGGACCGGGTGTGGGCCAGCGACCGCGCTGTCACCGTTCGGGACATCTTCGACGAGCTCACCGCGCACCGCGATATCGCCTACACGACCGTGATGTCGACGATGGACAACCTTCATCGCAAGGGCTGGCTCGACCGGGAACGTGCCGGCAAGGCCTATCGCTACTGGGCGGCGATGACTCGTGAGGAACGCTCGGCCAATCTGATGAGCGATGCCTTCCATTCGGGCGGCGACACCGATCTGGTGTTGAGTTTCTTCCTGGGGAAGATGAACGCCGACGAGTCCGAGCGGCTGCGTGCCGCGCTGCGCAAGACCTCGAGGCGAGGATCCCGGCCCAGGCCGGTGCCGTGAACGCGGCAATCTGCCTGACCCTGTACGGCGTCGTGTTGGCGTGGTTGTCGCCGGCGCTGCTGGACCGGTTGACTCGGGACGGCACCAGCCCGCGGCTGTCGGTGGCCTTGTGGCTGTCGGCGATCGCCGTCGCTGCGGTCGCCTGGGTGGGTGCCGGTGCCGGCTTGATCGTGAACTTCGTCGCCACACATCGCGGCTCCGAGCCGGTGCGGTATTGCCTGGATGTGCTGCTCGCGGTGCACCGCTTCGGTTGGGTCGGAGATCTGATGCTGATCGCGGTGGCCGTTGCGGGGGTGGCGGCGTCCGCGGTACTGGTGCGCCGGGTGCTCCAGACGCTGCGCAGGCTGTCGGCGCGCAGCTGCGAACACGCTCATGCCGCACACCTACTGGGAACTGGCGCGCGGTCCAACGGCGTGGTGGTGCTGCCCTCGGAGCAGCGCGCCGCCTACTGTGTCGCGGGGCGGCCGTCGGCCATCGTGGTCACTTCGGGTGCGGTCTCCAGCCTCGGCGCCGACGAGCTCGCTGCGGTGCTCGCCCATGAGCGAGCCCATCTGAGGGCTCGGCACCCGCAGTTGCTGATGGTGCTGAAGTCGCTCGCGACGACGATGCCGGGGCTGCCGTTGGTGCGCCGCGGCGCCGACGCGGTGGCGAGGCTGGTCGAGATGTGTGCCGACGATGTGGCTGCGCGCCGGTATGGGCCCGACGCCGTACTCAGGAGCCTGGCCGCCCTCGCGGGGCAGCCCCGTGCGGTGGGAACGCTCGGCGCCGCCGACACCGCGGTGCTGGCTCGTGTCATGCGGTTGGCCAACCCCGTAGATGCCGGAACCAGCAGGTGTCACGGCGCCGTCGTCGCGGCGACCATCGTTGCGCTGGTGCTGGCCCCGCCGGTGGTGCTGGTGGCCGGCCATCTCTGATCGGGCCGATCGCCGAATTCGGCGGGGTCGGGATGACAGAGCGCGTGTAATTGACGGATGGAACTGATCTCGCCCACCGACTCGGTTTTCCTGGTCGGGGAATCGCGCGAGCACCCGATGCACGTCGGTGGTCTGCAGCTGTATCAACCGCCGGAGGGTGCGGGGAACGACTTCGTCCGCGAGTTGTACCAGGAGATGGTCGCCCACAATGAATTCGGGCCCACCTTCCGTAAGCACCCGGCGACAATACTGGGTGGGATCGCAAATCTCGGTTGGGCTTATGACGACGACGTCGACATCGACTACCACCTGCGGCGGTCGGCGCTGCCGCAGCCGGGGCGGGTTCGTGACCTCCTGGAGTTGACCTCCCGGGTGCATGGCACCCTTCTGGACCGGCACCGGCCACTCTGGGAGATCTATCTGGTGGAGGGGTTGACTGACGGTCGTTTTGCCGTCCTCACCAAGGTCCATCACGCGTTGATCGACGGGGTTTCGGCGCTCAAGCTCGTCGAGCAGACGTTGAGTGAGGATCCCGACGACACCGAGGTGCGGGTGCCGTGGGATCCGCCGAGGCCGCCGCGTCGCCACAAACCCCGCAGCAGCGGTGCGTCGTCGGTGATACCTGGATTTTCCAGGGCCGTCGAGACTGCGGAAGCGCTTGCCGCACTGATTCCTTCGACGTGGACGCTGGCGCGGTCCGCACTGCTGGAGCAGCGGCTGACGATGCCGTTCGGGGCTCCGAAGACGATGTTCAACGTCAAGATCGGTGGTGCGCGCCGGGTGGCGGCGCAGTCTTGGCCGCTGGAGCGCATCCGTCGGATCAAGTCGGCGGCCGGGGTGACGCTCAACGACGTCGTGCTGGCGATGTGCGCAAGTGCGTTGCGCGCCTACCTGTTGGACCACGGGGAGCTGCCGGAGGCGCCGTTGATCGCGATGGTTCCGGTGAGCCTTCGTGACGGCGGCGACGGCGGCTCCGGGGGTAACCAGGTCGGGACCATCCTGTGCAACCTTGCCACCAACCTCGACGATCCGGCGCGGCGACTGACGGTGATCAGCGAGTCGATGAGCGACAACAAGAAGATCTTCGCCGGTCTTTCGCGGACACAACAGCTGGCCTTGTCGGCGTTGATGATCGCCCCGCTGGGGCTGGCCGTGGTGCCCGGTTTCGTGGCGACCACCCCGCCGCCGTTCAACATAGTCATCTCCAATGTGCCGGGTCCACGAAAGCCGTTGTACTGGAAAGGGGCTCGGTTGGACGGCAACTACCCGCTGTCGATCGTGCTGGATGGGCTGGCCCTGAACATCACGATGGTCTCCAACGGCGACAATCTGGACTTCGGGTTGGTGGGCTGCCGGCGCAGCGTCCCGCATCTGCAGCGGCTGCTCGGGTACCTCGAGGATGCGCTCAAGGATCTGGAGCGTGCGTGCCTAAATTGAGCGCGGGGCTGTTGTTGTACCGGACCGGTGTCGACGGTATCGAGGTGCTGATCGCGCACCCGGGCGGTCCGTTCTGGGCGAAGAAAGACGATGGCGCCTGGTCGATTCCCAAGGGGGAGTATGCCGACGGTGATGACCCCTGGCAGGCGGCGCGACGGGAATTCGCCGAGGAACTGGGGCTGGAGCCACCAGATGGCCCGCGGGTCGAGCTGGGCGAGGTGAAGCAGTCCGGTGGCAAGGTGGTGACGGTGTTTGCCGTCGGTGCCGACTTGGACGTCACCGGCAGTCAGAGCAACACTTTCGAGATGGAATGGCCGCCGAAATCGGGCCTTCTGCAAGCATTCCCGGAAATCGACCGGGTGGCCTGGGTGCCCGTCGAGACCGCCAGGACGAAGCTGCTCAAGGGGCAGGTGCCCTTCGTGGACCGGCTGCTGGATGAGCTGGACCGTTGAGGCCTAGGTGCTTTGTCGCTCAAGCAGATTCGCGCGCCATGATCCGGTAGCCGACGTCGATTGCGGTCGCTTGGGGTGTGTCGCCGCGGAGCCGGGTCAACAGCAGGTCGGCGGCCTGCGTGCCGATTGCTTCGGCGTCGACGCTGACGGTGGTCAGCGACGGGTTGAGGTGCCGGGCGATCTCGAAGTCGCCGAACCCGGTGATGGCCAGGCGGCCAGGAACGTCGATGCCCTGACGTTGGGAGGCCAGCAATGCGCCCGAGGCCAGGATGTCAGTGGTGAACATCAACGCGGTGATCTCGGGATGGCGTTCGAGCGCCGCGGTGAGGATCCGGGCGCCGGTGTCCATGGCGATGGGTTCACCCGGCAATGTGACCACCCGCAGAGGTTCCTCCGGTAGCAGTGCGCGAATCCCCGCAGTGAATCCGTCGAGTCGGTTGGCTGCGCGTGGATCGCCGGGGCTCGCGACACCACCGAAGGCGATGGCGCGGTGGCCCTTGTCGACGAGGTGGCGCACCATGTCGATGGCGGCATCCCGGTTGGAGAATCCCACCAGGGTGTCGGCCGGTGTGGGGTTCCATTCCCAGGTCTCGACGACGGGTGCGCCGTATTCGCTCAGTTGGCGCAGGGTGTCGGCATTGATGAGGGTGCCGACGATGAAAAATGCATCCGGCCGTCGTTGGATGAAACTGCGGACCAACTCGGCTTCCCGCTCTTCGAGGTAGTCGGTGTTGCCGACAAACAGCTGGTAGCCGGCCGGCGCGAGGCGTTCTGCCGCGGCGTGCAGGGTGTCGGAGAAGATGGACGTCGAGATGGCGGGCAGGATGGCAGCGATGGTCCGGCTGCGGTTCGATGCGAGATGGCTGGCGGCGAGGTTCGGCAGGTAGCCGGTCTCTTTGATAGCGCTTTCGACTTTGCGCCGGGCATCCGCTGATACCCGGTCGGGGTGGCTGAGGGTCCGTGACACCGTTTGTGTCGAAACTCCGGCGACCCTGGCGACGTCGACCATGGTGATCGATCGTGTCGAGGAACCGCGACGTTCACGAGATCGCTTTGCTGACTTGTCCAAACGACGCCGAGCCTCCCTGCTGGACTGCGTGTATCTGATGGTATCGGTGCAGCTGGGTGCGGGTCCGATATGGGGGTCGACGGTCGGCCATGTCTTGATGGCGAGGGTCCCCGTCAACGTTGCTAGTTAGCGCTAAGGTTACTGCCGCCGCCCCTCCTGGTCGAAGTGACGCCGGAGCTAAAGGGCCAGTTAGAGGTGCATTGTTGCGCTATATGTCCCGGTCACAGACTGGTCTGAGGCGGCAAAAGAGGGGCTTGTGCGGCGCAGGATGTCAGCGCTAACATTCGTCGGGCTGTGACAGCAGCCACTGATGCGGGAGAGGTTTGTTGATGAAGGTGCTGGAGGGCGTCCGCGTGCTTGACGTCTCGATTGCGATGGCCGGGCCATTGGCCGCTCAGAAACTCGCCGACCTCGGTGCCGATGTGATCAAGGTCGAACCGCTGGCGGGGGAGTGGCAGCGACACGTCTCCGCCGGTGGCGCCGCGGGCAATGTCGTCAACGCCTCCTTCTTGTCGCTGAATCGGAACAAGCGCTCCCTGTCCGTGGATCTGAAGCATCCAGCAAGCCGAGATGTGCTGCACCGCTTGATCAAGACAGCGGATGTCCTGCTCCAGAACTACCGGCCCGGCGTTGCCGCGCGGCTCGGCCTGGACTACGAGACCGTGCGAGAGATCAAACCCGATCTGGTGTATGTCTCGATGTCCGGTTATGGCGCCAGCGGGCCCTACATGAACCGCCCCGGCCAAGACGTGCTGGTGCAGGCGATGAGCGGTGGGCTGGC
>NZ_JBARXZ010000122.1:0-10599 GCF_049647605.1 Mycobacterium sp. | reverse complement strand
ACCCGCTGCTGGGCGCGGGCAGCGTCCTCGACGACCTGCGCTTTGGCCGCGCTCTCCCGGCGCTGGTGCGCCCCTTCGATCTGGGCCGCGGTCTTCTGATCCGCAGCTTCGGCGGCCGCGGCCTCGGCGACCGCGTCGGCGGCGTTGGCCTGTTTGCGTTGTCTGGCCTGGGCCTGGTCGAGCTGCCCCTCAGCGGTCAGCGAATCATTGCCGGTCACGGCGCCGGCGATTTCCTTCGCCCTGCCCTTCACCGAGTCCATGAGTCCTTTTCGGGCCTCGTCGGCCCTGTGATGCTCCGTCATGTCTGTCGTGGTTCCACGTGCGCGGCGGTTCAAACCCGTTGTGACTCGAGGCACCGCAGTTTTGACGCCGCCGCTGCGGGTAGGCGAGCTGTACGCCCGGCTTGATACGGGCAGTCCGCCCGATGCCCCTGCAGGAAGGATCATGATGGGATTTCCCCAACAGCAGCAAGAAGTGCCAGGTGTCCAGTCGGCAATGGATCCGGTGCCGGACTGCGGCGAGTCGTCGTATCGCGGCTCGGGCCGGCTGACGGGTAAACGGGCGGTGATCACCGGAGGTGACAGCGGAATCGGACGCGCGGTGGCGATCGCCTACGCGCGCGAGGGCGCCGACGTGCTGATCTCCTACCTCAACGAGGACAACGACGCCGCCGAGGTCGCTGCGCTGGTGCGGGACGCGGGCCAACGGTGTGTGCTGGTACCGGGTGACCTCTCCGAACCGGGGCATTGCCGCGCCGTGATCGACCGGGCGGTAACCGAATTCGGTGGGATCGATGTCCTGGTGAGCAATGCCGCCTTCCAGATGAGCCACGAGTCGCTCGACGAGATCAGCGACGAGGAATGGGACTACACCTTCCGGCTCAACATCGGCGCCTACTTCTACCTGGTCAAGGCCGCGGTGCCGCACATGGCGTCCGGCTCCTCGGTCATCGGCAGCTCGTCGGTGAACTCCGACATGCCCAGACCGAAGCTTGCCCCCTATGCCGCCACCAAGGCCGCCATCGCCAACTTCTCGGCCAGTTTGGCGCAGTTGCTCGGCGACAAGGGGATTCGGGTCAACAGCGTGGCGCCGGGACCGGTGTGGACGCCGCTGATCCCGGCGACGATGCCACCGGAGAAGGTGGCCTCATTCGGGGACACCAGCCCGCTGGGCCGAGCCGGCCAGCCGGCCGAATTGGCGCCGGTGTACGTGCTGCTGGCCTCCGACGAGGGTAGCTACATCTCCGGTGCGCGGATTGCCGTCACCGGTGGGCAGCCCGTGCTGTGAGTCAGCCGACCGGCAGGACTGCCGCCGCCGGCAGCGCCGGGGGTGCCGGCACCGGAGCGGGAAGAACCCCCGGGAGCGGCGCGGGAAGAACCCCCGGAAGCGGGGCGGGCAGCATCGGCACCGCGGGCAGGGCCGGGGGCGCAGTCAGGATGCGCACCATGTCGGGCTTCATCGCCTGCAACTGCTCACCCCAGTAGCCCCAGCTGTGAGTTCCGTTGGCGGGGAACTGGAATACCGCATTGCGGCCACCGGCTGCCAGGTACTTCTGCTGGAAGTCCCTGTTCGAGGCCACCGTGATGTTCTCCAGATACTGGGCGCTGAAATTGGTGCCGAAATCAGTCCCGCTGTCCAGTTCCGCGGGCATCCCGCCGCCGCAGTAGATCCACAGCGCGGTGCGGTTGGCCACCAGACGGGCAACGTTGACCGTGGGATCGTTGCGCTGCCAGGCGATATCGCTGCCAGGCCCCCACATGTTCCGGGCGTTGTAGCCACCCGCGTCGGCCATCGCCACACCGATCATGGTCGGCCACAGACCTTGTGAGGGATTGAGGAATCCCGACAGCGAGCTGGCGAAGATGAACTGCTGCGGATGCCAGATGGCCAGCGTCAGGGCGGCACCACCGGACATCGACAAACCGACGACGGCGTTGCCGGTGGGGTCCTGACCGCGATTGGCCTGCAGCCAGGCCGGGAGTTCCCGGGTCAGGAACGTCTCCCACTTGTAGGTGACCGCACCGGAGCGGTTGGCGGCGGGCTGGTACCAGTCGGTGTAGAAACTGGACTGACCTCCGACCGGCATCACCACCGAAATGCCGGATTCGTAAAACCATTCGAAGGCCGCAGTGTTGATGTCCCAGCCGTTGAAATCTTCCTGCGCGCGCAGGCCGTCCAACAGGTACACACTGTGCGGGCCGCCGCCCTGGAACGTCACGCGGATGTTGCGGCCCATCGACGGCGACGGGATGTCGAGATGCTCGACCGGTAGGCCCGGACGGGAGAACGCCTCGGCGGTCGGCACCGGGGTGACACTGATCAGGAACGCCGACAGTACCGCCGCGCCCGCCACCGCGGTTATCTTGCGGGCACGACGCCCAAGACGCGACCAGCCGAATCCGATTGCCACTGGGTGCACCCTTCCCCTCCATACCGAACAGGGCACAAGCTAACCGCGGGCAGACCGCAGAACCGGCCCCGCACACGCGGTTTGTTATCAACCGCGTGGGCAGCTGTGATCCCGCTGTTATCCGAGGGTGCCGGAGGCTTCGGGTGTCAGACCTGGATCGGTTTGAGGGAGCTCAGGTCGGTCTCCATCAACACCACGTTGTACGGGCCCCAGAGCGACATGTTCCAGTACAGGTTGTTGTAGTCGGAGTCGCCGTTGCCGTCGACGATCAGGCCGGTACCCGACCAGGGATGGATGAACGGTGCGTACAGACCGGGATACTGTGCGGAACTGGCCAGCTGAACCGGGTCGGACCACAGCCCTTCCGGGGTGTCGGCGACACGCATCTGGATGTTGTTGTTGCCGTCGCCGTACAGCACGACGTACTTGTCCAGATACGCGTTGTACTGCACCGACATCTCGCTGACATTGCCGCCGGTCTTGGGGCCGAACAGCCCGCCGAAGTAACCGCCGAACACTCGCGGATCATTGGCCCAGTCGACGACAAAGCCGAACAGTCCCGACGACTTGTTGGAGCCGATGATCGGCTTGGCCACTGCGGCATTGCCGCGGACCCACTTGCCGCCGTCCCAGTATTCGTACTTCGACAGGTCGGTCACCGAACCCTCGGCGACCCGGGAGAGGTAGGCCGATCCGGCCCGCCCCGACGGGGTGCCGAAAGCGTAGAGGTAGCGCGGATCCCCGTCGGCCACCTGATCTTCGGGCTGCAACACGTAGGCCATCTGCTGGAAGTTCTGGTCGCCGGGCCGGTACGGCGTGGTCGAGCGGAACCAGCCCGACGAGCGGATGGTCGATCCGACGATGCGCCATTCGCCGCCGTTGGGTCCCGGGTAGAACTGCGAGATCGCCGAGTAGTTGGTGGTCCACCGGCCGGGGGTGTCCCATGACCGCACCGACATGTAGTTGACGTACTGCGTGCCGTTGATGTGGATGCCTGCGGTGGGGATGACGGTCACCTCGGAGCCGAACCACCCCACCTGGCCGTTGGACCGCGGGATGAACTGGAACGCCGGGCCGGTGGGGGCCAGCGTCAGACCGTTGTTCAACCGGTCGTCGTAGCTGATCAACAGCACATTGTTGCGCCAGCCGCCCTGCATGTTCGGGCCGCTGAAGGTATCGCCGAATGCCACGTGCACAAAGCGTTTACCGTCGATGGTGCCGCCGTCCCACATGATGCCCAGGTCGGTGCCGTAGATGTTGAAGCCGCCCGGCAGGTTGGTGATGCCCGGACCGGTCACCCAGCCAACCCGGCGCGAGTCCAGCTTGCTGGGCCAGGGGTCGGCGACGGCGGCCGCGGCATAGGTGGCGGCGGCCGCTGACGGGCCGGCCGGGGTGGCGGTGCGCTCCACCTCGCGGCGCACCCAGCCCAGCAGCGCCGCCATGGCTGGCGACTGGGCGGGTGTGGCGGGGGAGTTGGTGGCCGCGGAGTTGATGCCGAGTGCGCCGAGCAGGCGGGTCACCAGCCGCGGCCGTGGCTCGACGACCGGGGTAGCCAATTCTTTTGATACCGCGGTGATGGTCGCTGCCAGTGACTTCGACGGCCGGCTGACGTACACGGGTATGGCCGCGTCGTCGTTGGCGACGTCCACGGTAACGGCGGACTCCGAGGTCACCGACGGGTTGGTGACCGCCGAGGTGTCGGCGGCGGTGGTCACCGGTGCCGACTTCACCGCAGGCTGCTGCTCTGGTGCGGAATCTTCGGACGACACGCTTTTCCGCGAGGCCGCAGAGGACGCCATCTTGGAGGCGGCGAGGCCTCGCGAGGACTTCTCGGCCGCCGCGTCGTCGGAATCGCGGTCGCGGACCTTGCTCGAGCCGGGGGTCTTGTCTGAGTCGGTGTCGTCGTCGGAACCGCTGCCTTTGCCAGAACCGGTGTTCGAGCCGGAACCGGTGTTCGAGCCGGAACCGGCGCTGGTGCCGGACCCGGTGTCCTTGGTGGTGGACTTGTCGGCCCGGTCGCTCTTGGATGAACGTTCCGTCTTCGCGGTGCCGCGGTCGCTCGATTGTGACGAGCTCTTGGAGCTCGATCCGGAGTCCGAACTGTCAGCCCACGCGAGGCCGCTGCCGGAGGCGATTGCGGCGCCCACCCCCAGTGCCACTGCCAAGCCGCCGATACGGCCGATGTGAGTGGCCGCACTATTGGTCGAACGCATCTGGATAAGCCCTCCGGGAATCGACTGAGCCCCCCGACTCTTGTTGACGGAGCAAACTTACCGGGTAGTTAACCAACATTGGCCGACATCTCGGATCATCGCAGGTAAAGATGTCGCAACGTTATGTTCGCACCCGTTTTTGACAGGCCAGGCGGGGTGTCGGCCGGCGGGCTTGGAGCGTCGACGGTTGGTCGCGCAGGCGCCGGATCGTCGGCCCCACGTGGCCGGCGGCGTACGTCACGCGGCGGTCACGGCTCGGTATCGAGTGTCGGCTGTGCCGCAGCATTTGCCACATGGGTCACTACTGTCACAGTCGATATCGTGCGTCGGGGACGGTGTCGCGAGCGTGGAAGTACAGCAAATGCCTGGTAGTGGCCAGTGCAAAACCGCCCCGGAAGGTCTCATGTCGGCGTTCACCAGAAGTGGCTCGTTGGCTGCAGTGACCGCATCGGTCGCCGCCTGTGTGTTGCCCATGGCCGTCATTGCACCGGCGGCTGCCGATCCGTGCTCGGTGCCGACGTCCAGCGCCACCTCCGGTCCGGCGGCCCGCGGGATCGCCCCGCCGTCGTTTCAGCTACCGCAGCTACCGATCCTGCATCTGCCGATCGGCCACAAACCGGGTGCCGTGTACAACCCCTCCGGGCTAACGCCCGCCCAAGCCGACTCGGCGGTGGCACCGGAGACCTCAGCGCGTGCCGCGGCCGCGCCGACCGCCTCCACCGCCACCCGGGTGCAGTGGCTGGCCGGCCCGGAAAGCGACTCCTACCAACGCTTCGGCATCTCGGGCACCGACCTCGGCATCGTCTGGGACAACGGGTCGAGCACCAACCCGCAGGTGCTGATCGCCTTCGGGGACACATTCGGCAACTGCAGCGTCCAGGATCAGGAGTGGCGCAAGAACACGCTGTTTCGCAGCTCGGACCGCAACCTGGCCGACGGCATGCGGATTCCGAACCCGAAATACGGCGATATCTACGCCGGATCACCCGTCACCCAGAACCGGCCGGACTTTGCTCGACAGGTGATCGCCAGCCTCGGTCTGGCCGCCACCGAAGTCACCGTCATCCCCACCGCCGGAATCTCGGTGGGCAACCGTCAATACGTGAACTTCATGTCGGTCAGCCAATGGGGCAACCCGGGTCAGTGGTCGACCAACTTCTCGGCGGTTGCGGTCAGCGACGACAATGGGGAGAACTGGGCGGTGCCGCGCACCGGTATTCGGCCCAGCTGGTTCAACACGGTGCCCGGTGTCCCGTTCGTCTGGGGATACCAGAACTTCCAGATGGCGGCCTATCTGCGCTCGGGCGGTTACGTCTACAACTACGGCACGGGTGCCGGCCGCGGTGGAATGCCTTTCCTGTCAAGGGTTTCGGAGAACTCCGTGGCCGACCTATCGGCTTATGAGTACTACACGCCGTTTGGCTGGATAAAAAACACGCCATATCTGGCGCTGCAAGTGGTGTGGGCACCCGGCAGCGAGATGTCGGTGGCCTGGAACGACCACCTGAAGAAGTTCGTCATGCTCTACACCAACACCCTCAACAACGTGGTGATGCGCACCGCCGACAAACCGGAAGGTCCGTGGAGCCAGGCCAAGACGATCGTCAACACCACCGAGGTGCCGGGAGGGATCTACGCCCCCTTCATCCACCCGTGGTCGACCGGCTCGGACCTGTACTTCACGCTGTCGCTCTGGTCCACCTACAGCGTCATGCTGATGCGGACATCATTGAGCTAGTTGCGCACGTCGCGCTTGCCGACGGCAAAACGCAAACCCGAGCAGTTGTAGCACCCGATGCAGCCCACACAGTTGGTGCAGCCCACGCAGCCGACGCAGGCGATGCACTTCTTGCAGAACGCACACGCCACACACGCGACGCTCCCGGCCACCGCGAGAGACATTGCAATGACGACACTTCCGGCGATGGCGGCACTGCCTGCGGTCGCGATCGAACCCGCGACCGCAGTGCTGGCCACGGTCGCCGCCGAACTCACCACGCCGGCACTGGCGACGGTGACTGCCGAACCGGCTACTGCGGTGCTGGCGACGGTGGCTGCCGATCCGGCCACGGCAGTGCTGGCAACGGTGGCTGCCGATCCTGCCACCGCAGCGCTGGTCTCGGTGGCGACGTAACCGTTGGCACTGTCGGCGAACTCCGGTGATGTGGCCACGGCGTTCATTGTGCGCTTGTGTCAGCCCGCTGTCTTGCCGTTGTCGACGGTGTAGACGGCGCCGTGCACGGCCGAGGCGTCGTCACTGGCGAGGAAGGCGATGGTCTTGGCGACATCGGCGACATCCATGAGACCGCGCGGTGAGGCGATGCGCAGGATCAGATTCCAGTCGGCGTTCTCCGGTGCGGCGAACTCGGTGGCCTGGGCGGTCACCATCCCGCCGGGGCAGACCGCATTGACGCGCAATTTGTCTGCGGTGAACTCGATGGCCAATGCCCGGGTCAACCCGACCAGACCGTGCTTGGCGGCGCAGTAGCCGGCTGAGTACACCTCACCTTCGATGCCGGCGATCGACGACACGTTGACGATGTTCCCGCCTGCCTCCAGCAGATGCGGCAGCGCGGCCCGAATGAGGAAAAACGGCCCGTTCAGATTGACGGCGAGGTCGTAGGCCCAGTCGGAGTCGGTGACGTCCAGGGTGTGCCGCATCGTGTGAAAACCCGCCACGTTGATCAACGCATCGAGGCGGCCGAACTTCTCGACACACCGGGACACCGCCTGGGCACACGCATCCGGCGAGACCACATCGACGGACTCGTAGGCGCCGCCGGGGACGTCGGCGAACACGGCCGCCATCTTCTCGGCGTCACGCGAGATGCCGAACACTTGCGCTCCGCGGGCGGCAAAAAGCTGCGCAACTGCCGCGCCGAGTCCTGACGATGCACCGGTTACCAGGGCGACTTTGCCCGTGAGGTCTGTCATAAGACTGACTGTCTCATATGTCCGGTCGGCGCGGCCCGTCGAGGAGTCACTAGGCGGCAGAGGTGCTGTTGTCCTTGCCGGCTTTCGAGCGGCGCTGCGTGGCGCCGGAATCGCTCTCGGAGTGCCGCTTTCCCGTCGAGTTGGTGCCTTGGTCCTTCTTGTTGTCTGTGGTGTTGGTGCCGGAGTGGCCGGGCCCGGGCTGCGCTGCGGGCTCGGCGGTCTCGTCAGGGATCTCGTCAGCGGTTTCGGTCGAGGCGAGCTGGTCGGTCCGGTCCGGCTTCTGGATGCGCCGGTGCGACCACCCCGCCCGCTGCCGCGACGGCTGCTGGGTATCGGCGTCATCGACGGATCGGCCGCCGGGTTGGTCGTCGGGCACGGAATTCGGCTCGGGAGCCACCGCGGCCGGCTTCCGATCTGGGAGCAGACCGGCCGGTGTCGGTTTGCCGTAATCGGTTCTGTCGTAACCGAGTTCGACGATCTGGCGTAGCGGCGCATCGAGAGCGTCGAGCACGTTCTTGGGCAAGAGGCCCTCGAAGGGCATCAACAGCGGCAGCCGGGCGGTGGGCACCAGGTAGTACGTGGTGTTGCCGTGCTGGGTGGGCTCGAGTCCGGCGAGCACCTCAGGTGTGATGGCCTCCTCGTACTTACCGTGCAGGAAGACGATGCCCAGTAGCGCATTGGCGGAGGCGACGAGATTGAGCGGGTACCTGGGGAAGTCCACCCAGCCGTCGTACTGACGGGCGATGTCGATCGTGGTGGCGTCGTCCGTCGGGGTGGCACCGTTGAACGAGATGTCCAGAATCGGAACATAGAGCCCGTTGAACCGTTGCAGGATACCGCCATTGGGGCGATTCGGATTGCCGGTCAGCACAAAGGTGAGATCGGATCCGGGATGCTGGCGCAGGTACTCGGTGGCGACGACGGCACCCTGGGAGTGGCCGAAGACGATCACCTCGCCGCCGGCTCCGTCGGTGATGGCCTGGTTCAGGCCGGCAACCCCCAGAGACACCGACCGGTTGTACGTCGGGTCACCGAGATAGCCCTTCGACAGCGGCCAGAAGCCGCCCGGGTAATCGACCTTGGTCGGCTGATCGTGGTCCACGGACGTTGCGGTGAGCACGTTGTCGACCCAACTGCCGAACGCCGGATCCGGTGAGACGTTGCCGATGTTCGTGCCACGGAGGTAGTAGACACTGGGCGCCGCCGATGCGGGGGCGGAGCCGAGCACAAGTCCGGCGGCGGTGACACCCGCAACGGCCAAATACGGTAACGAGCGTCGGCCACCGCGGCGCCGCTGCAAACGGTGTCTACTCCGTGATGTTGTCATGTGTCCTCTCCAGCCGACGCGAGACTGCCCCCCAACCGCCGAAATGCTACGGCACGAATTTGCTGGAACATCGTTGATCGCTGAACTTCCCGGCAACGCCGAGGTTTGTCGGCGGCAATCGCGCTTCACCGACAGCTCAGGCGTGCGAATGTGGCTCGGACATCGGTGTCAACAGAAAGGTGGCAGTGTGGCTGCGAAGCGCGTCGTGGTCTGGGGAACCGGATTCGTAGGTCGAATGGTGATCGGGGAGATCGTCGAGCACCCGGAGTTCGAGCTGGTGGGAGTCGGTGTCAGCAACCCCGACAAGGTGGGTCGTGACGTCGGCGAGATCTGCGGGCTACCCGGCCCGGTCGGTGTTACGGCCACCGCCGACGTCGATGCGCTGATCGCGTTGAAACCCGACGCGCTGGTGCATTACGGTCCCACCGCCGCGCACGCCGAGGACAACATCCGCCTGATCACCCGCTTTCTGCGGGCCGGTATCGATGTCTGTTCCACAGCGATGACCCCGTGGGTGTGGCCGGCGATGAAACAGAATCCCCCCAACTGGACCCAGCCCATCGCCGACGCCTGTGAGGCCGGCGGCGCCTCCTGTTTCACCACCGGGATCGACCCGGGGTTTGCCAACGACCTGTTCCCGATGACGCTCATGGGCCTGTGTTCGGAGGTCCGCCGGGTCCGGGCTTCGGAGTTGCTGGACTACACCAATTACGAGGGCGACTACGAGTTCGAGATGGGCATCGGGCGCGAGCCCGAGTATCGGCCGCTGTTGGAGCATCCGGATGTACTGATCTTCGCCTGGGGTGCCACCGTGCCGATGATCGCGCACGCGGCGGGTATCGAACTCGACGAGATCACCACCACCTGGGACAAGTGGGTCACCACCACCGAACGCAAAACCGTCAAGGGTGTCATCGAACCGGGTCAGGTGGCTGCGGTGCGGTTCACCATCAACGGCGTTTACCGGGGTGAGACGCGAATCCAGTTGGAACACGTCAACCGAATCGGCAACGACGCGGCTCCCGACTGGCCATCCGGCAGCGAGGACGACGTGTACCGCGTGGACATCGAGGGCACCCCGAGCATCTTCCAGGAGACCGCGTTCCGGTTCACCGACGGTTCGGGCCGCGATGCCGCGACCGCCGGCTGCCTGGCCACCGGGCTGCGGGCTCTCAATGCGGTCGCGGCCGTCAACGCGTTGCCTCCCGGCTGGGTGACGGCGCTGGATCTGCCACTGATCCCCGGCCTCGGCACCATCAGATAACTGCGTTTGCTGTCGTAACGCTTGCAGGTCCCGAACCGAGAAACCCATGACAGGGAATTCGAGGAGGCGGACCGACGATGCAGGCAGTTGGACTGTCAGTGGGCGCCACGACATTGGCAGCGGTGACTTCTGATGCCGCGGTGCTGCGAGCACCGGTACTGACGGTCTTCCGGAGACGGCCGCCGATGTTGGGTCGGCCAGGGGAGTATCCGCAGCTGCCCGGCGACGACCCGGGCCTAGTGGTCACCGACTTCGTCGACCGGGTGGGTGATCCGGTCGGCATCCTGGCGTCCGACGGGTCCAGCCATCACAGCGAGCGGGTGCTCGCCGAGGCGTTGCACGCGTTGACCTACGTTGCCGGCGGACATCGGCGCCGGCCCGAGGTCGCCGCCGTGACCCACCCGGCCCACTGGCGCCCGGCTGCTGTCGCGGCCCTGCAACACGCCGTGGC
>NZ_JBARXZ010000121.1:0-15175 GCF_049647605.1 Mycobacterium sp. | reverse complement strand
AGCCCGAGTTTGTGTCTGCTCGCGGGAAAAACCGGGGGAGTCAGGCGGGCTGGAGTTCGCCGCGCAGCCGCACCGCCGCAGCGTTGGCCGCGACGTGGCCGGCCAGGGCGTCCTGGCCGGCGCCGATCAGGGTCTCGTCGCCGTGCCAGGCGGCCAGCGCCGGCGACACCAGTGCCCGGCCGAACGAGAACGTCAACGGCCAGGGCGTCTGATGCTGCTGCACGGCCGCCAGGTTTGCCGTCGCCCGCTCGGGTTCCTGGCCGCCGGACAGGAATGCGACACCGGCCAGGTCGGCGGGCCAGGCGCGCAGCACGCGCACGGTGGCGGCGGCCACCTGCTCCGGGGTGGACCGCACCGGGTGGTTGTCACCTTCGATGACCATATTGGGTTTCAGCACGATGCCGGCCAGGTCGACGTTGAGTGCGCTCAGTTGTTGGCGAACCGCGGAATGGACTCCTGCGGTGACCTCGGCGCAGTGCTCCAGGCTGTGGTCACCGGTCATCAGCACCTCGGGCTCGACGATCGGGACCAGCCCCGCCTCCTGGCAGGCGGCGGCGTAGCGCGCCAGTGCGTTTGCGTTGCTGATGGTGGCTCCCCAGCTCGGCAGGGTGTCGGTGATGGTGAAGACCGCGCGCCATTTGGCGAACGCGGCGCCGATCTCCGCGTAGTGCGCCAGCCGCGCGGCCAGCCCGTCGAGCCCCTCGGTGACGGTCTCGCCGGGCAGCCCGGCACCGGGCTTGGCGCCGGTGTCGACCTTGATGCCGGGCAGGATGCCGAGCTGCCGGACGGCCTGGGCAAACGGTTGTCCATCACGGAACACCTGGCCCAGGGTCTCGTCGCAGAAGATGATCCCGGACACCGAATCGGACAGTCCCGGTGTGGTGCAGAGCAGCTCGCGGTACAGGCGGCGGCTGTCGGCGGTGGGGGTGACGCCGGCGTTCTCCAGCCGCGACGACATGGTGGCGATGCTCTCGTCGGCGGCGAGGATGCCTTTGCCCGGTGCCGTCATCGCGGCGGCGATCTGCCTGCACGTGTTCTGCCGGTCAGTCATCGATGCTCCTGTTGGTGGTGTGGTTCGGTCGCCTGATTGCGCCCATACGCGCCGACGCTAAGAGGGGCAGATGGCCGGGACCTCACCCAGGAGGTGGATCTGCGCGGGGAGACGCCAACAATCAAGTGATTACTTCATTATTGAGGGCGAATTCTAGATAGACTGCTTCAGTGTCTGCTGGCAGTGTTCGGCACATGGCAGACAGATGGAACGCGGGAGTCATCCCGTACGCGGAAATGGGTTATTGGCAACCGGATTACGAGCCGAAGGACTCCGATGTGTTGTGCGCCTTCCGGATCACCCCGCAGGACGGGGTGCCTCCAGAGGAGGCCGGGGCCGCGGTGGCGGGGGAATCCTCCACGGCGACATGGACAGTGGTGTGGACCGATCGGCTCACCACCTTCGAGCACTACCAGGCCAAGTGCTACCGCGTGGATGCGGTGCCGAATGCGCCCGGACAGTGGATCGCCTGGATCGCCTACGACCTCGACCTCTTCGAAGAAGGCTCGATCGCAAACCTGACCAGCTCGATCATCGGCAACGTCTTCGGGTTCAAACCGCTCAAGGCGCTCCGGCTGGAGGACATGCGGATCCCGACGCACTACGTCAAGACGTTCCAGGGTCCCGCGCACGGCATCGTGATGGAACGCGAGCACCTCGGCAAGTTCGGCAGGCCGCTGCTGGGGGCCACCACAAAACCCAAGCTCGGGCTGTCGGCACGCAACTACGGCCGCGTCGTCTACGAGGCGTTGCGCGGGGGACTGGACTTCACCAAGGACGACGAGAACATCAACAGTCAGCCCTTCATGCGGTGGCGGGACCGGTTCCTGTTCTGCATGGAGGCGGTCAACCGGGCCCAGGCGAGCACCGGCGAGATCAAGGGCCACTATCTCAACATCACCGCCGGCACCATGGAGGAGATGTACGAGCGGGCGGAGTTCGCGGCCGAGCTCGGTTCGGCGATCGTCATGATCGACCTGACGATCGGCTACACCGCCATCCAATCGATGGCCAAATGGGCCCGCAACAACGGCGTGATCCTGCACCTGCACCGCGCCGGCCACGGCACCTACACCCGGCAGAAGTCCCACGGTGTCAGCTTCCGGGTGATCTCCAAGTGGATGCGGCTGGCCGGGGTGGACCATATCCACGCGGGCACCGTCGTCGGCAAGCTCGAAGGTGACCCGAACACCACCGCCGGCTTCTACGACACGTTGCGGCTGGACAGCGTGAAGGCCGACCCGGTCAAGGGCCTGTACTTCGACCAGGAATGGGCCTCGATGCCCGGTGTCATGCCGGTGGCCTCCGGCGGTATCCACGCCGGCCAGATGCACCAGTTGATCCACTACCTCGGTGAGGACGTGGTGTTGCAGTTCGGCGGCGGCACCATCGGGCATCCGATGGGAATCGCCGCGGGAGCAGAGGCCAACCGGGTGGCGCTCGAGGCGATGATCAAGGCCCGCAACGAGGGCCGGGACTACTACGCCGAAGGCCCCGACATCCTCAAGAAGGCGGCCTCACGTAACCGGGCGCTGGACACCGCACTGGCGACCTGGGGCGACATCACCTTCAACTACGAATCCACCGACACCCCCGACGTCGTTGCGACGCCGAGCCGGACCTAGGAGCTGGACACGATGCGCATCACCCAGGGCACTTTCTCGTACCTGCCCGACTTCACCGATGACGAGATCACCGCGCAGATCAACTATGCGCTGTCCCACGGCTGGCCGCTGTCGGTGGAGTTCACCGACGATCCGCACCCGCGCAACATCTACTGGGAGATGTGGGGCATGCCGATGTTCGACCTGGTGGATCCGGCTGGGGTCCTGATGGAGGTGAACGCCTGCCGGGCCGCCAACCCGAATCACTACATCCGGCTCAACGCGTACGACGCCAGCCTGGGCCGACAGACGACGGCACTGTCGTTCATCGTCAACCGGCCCGCCACCGAACCCGGCTTCCGGCTGGACCGGGCCGAGCTGGCCAACCGGCAGATCGGTTACACCACGCATGCCTATGCGACCGATATGCCGCCGGGGGAGCGTTACGAGCCGTGACCCGCGTCGCGTTCGGGAGCCGGCCGGAAACCGCCGAACCGGACACCGCGCCCGCGGTGCTGCCGGCCGACGCCGTGGTCGATCTGGCCGCGGCTCGGTCGGACGCCGGTGTCGACGAGGTGCTCGAAGCGCTCGACCGTGAGCTCATCGGGCTGGAACCGGTGAAAACCCGCATCGCCGAGATCGCCGCGCTGCTGCTGGTGGATCGGATGCGGGCCCGGTTCGGGCTGCAGGCACCGCAACCCACCTTGCACATGTGTTTCACCGGTAACCCCGGCACCGGCAAAACCACCGTCGCGTTGCGGATGGCCGACCTGCTGCACCGGCTGGGCTATCTGCGCCGCGGCCACCTGGTCAGCGTCACCCGCGACGATCTGGTCGGGGAGTACGTCGGGCACACCGCACCCAAGACCAAGGACGTCATCAAGAGGGCGATGGGCGGGGTGCTGTTCATCGACGAGGCCTACTACCTCTACAAGGCGGAGAACGAGCGGGATTACGGCGGCGAGGCCATCGAGATCCTGTTGCAGGTGATGGAGAACAACCGCGACGACCTGGTGGTCATCCTCGCCGGCTACGCCGACAAGATGGACCAGTTCTTCTCGGCGAATCCCGGTATGCAGAGCCGGGTGGCCCACCACATCACCTTCCCGGACTACACCGTCACCGAGCTCGAGGACATCGCCGTCCTGATGGTCGAGAATCTGGGCTACCGCTTCTCCGACGAGGCCAGGTCGGTGTTCGGCGACTACCTGCGGCTGCGTCGGGAACAGCCCTGGTTCGCCAATGCCCGCAGCGTGCGCAACGCGCTGGAACGGGCCCGGCTGCGCCATGCACGCCGACTGGTCAGCGGACCGATGACCTGCGTCGGTGTGTCGGAGTTGACCACCATCGAGGCCGAGGATCTACTGGCAAGCCGGGTGTTCGAGCTAGGTGAAGGTGAGACGCGATGACCACCAATGCACGACTGCGTGCCCTGGTAGAACTCGCCGACACCGGATCGGTGCGCGGTGCCGCCGAGCGCCTGGTCGTCACGGAATCCTCGATCTCGTCGGCGCTGCGCGCACTGAGCGCGGACATCGGCATCACCCTGGTGGACCGCCACGGCCGGGGGGTGCGGCTGACCCCGGCCGGGCAGCGCTATGTGGAGTACGCCCGTTCCATCCTGGGCCTGCACGACGAGGCGATCCTGGCCGCCCGCGGGGAGGCCGACCCGGAGAACGGGTCGATCCGGCTGGCTGCGGTCACCTCGGCGGGTGAGCTGCTGATCCCCGCGGCGCTGGCCACGTTCCGCGCCGAGCACCCGGGGGTGATCCTGCACCTGGAGGTGGCATCGCGAAATGCGGTGTGGCCGATGCTGGCGCGCCATGAAGTGGATCTGGTGGTGGCCGGCCGGCCACCTGAGGAGCTGCGCCGCAAGGTACGGGTGCGTGCCGTGCGCCCGAATGACCTGATCGTTGTCGGCACACCCGAAGCCGAGGCCGGTTTCCTGCCGGCCACCGCCACCTGGCTGTTGCGCGAACCCGGTTCGGGAACTCGCTCGACGCTGGCGGCCCTGCTGGAAGAGCTCGATGTGACGCCGCCGCAGCTGGTGCTGGGGTCGCACGGCGCCGTGGTGGCGGCGGCCGTCGCCGGGCTGGGCGTCACCTTGGTGTCGCGGCAGGCGGTCAGCCGGCACCTGGATTCCGGCACCCTGGTCGAACTCGAGGTCCCCGGAACACCGATGAACCGACCCTGGCATGTGGTCAGCCAGCCCCGGCCCACGATGTCCACCGAGCTGCTCATCGCCCACCTGATCAGCCAGAAATCGCTGGGGTGGCGGCAGGTGACCGGCGCGCGACGGTATGGCAGCGAGGAACGTGCGGCCGGGTAGGACCGCTACCGCCGCAGCGTTTCCGACGGTGCTTCGCCCCAGCGTTTGCGGTACTCGACGGCAAAACTGCCCAGGTGGTGGAACCCCCAACGTTCGGCAACGGCCGTCACCGTGACGCCGTCCGAGGGGATGGCGTCGGTCAGCTCCTCATGCACCCGTTCGAGCCGACGCTCCCGAACGTAGGTCATCGGCGTGATGCCGAGTTCCTCGCGGAAACCCTGCTGGATCGAGCGCACGCTCATGTGCACCACCTTGGCGATCGCTTCCATGGTGATGCGTTCGGCCAGATGACTGTCGATGTAGTTCATCGCGTTCTGCACCACGGCGCGTCGCTGGTCCGGCTGTGGCGGTTGTAGGAACTCGTCGTGATAATTCGACGGCTGCAACTGCAGCAGACTGCTCATCACCAGCTCTTCGACCGCGCCGATTCCCTGGCCGCGCTGGATCAGCGAGCCGGGATGGAAGACCTCGGTGTGGATCAGCTGAACCGCGGTGTGCCATCGCATGGCCGCCTCGGTGGCCAGATCGAATTCGGGTTCGAACTCCAGGGGTCGGTTCAGGCTTCGGCCGAGCAGCCGGGTCAGGTGTGCGGCCATCGCCCGCTCCTCGATCCGGATCAGTAGCTGTGGTGAGTCATGGCCGAACTTGATGCGCAGCGGGACGCCAGGTGTGGTCACCAGAGCCCTCAGAGTATTTGCCTCGAAGGTGCGTCCACGGTGGGAGATCACGGCGCTGCCGTTCATCGGCATGTGCACGGCGAAGTATTGCCCGAGAGACGGAATGTCGACGGTGGCGCTCACATGTAAATCGACGTACAGCATGCTGACGTTCCGCAACCGGACGCCGTGCATCGTCGCAGCAAACCTGTCGGGGTCCTCGGCGTCGACCTTGAGGGTCAGTGGGGCCAGCGCTTTGGCGAGCAGTCGTGACGCCTCTGCCGGGTTCTCGGTGTAGAAGATCTCGTTGTCGGCCAGCGCAGGTGGAACGCCGCGCGAGCGGACTTTTCTGCGTACCGGCGTGGTGGTGCGGCGGACGTCGATATAGCCGAGCCGGGTCAGGCGCGACATGGCGACCGGTGCGCCAGCCGGACCGCAAACAGCACGGATGGCAATGAAGCATTCAGTAAGTAATGCGCGGCGAACACGCAAGTCTCCTGGCATCGAGGCGCGCGTCAGCGCGCTGAGGTTTTCGCAATTCTGACAGCTACTGCGCGAAAGCGATAGGCACGACCCGAAATGATCGCTAGTTTGTGATTGCGGCCACAGCTCTTCCCAGCCCCCTTGTCGATGCTGATGGCCCCGGGGCACAGCCCGCCCTAAAACACCGCAGGAGGATGCATGGTGGCAAACGGTCACGTGGTCGAGATCTCGCCGGCCGACCGGCTGCGCGAACGGCTCGACGACCCCGAGGTCGCCGCGTCGCTGAACAGCCTGCTGGACCATGCCGACCTGCTCGCCATCCTCGTCACCGGGCTCGACGGCCTGGTGCGCCGAGGCGACGAGATCAGCGAGTCGCTTGCGTCCGCGGTCGGCGACCTACGCGGGCCGGCGGCGGCATTGACCGCGAGCCTGCCCCGCTTCGAGGAAGCCCGGTCGGAACTTCGGACCGTCGACCTGCAGTCGCTGGCGGTCAACCTGGCGGCGTTGTCGACGGCGATCGTGGACGCCATGCCCGTGATGAACAAGCTTCTGCATTCGCCGTTGGTGCAGCCCGAGGCCGCCGATGTGCTCGTCGAACTCGGTCAGGCACTCATCGACGGAAAAGCAGCCGCGGAGGCGGATCCGGGCGGCCCCAAAGGCATCTTCGGATTGTGGCGGGTCAGCAAGGACAAAGACATCAATCGCGGTCTCGGATTTCTTATTCACGTGGCGCGTTCTTTCGGGCGTCAACTCCCCAAATAATTCACATTCTTTTCCAATTCAGCCCATATTGAAAATGCGGCCCGGCCCTTGGGCGCCCACGGACCGCACATTGCGAGAGGAGTCCGGAAGATGGCTTCCGTTTTATGGTTTCAGGGAGGGGCATGCAGTGGGAACACCATGTCGTTTCTCAACGCCGAGGAACCCAATGTCGTCGATCTTGTCGTCGACTTCGGGCTCGACCTGCTCTGGCACCCGTCGCTCGGGCTCGAACTCGGCCAGAACGCCCAGAAAGTGTTCTGGGACTGCGTAAACGGTGAGCGTCCCCTGGACATCTTCGTCTTCGAGGGCACCGTGATCGAGGCGCCGAACGGTACGGGGCGAATGGACATCTTCGCCGACCGGCCGATGAAGGACTGGGTGGACGACCTGGCGGCCGCAGCGCAGATCGTGGTGGCCATCGGTGACTGTGCCTGTTTCGGTGGCATCCCCGCGATGGAGCCCAACCCGTCGGGTTCGACCGGTCTGCAGTTCCACCGGAGGGACCGGGGCGGCTACCTGGGCCCGGACTTCCGTTCCAAGATGGGGTTGCCGGTGATCAACATCCCCGGTTGCCCCGCGCACCCCGACTGGATCACCCAGATCCTGGTGGCGTTGGCGACGGGCCGCGCCGGGGACATCACGCTCGACGACCTGCACCGGCCCGAGACCTTCTTCAAGACGTTCACCCAAACAGGTTGCACCCGAGTGCAATTCTTCGAATACAAGCAGTCCACGATGTCCTTCGGCGAGGGCACCCGCACCGGGTGCCTGTTCTACGAGTTCGGCTGCCGTGGACCGATGACCCATTCGCCGTGCAACCGCATCCTGTGGAACCGGCAGTCATCGAAAACCCGTGCCGGCATGCCCTGCCTCGGCTGCACCGAACCGGAGTTCCCGCACTTCGATCTGGCGCCGGGCACCGTGTTCAAGACCCAGAAGGTCAGCGGCATGATCCCGAAGGAAGTCCCGGAAGGCTCCGACCACCTGACCTACATGGCGCACGCGGCGGCGGCTCGAATCGCCGCGCCCCAGTGGTCCAAAGAAGACATGTTCGTGGTCTAGCCGGAACAGCCCCCGGCGAACGCCTTTCAACCAGACCTCCGAGAGGACCATTCATGACCGCGCTAGACCTCTTCGTCAGCCCACTGGGCCGGGTCGAGGGTGACCTCGACGTCCGCGTCACCATCGAGGACGGGGTCGTCACCTCGGCTTGGACCGAGGCGGCGATGTTCCGTGGCTTCGAGATCATCCTGCGGGGCAAGGACCCGCAGGCCGGACTGATCGTCTGCCCGCGCATCTGCGGTATCTGCGGTGGCAGCCATCTGTACAAGTCCGCGTACGCGCTGGACACCGCATGGCGTACCCACATGCCGCAGAACGCGACGCTGATCCGTAACATCTGTCAGGCCGTCGAGACGCTGCAGTCGATTCCGCGCTACTTCTACGCGCTGTTTGCCATCGACCTGACCAACAAGAACTACGCCAAATCGAAGATGTACGACGAGGCGGTCCGCCGGTTCGCGCCGTACGTCGGCACGAGCTACCAACCAGGCGTGGTTCTTTCGGCCAAGCCGGTCGAGGTGTATGCGATCTTCGGTGGGCAGTGGCCGCACTCCAGCTTCATGGTTCCCGGCGGTGTGATGAGCGCCCCCACCCTGTCCGATGTCACCCGTTCCATCGCGATCCTGGAGCACTGGAAGGACAACTGGCTCGAAAAGCAGTGGCTGGGCTGCAGTATCGAGCGCTGGCTGGAGAACAAGACCTGGGAAGACATCCTGGAGTGGGTCGACGAGAACGAGGAGCAGTACAACAGCGACTGCGGGTTCTTCATCCGGTACTGCCTGGATGTCGGGCTCGACAAGTACGGCCAGGGGGTCGGCAACTACATCGCCACCGGCACGTACTTCGAACCGTCGTTGTACGAGAACCCGACCATCGACGGGCGCAATGCCGCGTTGATCGGGCGTTCCGGGGTGTACGCACAGGGGCAGTGGTACGAGTTCGACCAGGCGAATGTGCGTGAGGACACCACACATTCGTTCTACGAGGGGTCCCGGCCGCTGCATCCGTTCGAGGGGGAGACCATCCCGATCGACCCCGAGGACGGCAGGAAGCAGGGCAAGTACAGCTGGGCCAAATCACCGCGCTATGCGGTCGGGGATCTGGGCCACATCCCGTTGGAGGCGGGTCCGCTGGCGCGCCGGATGACGGCAGCCGGTCCCGATGCCGCCGCACACCAGGACAACGACCCGTTGTTCGTCGACATCATGGCCAAGATCGGGCCCAGTGTGTTGGTGCGGCAGCTGGCTCGGATGCACGAGGCCCCCAAGTACTACCAGTGGGTGCGCGGCTGGCTGGATCAGCTGGACCTCAAGGAGAGCTTCTACACCAAGCCGACGGAGCACGCCGAGGGCAAGGGCTTCGGCGCCACCGAGGCGGCCCGCGGCTCGCTCGCCGACTGGATTGTCATCGAAGACAACAAGATCAAGAACTACCAGGTGATCACTCCGACTGCGTGGAACATCGGTCCCCGCGACGGTGAGAACGTGCTCGGCCCGATCGAGAGTGCGCTGGTGGGGTCGCCGATCGTCGACCCGGAGGATCCGGTGGAGCTCGGCCACGTCGCGCGCAGCTTCGACTCCTGCCTGGTCTGCACGGTGCACGCCTACGATGGCAAGACCGGAAAACAACTGTCGCAGTTCGTGATCAACGGAATGGTGTGAGCGTCCCGTTGGTCGGTTCAACTCCTGACAGCAGCCCGGTACCGCCGGCGGTCGATATCGAGCCGCCCGGCTGTGAGGTGCTGATCATCGGTTGTGGCAACCTGCTTCGGGGCGACGACGGGGTCGGTCCGGTGCTGGTGCGTCACCTCTGGGAGCGGGGCGTCCCCGAGGGCGCGCGTCTCGTCGACGGCGGGACCGCCGGAATGGACGTCGCCTTCCAGATGCGCGGAGCCGCACAGGTGGTGATCATCGACGCGGCGGCGACCGGGTCGGCGCCGGGAACCCTCTTCCGGGTCCCCGGCGCCGAACTGGCCGAACTACCACCGCTGCAGGGGCTGCACACCCACTCCTTCCGGTGGGACCACGCGATCGCGTTTGCCAGGTGGGCGCTGGGGGAGGCCTGCCCCACCGACATCACCGTCTTCCTCATCGAGGCGGCCGGCGTCGAGCCCGGGGCCGAACTCTCCGAACCGGTACAGGCGGCGATGGAAGAGACAATCGCCCACATCGAGGCCGACTACCTCGGGCCGCTGCGGCCACGCCTGGAGGAGGACGTCACCGTTGAGTTCACCGCCGACGGTTACCTGCGTCTGGACGCCGCACTGGCTGCCGGGCGATTCCCGTCGGACGCCGTCGCCGCCGTGCTGCGCGACGATGACCTGTGGCTGATCCCGCTGCGTGGCCCACGCAGTGGCGGACTGTTGCTCAAGCAACGTAATCCTGCCGGGGATCGCTCACTGCTGATCCACGAAGTTCTCGGTGACCTGCTCCCCACCGGTCGCTGTGCGGCATCCTGGGACGATGCGCAGCGTGCATTGCGGATACCACTGGGGTCCGACCGGTGATGCTGATGACTGAGGAGCCTCGGCCCAAGACGTCTCGACCCAAAACGGCGGCCAACAAGCACAGCTCCGCCGATGACGCCCTCGGTGTGGAGACCGTCGTCGTCCCCGAACGCGGCCGCTGGGCGGTGGAGATCGTTGTCGTGTTCGCCGACGGCGTGGTCCGCAAGCGGATCGACACCCATGCCACCAAAGCCAGGGCCGAGCTGTCCGCCCGGCTGATCAAGCGGGCCGCCGAGCGTGACCTGCGCGGACCCCTGAACGGATGAGCTGATGACTGCCCTGCCCGACTCCGATGTTGCCGTTGCCGTCCGTCCGCAACCACTGGGCGCCTTCCCGCTGCCGCTGGGATATCTGCTGATCCCGGCCGGTGACGACACCGAGGATGTGCGCAACGCCCTGCTGGCCGGCAACACCCCAGGGCAGTGGCCAAATGCGTTGCTGGCCCACGCCTACGCGCTGGCCGGTGATCGGGAGTCCGCGCTGGCGGAGCTGACCGGTACCGATCCGGTGTCGCGGTACAACCGCTTTGTGCTCGACCCCGACAGCGAGGACGCCGACTCGGTCCGGGCCGCCCTCGGCGAGTTCGGGGTCCTGGTCGACGTGGTGCTGTTTGTGCTCGGCCGAACCGACACCCCGCCCGACCTCGGCGACGCGGACGCCGAACTGGCTGCCACCGTGCTTTCGGTCCAGGCCAGTCACGCGCTCGCCGACGGCGCACTGCAGGACGCCGTCGACCTGTTGGATCGAGCGGTCGAGGCGGCCGGTGCCGACTCCCCGGCACTGCAGGGTGTCCTGATGGGGGCGGCCGCGTCGATTTGCCGCGACGCTGATGATGCCTCTGCCGAACAGCGGCTGGAGCGGGCCCTGCGGGTGCTCGCCGGAGCCGACGGACTGCGGATCGGTCGTGCCGAGCTGCACCTCAACCTCGCCGGGTTGCTGCACGAAAAGTCCGGCGACCGCCCTGAACTCCTGAACAAGACGGTGCCGCACTATTATTCAGCGCTGCAGCTGGTGCTGCGGGAGGAGGCGCCACTGTTGTGGGCGTCGGCCCACGCCAACCTCGCCACCGCCTACCTGACCATGCCGATGGTCGAGGCCTCGGGGCAGCTGCGCCTCGGTGTCGCCGCCAATTCGCTGCGCTCGGCGCTGAAGGTGTACACCCGCGAGGACTATCCCGAACAGTGGGCCAGTGTGCAGCTGAACCTGGCCAACTCGCTGGTCTACACCCCGTCGAAACACCAGGCCGACAACTTGGTCGAGGCCGTCGAACTCTACGAAGCGGTCCTCGAGGCGCGTGACCGGGACACCGACCCGTCGGGCCGGGCCCGGGTGCTGGCCAATCAGGGCAACGCCCTGGCCCACCTGGGGGTGTTCGACCAGGCCAAAGCCAAACTTTACGACGCCCGCTACCTGTTCGAGGAGCAGAACGACCACGAGTCGGTGCGGGCGGTACGTGGTGTGCTCGACGAGATCGCCCGCCAGGTGGCACTGTTGCGGACCGATGACGATGGGGGACCGGCATGACAGCCAGCGCCGAACCCCGAACTGCCACCGCCGACGGCGATTTCGAAAAGCTGGCGCAGCGGGTCGATGATGCTGTCGCCGCTCTGGCCGGCCTGGATCCCGCCGCCCGCGCCGTCGCCGACGAGGTGAAGGCCGCGATCGAGGCGGTGCATCGCGCCGGTCTGGTCACCATCGTGCGCAGGCTGCGAGAAGATCCCGAGGCCCGAAGCGTGCTCTACGAGCTGGTCGACGACCCGGTGGTGCATCTGCTGCTGTCGCTGCACGAGATCGTGCGCCCTGATCCACTCACCCACGCCAATCGTGTTCTCGTGGAAGTCCGTCCACAGTTGCAGAGCCATGGTGGTGATGTGACCCTGGTCCGTATCGAGGACGGCACCGCCTACGTCCGGCTCGAGGGTGCGTGCAACGGATGCTCGATGTCCTCGGTCACGCTGCGCAACCTGGTGGAGAGCGCCCTGATCGACGGCGTGCCCGCCATCACCGCGGTCGAGGTGGTGCGCAACGAGCCGACTCCCACCCTGATTCCGCTGGAGTCGCTGCGTATCGTTCGTGATCCCGTCGACGACGGCTGGGCCAAAGTGGGGCCGGCCAGCGACATCGCCGACGGTGAGCTGACCCTGAGCCGCCTCGGGGCCGAGGCAACCGAGGTGATCGTGGTCAGTGTCGAGCACCGACTCTCGGCGTATCGAAACGAATGTGCCCACGAGGCACTGCCGTTGGACAACGCGATCCTCGACGTCGGCAGCGGCACCCTGACCTGCCCGTGGCACGGTTTCTGCTACGACGCGGCATCGGGGGAGTGCCTCAGTGCACCCGGCGCCCAGCTCGAGCAGTTGCCGCTGCGTATCGATGACGGCGATGTCTGGGTGCGAGTACGGGGATGAGCCGATACACCGTGCGCCACCACATCGGTGGGACGCTGCTCTCCGGTGAAACCCGGCCCGCCACTGCTCCGCAGGAAGATCTGCGCGGCGGCTGGTCACCGGATGTCTGGCTGGGTGCGCCCGCACCCGGGGGGCTTGCGCTCCCACCCGCCGCGCCCACCATGGCATGGATGTACTCGCCGCGTGGGGTGTTCCTCGACGCCGACCATGTGGTGGTGGCGGACTCCGGCAATCACCGGGTGCTGGTGTGGCACGGGAATCCCGACACCGACGAGCAACCGGCCGACGTCGTGCTCGGCCAGCCGGACGGTGCCACCGAGGGCCGGGCCGCAGGTGGTCGCGGACCCGAGCGCGGGATGAACCTACCCACCGGCGTGCTGATCCACGACGGCCGCCTTGTCGTAGCCGACGCCTGGCATCACCGGATCCTGGTCTGGAACACCGTCCCCACCGACAACGATCGCGCCCCCGATGTCATCCTGGGCCAGGCCGATGCCGTTTCGGTGGAACCCAATGCAGGTGCCGAATGCTGCGCCTCATCGCTCTACTGGCCGTTCGGCATCGCGATGGTCGGCGGGACCTTCTGGGTGGCCGATACCGGGAACCGGCGGGTTCTCGGCTGGCACAACGGGATCCCGAACCCAGGCCAGCCCGCCGACGTGGTACTGGGCCAATCCGATCCCAGCTGCCGGGACGAGAACCGTGGCACAGTTGCGGGTCCGGCGAGCTTTCGGTGGCCGCACGGAGTCACCGGTCGAGACGACCTCCTGCTGATCGCCGACGCCGGCAATCACCGGATACTCGGATGGACACCACCGCCCGGTGCGGACCGACCGGCGGACATCCTGTTGGGGCAGACCGATTTTCACAGCTCGGAGGAGTGGCCCTACGGGCCGCACAGCGGTGACCGGTTCCGCTTTCCCTACGCCATCGACCTCGACAGCACCGGTGGGTCGGATCGGCTGGCCATCGCGGACACCGCCAACAACCGGGTCCTGCTGTGGGAGGGGCTGCCGACCGACGGACGCGCCGCAGATCACGTGCTGGCACAGCCGACATTTGCGACGAACGGGGAGAACCGGTGGACCTCGGTGCAACACGACACGCTGTGCTGGCCGTACGGTCTGTCGTTGTGCGGGGACCGGCTGGCGGTGGCGGACTCGGGTAACAACCGGGTCGTGATCTGGCGGCGCCAGGGCCTCGGATGAGACCACAAATCGTCCAAGCCGACGGGCAGATCGGCTTCTACTGGACCAGTGCCGACGGGGCGCCGGCGACACTGCAGGAACTTGTTGCACACGACGAGGAACCAGACCGGTTGGTGGCCACGCACCTGGAGGCGCTCGATGATGCGTTGATCATCGCCGCGGCCGGGTTCGGCGAGATCCTCGGCGGCGGCCGCGGACCCAACGGGGGAGCCGAGCGAGACGAGCTGCTGGACCTGCATCGCACCCTTGACCGGTTGTGCTTCGAATACGCTGCGGCACTGGAACTCACCGGTTTGTCTGCTGACCTACGAGCGGGCAAGATCATCGGGACAGCCGCGCTGTTCTCGATCTGCGCCCGACAACCCCTCGGGTTGCTCGGTCCCGCTCCACTGGAGGGCCAACTCGACGAGCCCTCGATCGGCGTTGTCGGCGGATACGGCGAGATGTGCCAAGTCGACCCCGACAAGCCGTGGTACGGCGGCCGCTGGGTGGTGCGAACGGAAGCAGGACAACGACTTCCGCTCACCTTGTCGATGATGATGTTCGACAGCTCCGGGGTCAACAAGGAGGCCGCTCGGGCCGAGCACATCGCCGAGCTGCAACGGGTGGTCGACGCAGCACGCAGCCCTGAAGCGGATCCGATCGCCGTCACCTGTGCGGTGGACTGGCTGCTCTACGACTGGCTGATGGCGCATCGTGACGGACCCGACAGCGCAGAGATCGTCTTTCCCAAGGGATATGAGCGTTACGCAGGCGTGGTGGTGAGTGCTGCCGCCGTTTCGGTGGCTGCCCGGGCGTCGTTCGACCCCGGTCTGGTGGGGCTCACGCGATAGATCCCCCTCGGGATCACCTGCCGTCTCCCCCATAACGGGGTAAACCCACGCGCTCCGATCGCGTAGACATGCAGGTACAGGAGAGAGCCGAGAAGCTTTGCGGCCCAGTCATCTCCACCACCTCGATGATCGGAGCCAGGTTGGGCGTCTATTTTCCCATTTTGGTGCTTGGGGTGATTGCTGCGGTGTTTGCGGTGGTGTCGGTGGGGATTGGGTTGGTGGTGGGGCCGCGGCGGTTCAATCGGGCGAAGTTGTCGGCGTATGAGTGTGGGA
>NZ_JBARXZ010000120.1:0-102982 GCF_049647605.1 Mycobacterium sp. | reverse complement strand
CAGCCGGTGAACGCCGCGCGTGCGGCGGCTACCGCGGCGTCGACGTCAGCCGGTGTCGCCAGCGCCAGTTCCGCCGTCGCCGCGCCGGTGGCCGGGTTCACCACCGTGTGTATCGGCCCCGAGGTCTCGACGGGAGCGCCGTCGATCCAGCTGGAGGAGATCTTGCGGGCCGTTGCGGAGGTGTTCGCAGAGGAAGCGACGGTCATGGTGCCACCGTAGCCCACCCAGACGGCCCGGACCAGCGGTCACCATACGCATTCTGCCGACTAGACACACTCAGACTGAGGATATTGTCGGTAATAGTTGCCCCCGGCAACTGATTCCGTGCACAATCACAAGCATGCGGGAATCGGGAGGACCTAACGGACCCGGGTACGTTCGCGGCGGCACCCAGGGGTCTTCAGTCCCGGCCATGCAACTCGATGAGCTTTCCAAGGCGATCATCGAAAACCTGCAACAGGACGGACGGCGATCGTATGCCGGGATCGGCAAAGCCGTCGGGCTGTCGGAGGCAGCCGTGCGTCAGAGAGTGCAGCGCCTGGTCGATTCCGGGGTGATGCAGATCGTGGCCGTCACCGACCCGATGCAACTCGGATTTGCCCGCCAGGCCATGATCGGCATCAAATGCACCGGCGACACCCTCAAGGTCGCCGACGAACTCGCCAAAATCGAATCCGTGGACTACATAGTCCTGACAGCAGGCTCTTTCGATGCCATCGCCGAAGTGGTCTGCGAAGACGACGACGATCTCCTCGACCTGCTCAACACCCGCATCCGCGCCGTCCCAGGGGTGATATCCACCGAAACGCTCGTCTATCTGAAACTTGTCAAACAGCAATACAATTGGGGTACGCGATGACGACCACGCAAGCATCACAAAACAATTCAAGCGATCTATCCGCCAAAGCCGACCGCCACCTGTGGGGGCACTTCTCCCGCCACGGCGCCGGCATCACGCCACCGATCATCACCCGCGGTGAAGGCGCCACCATCTGGGACAGCAACGGCAAGAGCTACATCGATGGCCTCTCCGGCCTATTTGTCGTCCAGGCCGGGCACGGGCGCGCCGAGCTGGCCCAAGCCGCCGCCAAACAAGCCGAGCAGCTGGCCTTCTTTCCGCTCTGGTCCTACGCCACCCCGACGGCCATCGAACTGGCGGAGCGCATCGCCGGCTACGCCCCGGGCGACCTGAACCGCGTCTTCTTCACCACCGGCGGCGGCGAAGCCGTCGAGAGCGCGTGGAAGCTGGCCAAGCAGTACTTCAAGCTGACCGGCAAGCCCGGTAAGTACAAGGTGATATCGCGGTCCATCGCCTACCACGGCACCCCACAGGGCGCCCTGGCCATCACCGGCATCCCGGCGTTCAAGGCACCCTTCGACCCGCCGACCCCGGGCGGTTTCCGGGTGCCGAACACCAATTTCTACCGCGCCCCTGAGCAGTACAGCACCGACCCCAAGGCGTGGGGCCAGTACTGCGCCGACCGGATTGCCGAGGCCATCGAATTCGAAGGCCCCGACACCGTCGCGGCCGTCTTCCTCGAACCCGTCCAGAACGCCGGCGGCTGCTTCCCGCCGCCGCCCGGGTACTTCGAGCGGGTCCGCGAGATCTGCGACGAATACGACGTGCTCCTGGTCTCCGACGAAGTGATCTGCGCCTACGGCCGCATCGGTTCGATGTTCGCCTGTGACGACTTCAACTACGTCCCCGACATCATCACCAGCGCCAAGGGCCTCACCTCCGGCTACTCCCCGCTGGGCGCCATGATCGCCAGCGACCGGCTCTTCGAACCGTTCAACGACGGCTCAACGGTGTTCGGACACGGCTACACCTTCGGTGGACACCCGGTGTCCGCAGCGGTGGCGCTGGCCAACCTCGACATCTTCGAACGCGAAGGCCTCAACGCCCGGGTCAAGGAGAACGCGCCGGCGTTCAAGGCGACCCTCGAGCAGCTCTACGATCTGCCGATCGTCGGCGACGTGCGCGGCGAGGGCTACTTCTACGGCATCGAACTCGTCAAGGACAAGACCACCAAGGAGACCTTCAACGACGAGGAATCCGAGCGTCTCCTGCGCGGATTCCTCACCCCCGCACTCTGGGAGGCCGGGCTCTACTGCCGCGCCGACGATCGTGGCGACCCAGTGATCCAGCTCGCCCCGCCGCTGATCTGCGGGCAGAAGGAATTCGACGCCATCTACAACATCTTGCGTCACGTGCTCACCGAAGCCAGCTCACGGATGTAGTAGTAGGCATCAACAGATGGGCGGGACCTCTGCGGAGGTCTCGCCCATCTGGCTTTGTGCCTCAGTTGTGTCCTGGTTTCGGCCGACGGTCCTGCTGGAGCAATCCGGCGCCGATACGCCGGCAGCTGTCCCCGAGCGCCGTCATCTGCTGACGGGACAGCGGATTGAGGTAGAGGCTGCGCACCACGCCGGCATATGTCCGCAGAGCCGGCGCGAGATGCACCCGACCGACGCGGGTGATGGTGGCAACAACACCGCGGCGGTCGGTCTCGCTGGTGCTCCTGGTCAGCAGGCCCCGCGCTTCCAATCGGCCCGCCTGCTGGGTCACCCGGCTCGGAATGAGCGCAAGAGCGGTTGCCAGGTCACCCATCCGCACGGAGCCACTGTCGGATTTTGCCAAGATCCAGAGCAGCATCACGTCATGCAGCGTCAGGTTGTGCTCGAACAACAGCGTCCGCTGGAGAACATCACCGATACGCGTGGCGGATTCGGTGAACTGCTGCCAACACTCCTGCTCGAGGTCGTCGAGTTCCGGCAGATGACGGTCGGGCACCAACGGTGCGGGTGCGACCGGGAAAGAATCGGCGCAGCCGCTGTCAACCACGCATCACTCCTCAGATCCGGCCGGCCCAGCATGGCAAAGCCCCGATAACGGCCCGCACAAAACAATCCACAAAGCACCTTCTCATCAACGAGCATGTTGCAAAACACGTTCGACTCGACATTCACGATTTCCGATGTCGGCGATGCTCATCGTAGTGCCGGCCCGGGCAAACGTGTCGAGAATTATCAGTTCTTTTCCCACCGAACTTCTTTGCCCATCACAAACACGTGCACGTCATCACCACCGAGATCTCGGCTCGACTGCCTCGAGTCGACGCCCCGTTGCCGAATCGACCCGAGCCGGCGGTGGGGCCGCAACGCCTGCGGTAGCCCGGCACCCGTGGGACAGATATGGTTCCTGACAAGGGAGGCGGTTCCCTCCGGCGATGTGATCTTGGACAATTGCATCTTGCAGGCATGGCGCCGCCTCCCGCCCGGTCAGCCCGATGCACGACACCGCACTTTGTCCCGCCGATCGAGCCGACCCCGGAAATGAATTGAATTCGCTGCGGGTCGTCCAATTCCGATGATTTTGCATTGAAGCAATCGCCTGCGAGAAATAATTCGCCGAAAAACCGCGACCGTGGGGACCCGACCAGCAGCTTCACTGACTTTCGACGATAGCGGAGCTGAATAAATTCTTTCGCGTCCCAAACGGGACCACGGACACGGACCGCGGCCAGCGTCATGCTGAACATGCCGGCCGTGCTGGCCGGGGCCCTTCTCAACGGCTACTTCATTGCCGCTTACAGCAGCGGCGAGCGCACCCGGGCCGGCGGTCCGGAGGAAGCAGCCCCCCGTCACCGGCACCGTCGCCGATGAAGCGAACGCCGCCGGAGATTCTGACGATGCCGGCGATCCTGACGTTGCAGGCGATGCCGGCAACGCAGACGACACCGAGGAGGGGCAGGTGCGGGCATCGAAGTCCGACAGGCGTGCCACGGCTCGTTCCGGTGCGGGTGCCAGCGGCCGGTCCCACGGAACCGCCACCGACGATCCGGCCGACAACTCGGGCGGTGCCGCCAACAGCAACTCCGGTGGGAACTCCGGCGGAACCGGCGACGCGGGGGCAACCAAGTCCAGCAAGAGCAACAAGAGCAAGCAGTCCGGCGACTCCGGAGAGTGAGTCCGAGCCACCTCCGAGGGGCCCTTTTCGGCAACACCGCGGGAGGGGTCCCTGGACTGGAGGAGACCACAGCTCAACTCACATAGGCAACATCAATCACACCAGCCACAGCGCGGCTACCCAGAATCAGGCCGGCAGTCGCCTAGTCTGCTTCCCGATGGCCACCTCACGACCTCTGGTACAGCGCGCCGCCGCACTGGCAGCGGCGTTGCTGACGCTGGGCAGCATGACGCTCGGCAATCCAACTCTGGCCTCCGCGGAACCCGCCGACCCGTGCCCATACCGGGTCGTCACGCCCCCCGCCGTGGACGCATCCGAAGTTCCCGCGCCGGGGCAGCCGACGCCACAGCCGCTCGCCGTGCCGTCAAAACCCGTCGGCGGCGAAGCGCTGGGTGGTTGCGGCCTCATCACCGCACCGGACACACCACCGGTTCCCGAAGACGTCTCGGCCGAAGCCTGGGTGATCGCCGATATGGACACCGGCGACGTCATCGCCGCCCGCGACCCCCACGGTCGCCACCGGCCGGCCAGCGTGATCAAGGTACTCACCGCGATGGCCGCGCTGCGGGAGCTCAACCTCAACAAGCAGGTGCCCGGCACCCCCGAGGACGCCGCCGCCGAAGGCACCAAAGTCGGCGTCGGCCCCGGCGGCACCTACACCGTCAACGACCTGCTGCACGGCCTGATGATGCATTCCGGAAACGACGCGGCGCACGCGCTGGCGATGCAACTCGGCGGGTGGGACAACGCGCTGGGCAAGCTCAACACCCTGGCCAGCCAGCTGGGCGGACGAGACACCCGGGCCGCGACCCCATCGGGTCTCGACGGCCCGGGCATGAGCACCTCGGCCTACGACTTGGCACTGTTCTACCGCTACGCCTGGCAGAACCAGGCTTTCAGCGACATCGTTGCCACCCAGTCGTTCGACTTCCCGGGCCGCGACGGGAATCCGCCCTACGAAGTGGTCAACGACGTCAAGCTGCTCTACAACTACCCCGGCGCGCTCGGCGGCAAGACCGGGTACACCGACGACGCCGGCCAGACCTTTGTCGGCGCCGCCGAGCGGGACGGCCGCCGACTGGTCACGGTGTTGCTGCGCGGCACCCGCCAACCGATCGTGCCGTGGGAGCAGGCCGCCCGGCTACTGGACTACGGTTTTGCGACTCCCCCGGGCACCAAGATCGGCGAGCTGGTGGACCCGGACCCGTCCCTGATGCCACGCGACAAACCCACCGACGAACTGGCCGCTGCGGCGGCCGCACAAGCGGCAAGCCTGATACCGCAGGCCGACGCCGTACCGGTGCGAGTCGGCGTCGGCGTCGTCGGCACCATCCTGGTATTCGGGCTCATCATGGCCGCCCGGGCGGTCAACCGCCGGCCCCTGCGCTAGAGCGTTCGCAACCACACACGGATTCGGCTGCGGGCGTTGGCGTATGGCGATGACGTGTTCAACGAGATCATGCGTCCCATCGTCCACTTTCCGTACCAGGGCAAGCCGTAGAGATCGGCGTCGGAACAACCCTCGATCAAGTCGACGAGCCGGTCCTTGGCCTCGATGAGCTGCGTGCGCAGATCGGCCCAGGAATCATGCTGGTGTTGGGCGTAATAACGCGCAGCGAGCGCACCCAGCTCATTCCACTTCACCCCCGGGGCGGGAAATTCATCGGGCAGTCCCGCGGCTCGACGCTGGTGCCAGATCAGCACCTGTTGGTTCCAGCCGACAAGATAGGCCACCAGATCGGCCGGACTCATCATGGTGTCCTTGACGTGGCCGGCCAGGACCGGTTCCCGGACAAATTCCAGCGGCACCCGATCGAGGTCGGTGCTCAGCTGTCGAAAAGTCTTGTCGATGGCGGCGAGTAGTTCACCCTTGGACGCGGGAACTCCCATGCAGTGCATCTCCATGCTCAGACGGTTCCGGTCGGACTGGAATCACCAACCCGGTTCAGTCACGGTCGCGTCGTGCCATCCGCGAGAAACTCAGCGCGCCAAGGGCTCCGACCGCCACCGCGCCGACCGCCTGCAGTGGGCCGATACCGGGGCGAGTGATCAGCCGTGGGGTGATCATCGCAGGTTCAGGCGGTAAGACGATGTCCTCGCGCAGGTTCTCCTTCGAGGTGGCCGCCCACGCCGTGGCGAACAGCACCAACCGGGCGGTGATGTAGGCGAAGACCATCAAACCGAGCACCGGGCCGAAGGTCGCCCCCGCCGGTCCGGTGACCACCGATTGCAGGTAGATCGATGCCACCTGCTTGAAGATCTCGAAACCGACCGCGGCAATCAGTCCCGCTCGAAGGCTGCTGCGGAAACCCACAGATTCCCGTGGCAACCGCGCGATCATCAACGTGAACAGCAGCCAGGACACCACCATCGACATCACCACCGACAGCACCTGGAGCATCACCCCCAGCCCCGGGGCCTCGCGAATGCCGAAGTACCCCAGCAGGGTTCGCATCGGGCCACCGGCACCCAGGGCGCTCAGGGCGATCGTCACCACGATGGCGATGAACGTCGACACCAACGCCAGCAGATCAGACACCTTGGTCCGGACGAAACCGTCTGGGGCATCGCGGAATCGGCCCCACATCTGACTGAGCGCCTCACGCAGGTTGGCCATCCAGCCCAGCCCGGCCCACGCCGCCGTCGCCAACCCGATCACACCGACGGTGGTCCGCGACTCGATCGCCGAATCCATCAGGCTGACCAATTGGCTGCCCATGTCCCCGGAAATCGTCGACCTGATCCAGCCTTCTACCTCGGCCAGCAGATCGGGCCGGCTGGCGAGCACAAAGCCACCCACCGCAAAACCGACCATCAGCAGCGGGAACAGCGCGAAGATCGTGAAGTAGGTGATTCCCGCGGCGTAGAAGTCGCCCTTGGTGTTGGTATAGCGCTCCTGCGCCGTCATGACATGGTCGAACCACGGCCACCGGGCCCGAAACCGGTCGACGAGCCCCGGCTTGTCCTGCTCGGGCGCCATGTCGTCAGCGCGCAGGCTGGTCCGGTCAGCCGGTTCCGTCATACCAGTCTCCCGAGATCATGATCGTTGCGGCAAAAACCCTACGCGGTCATATACCCGCTGCAGCGTCTTCGAAGACACCTCATTGGCCCGGGCAGCACCCTTGGCCAGGATCGCTTCCAATTCGGCTTGATCGGCCAGCAGTTCATCGACCCGGGTCTTGATCGGGGTGACGAATTCGACGACCGCCTCTGCGGTCTCCTTCTTGAGATCGCCATAGCCACGCCCGGCGTACCCGTCGACCAGGGTGTCGATCGCGGTGCCGGTCACCGCCGACTGAATGGTCAACAGATTGGAAATGCCGGCCTTGGCTTCCCGATCGAACCGGATCTCCCGCTCGCTGTCGGTGACCGCCGAACGAATCTTCTTGGCGCTCCTGGCCGGATCGTCGAGCAGGCTGATCAGGCCGCCGTCGGTGGTGGCCGACTTGCTCATCTTGGCCGTCGGGTCCTGAAGGTCGTAGATCTTGGCGGTGGCTTTCGGGATCATCGCCTCGGGGACCACAAACGTCTTCTTGTACTGAGCGTTGAACCGTTGGGCGACATCGCGGGCCAGTTCCAGATGCTGGCGCTGGTCCTCACCGACGGGCACCAGGTTGGTGTTGTAGAGCAGCACGTCGGCCGCCATCAGTACCGGGTAGGTGAACAGGCCGACGGTGGTGGAGTCGCTGCCCTGCTTCTGCGACTTGTCTTTGAACTGGGTCATTCTCGACGCCTGGCCGAACCCGGTGGAACAGCCCAGCACCCAGGCCAGTTCAGCGTGTGCGGGAACGTGCGACTGCACGAACACCGTGGCGCGCGCCGGGTCGATGCCCAGCGCAAGGTACTGCGCCGCGGTCACCAGGGTCCGGCGACGCAGCACCTTCGGATCCTGCGGGACCGTGATGGCATGCAGATCGACGACGCAGAAGTAGGCGTCGTGGTCGTCCTGCAGCTCAACCCACTGTTTCACCGCGCCCAGCGCGTTGCCCAGGTGCAGGGAATCGGAGGTGGGCTGCGCGCCGGAGAACACGATCTGACGGGCAGGATTGTGGCCGGCGGGGCTGGAGTCGCTCATGATCGTCCGATCATTTCATGTCAGATCATGCCCACCGCTCATCAGCCCGGATCCAGCTGGCGCCACCCGGGGTGCTGCGGCCTCATCGAGGCCTGACCAACCGCGCTGCCCATCGCTACGGCGAGATGTTCGCCTCGGGACCGCCAGCGAATTCGGTGAACGGCCCAGACCCGCCGAAGCGGATACCCGTGCCCACATCCAGGTGCCGCGATGCGCAAGTGAAACACGTTCCAGTTGTCGTGGCAGTTAGTTGCGGGGTGAAGCAATCAGGTCGCAATGGAAAGTAACTCCCTGGACTGTCAACACTGTTCAACGGCTTAACGATGCAAGCAATGAGGTTGCTGCGTGGAGCATCCTCCCGGTGGTTTCGAAGGCAGATCCCCGAAGTCCATTCCGCTCAGGTTTTTCACAGATACCTTTTCTATGTCCAAGATCACAGATGTGCCCTAGGGGAATCGCATGCACATTTCGGCTCGCAGTTACCTCACCGCAGGGGTGGCCTTCATCGGCGCCGGCGCCATCGCAGTGAGTCCGATCAGTCCCATCAACCCGTCGCTGCCGGACATCGTCGTCCCAGCGGCAGCCTCATCCACCCCGGTGGAACTCACTGCCATCGTCAATCCCATCGAACTGTGGGCTCAGACGATCGCAACGGCAGCGGGGAATCTCGGCACATTGGCGGAGACGTTCCTCGCCGACCCCGCCCCGATCCTGGCGAAAATCGCCCAGAACGGGATCATCAGTGCGTCGACCGCCGCCGGGATCGTCGGGCTCGGCGTCGAGGGGTTCTTCAACGGTGTAGCCGCCATGCCGGCCGCCTTCCAGGCAGCGATCGACCAGATCATCGCCGGGGATTTCGAAAACGGCATACCGAGTCTGGGCAATGTGTTGCTGTTGCCCATCATTCAAGCGGCCTTCCCGATCATTCTCGGCACCAGCTTGGGCGATATCGTGGCGCTCCTGCAGAACCCGTTCGACAACATCTCCAACGTGATCGGCGTTCTGCCGCAGGCAATCGGCCTGCTCGGGCTCCCGCTCCTCGGGCTCGTCATATCGCCTCTAGGCCAGGTGGGCCTGACCGTACAAGCTATTTTCGACGGCATCACCACCGGCGACTTCGAGGCGGCCCTCAACGCGGTGATCAGTTTCCCGTCAGACCTGGTCGGCACCATTGTCAACGGCAATCCCAATTTCGGCGGCGGCCTGCTCGGCGAATACGGGATCGTCGAAGGACTGCTCAATTTCCGCAACGCCGTCGCCAATGCGATCACGCCACCCGCCGTCGCCCCGGGGACGCAGAACTTGGCACCGCAGAACATTTCGACACCGGCGGCCGACGAGGTACCCGACCCGGCGGCAATCACTGTCAGCCTGTCCACCGGTCCGGAACAGGCTGCGCCCCAACCGGAACCGGCAGCAACGGCGGCAGCGGTCATCGAGGACGAACCGGCAGCCGAGCCGGCGCCCGAGCCGACAGCCGAGCCGGCGTCCACCGCGCCGATCGTCGAAGAAACAGAACCCGAGGCACCGGCACCGGCACCGGAGGAAGCGGCGCCCGTCGTCTCGGGGGGCACCACGACGTCCACCGACGGCACCGAGCGGACGAAGCCCACACGTGCCGAGCGGGCATCACAACGTGCCGAGCGGACATCACAACGTGCGGAGCGGGCATCGGAGAAGGAACGCACCAAGAGCAGCAAGTCGGCCGCGCGGGCCGCGTCCACAAACTCGGACAACAAGGGTGACTCCCGCGGTTCCGGTGGCAAAGACAGTGCCGAATAAGCGCTGATATCACCATCGTTCGGCCCCTGCCCGGTCCGCGGGGAGGGGCCGAATGCCGTTTCGGCGCTAGGGCGCTGAGCTGTACTCCACCGTCACAGGCGCATGATCGGACCAGCGCAACGCGTAGGCCTCTGCCCGGTCCACGTGCGCGGCGACCACCCGCTGGGCGAGCCCCGGCGTGGCCAGCTGATAGTCGATACGCCAGCCGGCGTCATTGTCGAAGGCCTTCCCCCGCCACGACCACCAACTGTACGGACCGGCCACGTCCGGGTGCAGCTGCCGCACCACGTCAACCCAGCCGGCGGCGAGCAACTCCCCGACCCACTGCCGCTCGCTGGGCAAGAAGCCCGACTTCTTGACGTTGGCCTTCCATGCCTTGATGTCGTTCTCGGTGTGGGCGATGTTCCAGTCACCACACACCACGGCGTCGCGGCCCGCGTCGCTCAGCCCGGCCATCCGCGCCGCGAGCGCCACCATGAAGCGTTCTTTCTCCAGCTGCCGAGGGGTCTCGGCTTCACCGGTCTGAACGTAGACGCTGGCCACCGTCAGCCCGGCCGACGGCGAGTCGCCCTCGGCCGGGGACTCGATGTCGACCTCGATGTAGCGGCCGTGCGACGCGAACTCGTCGGTGCCGACGCCGACACGCACCGCCTGGAAGGGATGCCGACTCAGCACCGCCACCCCGTTACGGCCTTTGAGATGCGGCTCCGCCGATGCCAGGTGCCAGCAGTCGTCCAAAGCCGGGGCCAGCGCTTGGGCCAGCTGTTCGTCGTCGGCACGCGTCTCCTGGAGGCAAACCACGTCGGCCTTGGTCTGGGCCAGCCAGGGCAGTAATCCGAGGTTGTCGGCGGAACGGTGCTTGACCGCGGCGCGGATGCCGTTGACGTTGACGGTGCTGACGATCACGGGGCACGACCCTATCTGAGATGTTTGCCTGGAAGCCACGGCAACTATTGCGGTACCGCCGGTATCACCTTAAAGTCGGTCGACATGGCTCCTCCAGTCGTCCGCTCGCCGATCCACCTCGGCACCGGCGAGCCGATCCTGCTGCTGCACCCGTTCCTGTGCTCGCAGAACGTCTGGCGCACCGTCGCCGACCAGCTCGCCGACACCGGCCGGTTCGAGGTCCTCGCCCCCACCATGGCCGGCCATCACGGCGGACCCGCCGTCAGCTCCTGGTTCATGGACACCGCCGTCATGGTTGATCACATCGAACGTCACCTCGACGAACTCGGTTGGGCGACAGCACATATCGTCGGCAACTCACTGGGCGGCTGGGTGGCCTTCGAGCTGGAGCGGCGCGGGCGCGCACGCACCCTGACCGCAATCGCCCCGGCCGGCGGCTGGTCCCGCTACTCCCCTACCAAATTCGAGACCGTCGCAAAATTTCTCGGCGGTGGCCCGGCACTACTGGCCGCCCGGCTGCTGGGCCCGCGGATCCTGAACCTGCCGTTCGCCCGCCGGCTGGCGACACTGCCGATCAGCGGCCCCGCCGACGGACCTTCCGAGACCGACCTGCAGGAGCTGATGCAGGACGCCACCCACTGCCACGCCTACGTCGCTCTGCTGGTCAAGACGTTGCTGGCACCGGGACTCGCCGAGTTGGCCGCCATCCGGACACCGGTGCAGCTGGTGCTCTGCGAACGCGACCGGGTGTTCCCCACACCGCGGGGAAACCGACACTTCACCGACAACCTTCCGCCCGCGACCACGATCACCCGACTCGACGGTGTCGGACACATCCCGATGCTCGAGGCCCCCGGCCGGGTCAGCGAGCTGATCATCGACTTCATCGACGCCAACTCCGCACCTGAGCGGGCGATTCCGCCGGCCGGCTGAGCCGCCACCGCGCCCTGACCACCCAAAAGCCGGATCTGCAGAAGCTGTGATCCAGGGCGCCGCCGAGACGCCTCACTGGCCTCCGGTATCGACCGTGCGATAGGCTGCTCCTCGGTCATGAGTGCCAGCGTCAAGCCCCGGCTCGCTGGCCGGCAACCCTCCAACCGCGGTGGGGTGCCCCGGGAGACGACCAGGTTGAGTAACCGTCAGCGGTTACACGGCAAGCGCGGGTCCGGCATGGGACGGGCCCCAACCCATATGGAGGCCCGACATTTCGTAGTTGTCGCCGATCGTAGCTGTCGCCGAGGCATCCAACGGCGACCGACCGTTCGTGATCAATCGCCCAGGCCGACGGCGGCTCCGGGCGCAACCCAGGAGACCAAAAATGAGCACCGAAGCCGCAGATCCGACCGCAGGTTGGTCCTTCGAGACCAAGCAGGTCCACGCCGGCCAGTCCCCCGACGCGGCGACCAATGCCCGGGCGCTGCCGATCTATCAGACCACGTCGTACACGTTCCGCGACACCGACCATGCTGCCGCGTTGTTCGGCCTCGCCGAACCCGGCAACATCTACACCCGGATCATGAACCCCACCACCGATGTGGTGGAGCAGCGGATCGCGGCACTCGAAGGTGGCGTCGCCGCATTGTTCCTGTCCTCCGGGCAGGCCGCCGAGACGTTCGCCATCCTCAACCTGGCCGGCGCCGGTGACCACATCGTGTCCTCACCACGGCTCTACGGCGGCACCTACAACCTGTTCCACTACTCACTGCCGAAGCTCGGCATCGAGGTGTCCTTCGTCGAGGACCCCGACGACCTCGATTCCTGGCGTGCCGCGGTCAGGCCCAACACCAAGGCATTCTTCGCCGAGACCATCTCCAACCCGCAGATCGACATCCTCGACACCCCCGGCGTCTCGGCCGTCGCCCATGAGAACGGCGTCCCGCTGATCGTCGACAACACCATCGCCACCCCGTACCTGATCCAGCCGATCAGCCAGGGCGCCGACATCGTGGTGCATTCGGCCACCAAGTACCTCGGCGGGCACGGGTCGGCGATCGCCGGCGTCATCGTCGACAGCGGCAACTTCGACTGGACCCAGGGCCGTCACCCCGGGTTCACCACCCCGGACCCCAGCTACCACGGTGTGGTGTTCGCCGAACTCGGCGCTCCTGCATACGCACTCAAGGCACGGGTGCAGTTGCTGCGCGACTTCGGCTCGTCGGCGTCACCGTTCAACGCGTTCCTGGTCGCCCAGGGCCTGGAGACACTGAGCCTGCGCATCGAACGTCACGTGGCCAACGCCCAACGGGTCGCGCAGTACCTCGAAGACCGCGACGACGTAGTGAGCGTCAACTACGCGGGGCTGCCCTCCTCACCGTGGCACGAACGCGCAAAGACGCTGGCGCCGAGGGGAACCGGCGCGGTGCTGGCATTCGAACTGGCCGGCGGCGTCGAAGCCGGCAAGGCGTTTGTCAACGCACTGACCCTGCACAGCCACGTCGCCAACATCGGCGATGTCCGGTCGCTGGTGATCCATCCGGCGTCGACCACCCACGCCCAGCTGAGCCCCGAGGAACAGCTGAGCACCGGCGTCACACCGGGATTGGTCCGTCTGGCAGTCGGCATCGAGGGAATCGACGACATCCTCGCCGACCTCGAACAAGGGTTTGCCGCAGCGAAAGCGACCGGGATCTCCGATCCCAACGCCCTGGCAGCCTTTTGAGCAAGGAGTGCCCAGTGACGATCTCTCCTGAGTTGACCGCGACGCTGCCGGCCGAAGGCGATGTCGCGGTGATCCACATCGGACCGTTGACGCTGGAAAGCGGTGTTGTGCTCGACGATGTGAGCATTGCCGTGCAGCGCTGGGGACAGCTGTCCCCGGCCCGCGACAACGTCGTCATGGTGCTGCACGCACTGACCGGCGACTCGCACGTCACTGGCCCCGCGGGTCCGGGCCACCCCACCGAGGGCTGGTGGGACGGTGTGGCCGGACCCGGCGCGCCGATCGACACCGACCGCTGGTGTGCGATCTCCACCAACGTGCTGGGCGGATGCCGCGGTTCCACCGGCCCCAGCTCGCTGGCCCGCGACGGCAGGCCCTGGGGTTCACGATTCCCGGTGATCTCGGTACGCGATCAGGTCAACGCCGACATCGCCGCGCTGGCGGCCTTGGGTATCACCGAGGTGGCCGCGGTGGTCGGCGGATCCATGGGCGGCGCCCGGGCACTGGAATGGGCTGTCAGTGAACCGAATTCGGTTCGTGCCGCACTGATCCTGGCGGTCGGGGCCCGTGCCACCGCAGACCAGATCGGCACCCAGTGCACTCAGGTCGCCGCAATCAAGGCCGACCCGGACTGGCAGGGCGGCGACTACCACGGCACCGGCCGCAACCCCGACGCCGGCCTGCAGGTCGCGCGGCGATTCGCCCATCTCACGTACCGGGGCGAGGAGGAGTTGGACTCACGCTTCGCCAACCACGCCCAAGGCGACGAGGATCCACTCAACGGTGGCCGATACGCGGTGCAGAGCTATCTCGAACACCAGGGCGGGAAGCTTTTGGCGCGTTTCGACGCTGGAAGCTACGTGGTTCTCACCGATGCGCTGTCCAACCATGACGTGGGCCGAGGCCGGGGCGGGGTGAGCGCGGCATTACAGAACTGCCCGGTCCCCGCTGTGGTCGGCGGGATCACCTCCGATCGGCTCTACCCGCTGCGGCTACAGCAGGAGCTCGCGGACCTGCTGCCCGGCTGCGACGGCCTCGAGGTGGTCGACTCCAGCTACGGCCACGACGGCTTCCTCGTCGAGACCGAGGCCGTCGGTCGGCTGATCCGGAAAACCCTGGAACTGGCCGCCCGGTGAGCCGGTCCAGCAGGTCCTCCGGCAAGTCGTGGCAGGAGTTGTCGCTGTCGTTCGGGTCGGCGGCCGCCGCCTACGAGCGCGGTCGGCCGTCGTATCCACCGGAGGCCATCGACTGGCTGCTGCCGCCCGGGGCGCAGAAAGTCCTCGACCTCGGTGCCGGCACCGGCAAGCTGACCACCCGACTGGTGGAACGTGGCCTGGATGTTGTTGCCGTGGATCCACTCGCCGAGATGCTCGAGGTACTCAGCGCCGCATTGCCCGACACCCCGGCACTGTTGGGGACCGCCGAAGAGATCCCACTGGCCGACAACAGCGTCGACGCGGTGCTGGTGGCCCAGGCGTGGCACTGGGTGGACCCGGAACGCGCCGTGCCCGAGGTGGCCCGGGTTCTCAAGCCCGGCGGCCGACTGGGGCTGGTGTGGAACACCCGCGACGAACGCCTCGGCTGGGTTCGTGATCTGGGACGCATCATCGGCCATGAGCACGACCCGTTCAACCATGAGGTGGCGCTGCCCGCACCGTTCACCGACGTCCAGCGCAACCATGTGGAGTGGACAAATTACCTGACACCGCAGGCGCTGATCGACCTGGTGGCCTCCCGCAGTTACTGCATCACCTCACCCGACGAGGTGCGCACCCGCACGCTCGGTCAGGTACGCGATCTACTGACCACCCATCCGGCGCTGGCGAATTCGACGGGGCTGGCGCTGCCCTACGTGACGGTCGGGATCCGCGCGACGCTGAGCTCCTGACCTCAAGAGAATCCTGTCTATCGGGTGCCGAGCGCGTCGATTGTCCAGGCGACGTAGATGACGGTGGCGCTCACGGTGGCGGTGGTCAGGAAGTCGATTCCCCGGGAGCGGACGGCCAACAGACCGACCCGGTCCTCCGAGAGCGCCAGCCGCAGGACCGCGGCCACCCCGACGGCAATACCGAGCAGCAGCGCACCGCGACGCCAGAAACTGGCGGCCACCAGGCCGAACGCGGCCACAAAAAGCAGCCCGACCACCAAGATCGGCCACTGCGCCCGCAATGCGCTCCGCAGAGTCACCGAGGCGCGATCCCGGCGTGCCCGGTTTCTCGTTCGACGGCTTCTTCTCGTTCCACGACGTTGGTCAGCAAGAACGCCCGCGTCAGCGGGCCGACCCCGCCCGGGTTCGGCGACACCTGGCCCGCCACATCCCAAACGCCCGGATGCACGTCGCCGGTGAGCTTGCCGTCCACCCGGCTCACGCCGACGTCGACGACGGCGGCACCGGGCTTGACCATGTCGGCGGTCACCATATGCGGCACCCCGACGGCAGCAACGATGATGTCGGCCTGCCGGGTGAGCTCGGGCAGATCACGAGTTCCGGTGTGGCACAACGTGACAGTCGCGTTTTCGGAACGCCGGGTCAGCAGCAGCCCCAGCGGCCGGCCGACGGTCACCCCACGCCCGATCACCACAACATGCGCCCCGGCGATGGGCACGTCGTAGCGGCGCAGCAAATGCACTATGCCGCGGGGAGTACACGGCAACGGCGCGGTCTTACCCAGCACCAGCCGACCCAGATTCGTCGGGTGCAGGCCGTCGGCGTCCCGGTCCGGATCGATCCGCTCCAGGGCGGCGTTCTCGTCCAGGTGCTTGGGCAGCGGCAGCTGCACGATGTAGCCGGTGCACTCCGGATTGGCGTTGAGCTCGTCGATGGTCTCCTCGAGCGTGGCCTGGCTGATATCAGCGGGCAAGTCACGACGCAGCGAGTTGATACCGACTTTGGCGCAGTCCGCGTGCTTACCGCGGACATAGGCCTGAGAGCCGGGGTCGTCGCCGACCAGGATGGTGCCCAATCCGGGTGTACGGCCCCGAGCGGTCAGCGCAGCCACCCGCTCCTGAAGGTCGATGAAGATCTCGTCGCGCGTGGCCTTACCGTCCAGAACTGTTGCACCCACGGCGAACATTCTGTCATTGAATTTCAGCGATCCGTTGACACCTCCGCTCGCAGCGTGCTGAGGTTCGAAAGTGAACACCAGTCCAGATGTGTTCAGTCCCGCGAAGCTCGGGCCGTTGACGCTGCGAAACCGCATCATCAAGGCCGCAACCTTCGAGGCCGCGACGCCGCACGCCCTGGTGACTGACGACCTGATCAACTACCACCGCAAGCCCGCCGCCGGCGGCATCGGCATGACCACCGTGGCCTACTGTGCCGTCTCCCCCGGCGGCCGCACCGACGGCTGGCAGATCTGGATGCGCCCCGAAGCCGTCCCCGGCCTGCGCCGGCTCACCGACGCGATCCACGCGGAGGGCGCGGCGATCAGCGCACAGATCGGCCATGCCGGTCCGGTGGCCAACGCCCGGACCAACAAGGCGACCGCGCTGGCTCCAGTGCGGTTTTTCAATCCGCTGTCGATGCGCTTCGCAAAAAAAGCCACCCGCGACGACATCACCGAAGTGATGGCCGCGCATGCCAACGCCGCCCGCCTCGCGATCGACGCAGGATTCGACGCAGTGGAGATCCACCTCGGGCACAACTACTTGGCCAGCGCCTTCTTGTCCCCGCTGATCAACCGTCGCGATGACGAGTTCGGCGGGTCGCTGGAGAACCGCGCCAAAGTGGCGCGCGGCACCGTGTTGGCAGTGCGCCGCGCGGTCGGAGACCAGATCGCGGTGACCGCAAAACTGAACATGTCCGACGGGGTGCGCGGCGGCATCAACACCGAGGAGTCCCTGCAAACCGCGAAGTGGTTGCAGGACGACGGCGGACTGGATGCGCTCGAACTGACCGCAGGCAGCTCACTGGTGAACCCGATGTACCTGTTCCGCGGCGACGCGCCCGTCAAGGAGTTCTCCCGCGCCTTCAAACCGCCGATCCGCTGGGGCGTCCGGATGATGGGCAAAAAATTCTTGCGCGAGTATCCCTACCGCGGGGCCTACCTGCTGCGGGAAGCCCGGTTGTTCCGTGCCGAGCTGACGATGCCGCTCATCCTGCTCGGTGGGATCACCAATCGCGAGACCATGGACCTGGCCATGGCGGAGGGCTTCGATTTTGTGGCGATGGGCCGGGCCGTGCTGGCCGAGCCGGATCTGGTGAACCGCATCCAGGCCGACGGTGCCGCACATTCGGTCAGATCGCTGTGCACCCACTGCAACCAGTGCATGACAACCATCTACAGCCACACCCACTGCGTCCTCACCGGAGCGCCGGACCGCTGACATTCACGCGGCTCCCGCGCGGCCTACCCGTGTCCGCGGCAGGGTTACCGTTAGAGTTGTCGCGATGTCTCGACCAGTCGCACCTGCACTTACCGTTCGGCACGACGGGTCCTCGCGGACTTTTGCCGCCGGCAATGATGTTGTCATCGGGCGAGATCTGCGCGCGGACGTGCGGATCGCCCACCCGTTGATTTCGCGTGCGCACCTTGTGCTGCGATTCGATCACGGCCGTTGGCTGGCGATCGACAACGGCTCGCTGAACGGCATGTTCGTCAACAACCGTCGCGTCTCCACCGTCGATCTCCACGACGGCCAGGCGGTGAACATCGGCAACCCCGACGGCCCCCGGCTGGAGTTCGAGGTCGGCCGGCACACCGGGTCTGTCGGCACCCCGCCGCAAACCGCCGCCGTGCCCGTCGCGTCGCGGACCGGCACCACACCGGCGTCCTACCAGTCCTCGCCGCAGTATCCGACCGGCGGGACCGCCTGGCCCGGAACCGGCAACACGCCGGCCCCGCCGTCGGCGCCGATATCGCGGCCGCAGACCGGCTACCACACTCCGCCGCCGGTTCCGCCCTACCCGACAGGCGCCCGCCCTCAGGCTCCGTACCCCTACCCGAGCACCCCGCCCAGCCAGTCGCAGCCGGCTGCCCGGCCGCCAGCGTCCGGGGCGATGCCGACGCAGATGGGCCCGACGGCCATCCCGCCGAAGGCCGCCGACGGGTCGAACCTGGCGACCAGCATGCTGAAGATCCTGCGTCCCGGCCGGGCGCCGGAGGTGCCGGCCGGCGGTATCAAGATCGGTCGTGCCACCGACAACGACATCGTCATCCCCGATGTCCTGGCCTCCCGGCATCACGCCACGCTGGTTCCGGCCGCCGGCGGCGCCGAAATCGTCGACAACCGCAGCATCAACGGCACCTTCGTCAACGGCCAGCGCGTCGAAACGGCGATACTGCGCGAAGGTGATGTCGTCACTATCGGCAACATCGACCTGGCGTTCACCGGCGGCACCCTGGCCCGGCGCTCGGAGACCCAGGCCGCCACCCGCACCGGCGGGCTGGAGGTCCGTGGTCTGACCTGGACCATCGAGGGCACCAAAACGCTGCTGAACAACATCTCGATCGACGCCCGCCCCGGCACGTTGACCGCGGTGATCGGCCCGTCGGGTGCGGGTAAGTCCACCTTCGCCAAGCAGGTTGCCGGGCTGACCCATCCCACCGGCGGCCGGGTCACCTTCGAAGGCCACGACATCCACGCCGAGTACGCCTCGCTGCGGTCCCGGATCGGGATGGTCCCGCAGGACGATGTGGTGCACGGTCAGCTGACGGTCAAGCAGGCCCTCATGTACGCCGCCGAGTTGCGGCTGCCGCCCGACACCACCAAAGAGGACCGCGAGCAGGTCGTCAATCAGGTCCTCGAAGAGCTCGAGATGACCAAGCACCTCGAGACCCGGGTCGACAAGCTGTCCGGCGGTCAGCGCAAACGCGCTTCGGTGGCCCTCGAACTGCTCACCGGGCCGTCGCTGCTGATCCTCGACGAGCCCACTTCCGGCCTGGATCCCGCGCTGGATCGCCAGGTCATGACGATGCTGCGGCAACTGGCCGACGCCGGCCGCGTGGTACTGGTCGTCACCCACTCCCTGACGTACCTGGATGTCTGTGATCAGGTGCTGCTGCTGGCCCCGGGTGGCAAGACCGCGTTCTACGGACCGCCCAGCCAGATCGGACCCCAGCTGGGCACCACCAACTGGGCCGACATCTTCTCCGGCGTCGCCGGCGACCCCGACACCTCGCATCAGCGGTATCTCGAGCGCAGCGGTCCACCGCCGGAGTCCGAGGCCTCCTCGGCTCCTGCCGATCTGGGCAAACCGGCAAAAACCAGCATGCGACGGCAGTTCTCGACGATCGCGCGTCGGCAGATGCGGCTGATCGTCTCCGACCGCGGCTACTTCATCTTCCTGGCGATACTGCCGTTCATCATGGGGGTGTTGTCGCTGTCGGTGCCCGGCAGCGTCGGCTTCGGAGTGCCCGACCCGATGGGCGACGCACCGAACGAACCCGGGCAGATCCTGGTGCTGCTCAACGTCGGGGCCATCTTCATGGGCACGGCGCTGACGGTGCGCGACTTGATCGGTGAGCGGGCCATCTTCCGCCGAGAACAGGCCGTCGGCTTGTCGACCAGCGCTTATCTGCTGGCCAAAGTGTGCATTTACGCGGTGTTCGCGATCATCCAGTCGTCGATCGTCACGGGAATCACCGTGCTCGGCAAGGGCAGTCCCACTCAGGGATCGTTGACGTTCCTTCCCCCAACTGCGGAACTCTTTGTGGTGATGGGCGCCACCACCGTGACCGCCGCGATGGTGGGCCTGGCGCTCTCGGCGCTGGCCAAGTCCAATGAGCAGATCATGCCGCTGCTGGTGGTGGCCGTGATGAGCCAGCTGGTGTTCTCCGGCGGCATGATCCCGGTGACGGACCGGCTGGTCCTCGACCAACTGTCGTGGTTCACCCCTGCACGCTGGGGTTTTGCGGCCTCGGCCTCCACCGTCGACCTGATCCACCTGGTTCCCGGGCCGTTGACTCCCAAGGACTCGTTCTGGGAGCACACCGCACAGGCGTGGTGGTTCGACATGGCGATGCTGGGTGTGCTGTGCATCGGCTATCTCGGCTTCGTGCGGTGGCGGATCCGGCTCAAGTAGCCCGCTGAGTCAGGAGTAGCCGTCGATGTAGCCGCCCTCGCGGCTGGACCGCACCACCAGCAGCACCCCGGGCGCCGTACCGATCCCGTAGACACCGCCCCAGGGCTGTTGGACCTGGTGCCGCGCAGCACACGTCGTGCTCTCGAACGCCTGTAGATACGTGTCGTCGTCCGGGGAGCTCACCGGGATCACGAATTCGTCCACCAGCCACCCGACGTCCGCGTCGTGGTAGGGGCTCTCCGGAGCACCGGCTGCGGTGCGGCAACGTTCGGTGCCGTCCGGTTCCATCACCGCCCGGGCGCTGTCACCGTCTCCGGCGAACGGGGCGGTGAGAAACGCCCGTGCCGGATCGTGGCTCGGGGAGATCGAGTAGGTCAGTGAATCGAGGGCTTCGCCGGTGACAGCGTTGAACAGACCCGTCAGCGCAACTCCCCCGCCGAAACCCCGGAATGCCACCGCGTCGGATCCGGCCGGCTCCGCATGCACGTTGAAGTACCTGCGTTCCAGCACTTGAACGGTTCCCAACGGCGTTCGCCCGGAAACTGCACCGGTGGACGGATCGACGGTGAACGCCTCGACCGCTTCGCTCCCGTCGATCGGACACGACACGACAACGACCACCCGCTCCGGGAGGTCGACGATGGAGGTCTTCGCGGGATCGTCGGCCTGCCGGCACTGGTCGGGAGCGTCGATGCTCCAGGTCTCCGCTCCCGTGCGGGCATCGAACACCGTCCACTGCTGTGTGCTCCGCGCGATCAGATGTCGGACCGGAGACAGGTTGTCCGATGGCCACAGATTGGTGCGCGGTAGATCCGTCGCAGTGATCAGCCGATGGTCGGTACTCATCCACAGCCGCTCCCCAGTCATTGCATCCAGGGCGACCAGTGCTGCGCCGGCAGCGCCGGCGATCTGCGCGATCAGCGTCCGACCGTCGTCGTAGATGTTGGCGCCACGGACCCGGACTTCGCCGGGTCCGGTGCGCCGATAGTGCCATCGGTGATTTCCGTCGGAGTCGTAGGCGGTCAGCATCCCCTGATCCAGCACCACGAAGCCAGCTCCGGCGGCCGCAATGGAGACGGCCGGCTGGGCGCCGTAGGACCCGTCACCGATCTGGATCGAGAACGCCCGCTCGCCGAACGTGGTGGGCACCGGCGGAATCGGCACGGCGGCGGCCTGGGTCGCGTCGACAAAACGGCCGTCGTCCCCGGCGCGCACACCACTCCACACCGCCGCAGCTGAACCCGCCGCGGCGAGAACCAACACCACGACCAGCGGCACCGACACCAGGCGTCGTCCTGACGACAGCGGTGTCATACCAAAAATCGCGGCGACGCTGCCGGCGGCGGCCAGTAACCAGGCCGTCGTCGCTGTCGGGAGCTGTGCACTGCGAACAGAGTCCGACAGGACCGTGCGCAACGTGGTGATGACGTCGCCGGTCTCGGCCACGAAGTAGATCATGACGACGACAGCGACCAACACCCCCGCCACCGACAGGATCAGAAACCGGGTAGTCCAGGCCGCTGCGAGCAGAATGAGCAGCGAAACTGCCACTGCCACGGCGGTCCAGGCCACCGCGGCAGGAGAACGGCCGGTGATCGAAACCATCTCGGGCTCGAAGCGATCAGCCCCCGTCAGGCTCCAGATGCCGAGGCCGAGAGCGCACAACAGTGTGACCGCGGCAACCGCGGCGCATGTGTACGTGAACCACCACCCGGGTTTGCTGTGCCCGACCATCGCCCTGCATTACAACCGGCAACACGGCGGCGCGCAACTCACTCGCCGTGCACGTCGAGACCGTGCGCCGCGGCAAACGCCAGCGCCTGCGGCAGGTCGATCCGGGCTCCACGCAGCGACGCCAGCGTCCACAGATCCGGGTCCACCCGCGCCCCCCGCAGATCCGCCGAGTCGAGTCGGGCGCCCCGGACCCGTGCCCCGGCCAGATCCGCTCCCCGCAGCACAGCTTTGCGCAGATCGGTCTCCACCAGCCCGGCCTCACGCAGTCGACACCCGGCCAGGTTCACCCCGCGTAGATCCGCCCCGGCCAGCACCGCCAAGGTGAAATCCACCTCCTCGAAGGTCACCGGCCGCAGCCGGCACTCCGAGAACACCGAGCCCATCAGACTGCAGTTGCGGAATGTGCTGTGCCACAGCGAGGCGCGCTGGAACCGGCAATTCCGGAAAGCCGAGCCGAGATGTTCGGATTCGGCCATGTTCACACCGCTGAAATCGCACCCGTCGAACACGGTGCGCTCGGTGCGCAACCCCACCAGGTCGTCATCCCGAAAGTCGTGGCCGACAAACTCCTGGTCGACCCATACCGTTTCCGTCACGCCGAGAGCGAGTCCAGCGCGTACTCGCTGACCTCGATGAGCGCACGTTTGGCGGAGTCGCGATCGCGGGCGTCGACAGTGATCACCGGGATTCGCTCGGCCAGCGCCAACGCGCTGCGCACCTCATCGACCGCAAACCGTTGCGCCCCGTCGAACTGGTTGACGGCGACGATGAACGGGATCTTGCGGTCCTCGAAGAAGTCGACGGCGGCGAAGCTGTCCTCCAACCGGCGGGTGTCCACCAAGACGATGGCGCCGATCGCACCGTGCACCAGGTCGTCCCACATGAACCAGAATCGCCGCTGCCCCGGGGTGCCGAACAGATACAGCACCAGGTCGTCACCCAGGGTGATGCGCCCGAAATCCATCGCCACCGTGGTGGTCGACTTGGCCGGGGTGGGCGCGAGTTCGTCGACGCCGGCCGACACATCGGTGACCATGGCCTCGGTGCGCAGCGGCATGATCTCCGAGACGGCGCCGACAAACGTGGTCTTACCGGCGCCGAAACCGCCGGCGATGACGATCTTGGTGGAAGCGGCGGCCCGCTTCTGGGGCTGCCCCAGCTCAGAGTGCGCGTAGGCCACGGAGCGTCCTTCCTATCAGTTCGCGACGATCGTCGGTGGTCGAGCTCTCGGTCAAGGTGGTGTGCACTTGAAGGTAACCCGACATGACCAGATCACCGACGAGGACACGAGCGACTCCGAGCGGAACATCGAGGCGGGCGGAGATCTCGGCGACCGACGGGCTCTTGATACACAGCTGGATGATCCGGCCGCGCAGGTCATTGGGGCTCCAGCGGTGGAACAGCGCGGACTGCAGGGTCGTCACCGGTGCGGCCAGGGGCAGGTCGATCGTGGTGTCCGTGCGTCCCGCCGTCAGGGTGTAGGGGCGAACCAGACTGGCCTCACGGTAGGGCTGGTGTTCGGAGGGATCCATCGCGCCTACCGGTGTCTTCAGGTGGTGGCGCGACGCCGCGTCGAGGACACCACGCCACCGACTCGTTCGGCCAACACCGCCATCTCGTACCCCACCTGCCCGATATCGCAGTTCTTCGAAGCCAGGGTGGCCAGTTGGCTGCCATCCCCGACCTGCATGATCAACACGTAGCCGTGGTCCATCTCGACCACCGACTGCAGCACCCGTCCCCCGTCGAACAGTTGGGCCGCACCGGCGGACAGGCTGGCCAGTCCGGAGGTGACGGCGGCGAGTTGGTCGGCACGCTCAGCCGGCAGATGGGCGCTGGCGGCGATGAGCAGCCCGTCGACCGATACCAGGACCGCGTGGGCGACGCCGGGGATGTCTCGGGCGAACTTGGAGACCAGCCAGTCCAGTGGGTTCTCCTGCGGCGAGCGCGACGCTGTGCTCATGGTTGATCGTGTCCTTCATCGGTATTGCCGCGGGCCTGTGTTCGGGCGGCGTGCACGCCGGAGAAGTGATTCCCCAACGAGCTGCGGATGCTCTGTGGGTCGCGAGACTCTTGACCTGCGTCCGGGTCGGGGCCAGCCGTGCCGCCCGGTACCAGCCGGGCACCGGGCCGGCGCACCGGCAGACCGTGGTCTGTGTGTGCCTCGACGGCGACGTTGTCGACCTCGGACGCGATGGACCAGCCGTTGTCCCACACCGATTTCCAGTCCTGGGTGGTGGCCAGCTCCTGCGGGTCGACAAGCCACTCCGACATCATGTTCTGGTAGATCACGTCGACATCGGAGCCGCCGGCGCGGGGCTTGATCTCCTCGGCCGCGGTCTTCATGTCCCTCAGATCGATCTCACCGGTATCGGCCAGCTCGTCGATCCTCTCGGCCACGTCGGGCTGAGCGGCCGCGGTCGGTCCGGGGACGCCGGGCGTTTCGGCTTGTGCTTCCCAACGCGCCCGTCTGCGGGAGGCAAAAAATCCGGAAGTGTCGGCGGGGGCGGCCGCGATCTCGGGTTCGGCCTCCTCGGTGGCCGACCACCAGCGTTGCTGCTCCCTTGCGGCGGGCTCCTCCTCCGGGGCCCCGGTGATGCCGCTCGAGCCGGGCCGGCGCCGCGGCAACGGGGTCACCGAAGCCGCGGCCTCCGGCTCGACGGCCATCGGTTCGGCGCGTTCCGCGTCGGGGATGACAGGTTCCTGGAACAACGACGGCGGTGCCGGTTCGGCGGGGGTGACGTCGGGTTCCGCGGGGATGCCCGAGTAGGCCGCGGAACCCACAAGCAGCTCCGGCGGCAGGTAGACCTGCGCCTGCGTCCCCCCGGCGCCGATCCCCGAAGCCAGGAGGCGCACCGTCATCCCGTGCCGGCGGGCCAGCCGACCGACCACAAACAACCCCATGTGCCGGGCGCTGTCCGGGTTGACCTCACCGCCGGCGCCCAGCCGCATGTTCGCGATCCGCAGGTCACCGTCGGTCATGCCCAGTCCGGCGTCGTCGACGTCCACGAGCAGGCCACGGTCACTGGTGTGTACCGCGGTGACCCGCACCTGTTCGGTGGGCGGTGAGTAACGCAACGCATTGTCGATCAGCTCGGCGAGCAGATGGACGACGTCTGCGGCGACGGCGCCGAGCACGGCAGCATCCGGCACGATGCCGGTGTCCACCCGCTGGTACTCCTCCACTTCCGAAGCCGCTGCGCCGATCAGCGAGGCCAGTGAGACGGGCTCGTGCTGCTCGCGGGGCACCTGCGCGCCGGCCAACACCAGGAGGTTGGCGCCGTTGCGGCGCATCCGGGTGGCCAGGTGATCGAGCCGGAACAGGCTGTCGAGCCGGTCCGGGTCCGCTTCGTCGTGTTCCAGCCGGTCGATCAGCGACAGCTGTTGGTCGACAAGCGATTTGTTGCGCCGCGACATCGTCTCGAACATGTCGTTCACGGTCACCCGGAGCCTGGCCTCGTCACCGGCCAGCAGGAGTGCCTGCGTGTGTAGCTCGTCGACGGCGTGGGCCACCTGGCCGATCTCTTCGGTGGTGTGGATCGGCAGCGGATCCGGTTCCCGCTCGTCGCCGGCCTTCACCCGTTCGATCTCGCGCACCAGATCCTGGTGGGCGATCCTGAGCGCGCCGTCCCGCAGCCGGCGCAGCGGCCGGGTCAGCGACCGTGCGACCAGTACCACGGCCAGCAGCACGGCGAGGAAGGCGGCGAGCACCACTGCGGAGTCGCGGATAGCGTCCCGACGCGCATCGGCCGCCTCGTCGCGCACGGTCGTGGTGACGGTGGCGGTGGTGTCGCCGATCACCCGCTGGGCGAGGTCGTCGGTGATCTGGATCGACTGCAGGAGCGCCGGACTGCCGACCAGCGGGTCGGCCGGGTTCGACAGGATCTGGAGTCGCTGCACCATCTGACTACGCAGCGTCGCCGCCTCCTCGGAGGCGCCGCCCAACACGTCGGCCATCCCGCGGACCGTCGACGGTTCGGTGCCGGCAAGCGCCACCATCGAAGACCGCAGCTCCGGCTCCGGCAGCTGCCCACCGGATTCGACGAGCAGACGCTGCAACGTCATCTGCCCACGTGCCCCGACCGCCCGTGCCAGGCCTTCGGCTTGCACCCGCAGGTCCTCGTCGGCCCCCCGGACCGAGCCGGTGATGGCGGTCTCGGCCGTGAGCAACAACGGCGAGAAGGTGTTGACCTGCTGGCGGAGGTCGGCATCGCCGGCCGCCACCCGATCGAGCAGCTGCTGGCCGAAGGTCAGCAGGTTCGTTGCGGCCAGCCGCACATCGGGCACCGGCTCGGTGTTGGTGATGCGCTGCTGCAGTTCGGCGCTGCGGGCGTCGTACTCCGCGCGCGCCGCGCCGACATCGGCGCCGGCGGCGTTGACAGCCAGCGTGTCCTGCAACGCGGCCATGTAGTCGCTGATCGCCGGAACCAGATCGGCCCGGTCGGCGGCGACCCCGAGGTCGCGGGCCTCCGCGATGCTCGAGTAGACCCGGACACCGCCGAACACGGCGGCCAGCAACAGTGGGACAACGGCGATCGCCACCACTTTCCAGCGCACCGGCCAATTGGCCAGCGCCCAGCGGGATGGCTTCTGGACGGGTTCGGGTGCCGGCTGATCCGACCACTGCGGCACCGGCTGCCCCGGTCCGGGGAAGGCAGCAGACTGACCATGGCCGGCGGGCCGGTCGAACAGCGTCACTGCGACGCGTCCCGGGCCGCCTGCGCATGTGCGCCGCTACCTGATGGTGCTCCAGCCTCGTTCATGACGACTTCCTGCTAATTCGACCGCGCAGACGAGCCACGCCTGCGCGCGCAATTCACGTGGCAATTCGAGCAGTATGACAGCACTGGGAAAGCCTCTCCACAGTTCTCACTGAACGTCATGAGTGGTGAGGTGTGCCAACGGTCGGGAATGCAGGTCCGGAGCAAACAATTCGTAATCGAACTGACATCATCAGGTGATGTTCCGAGTGCTGTTCTACTCACCCCGTATCGCCCCGAACACCGGGAATGCAATTCGAATGGTGGCTGCCACGGGTGCGGAGTTACATCTGGTCGAACCGCTGGGATTCGACCTGTCCGAACCCAAATTGAGACGCGCGGGCCTGGATTATCACGACCTGGCGTCGGTGACGGTGCACCCGTCATTACCCGCGGCCTGGGAGGCGCTGCAACCGCAGCGCGTGTACGCCTTCACCGCGCACGCCACGACGTCTTTTGCCGACATCGCCTACCAGCCCGCAGATGTCTTGATGTTCGGCCCCGAACCCACCGGTTTGGATCCGGAAACGCTGGCCGACCCGCACATCACCGCAGAGTTGCGGATCCCGATGCTGGCCGGGCGGCGCTCGCTGAACCTGTCCAACGCCGCGGCCGTCGTTGTCTACGAGGCCTGGCGCCAGCACGGCTTCGCCGGCGCCATCTGAGGCCGAGCGAGCGAGTCTGTCCGCCGACACGCCGGCGGCCGCGTACAAAAATGAGCGCTCGGCTTACCAGGTGTCCCAGTGGGTCAGTTGCTCGGCAGGCAGCCTCTTGGCCTTCTTGAAGTCGGTACCCAAGGTGTACGCGATGGGGAACAATCCGCCCTGGGCGTACTTGTCGAACGGAATCCCCAGCAGATCGGCGGCCTGCTTCTCCCCGTCGCCCATCAGGTGCAGCGTCGTCCACGCCGACCCGAGACCGCGCGAACGCAACGCCAGCATCATGCTCCACACGGCGGGCAGCAGCGATCCCCAGTAGGAGGCGCTCATCCCGGCGGGCGCGCCGTCGGGCCGGCCTTCCAGACACGGAATCATCAGCACCGGCGCCTCGTGGAAGTGCTCGTTGAGGTATCTGGCCGAGCTCGATACGGCGTCCATCTGCGCGTCGCGCATATCACCGCGCTCCGGCTTCGGCAGATCCAGATACGGGGTGGCACTGGTCGCATAGATATCGGCCAGTGCCCGCTTCTTGGCCGGGTCCTCGACGAACACCCACTGCCAGCCCTGGGCGTTGGACCCGGTAGGTGCCTGCAGTGCCAATTCGAGGCACTCCATGATCACTTCCCGAGGCACCGGTTTGTCGAAATCGAGCCGTTTGCGAACCGAACGAGTGGTCGAGAGAAGTTCATCGGCAGACAGGTTCAAGGTCATGCCCGGAGACTACATTCGCATCTATGGCAGCTGACTTGACGCCGGAAGTGGCCGGCCGACTGACCGAGGACGATTTTGGCTGGCTCACCACGGTGGCCAAGTCCGGGCTCCCGGTGCCTCGACTGATCTGGTTCCTCTTCGACGGAACCGAATTGTCGATCTACACGATGCCGGATGCCGCCAAGGTCGCCCACATCCGACGGCACCCCCAAGTGAGCGTGAATCTCGATTCCGACGGCGACGGCGGCGGCATCATCGTCGCCGGCGGCACGGCGCGCATCGAGGCCGAGGGCCTCGACCCTCGCGAGGATGCGCCCTACTGGACCAAGTACGCCGGCCATGCCGAGCAGATCGGGATCGCCGACGTCATGGCGAACTACAGCACTCTCATCAAGATCAGCATCGACAAGGTCTGGACCACTCCCACCGAAGCCTGATCGACGCGCGACTCGACAGTGCTCGTCAACTCGCGAGTCGGCGGCCACGACCGATAGCGACCTGCCTTGTCGTCGAACGCAACTCGTGAACGACGGGCACTGCTCGACAGCCGTCGCCCGACGACAGGAAATACATCATGTTCGGTCCACTCAAACAGCTGACCGCCGACTCCGCGGCACGACTGTTCGCCGCCACCGTCAACCCCACCCCCCAACGCGCCGTGCGATTCCCCGAGATCGACGGCCATACGACGACGATCTCGATTCCGACCAGGCACGGCGCCACGGCCGCCACCGTGTATCACCCACACTCCGAGTCGGACCACCTGCCAGCGGTGTATGTGAACATCCACGGCGGCGGATTTGCCGTCGGCCATCGCGACCAGGACGACCCGTGGTGTCGCTACCTCGCCGCAAACGCCGGGGTCACCGTGGTCAACACCGATTATGTTCTGACCCCGAAGCATCGGTTCCCCGCACCGGTCGAACAGATCCACGATGTGCTGCGTTGGGCCGCCTCGCAACGCAACTGGGATGGCGGCCGACTCTGTGTGGGCGGCCAGAGCGCAGGTGGAAGCCTCGCCGCCGCGGCATCCCGGCTTGCGTTGGAGACGGGTGGCCCCCGAATCGTGTTGCAGGTGTTGCACTATGCACCGCTGGACCTTGTGACCCCCACCAAGGACAAGCACAGTCCGCTGGGCGCGGGCGCGGTGATGCGCCCGTGGATGGGCCAGGTGTTCGACACCGCCTACATCCCGGATCTCGAGCAGCGCCGCGACCGGTTGGCCTCACCGGCGTGGGGCGACAACGCCGACAATCTGAGCGGTATCGCCCCCGCGGTCATCGTCACCGCCGAATTCGACCGTCTCCGTGGCGAAGCCGCAGCGTACGCCGGCAAGCTCGACGCCGTCGGCGCGCTGGCGGCCTATCACGAAGCCGCCGGCGTCGACCACGGCTACAACATCATGAGTGGCACACCCGACGCGGTGGCCGCCACCCGCAAGACCTACGGCCTCGTCGTCGACCAGGTGGTGCGAGCGACCGCACTCAGCTGAACGCCGTGGCGGCACCAAGTACCTCGCGCCGTCCCGACATCAGGGCGCGGCCTGGCTATTGGAAGTCTCGCGACTTCGAACCGACCCGCAGGGACAGCTGGTCCATGCGGTCGGCGATGACCGTGACCGCTCCGCTGGCGTTCTGCACAATGCCCCGGATCACCAACGCCGACGCGGTCTGCGCCAGCCTGCGGTGTCGGCCCCACACCCCTGGTGAGCACAGGACATTCATCAGCCCGGTCTCGTCTTCGAGCCCCAGGAACGTCACCCCCTGAGCTGTCGCGGGACGTTGCCGATGGGTGACAGCTCCGGCGATCAGAACCCGGGTACCGTCGGGCACCGACAGCAACTTCGCTGCCGGAACCACACCGCGGGCGTCCAGATCCGCTCGCAGGAACTGGGTCGGAAAGCTGTCCGGTGAAACACCGGTGGCCCAGACATCGGCAGCAGCCAACTCCAGGTGACTCATTCCGGGCAGCGACGGCGCATGCGCCCAGGATCCCACTCCGGGCAACCGGTCGGGGCGCTCCGTGGCTGCTGCCCCGGCAACCCACAGTCCTTCGCGACGGGTGATCCCGAAACACCCCAGCGCTCCTGCCGTGGCCAGCGACTCGGTCTGCGGCACCGTCAGCTGCACCCGGCCGGTCAGATCCAGCAGGGAGCTGAACTGTCCACCGGCGACCCGTTCGTCGGCCAGCCGCTGAGCCAGCTCGTCACCGATGTGCCGGACCGCACCGAGCCCGAGCCGCACCTCCGTGCCGGCGTTCTCCAGTGTGGGGTGCGCCAAGCTGGCGTTGACGTCCGGGCCGTGCACCAAGACACCGTGTCGGCGCGCATCTGCCACCAACGACTGCGGCGAGTAGAACCCCATCGGCTGGGCCCGCAGCAGCGCCGCGCAGAACGCGGCGGGGTGATGCAGCTTCAGCCAGGACGAGTAGAACACCAGCGAGGCGAACGACAGCGAATGACTTTCCGGGAAACCAAAATTGGCGAACGCTTCCAGCTTCTCGTAAATACGATCGGCCAACGGCCCGGTGATCCCGTGCAGCTGCTGCATCCCGTCATAAAACCGGCTGCGCAATCGCCGCATCTTCTCGGTGGAGCGTTTGGATCCCATGGCCCGGCGTAGCTGGTCCGCTTCGGCGGCCGTGAAACCCGCACAGTCGACGGCCAGCTGCATCAACTGCTCCTGGAACAGCGGCACCCCCAGGGTTTTACGCAATGCCGGTTCCATCGACGGGTGGTCATAGACCACCGGCTCCAGTCCATTGCGCCTGCTGATGTAGGGGTGCACCGAGTTGCCCTGGATCGGACCGGGCCGGATCAGCGCCACTTCGACCACCAGGTCATAGAACACCCGCGGTTTGAGCCGTGGCAGGGTGGCCATCTGCGCCCGCGACTCGACCTGGAACACTCCGACGGAATCAGCGCGCTGCAGCATCTCGTACACGGCCGGTTCGGATAGGTCGAGCATGGCCAGATCGACCTCGAGCCCCTTGTGCTCGGCCAGTAGATCGATGGCATAGTGCAAGGCCGAGAGCATGCCGAGACCGAGCATGTCGAACTTCACCAAACCTATTGCCGCACAGTCATCTTTGTCCCACTGGAGAACACTGCGATTCTCCATGCGGGCCCACTCCACCGGACACACGTCGGCGATGGGCCGATCGCAGATCACCATGCCACCGGAGTGGATGCCCATGTGGCGCGGCAAATTCTTGATCTGCAACGCCAGATCGATCACCGGTTCCGGAATACCGTCCACATCCGGAGAATCGGCCAGCCCGTTCCAGCGGCTGATCTGCTTACTCCACGCATCCTGCTGACCTTGCGAAAACCCCAGGGCCCGAGCCATATCCCGGACGGAGCTGCGGCCACGATAGGTGATGACGTTGGCCACCTGCGCGGCATAATCGCGGCCGTACTTGGTGTAGACGTATTGGATGGCCTGCTCCCGCAGGTCGGATTCGATGTCGATGTCGATATCCGGTGGTCCGTCACGGGCCGGTGAGAGAAAGCGTTCGAAGAGCAGCTCGTTGGCGACGGGGTCGACGTGGGTGACACCGAGGGCGTAGCAGACCGCGGAGTTGGCCGCCGATCCCCTTCCTTGGCAGAGGATCTGGTGTTCTCGACAGAATCGGGTGATGTCGTTGACCACCAGGAAATAGCCGGGGAAGTCGAGCTGGGTGATGATGTCGAGTTCACGCTCGATCTGCGCGTAGGCCAACGGCGCGGCATCCCGCGGCCCGTAGCGCCGGGCGGCACCCTCCATCGTCAGCTCACGTAGGTAACTGCCCTCGGTGTGGCCGTCCGGCACGCCGAAGGGCGGCAACCGCGGCGCAATGAGCTGCAGCCCGAAGGCACACTGCTCCCCCAGCTCAGCTGCCGCGGTGACAATCTCCGGCCGGTGGGCAAACAACCGGGCCATCTCGTCACCCGAGCGCAGATGAGCACCGCCGAGCGGGGCGAGCCAGCCGGCCCCCTCATCGAGGGACTGCCGGGCCCGGATGGCCGCCATCGCCATGGCCAGCCGGCCCCGATCCGGGGCGGCGAAGTGCGCCCCGGTGGTGGCGATCAGCCCCACCCCGAACCGCGGCGCCAGTGCGGCCAGCGCCGCATTGCGTTCGTCGTCACGCGGATGACCGTGGTGGGACAGGTCGATGCTCACCCGGTCGGCACCGAACCGATCCACCAAGTCTGCCAGCGCCTCCTCGGCCTCTTCCGGACCTTTCGACAATGCTTGCCGCACATGCCCTTTACGACAGCCGGTCAGGATGTGCCAGTGCCCGCCCGCCGCCTCGGTCAGCGCGTTGTAGTCGTAGCGAGGTTTACCCTTCTCACCGCCGGCCAGGTGCGCGGCCGAGATCTGCCGCGACAGTCGGCGGTACCCCTCCGGACCACGCGCCAACACCAGCAGATGCGGACCGGGCGGATCCGGGACCTCGGTACGCGAACCATCGCCCAACGACAACTCGGCACCGAACACGGTCTGGATGTCGAGCTCACGGGCCGCCTCCGCGAAGCGCACCACACCGTACAGACCGTCGTGATCGGTCAGGGCGATGGCACGAAGATCCAGCCGCGCCGCCTCCTCGACAAGCTCTTCCGGGGTGCTGGCCCCGTCGAGGAAACTGTAGGCCGAATGGGCGTGCAACTCGGCATACGGGACGCGGGATCGGACCCGCCGCCGCCCCGCCGGCTCGAACTCCTCACGCTTGCGTGACCACGCCGGGCTGTCCCCACCATCACCAGTGGGCTCGCGCAACGGCATACCGGCGCGACGCGGTTTGCTGTTGAGCACCCGCTCCATCTCGCCCCAGCTCCGCGGCCCGTTGTTCCAGCCCATCCAGGCAGTTTATCGAACACCCGTTCGATGTGCCAGGTGGGTTGTCACGGCGCACCACGGCCGGGAAGCTACAGGTCGAGCACCAGATCGCCCGTGGGGCGTGCGCAGCAGAGCAGAACATCGCCGTCGGCGGGTGGCTCGAGCGGCTCCGGGTCGTAGCTCACCTCACCTGACAGCAGCGCCGTTTCACAGGTGTGACAGACACCGGTTCGGCACGACCATCGAGTCGGCACGTCGCAGGCTTCTGCAAATTCCAGGAGACTACCGAAACGAGACGACCAGGCAGCGGTGAGAGCGCTGCGCGCAAACGAAACCGCGGGGCCCGTACCCGCCATTCCGGTGGGCAGATGCGGCGTCACAGCTCCCGGCGCGGCGATCCCCGGGGTCAACGCGGCACCGGCACCGAACGTCTCCATGTGAATATGTCCGGGATCCGTTCCCAGCGAGCTCAGCGCCGACGACATGTCCGACATGAATCGGTTCGGGCCGCACACATAGACCTCCGCTTCGGCCGGCAGGCCCAGCCCCAGCACCGAATCGGCAGTCAGCCGTCCCACGTTGTCATAGTCCACTCCCCGACGATCCCCCGGCCCGGGACGGCTGTAGGTCACGTAGCGGTGACTGCCCGGCAGGCGGCTCAACAGTGTCCGGGCTTCCTCGGCAAAACTGTGTTCGGCACCGTCGCGTGCACCGTGTATCCACCAGACCTCGCGGGTCACCCGTTGCTGGACAAGCGCGTGCAACATCGACAGCAGCGGCGTCACTCCGATTCCGGCCGACAACAGCGCCACGGGTGTGTCCTGGCCTCCGAGCGTGAATTCGCCGCGCGGCGCCGCGACCTCCAGCAGGTCACCGGCGTGCAGGTGATTGTGTAGGAAATCTCCTGCCTTACCGTTTATTTCATGTTTGACACCGATACGGAACTCCGGCGAGCCAGGCTCATTCGACAGAGAGTAGGAGCGCACCAGCGGCGATCCGCCGTCCGGCTTCATCCGGAGCGTGATGGATTGCCCCGGCAACCAGCCTGGTAAGCCATCACCAGTGGTGTCGGCCAATGTCAGTGACAGCACATCGCGGCTCTCTCGGCGCAGTTTTGTCACCTCGAGCGCCCGGAAACCCGGCCAGGCCGGTGGACCGTTTTGCGCGATCGAACTCAATCCGGGGTTGCCACCGGCAAGTTGATCCGCAGCGCCGTCCTGTTCGAGGGCTCGAAGCGAAGCCTTCCAGCCGGGACTCAACGCGGGGATGCGCAACGCCCGCTCCAACAGATCGCGAGGGTGCCCGGGCAGATAGAGCAACGCATCGATCTCTGCAACCGACACCTGCTCCGGCCCCGCGGCAGTCTTGACGATGTCCTGGCCGGGCTGCACCTCCCCTTCTTCGACAACCCGACAGTAGAAACCGGGGCGCCGGTGCGACACCAGCAGCGCCGCCATTCTTGGTTCCCCGAGTCGCAACCCGACCCGGTAGCAGGTCACGCGGGGCTGCGTCACCTCCAGCAGGACCTCCCCGACGCGATATCGATCACCGATGCAGACGTCGTCGTCGGAAAGCCCTTGGACGGTGAAGTTCTCACCAAAATTCCCGGGGCGCAGATCATCTCGATGCAAGATCTCGGACCAGTAGTCATAGGACTCCAGCTGATAGACCAGAACCGCGCGCTGTTCGCCACCATGTCCGCCGAGATCGCCCTGACCATCACCGTCGATGTTGAGTCTGCGGACGGTCCGCGATCCCGCTACCGGCTCCTTGAAAACCCCGGTGTGGACGGTACGGCCCTGCCACTCCACATCGCGAGGCAGACCTACGTTGACCGACAACAGTTTTGACATTACCGCCCCCTCCAGGCCACCGATCTTGTTCAGGTATGACCGTCGCTCATCAGCGCCACCATCTCCTGGGTGCCGAGCAGCGCGTGGGCCAGGTAGGCGAAGTTCACCAGTGCAGCTTGGTAGCCGTCCCCGCGGACCGGGTGCCGGGGACCGGCGGTGGCGTCTCGGACCACCGCCACCTCGAATCCCTGCTCCAGCAGATCTCGCAGGTGCGATTCGACGCAGATGTTGGCGAGCATGCCGCACAGGATGACTCGCGATACCCGCCGCTTGCGCATCTGCAGGACCAGATCATTGGTCTGCGGACCCCAGACCTTGTGCGGGCTGACCACGGTGGTGCCGGAATCCTCGATGAAGGGTTTCAGTTCGGCGAGCCAGTCCGCACCGGAATCGGTGAACCCGTCGAGCCGCAGCGCGCCGCTGCGCGCGAAGGTACCCGAACTGAGCTCGTCTGTCTCCAACGGGCCGTTGAACTCCCAGCGGTGGTCACTGGGATAGAAGTAGTGCGGCGACACGAACACCGGGAAACCACCGGCCTTGGCGCTCCGCAGGATCTCGGCGAGGTGCGTCACCGTGTTGTTCTCGGTGATGCTCTCGGCGAGGCTCTCCCAGTTCTTCCCCGTCGGGCTCAAGACATCGTTCTGCGGGTCGATGACAACCACCGCGGTGTCGTCGGAGTGAAAGTGCACTCGGCGGTCTCCTCGAATTCGCGGATGGAATGGGGCGCAGCAACTCAGTTCTTGGCGAGGAAACCTCGGATGTACCCACTGATCTCGGCAGCGTGGGTCTCCAGGGCAAAATGCCCCGCATCGAGCAGGTGGTACTCACCATTGGGCAGGTCTTTGCGAAAGGCCTCGGCACCCGCCACTCCGAAGATCTGGTCATTTTTGCCCCAGACAACCAGCAGGGGCGGCTGGTGGGTGCGGAAGTACTCCTGGAACTTCGGGTATCCGTCGAGATTGAATTGATAGTCCCAGAAGAGCTGCAGTTGAATGGCGTTGTTGCCCTTGCGGTCAAGGCCCGCCTGGTCGAGAAGCCAGGCCTCTGGGGCAATTCGCTCCAGCCGGTCCTCCGGTACACCGTGCGTGTACTGCCACTGGGTGGTCTCGGCGGTCAAGTACTCGAGCACGCCGGGTTCGTTGGGCCCCCGATCCCGGGCATGAGCAAACAGGATGTCCCAGAAGGGCGTGAATCCCTCCAGGTAGGCGTTGCCACTCTGGCTGATGATCGCGGTGATCCGCTCGGGCCGAGCGCTGGCGATCCGCAATCCGATGGGTGCGCCGTAGTCGTGGATGTAGATGGCAAACCGCTCGAGACCGAGGTGATCGATGAGCCCCTCGGTGATCTCGGTGAGCCGGTCGAAACTGTAGTTGAACTGGGTCACCGACGGCATCGACGACCGTCCGAAGCCGATGTGGTCGGGCGCCACCAGGTGATACTGGTCCGACAGCGAACTGATCAAGTTGCGAAACATATGTGAGCTCGACGGAAAGCCATGGAGTAGTAGCAGTGTCGGATTCGACCGGTCACCCGCCTCGCGATAGAACACGTCGAGCCCGTCGATGTTCGCGGTGCGGTAGCGCGTGTCGAATTCTGACATGTCGGCCCCTGTCTCGATGGCTGTCGGACGACTCACGACCAGCGTGCGTCAAGCTTAGCCTCGGGAACAAGACCGAATGTCGAATCACTGCGATTGTCAGCGGCAATCAATAAACGGACAGAATCTGTTTGCCTACACAAATATCCGGGTCACGCGGGGTCGGGAAACGGCGACCATCCCGGGGGCACACCGGCTGGATCGAGCGCGGCACCGACAAACCGGCTGACGGCCACATTCGGTGCTCGATCGGGCATCCACTGAAGCATGTACGGCACCAGTCGGGGCGACAACACCGGCCGGACCACTGCGGCCATACCCGGTTCCACGATCGACCCAGTGGTGAGGATCCAGTCGACGTCAGCCTGCGCCGGCCAGGTACTCGCCGACACATGGTTGTCCGTCAACTCAACGGAATGTGGCGAGATCCCGGCGGATTCGAGGGCCTGGTTCTGCGCGAGCACCCACGCGGGGAACAGTGCCTCGCTCTGGATACCAAACGTTTCTCCCGCCAGGTCATTCAGGTCTATGGCGTCCTGGCCGGCGAGCGGATGATCGCATCTCACACTCACCAGCAACGGCTCACCACCGACTACATCACTGACGACATGGGGTGCAACGGGAACGATCCCGCACGTTATCGCGACATCGATCTCCCCGTCGACGAGTGCACGTTGCAGATGGAACAGCCACATCCGCTGGAAGTCCACCTCGACGTCGGGCGCCTGCTCCCGGAAGGTCTCCCCGAGATGTCTGGCAAGAATCGGCGCCGCCAGGGGCGTGATTCCCACCCGGACCGTGCCGGCGTCGCCCCCGGCCACCCGCTGTACGGCCGCCCTGGCACTGGCAACCTCGTTCAAGATCAATTCCGCCCGCGCCAGCATCTCCGCTCCGGCACTGGTGAGCGTCACCCGACGGGTGGTGCGGCTCAGCAACGGCGTGCCCATCTCACGCTCCAGGCGCCGCACCAGGTCGCTGAGCGTCGGCTGACCGATGTGGAGCTTCTCTGCCGCTCGCCCGAAATGCAGCTCGGTGGCTACCGCAACAAACACTTCCAGCTGCCGCAACTCCACGAAGTCATGTTAGGTGGCAGAACCGCTCATATCTGGATTCCATCGATATTGCCGATCACAGTCATCACCGGCCCCGACGGCTACGTCTTCGGTCTGCCGGGGAACGCGCTGGAGGCCCGCAACGGAATGACCCGCTCAGGCAGCCCAATTCGCCGCACCAGCGCTCATGCCGTCGGACTGACAGCGGTTGACGGAAGGACCACAATTGATCGAACCACCCTTCCAGAGCAGAGGAAACCGCAGGTGAACGACAAAATCGACGAACTGATGACTGCCAACCTCATGCACGTGTTCAACGAACGCGACCCGCTCCGGCGCCGTGCCGCGATAGAACGGACCTACAGCCCCGATATCCGCTGGACCGACGACGATGACGTCAGTGTGGGGTGGGACGCGCTCGAGTCGAAAGCCGTGGCCTTGCAGGAAAACCAGCTGACCGGGCTGTCTTTTGTCGAGGCCGGCCCGGTGTACCAGACGCAGGGCTTCGGATATCTTGCCTGGAACATCGTCGCGCCGGACAGCGATGCTCCGATCGTGTCGGGTTTTGATGTCGCGCTCGTCACCGACAACCGGATCAGTCAACTGTTCACGATCCTGACCAAGACGCCCGAATGACCGCACACCACGAACGACAAGCAGCGTCAGCGGACGTGCCGGCGCCCGGGGGGCAATAGTCGCGGGCAGGGCCGGAAGTCCTCCAGGCACGGGACCTTGCGGCCTTGCCCAGCCCGTCGCGAACCTCCGACCATAGAGGTATGAGCAAGACGACGGTGAGCATCGAACTGATCAAGAAAGCCGTCGAACTTGCCGGACGGGCGCCCTCGCTGCACAACAGCCAGCCCTGGCAATGGGTGATCGACGGCGACCAACTGCGGCTTCACCTGGACCGCAGCCGGATCGTCCGCAACACAGATCGCGGCGGCAGGGAAGCGTTGATCAGTTGCGGTGCAGCACTCGATCATCTACGGGTCTCCGTCGCCGCGTCGGGCTGGCAGACCGCTGTCGAAAGGTTCCCCGACCCCAACCGGCCCGACCACTTGGTGACGGTGCAGTTCCGGCCCACCGAATTTGTCTCCGCGGCCACCCGGGCCCGGGCCGGCGCCATTCTGAGCCGCCGCACCGACCGATTGCCGTTTCTGGCACCCGACGGTCTCAACGTGCTGGTGCCAGTGCTCACCCACCTGCTCGACGACGGCTCCGTGCGACTCGACGTGTTACCGGACGAATACCTGCCCGAACTCATCGAAGCGTCGGCCCTCACCGAGGCGACCCGGCGCCAGGACGCGCCGTATCAGGCCGAACTCGACTGGTGGACAGCCCCATTCGATCTCGATCAAGGCATTCCGCCGGCATTGCTCAACGGAGTCGCCGACAACGATCAGGTGCCGATCAACCGCAACTTCCCCGCCTCCGGCCATGCGTCCCGGCGCCCCGGCCAACGTGACGAGGCGGTGGTGTTTGTGCTCTCGACACCGGAGGACACGCCTGCCGACGCGCTGGCCTGCGGCGAAGCGCTGTCGACCGTGCTGTTGGAGTGCACCGCCGCTGGGTTGGCCACCTGTACGGTGAGCCATCTGACCGAGCTGCCTGCCGCGCGCATGGTGGTCACCGAACTGATCGGCCGCCACGGCGTGCCGCAAGTTCTCATCAGGGTGGGCCGGGTCGCCGAACTCCGCGAGCACCCGGTGATGACACCTCGGCGCGAACTGCGCGACATCCTGCGGGTGCAGCGCTAGCTCAGAAGTGGAATCCGAGCGCAGCGGGCACCTCGCCGCGGAACGCCAAGTCGGCCCGCTGCAGCAGATCGCGGTTTCGATACCGAATCCGGTGCGCGGCAGCCAGATCCGAGGCACTGTGCACGCCCAGATACAGGCTGCCCAACACGTCGGTGTTCAGCTGGAGATCCGCCGGTGCGTCGGTGGGCACACACTGCGCGACACCATCGCGCACATCAAGTGCAAATCGGCCGCCATCGGAGCGGAACTGATCGACAACGTCCAGCACGACGGAGATGTCGGCCCGATACCGCCGGGCGGTCAGGCAGGCCGGCACGTCCATGATCCGCAACCACAGCGCATCCACCTGCGACGTGGTCTTTGCCTGCCGGGTGTCGACGAGTAGGTACGGCAGTGGGTCGCCTGGATGGGTGTCGATGAGCACCTGATCCATCAGATCCAACCCCAGAAGCACGCGCCACAGCGCGGCGTGCGCCTCCGGCGTCAGTACCCTCATGGCTTCGACGCGCGCCGTCGAGGTTTCTCCGTGCCGCACCCGGTACATCGCAAAGCCGTCGGGATGCAGCAGGCCGAACCAGGCGCTGGCCCCACCCCGGTCGGAATCCCGGTCGAGCAGCACGTCATCCCACAGCGTCTCCGGGCAAGCCAGCCCGCCCGGGGTGACGCGCCGCCACCGCTCATAGATGTCGAGGAACTGTTCTCGATGCTCACGCGGCTGCACCAGCCGCACCTGACCGGTATCGGGCACGTCCGCGTGTATCTCGGCGAACCGCCGCTGGACCGCCAGTCCCCGTTCGATGGTGGCCGGGCCATAGCCGAACCGGCCGTAGATGCCACCCTCGCTGGCCGTCAGCGCCGCAATCGGATAGCCGGCGCGCGCCACCCGGTCATGCAGCTCGTCGTACATGGCCCGCAGCACGCCGCGACGCCGGTGGGTGGGTGCCACCGCAACGGCCGACACACCGGCCGCGGGCAGGGGCACTCCGCCGGGAACGGTGAGTTGCAGGTCGAGGTAACAAGCCATCCCCACGATGTCGTCACCGTCGTCGACGACCATCCACCCGTTCGCGGCGACCATCAGCTGCCACGGGCGACGGGCCTCGGGGTGCGTGTACTCGCCGAAACATGTTGCAGCCAGCTGGGACATCGCCGGCTGATCACCATCGGTTGCCGACCGTACCGACCATTGGCTCACCCGAACCACACTGCCACACGGCCCGGGAGGAGCCCAACCGAATTAATCTCTGCTGATGGTGCGCCCGGCGAAGAAGTCCGGGCTGCGGGTCCGCATCACAAGCATCAGCACCGCCCCGAGCAACAGCAACCCGAAGCCCAGGAAGAACACCAACCCGATGCCGCCGATGGAGGCGCCGCTGCCGTTGTCCGGGTTCATGCTCTCTTTGACCGAGATGACAAACACCGCTGCCAGGATCAGCCCACCCAACAGTGGGAACAGGAACTTGAAAACGATGTTGTGCGCATTCGTGAACAGTTCTCTGCGGAAGTACCAGACGCAGGCGAATGCGGTGATGCCGTAATACCAGCAGATCATGATGCCAAGCGCGGCAATCGTATCCAGCAGGACCGATTCCGACAGCACGCTCACCGTGGTGTAGAAGATACCGGTGACCGCCCCGGCCACCGCGGTGCTGAACGACGGGGTGAGGAAACGCGGGCTCACCTCCGAGAACTTCTTCGGAAACGCACCGTAGGCGCCCATTGCCAGCATCGCGCGGGCGGCCGGCAGGAACGTCGTCTGCAAGCTCGCCACCGAAGACGCGAACACCGCCAGGTACAGCACCAAACCACCCGTGTCGCCGAGCACCGGGTCCGCGAGTGCGCCGAACACGTTGGCGGCGTTTTCGTCGTTGCCCAGGCCCAGGCCACTCTCGCCGACCCCGGCGTACATCATCACCGCAACCGCCACCAGCAGGTACGTCAGCAGGATGGAGACCACGCACAGCAACCCGGCGCGACCCGGCACCTTTGTCGGGTCCTTGGACTCCTCGCCCAGCGTCAGGCAGGTGTCCCAGCCCCAGAACGCAAAGATCGAGCCGGTGACACCGATGACAAATGCCCCCATCGCCAGACCGGTGAACGGGTTGAACCAGTCCAGGTCGAAGCTCAGCCCGGCCGGTGCATCGCCACGGCTCACATGGGCGATCGCCACCACGGCGAACACCACCAGCACCGTCATCTGGAACCCGACCAGGACGTACTGCACCTTCTCACTGGTGGTGATGCCGCGGCTGGCGATGAACGTGGCCAGCCCCAGGAACGCCAGCGTGCTCGCGATGTTGACCGGTGTGTTGTACGCCAGTTCGGCGATCGAAGGCCGGTCCACCAGTTCCGAGATGAACAGATAGAAGAACTCCACGGCGATCGCCGCGAGGTTGGACAGCACGATGATGGTCGCGATCACCATGCCCCACCCGCACATCCACCCGATGTAGGGCCCGAATGCCTTGGTGGACCAGGTGAACGACGCGCCACAGTCCGGCGCGCGCGAGTTCAGTTCCCGGTAGGCGTAAGCAGTGAGGAACATCGGGATGAAGCCCGCGATGAAGATGGCGGGCATCTTCAGGCCGACGGCCGCCACGATCAGCCCGATGCTGGCGGTCAGGGTGTAACCGGGTGCCACCGAAGAGATTCCGAGAATGGCGCCGGAGAACGTGCCGACCTTTCCCGAAGCTAGTCCTTTGGCGACCAGTCCGGCTTCCTCCTCGACCCGGTGCAGCTGGTCTTCGGGTGATTTGTCGGTCATGGCAGATCCTCCTCACCGAGCTGCTCGCGGGGCACGACCACCATCGGCACCTCCAGGACTCGCAACATCTTCGCCGCAGTCGAGCCGAGGAACAGCCTGCGGGGCGCCCCGAGCCTGCTGGAGCCGACCATGATCAGGTCGCCGTCGTGCCAGTCGAGTTTGTTGACCGCCGCCTCGACAGACGGTCCGTCGACGATTGTGGAAGTGACCGGAAAGTCCTCGGGCAATTCGGATTTCGCAGCGTCCAGAGTCTGGCGTGCGTGCTCCAGCGCCCGGTCGCGCACCGCGTCGGTGTCCCCGCGCAGCGTGCCGAACATCGGGTCCAGCGACACCAGCGACACCAGCCGCAACGGGGCTCCCGCGGCGCTGCTGGCCCGCACGGCCGTCGTCAACAACAGATCGGCACCCTGGCGGCGGCCCAGCGCACAGGTGACCTCCCGGACCCTCTCGACTTTGGAGTGCCGGGTTCCGCGTGGCGCCAGCGCAAGTGGCACCGGAGCCGAATGCAGCAACTCTCCGGTCACCGTCCCGATCCAATACCGGCCGATCAGGCCGTCACCGGCAGCGCCGACAACAATCGCCTCGGCACCCAGCCGGGCCGCCTCCTCGATCAACCCGGCGGCAAAGGACTCGTTGAAACTGATGTGGGTGGCGACTTCGACGTCGTCGGGCACCGTCGCGGCGGCGGCGTCGAGCCACGCCCGGGCTTGACCGGCCAGGATGTCTTCGTACCCGCCGACAGTGACCAACCCGGGCAACACCCGGTCGGGGGGCAGCACGATGCACAGATCCAATGCCGCGCCGAGCGTCCGCGCCAGCCGGATTCCAAGGGCCAGCCCGTCGTCCCCGCTCGGGGTGGCGAGATAGCCAACGATGAGTCTCATCCGCGTCCCACCGCCTTCTCGAAACCACGCGGTCTCGTCCGCCGCTCATCCTGCCGGAACATCGCGATATGGGAGGCGATTCGGCGTCAGACCGTGAACATGGCTACCCCGTCCTGGAGCACCAGCCGGGCATTGGACCCATCAGGGCCGGCGGCCTCGGTGGTGAACGCCGCCTGTCCGGGCTCGGTCCTCCAGATCGAGGTGGTGAGCACCTCCCCGGGGAAGACGGGTGAGGTGAACCGGGCCGAGATCCCGGTGATCCGGGCGGCGTCGCCACCACCGAGATCGGCGACCAGGGCACGACCGGCAAATCCGTAGGTACACAGCCCATGCAGGATCGGTTTCGGAAAGCCGGCCAGGTTCTGCGCGAACCACGGGTCGCTGTGCAGTGGGTTGCGGTCACCGGAGAGCCGGTAGATCAGCGCCTGGTCGTCGCGGGTGGGCATCGTGGTCCGCGAATCTGCCTCGCGGTCCGGCACTTCCGGCGCTGTCGGCCGCGTTCCCGGTTCGCCGCCGAAGCCGCCGGCACCACGGATGACAAACGTCGCCACCGTCTCCACCATCACCTCGTCGGTGGCCGGGTCGGCGCCCCGGGCCCGCACCGCGACGATGGCGTTCTTACCCTCGCCCTTGTCCTGGATGTCGGCCACCTCGGAGGTGACGATGAGCTTGCCGGCCGGCGGCAGCGGTTTTGCCAGCTCGATCCGTTGAGAACCGTGCAGCAGCATCCCGAAGTTGAATTCACCGATCTTTCCCAGCGCCGGGAAGCCGATGCATGCGACGACGGCATAGGTGGGCAACACCTGCTGGGTGATGTCGTGGCTGTTGTCGGTGGTGAACGCCAGATCAGCAGTGCCGCAGCCGACACCGAGCGCATAGAGCATGGTGTCGCGGTCGGTCCACTCGAAGACCTGGGGGTCGGCCGTCGCGCCGATGGCCGTCGGGTCGATGGTCATGGGGTTCCCTTCGGTTTGGTCACCCCGACCCTACTGACCGGGCGCGCGCCGCAACGCTGATCGCAACCTGGGAACTGGGCTGATCTGCACCCGCACCGGCGAACTCATCGGTACGGTGTCCCAGGAAGTCGATCTGGGAAGGCGGCGCGAAGTGCCCCACCTCAAGACACCGTTGATGGTGCTGGCCGCCGCGGTGTTCCTGGGGGCTTGCGGATCGACACCGCCGCCACCGCCGTCCATCACCGTGACCTTTGTCCGGCACGCCGAGTCCCAGGGCAACGCCTCCGGCCTCATCGACACCTCGGTGCCGGGGCCCGGAATCACCCCAGACGGAGTGCTGCAAGCCGATTCCGTGGCAGATGAGCTGCGAGGCAAAGACTTCGACGGTATTTACGCCTCGACGATGATCCGTACGCAGCAGACAGCCGCACCGCTGGCCGACGAGCTCGGCGAGCAGGTCGAGGTGCTTCCCGGACTCCGGGAGATCCCGGCCGGCTGGTTCGAGGGCAAACCCGAAGCCGACTCCCCCACCACCTATTTCCTGGCGCCGTCGCAGTGGTTGCAGGGCCGGCGGGATGCTCGGATCCCCGGTTCGGTCGACGGCAACGAGTTCAACGAGCAGTTCACCGCCGCCGTGCAGAAGATCTACGCCAGCGGCGACACCAATGCGGTGGCGTTTTCCCACGCGGCGGCGATCATGACCTGGACCCAGATGAACGTCGTCAACCCCGACGACAAGCTGCTGTGGAACCATCCCCTGCCCAATGTCGGCCAAGTGGTGATCGAGGGCAATCCGGTGTCCGGGTGGCGGCTGGTCAGCTGGGATGGCGTGACCCCGGAATGAGATCACCGAAACCGGCACTGGACGGATAGTGAAACAAGGCGGTGGCTGCCATGCGCCATGTCGTTACCGGCGGTACGGGTTCATCGGCCGCCGTGTCATCTCCGAGATCCTGCGCTCTGATCCCGGCGCCGAGGTCCGGGTTCTGCTGCCGCCGGTCTCGTTGATCCGGCCGGTCGATCCGCCGCTCCGTCGGCGCGTCCACCGACCGGTTCCACGACTACGAACAAGTCATGGCAGTGAACTGCTTCGGCGCGGCCCGGATGGTGTTGGCGTTGCTGCCACACTGGCCGCAACGCCGGTTCGGCCACGTTGTCAACGTGTCCAGCGCCGGGTCCAGGACAGCTCGCCACGATGTTCGGCCTACCTGCCGAGCAAAGCGGCACTCGACACGTTCGCCGAGGTGGTAGTCCGCGGAGACGCTCTCCGATCACGTGACGTTCACCACCATCCACATGCGGGCCGGTATCTGGCGCAGACGTTGTCGCGCCGGGCGCTGCATCAGCTGTATCTGGGTTATCCGGACTCGGCGGCAGCCCGCGGAGTCCCCGCGCCGGAGCGCCACCCCCGCCGGCCCGCGCGCCCGCAGCGCAGTGCGCTGCAGGTGCGGGTGCCACACCCGGTCAAGCGGGTCGTACGGATGGTTCCCGGCGTGCACTGGTGAGACCCACGGAGGCGACACCATGAACCAACTCACGTTTTGGTGCACCGCTCCGCAGGGGGTCGGACGGTAGGGTCTGCGGCATGACGACGGAGGCCGAATCGGCGGATCGCACCCCGGTTTTCGTCGATGTCGACACCGGGATCGACGATGCGATGGCACTGGCCTATTTGATGGCGACCGACGGTATCGAGATCGTCGGGATCGCATCGACGGGTGGCAATGTCCCGGTGGATCAGGTGTCCGAGAACAATCTGGGCCTGCTCGAGCTCTGCGGCGCCGACGATATTCCGGTGTCTTCCGGCGCCCCGCACCCTCTGGCGACGCCGCTGCGTACCGCCGAGGACACCCACGGGCCGAAGGGCTTGGGGTACGCCGACTTACCGCCCACCGAACGTCGTCTCACCGATCAGGACGCCGCCCAGGCGTGGGTACGGGCTGCCCACGCGCATCCGGGCGAACTCGTCGCGATCGTGACCGGCCCGCTGACCAACCTGGCGCTGGCGATGCGTAAGGAGCCTGGCCTGCCGCGACTGCTGCGACGGCTGGTGATCATGGGCGGCGCGTTCGGCTACAAGGGCAACACCACCCCGGTGGCGGAATGGAACATAAGTGTGGACCCCGAGGCCGCCGCCGAAGTCTTCAGCGGGTGGAGCGCGGCATGGGGACTGGACACCCCCGGGCACCTACCGATCGTATTGGGACTCAACGTAACCGAGAACATCGCGATGACACCGGGCGGGCTGGCGCGACTGGCGGCCGCCGCCGGTTCGGCCACTGTGACCATGAGTGTGCTCGACACCAGAGGCACGCGGTCGACGGCGGCAAATCCGCTGATCCGAGTGCTCGAAGACGCCATGCGCTTCTACTTCGAATTCCATTACGACCAGGGTGAGGGATTCCTGGCCCACCTCCACGACCCACTGGCCGCAGCGGTGGCACTGGATCCCGACCTGGTACGCACCAGGCCTGCCACCATCGACGTGGAATTGGTGGGCACCTTGACCCGCGGTATGACGGTGGCTGACTGGACCGGTATCTGGGGGCGCGAACACAATGCGTTGATCGGCATCGAGGTGAATCCGACGGTGTTCTTCGATCGGTTCACCGAACGGGTCGGCCGGTTCGCACGCTCCCTCGGGGGAGCGGCCGGCCACCTCCCCTGAGTCCAGCAGTCACACACAACTATTCATATACCCCCTCCACATACCAGCGCCGGCGTCGATAACACAACAGCAACGCCCGGGCGGAATCGACAGCCCGGGCGTCACTTTCCAACAAGACCTGCACCCGCGCGGTGCGTCCCGCCGATGCTGCCTGCGGGTCCCACCACCGCTCGTCAACCGGCCACGGACCCGCCCACCACTGCAGATCTCCACGAAACGATCCGGTCCTCACGCCTGGCGCAGCGGGGGCGTCCAGCCGGACCGGGTCGGCACTGAACAGACCGCGACTGGTGACGCGCACCGGATCACCGTGGGCGTCGAGCAGTTCCACCGGTTCATCGAGAACCACGGTGGGAGAGGGCTCCGGCAACTGACCTGGCCATGGCTGGGTCGGGTCTGCCCTGGGTACCAACTCATCACCGAAGGGCGTCAGCGTGATCCGTTCGATCGGACCACGCCCGCCGCTGAGGACCGGGATCCGCACCGCCTCAGGGCCGAGCAAACCTTGAACCCGCACCAACGCCCGCCGGGCCCGCAGCCGGTCCTCCTCCCCCAGCCCGCCCCACAACGGCAGCTGTAGCGCCCCCGCCGTGATCACCTCCACCGGTTCCAGCCGCAGCTGGATGATCGGAGCGCTGGGCCGATCACCGGGATTGCGCCGGTTCAACCAGCCGTCGAGCTGCCAGCGGATCCGGTCGGCGGTGGCGTCCTCGGTCAACGGTTCTGCACATCGCCAGACCCGTTCCAGCTCTTCACCATTGGCTGTCACCGCGCTGATGCCCAACCGGGTGCAGCCCACTCCGGAAGATTGCAGGTTGCGGTGCAGCTCGCTGGACAACGACCGGCCCGCAAACGCCGCCGCGTCCACCCGGTCGATCGGCGGGTCGCAGCTCATGACGGCTGTCAGCTCCGGTGGCGGCTCCTGACCGGACGGGCCCCGCATGGGCTCTGCCAGCACAAGCCGGTGAGCGAGAACGGCGTCGGCCCCGAACCGGGAGGCAACATCACTTCGAGACAGTTCCGCGAACTGTCCAAAAGTCTTGACTCCCATGCGCCACAGCAGGTCCGCCAGATCCACCCGCCCCGGTGAGGAAAGACTGGGTTCGGCGGCCAGCTGGCGGATCGACAGTGCGGACAGGAACTCGGCGTCTGCACCGGGGACGATGATGCGGCCCGTCCTGGCGGCGAACACCGCGGTGGGAAGTTGATCGGCGATCCCGATCTGGCATTCGGCGCCGCCGGCCGCCACAGCGTCGACCAGCCGTTCCGCGGCGGATTCCTCGGAGCCGAAGAACCGCGCGGCACCACGCACCGAGAGCACCAGCAGCCCTGGTCGCAGCACCTCCGCCTGCGGCACCAACGCGTCGACGGCGACCGTCACCTCCTCGAAGTACCTGGCATCACGCGCGGGGTCGGCGGTCACGACATGCAGCTCCGGACAACGCGCCTGCGCTTCCCTGCGGCGCAACATCCGCTTGACCCCAACTGCCCGGGCCGCCGCCGAGCACGCAATCACCCGGTTGGCCAGCGTGACAGCGACCGGCGCCGTGGCAGGCAGCTCTGCCGAGTGCGCCGCCGCCACCGCGGGCCAATCCATGCACCAGATCGCCAGCACCCGCGAAGGAGAACGCGACCCGGCCATCAGCCCGCCAACGATCGGGACCGCGCACCACGACCGGAACCGCGGAACGCCAACTGGACCCTGCCGATGCGCCCGCGTCCGGGCACCGATCCGACCGTCGTCTCATAACCGCGCACCCGCGCCTCCAACCGCATCGATGCCCCCGGCCAGTCCCCTCCGGTGGCCAGCAGGGTGCAACCTTTGTGCTGAGCCCTGGCCGTCACCGCACGCGCCCGAGTGGGCGCAACCGATCTGCCGTTCAGCCCGAGTACCACCAGATCCATGCCGTCCATCAACACGGCGGCCACTTCCACCGGATCGGTGCCGGGATCGGGGATCACGGCCAGCCTGCTCAGGTCCGCACCCATCTCCACCGCGGCCAGGAGCCCGACATCGGGATGTCCGACGATCGCCACGTGCCCCCCGCGGGCGGTCACCGCGGCCGCCATGCTCAGCGGCAGCGATCGGGCACCGGTCAACACCGCGACCACCCCTCGCGGCAACCCAGCCGGGAGCAGCTCAGCCAGCGATTCAGGCACCGGTAGCAAACTTTCCGAGGCCGGTAGCGGATCAACGGACCCCAAATCAGCCGGCTGAGCACGCCGACTCGACCCCACCTTCCCGGACACGCCCGCGATCTGACTGCGCAGCTGTTTGAGCAGCTCAGCGCGCTCAGCACCGGCATGAAGAGGCGAAACCGCCGTCGTCACCACACACCTCCCCACTGGGCCACCATCCCGAGCATTCGAACTCTTGTTCGACATGGCGAGTAAACACCCAGCCACCGACAGAATCAAGCCGACCGAGACGCCTGCCAACGGGTGGGGCCAGTGAGATTCACGGGATGTCACCGCACGACAAAACCCCGCCGTTTCCCAGGCCGCTGGGGATGGTGCCGAACCTGAAATCGGCGCGCGCCAGTGCTCGAGAAAGCCCGGACCGAAAAACCTCGATGCCGCGAGGGCGAGATGCCGTCAGCGCCGATCGAGTCGCCGGTCGCTCAGCTGCCCGCTGAGCTCAGCGGGAAATCGCCGAGCGGGTCACTCCCATTCGATGGTGCCCGGCGGCTTGCTGGTGATGTCAAGGACCACCCGATTGACCTCCGGAACCTCGTTGGTGATCCGCGTCGAGATCCGTTCCAGCACCTCATACGGCACCCGGGTCCAGTCCGCGGTCATGGCGTCCTCGCTGGACACCGGGCGCAGCACGATCGGGTGCCCGTAGGTGCGGCCGTCACCCTGCACGCCCACCGAGCGCACGTCGGCCAGCAGCACCACCGGGCACTGCCAGATATGGCTGTCCTGACCGGCGGCGGTCAGCTCCTCGCGGGCAATGGCGTCGGCCCGGCGCAGGGTGTCCAACCGCGGACCGGTGACCTCGCCGACGATCCGGATACCCAGACCCGGACCCGGGAACGGTTGGCGCCCAACGATTTCCTCCGGCAGTCCGAGTTCGCGACCAACGGCGCGCACCTCGTCCTTGAACAGCAACCGCAGCGGCTCGACGAGCTTGAACTTCAAGTCGTCGGGCAGACCGCCCACGTTGTGGTGGCTCTTGATGTTTGCGGTTCCGGTACCACCGCCGGATTCCACGACGTCGGGATACAACGTGCCCTGCACCAGGAAATCGACCTCCGGGCCGCCATCGGCGACCACGTCACGCACCGCGCCCTCGAACGCCCGGATGAACTCCCGGCCGATGATCTTGCGCTTGCCCTCCGGGTCGGTGACACCGGACAGGGCTTCGAGGAACCTGTCCTCCACATCCACGGTCACCAGGTTGGCTCCGGTGGACGCCACAAAATCGCGTTGCACCTGATCCCGTTCCCCGGAACGCAACAGGCCATGATCGACAAACACACAGGTCAGCCGGTCACCGATGGCGCGCTGCACCAGCGCCGCGGCCACCGCGGAGTCGACACCGCCGGACAGTCCGCAGATGGCACGACCCTCACCGATCTGAGACCGCACCTGCTCGATCAAGGTTTCGGCGATATTGGCCGCCGTCCACTTGGCACCGATCCCCGCGAACTCGTGCAGGAACCGGCTCAGCACCTGCTGGCCATGCGGGCTGTGCAGCACTTCGGGGTGGTACTGCACCCCGGCCAGCCGTCGTGCCCGGTTCTCGAAGCCCGCCACCGGCGCACCCTCGGAACTGGCGACGATCTCGAAACCTTCCGGCGCCTCGGTGACCGCGTCGCCATGGCTCATCCAGACCGGCTGCATCTCAGGCAAACCCGAATGCAACTCGCCGCCAACAACTTTCAGTTCGGTGCGGCCGTACTCACTGGTGCCGGTGTTCGCCACCGTCCCGCCGAGCGCCTGCGCCATCGCCTGGAAGCCATAACAGATACCGAACACCGGCACATCGAGGTCGAACAACGCGGGGTCCAGCTGCGGGGCGCCTTCGGCGTACACACTGGACGGGCCGCCCGACAGCACGATCGCCAGCGGATCCTTGGCCTTGATGTCCTCGACCGTCGCGGTGTGCGGAAGGACCTCGGAAAACACCCGCGCCTCACGCACGCGGCGGGCGATCAGCTGGGCGTACTGAGCACCGAAGTCGATGACCAGCACCGGGCGCGGTGACGAAGAGGAGTGAGCTGCCACCGGGACAGTCTAGTGACCCGAAAACCCTCCGACGATTCGAGAGGGATTCGAGAGGGAACTGGCGGACCGCGGGACCTTCTCCAGGTTTCCGAACCACCGGCCTTCGCCATCCCGACATACCGAGCGCCCCGATCGGGTAAGGGTGTAGTCGTGTTCGGATTACCCGAGAACGTACGAACCTGCCTGTTCGATCTCGACGGTGTGCTCACCGACACCGCCAGTGTGCACACCACGGCGTGGACCCGGATGTTCGACGCCTACCTACAGGCACGTTCCGGGGACGGCTACCTGCCTTTCGACCCCGACAGCGACTACCTCACCTACATCGACGGCAAGAAGCGCGACGACGGCGTGCGATCGTTTCTGACCAGCCGAGGTATCACCCTGCCCGACGGCCGACCCGACGACACCCCCGACGCCGAGACCGTGCACGGCCTCGGCAACCGCAAGAACGAGTTGTTCCAGCACACGCTGCACACCGAGGGGGTGATGGTCTTCGAAGGCTCACGCCGCTATCTCGAAGCCGTCAGCGCCGCCGGTTTTGCCGTCGCAGTGGTGTCGTCGAGTTCCAACACCGAGGAGGTGCTGGGCCTCACCGGGCTGGACCGATATGTCGACGTACGAGTCGACGGCGTGACCATGCGCCAGGAGAACCTCCCGGGCAAGCCGGCACCGGATTCGTTCCTGCGGGCCGCCCAACTGCTCGACACCCCGGCAGCAGCCGCCGCCGTCTACGAGGACGCGCTCGCCGGCGTCGAAGCCGGCCGGGCGGGTGACTTCGGCGTTGTCGTGGGAGTGGACCGCCGCCACCAGGCCGACGCGCTGCGTGCGCACGGCGCCGACATCGTCGTAGCCGATCTCGCCGAGCTGTTGAAGGAGCCCACCCCATGATCAGCCAGGACGTCTTCCCCGTCGAACCCTGGCAGATCCGGGAGACCCAACTCGATTTTGATCTGCTCGACGAGGCCGAGTCGCTGTTCGCGCTGTCCAACGGGCACCTCGGGTTACGCGGCAACCTCGACGAAGGCGAACCCCACGGCTTGCCGGGGACCTACTTGAACTCCTTCTTCGAGACCCGGCCACTGCCCTACGCGGAGGCCGGATTCGGCTATCCGGAGGCGGGCCAGACCCTGGTCAACGTCACCAACGGCAAGATCCTGCGACTGCTGGTCGACGACGAACCGTTCGACGTGCGCTACGGCGAACTGCTCGGCCACGAACGGGTCCTGGACCTCCAGTCGGGCACCCTGACCCGGGACGCGCACTGGCGCTCCCCCGCCGGCAAGCAGGTGAAGGTGCATTCGACACGGCTGGTTTCGCTGGTGCACCGCAGTGTCGCGGCCATCGAGTACATCGTCGAAGCAGTCGGCGAGTTCGTCCGTGTCACAGTGCAATCCGAACTGGTCACCAACGAGGACCAACCTCCGACCTCCGCTGACCCGCGGGTGTCCGCGGCGCTGAAAGATCCCTTGGAGCCCATCCACCACGAGCACACCGATCTCAGTGCGCTGCTGGTCCATCAGACCCGTGGCAGCAAGTTGATGATGGCGGCGGCGATGGACCACGACATCGACGTGCCGGGCCGGGTGGAAAGCAGCACCGACATCCACAAGGACGTGGCCCGCACCACCGTGATCTGCGGGCTCCGACCGGGCCAGAAGCTGCGCATCGTCAAATACCTGGCATACGGCTGGTCCAGTCTGCGGTCGCGCCCGGCGCTGCGCGATCAGGTCGCCGGCGCCATTGCCGGCGCCCGCTACGCCGGTTGGCAGGGGCTGCTGGATGCCCAGCGCGAATACCTCGATGCCTTCTGGGACGGTGCCGATGTCGAGGTCGAAGGTGACGCCGATGTCCAGCAGGCGGTGCGATTCGGCCTGTTCCACGTGCTGCAGGCCAGCGCCCGCGCCGAACGCCGGGCCATCCCGGGCAAGGGGTTGACGGGCAACGGCTATGACGGGCACGCCTTCTGGGACACCGAAGGTTTTGTGCTGCCGGTGCTCACCTACACGGTGCCGACGGCAGCCGCTGACGCGTTGCGCTGGCGGGCAACAACTCTCGACCTCGCCAAAGACCGTGCTCAACAGCTCGGCCTGAACGGCGCCGCATTCCCCTGGCGCACCATCAGCGGCGAGGAGTGTTCGGCGTACTGGCCGGCAGGTACCGCGGCCTGGCACGTCAACGCCGATATCGCCATGGCGTTCGAGCGCTACCGACTGGTCACCGGCGATGACTCGCTGGAACGGGACTGCGGTTTTGCCGTACTGGTCGAGACCGCGCGGCTGTGGATGTCGCTGGGGCACCACGACCGGCACGGGACCTGGCACCTCGACGGTGTCACCGGCCCCGACGAATACACCGCGGTGGTCCGCGACAACGTGTTCACGAATCTGATGGCCGCAGGTAATCTGCGGGGCGCCGCCCAGGCCTGTCTGCGACATCCCGATGCCGCACTGGATTTGGGCGTGACCAACGAGGAGACCGCTGCATGGCGTGACGCCGCCGACGCGGCGCACCTGCCCTTCGACGCCGAACTCGGTGTGCACCAACAGCACGACGGTTTCACCACGCTGCGTGAATGGGATTTCTGCGCCAACACCAGATACCCGCTGCTACTGAACGAGGCCTACGTCCGCCTCTATCCCGCCCAAGTGGTCAAACAGGCCGACCTGGTCCTGGCGATGCAATGGCAAAGCCACGCATTCACCGAGGAACAGAAGGCCCACAACGTCGACTACTACGAACGCCGGACCACTCGGGACTCGTCACTGTCTGCATGTACCCAGGCCGTGATGTGTGCCGACGTCGGACATCTCGAGCTCGCCCACGACTACACCTACGAAGCGGCGTTGATCGACCTGCGCAACCTGCACCACAACACCCGCGACGGCCTGCACATGGCGTCGCTGGCCGGCGGGTGGACGGCGCTGGTCGCCGGATTCGGTGGGCTCCGCGACGACGAGGGCTTCTTGTCACTGAACCCGCATCTACCCGACGGCATCAGCCGGCTGCGATTCCGGTTGAGCTGGCGTGGATTTCGCTTGACCGTGGACGTGACCCACCACCATGTGGCCTACACGCTGCGCGACGGACCCCACGGCGAGTTGACCATTCGCCACGCCGGTGAAGAACTCCACCTCGACACCGAGAAGCCGACAAGGGTGCGCGTCTTCCGCCGAGAACCGCTGCTGCCGACACCAAAACAACCGCCCGGTCGCGAACCGATGCGCAGACGGCTCAACGACCCGACCCGCTGAACTGCGGCCCGACCAGCGCCGAGGACCTCAGCCCGCCGAAGTCACCGGCTCGATAGGCAAGTGCCGCAACGCCGCCGGAGCGCTCTCGGGGACGACGGGGTGACGCGGCGCGACGGGTGCGAGCCGGCGGTAGGGCTGACCCTGGCTGGGCCGCTGGTCCTCTTCGCCCTTGTTGGGCCACAACGACGCCGCCCGCTCGGCCTGCGCGGTGATCGACAGTGACGGGTTGACCCCGAGATTCGCCGAGATCGCCGCCCCGTCTGCCACCGACAGGGTCGGATAGCCGTGCACCCGCTGATACGGGTCGATGACCCCGTGCTCGCGATCTTCGGCGATGGCGGCACCGCCGAGGAAGTGTGCGGTCAGCGGGATGTTGAACAGCTCACCCCAGGTGCCACCGGCCACGCCGTCGATCTTGGCGGCGATCCGACGGGTCACCTCATTGCCGGCCGGGATCCACGTCGGGTTCGGCTCGCCGTGGCCCTGTTTGCTGGTCATCCGACGGAACCCCAGACGGGTCTTGCGGGTATAGGTGGTGATCGAATTGTCCAGGTGCTGCATCACCAACGCGATCATGGTGCGCTCGCTCCACTGCCTCGGATTGAGCATCCGCAGCATCTGACGCGGGTTGTCACCGGCCTGGTCCAGCAGCTGCCGCCACCGCGGCACATCGGTACCACCGGGGCCGGAACCGTCGGTCATCAACGTCTGCAAGAGACCCATCGCATTGGACCCCTTGCCGTAACGCACCGGCTCGACATGGGTATCGGGTGTCGGGTGGATCGACGAGGTGATGGCCACGCCGTGAGTGAGGTCGAGATCCGGTCGCGCCTCGAGGCGGCCGGCACCGACGATCGATTCCGAATTGGTGCGGGTGAGCACTCCGAGCTGATCCGACAGGCCCGGCAGCCGACCGGTGTCACGCATCTTGAACAGCAGCTTCTGGGTACCGAACGTGCCGGCGGCCAGCACCACATCGGAGGCGGTGAAGGTGCGTTTGCGGCGACGGAGCGAGCTGCCGGTCCGCACGGTCTGCACCTCCCACAACCCGTCGCCCCGTTGCCTGAAACTGGTCACCGTCGTCATCGGATGCACCTGCGCCCCAGCAGATTCCGCGAGTCCCAGGTAGTTCTTCAGTAGCGTGTTCTTGGCGCCGAACCGGCAGCCCGTCATGCAGGAACCGCATTCGATGCAACCGGTGCGCTCGGGGCCGGCCCCGCCGAAATACGGGTCCGACACCCGCTTGCCCGGCGTCTTGGTGCCGTCGGGCCCGAAGAACACCCCGACCGGAGTGGGTACAAAGGTGTCGCCGACGCCCATGTCGTCGGCCACTTCTTTCATGATGCGGTCGGCATCGGTGAACGTGGGGTTGGTGACCACACCGAGCATGCGCTGGGCCTGCTCGTAGTGCGGCATCAACTCAGCGCGCCAGTCGGTGATCGACTTCCACTGCGGATCGTTGAAGAACTGCTCCGGCGGCACGTAGAGGGTGTTGGCGTAGTTCAGAGAACCACCGCCCACCCCGGCGCCGGCCAAGATCATCACGTTGCGCAACAAGTGGATGCGCTGGATTCCGAAGCAGCCGAACTGCGGCGCCCACAGGAACTTGCGCAGGTTCCAGGAGGTCTTGGCGAACTCTTCATCGGCGAAGCGCCTACCCGCTTCGAGCACACCGACGCGGTAGCCCTTCTCCGTCAGCCGCAACGCCGTGACGCTGCCGCCGAAGCCCGATCCGATGACCAGAACGTCGTAGTCCGGCGTCATTGAGCAATCAGGTGCCATGGGTCACATTATGAATCTACCCGCCGGTAACAAGCAAAGTTTTCTTCGGCGAGCAGTCACAAATTCGGGTGATCTCACGTCGCAGAGCCCGAGTTTGCGACTGCTCGGCGGGCAATCAGGAGCCGACCGCGAGACCGACCTTCTGGAATTCCTTGAGATCGCAGTAACCGGCCTTGGCCATCGAGCGCCGCAGTCCGCCGACCAGGTTCAGCGAGCCGAAGGGATCATCGGACGGGCCGTTGAGCACCTGCTCCAACGACGGCCGCTCCCCGGCGGCCACCTGCAGCAGCGCGCCGCGGGGCAACGACGGGTGCGCCGCGGCGGCCGGCCAGAACCAGCCGTCACCCTGCGCTTCGGCCGACGCCGCCAGCGGCGTGCCCAGCACCACCGCATCGGCGCCACAGGCGATCGCCTTGGCCAGCTCGCCGGAAGTGTGGATGTCGCCGTCGGCCAGCACGTGCACGTACCGGCCACCGGTCTCGTCGAGGTACTCGCGCCGCGCGGCGGCCGCATCGGCGATCGCCGTCGCCATCGGCACGCTGATGCCCAAAACCTCGTTGCTGGTGGTCACACCCCAGGTGGAGCCGTAGCCGACGATCACACCGGCCGCTCCGGTGCGCATCAGGTGCAGCGCGGTGCGATGGTCCAGGACACCGCCGGCCACCACCGGCACGTCGAGCTCGGAGATGAACTTCTTCAGATTCAGCGGCTCGCCATTGGACGCGACCCGTTCGGCAGAGATGATGCTGCCCTGGATGACCAACAAGTCGATACCGGCGGCCACCAGCGCCGGCGTCAGCTCCGCGGCGTGCTGTGGACTGACGCGCACCGCAGTGGTGACGCCCGCCTCCCGGATCCGCGTGACGGCGGCACCCAACAGCTCCGGATCCAGCGGCGCGGCGTGCAACTGCTGCAACAACCGCACCGATGCGGAGTCATCGTCGGCGGCTGCCGCAACTTCGACGACCTGCGCCACCTTGGCTTCCACATCGGCATGCCGACCGATCAGGCCTTCACCGTTGATCACGCCGAGCCCGCCGAGACGGCCCATCTCGATGGCGAACTCGGGCGACACCAGAGCGTCCGTGGCATGGCTGACCACCGGGATCTCGAACCGGTACGCGTCGAGCTGCCACGCCGTCGACACGTCCTTGCTCGACCGGGTGCGCCGTGACGGCACGATGTTGATGTCATCGAGTTCATAGGTACGGCGGGCAGTCCGGCCCATGCCGATCTCGACCATGTCACGCATCAGTGATGGACCCCTAGCGGGAGTAGTAGTTCGGGGCTTCGACGGTCATGGTGATGTCGTGCGGATGGCTCTCCTTGAGCCCCGCAGCGGTGATCCGCACGAATTGCGCCCGCTGCAAATGCTCGATGGACGACGACCCGGTGTAGCCCATTGCGGCCCGCAGACCACCGGTGAGCTGATGGATCACCGTGGACAGCGGGCCACGGAACGGTACCCGACCTTCGATACCTTCGGGCACCAATTTGTCCTCGGAAAGCACATCGTCCTGGAAGTAGCGGTCCTTGGAGAAGGACTTGCCCACGCCGCCCGCCGCGCCACGGCCCTGCATGGCGCCCAGTGATCCCATACCGCGGTAGCTCTTGAACTGCTTACCGTTGACCAGGATCAGGTCGCCGGGAGCCTCGGCGGTTCCGGCCAGCAGCGATCCCAGCATCGCGGTGGACGCGCCGGCCGCCAGGGCCTTGGCGATATCCCCGGAGTACTGCAGGCCACCGTCGGCGATGACCGGCACCCCGGCACGCCGGCAGACGGCGACGGCTTCCAGGATCGCGGTGATCTGCGGGGCGCCGACACCGGCGACCACCCGGGTGGTGCAGATCGAACCCGGTCCGACACCAACTTTGACCGCGTCGGCGCCGGCCTCGACCAGTGCGGCGGCGGCAGCCCGGGTGGCGACGTTGCCGCCCACCACCTCGACACGGTCACCGACCTCGGCCTTGAGCTTGCCGACCATCTCCAGGACCCGACGGTTGTGTGCGTGTGCGGTGTCGACGATGAGTACGTCGACACCGGCATCGGCCAACGCCATGGATCGCACCCAGGCGTCATCGCCGACACCCACGGCCGCACCGACCAGCAGCCGGCCGTCGCTGTCCTTGGTGGCAAAGGGATGCTGCTCGGTCTTGACGAAGTCCTTGACGGTGATCAGGCCCGTCAGCTTGCCGTTGCCGTCGACGATGGGCAGTTTCTCGATCTTGTGCCGCCGCAACAACCCCAGGGCGGCGTCAGCGGTGACTCCCTCGCGCGCGGTGATCAGCGGCGCCTTGGTCATCACCTCGTCGACGGGCTTGTTCTGGTCGACCTCGAAGCGCATGTCCCGGTTGGTGATGATGCCGACAAGAGAGCCTTTACCGTCGACCACCGGCAGCCCGGAGATCCGGAACCGGGCGCACAGCGCGTCCACCTCGGCCAGCGTGTTGTCCGGCGAGCAGGTCACCGGATCGGTCACCATCCCGGCCTCGGAGCGCTTCACGGTCTCCACCTGGGCGGCCTGCTCGGCCACCGGCAGGTTGCGGTGCAACACACCCATTCCGCCGGCACGGGCCATCGCGATCGCCATCCGGGACTCGGTCACGGTGTCCATCGCCGAGCTGACCAGCGGGACCCGCAACCGGATCTTCTTGGTGAGCTGACTGGATGTGTCGGCGGTCGCCGGGATGATGTCGGATGCCGCGGGCAGCAGCAGCACGTCATCGAACGTCAGACCGAGCATGGCGATCTTGTGCGGATCGTCGCCGCCGGTCGGCACGTAATCCTCGCTGAATCCGCGCACAGCAGCGGGCTCAGCAGAAGATGCGGTGACAAACGTTCCCTCGGCATCGGAAACAGGTCGAGCCATCAGTGGGGCCTCCAAGAAAAACAGTGCCTCCACGAACTATGCGGAGTGAAGTACCCATCCTATCGGCTCAGCACGGCGATCCGGACGGCGCGGTGACCCCTTCGGGTGTGCGCCGCGCAGGGGGTCATCAGCTAGCGCGATGCCGCGACGGCTGCGTACTGTAGAGGCGTGCGCGACCACCTTCCTCCGGGTTTGCCACCCGACCCCTTCGCCGATGACCCCGCCGACCCTTCGTCGGCCCTCGATGCGATCGAGCCAGGGCAACCTCTGGACCCGCAGGAGCGGACCGCGGTCGAAGCGGATCTGGCCGACCTTGCAGTGTATGAAGCACTGTTGGCGCACAAGGGAATTCGCGGTCTGGTGGTGTGCTGCGACGAATGCCAGCAAGACCACTACCACGACTGGGACATGTTGCGGGCAAACCTGCTGCAGCTCCTGATCGACGGCACGGTCCGCCCCCATGAGCCCGCTTACGATCCTGAACCGGATTCCTACGTCACGTGGGATTACTGCCGTGGCTACGCGGACGCCTCACTCAACGAGGCAGCATCCGAGAGTGACGGATATCGCTGACGGCGCAGCCGTCAGCTCAATTGACCTCCGGGATCGGCAGCTCGACCGGTCCGTCCGGCACCACGGTTGTGGTGGTCGGCGCAGTGACCGACGGCGCCTGACGCACTGACGTCGGAGCCTGCGCAGGCGTCGAAACCGTCTCGGTTTCTGCTTCCACCATCGTCGAACTCGGCACCGATGGCTCCGCCGCCGGCGCCTCGGCAGCCGGCGCCGGCAGAACCGTCGTTGTTGTCGTGGTCGTGACGGTCGGTGCCGTTGTCGTGGGTGCCGTTGTTGTCGGTGCCGCCGACGTCGTGGTTGTCGGTGCCGCCGACGTTGTGGTTGTCGGCACCGACGACGTCGGCTCGGTCACCGGGCTCGGCTCAGTTGTCGAACCCGGCTCGGTCGTCGGGCTCGGCTCGGCGGTCGGGCTCGGCTCAGTTGTCGAGCCCGGCTCGGTCGTCGGGCTGGGAGTCTCGCCCGAGGTCTCCCCCGGCGGCGTCGTCGTTTCCGACGGAGGAGTCGTCTCCTCCGAGGACGGGGTGGTCGGCGTCGTCGCCTCGACAACGGGGAGCGGCAACGTCAATGCCGGTTCACCTGGGGCCGGCGGCGGCAGCGTCGCGGCAGGATCGCGCGTCTCCACCTTCTTGTTCAGCTCGTACCACTCGTTGACAAGTTCCTGCTGACGCGTCGCGTCGCCGACATCGGCCACCGCAGTGGTGACGGTCTCCAGCTTCTGCTGCGCCTGTTCCCAGTCGCCCTGGTCGATCAGCCGCTGAACCTCTGCCATCTCGGTCTGAGCTGCCAGTGCCACCCGGTCGTCACGCACCGACTGTGGCTCACCGAACAACGCGGTCCGCACGCCGTACAGCGAATCACCCGGCCCGGCGCCGGCAACAACGGCACCGAAGCCGCCGATACACAGCACCGCAGCGGCGATCGAACCGACGGCGGCAAGATGCCTGCGGGTGCCCTTGTGCACGGAAGGTCGCGCTGCGACCCCACGCTGTATCGCCGCGGCAGCTTCACGTTCGTTGATCAGGTCGCCGGCCGGGGGCCGACGCACACCGTCACGCCACCCTTCGAGCAGCGCAAGAAGTTCCGCTTCCCCGGCGTCACCTGCGCGTACCCGCTGCTGACCACCGGCCAAGGCGTCGAGTAGCTGGTCGCTGCGTGCGATGTCATCGAGGGATTCGGGGTCGCGTGCCCGTCCAAAATCGGCGCCTGAGCCCCGTCCGAAATCAGGCATAGTCGTATCCCGTCGCCGTGATCTCGGTCTTCAGCCGCGCCAATGCCCGGTGCTGCGCAACACGGACCGCACCGGCGGTGCTACCCACGGCCTCGGCGACCTCTTCGGCGGACATCCCGACCACCACACGCAGGATCAGGATCTCGCGTTGCTTCTCCGGGAGGATCTTGAGCAGCGCCTCCATCCGGGCGGCCGCATCGGAGTTCATGGCCAGCTGTTCGGGGCCGGCGTCGACACTGAATCGCTCCGGCACCACCTCGGTGGGGTCAGACTTGTTCCGGCCTGCCGCACGATGTGCGTCAGCTACCTTGTGCGCTGCGATGCCATACACGAAGGCCAGGAACGGTCGTCCCTGATCCTGGTACCGCGGCAACGCCATCATGGCGGCCAAGCACACCTCCTGAGCCACGTCATCAGCTGAGAGACCGCTGCGCTCCGCGATCCCGATGCGAGCCCGTACGTAACGGACCACAATGGGGCGGATGGTCTCCAGCACTTCCCGGAGCGCATTCCGATCGCCGGCCACTGCCTCAGCAACGACAGCGTCGAGACGTTCTCCTGGAATTGTCATCGACGGCGGTATCTCCAACGTTACGAACCGGACCTGAGAACCGGGCTAGCGCGGCTGATTGGCTCAGCTAAACAATAGCGACCGCTCCTCCGATGGGACGCCCCGCAGCCGTCGGGGCGTCGGCGCGTCGCCGTAATTCCCCGCTCAACCGGCGAAGACACCGCCGCGCTGCCGGATCTCCTGGGCGGCCTGATGCCGGATTTCGGCGATCTCACCCGCAGAGCGCTGCGCGCTGCCGATACCGCCGAGCAGACTGGAGACCGCCCAGGACAACGGCACCAAGCCGCTTGACGCGGTGGACGTCAGCGCAAGGTCCGCCACGGCACGCGCGTCGCCGAGTTCACCGGCACTGCACTGGGCGGCTGCCAACACCACTTCACTCTTGAGCCGGTGCCGCAGCGAGCTCAGGCCGGTGGCGAGCTCGACACCGCGACGGGCGTGCCGCACCGCCTCGGCACCCTCGCCCATCACCATCGCCAATTCGGCGCTGACCCAGGCCACCCTGACGGGATGCCGGGCCGGCCCCCCTTCGAGGCGATCGGCTTCGGCGAGCAAGCGGGCCGCCACTGCGAACCTCCCGACACCCAGCGCGTCGGCGGCCAGGCCCACCAGCGCGTCGCCGCGGGCCTCGGGGTCCTCCCCGGAAAGCCGCAGCGCAACGCTGTCCCAGTGTCGGGCCCGGTCATGCCAGCCCAGCTGGCGCAACAGCGACGCGGTGGTGCTGTAGGCCAGAGATGCCGGCGGACCGTGCTGTGGCAGCTGTCGACGCAGGTGCGCCAGGTCGGTGTGAGCGCTGGCGTAGCGCCCCTGCCCACCCGCGGCCACTGCTCGCAACCAGAGTTGGACCGGCGTCTTCGCCGGCGGCAGCGGCCACATTGGCACCGCGTCACCGAACGCCGCTTGCTGCAGCGCCTCCTGAGATGACGAGCTCTCGGATTGCGAGGTCACCGTCGGCACGGTACCAATCCTGGGGACTGGATTTTTTACGTCGGCGATGGTTAACAGTTTGTCGTCGGGAAGTTACCGGGAGATCAACTACCGAGCGGGCGCTAGAAATTCAAAGCCCGCCGAGCTCCGATCCGAACTGCTGTTTTGTCCGATCGTCGGCAACATCCGGCAGGCCAGTACCACACATTGCGCCGCCCAGCACGTCTACGGATGAACGCGGTGTTAATTCTCGCGCCGCGACTATGCGGTTAAGCACATCTTCAGGCTATTGACGGAGTTTCCTAAGCACACCTACTTTGTCCTCACGGGTAGTCATCGGCGACAGCGCTCGGATCGGTTCCACAACTCTCGCGATGTCCAAAAGTGCGCGGAGAGAGGGGTTTTCCAAATGCCACAGCCGCAGCAGTTACCTGGCCCCAACGCAGACATCTGGGATTGGCAGATGCACGGACTTTGCCGGGGCGTCGATTCCTCGGTGTTCTTCCACCCCGATGGGGAGCGTGGCCGGGCCCGGTCCCAGCGGGAAATGCGCGCCAAGGAAATGTGCCGGCGCTGCCCCGTGATCACCCAATGCCGTTCACATGCCCTCGGCGTCGGTGAGCCTTACGGGATCTGGGGCGGACTCTCGGAGTCCGAGCGCGAAATGTTGCTGAAACGCGGTATCCGCCGCACGGCCTGATCACCTTCGAGGACACAACACCCGACTTCAGCGTGAGCCCGGGTGTTGTTGTTTGTACGGTCGTCGCCTGCGCGGTGTCTCACCCCCGAGTTTCCGGATCGGACACCGCTGCCGGTTCCTCATCATTTTTGTCGGCGCCGTTGCTGTCTGCGTTGTTGGTGGCGTCTTTGGCGGCCGCAACCGGCGAACGCTGCCGACCGCCGAGCAAGCGGGTCAGGCCGTAGCAGAGGACAGCCACGACACCCAGGACAGCAAGCCAGGGCAACGCCAGCCCGAAGAGCAGAACACCGCTGCCGATCACCGAGATCAGGCCGTCCCAGCCTCGGTGGATCTGCCCCGAGAATCCTTGGTACTGCTGCGGCGCCGGGCCGCCGATACGTTCGGCGGTGAAGGTGACGTTGACAGTGCTGTAGTCGACGCGATCGCCGAGCGCTTCTCGCTGCGCCCGCAGACTGTCCAGATCGGCCTGCCGCTGCGACAGCGCGTTTTCGGCGGAGATCAGCGCTTCGGGATCGCGCGCATCATTCATGATCGCCAGCAGCCGGTCCACCGAGGTCTGCAGCGCCCGGATGCGTGCGTCGAGATCAACACGCTGCGCCGTCACATCCTCGGAGGTGGTCTCGGCGTATTCGACGGTGCCCAGATCCTTGAGGTCACGCACCACCCCGTCGAGTTCAGCAACGGGGACCCGCAGCACGATCATGGTGAGCGCCCGGCCGGTTCCCGAACCGGCATCTTCGGTGCGGCTGTCGACCCTACCTCCGACGTCTTCGACCAGCACCGCGGCGTCGTCGGCGGCCTTGGACGAATCGGCGACGGTGATCCGCATCGTCGCGGTCTTGACGACGTCCCGTTTCTCGAACGGAACCTGCCCAGGGACGTTCTGCGGCATCGGCGCGGCGGCGGCGACACTGCTGTCGGCGACCCTGCTCTCGCCAACACCGCCGCCGGCTCCGCTGGATTCGGGTGAATCGGAGCCACCGGCACACGCCGTCAGCGCTCCGAGCACAGCGATTGCAGCGACCAGTTGAGCCCACCTCTGTCTCATACCGGCAACTTAGCTGTTCGGCCCGTCTGGATGGGAGTACTGCACCCTGCCGGTGCTGCATCGATATCACTACGTTTCGAACCATGACCACAATTCGATGGACCACCAGGGCGCTGGCCGCCGCATTGGGAACAGTCGCCGCCTTCGGCGCAGGCGCCACCGCGCACGCCGCACCCACCACGGATGTCGAACAACGCAACGTCCAACTGATTCAAGAGGCATTCGCGCGCGGTGTCGGCGCGGACGACACCTTTTACGCGATCCTGGCCGACGACGTGCAGTGGACGGTGGCCCGCGCGGACACGCCGTCGACGTACACCGGCCGACAAGACTTCCTCGACAATGGCGCCGCACCCATCGTGGATCGGCTGAACGGCGAAATCCGAGCCCAGGTACAGGAATTGGTCGCCGACGACAATCAGGTGGCGGCCCGCTGGCACGGCACCGCAACGGCACGAGACGGCCAGCCCTACGTCAACGAGTACGCCTGGTTCATGACCATGGAGAACGAGCGGGTGACCCGGGTGGTGGCCTACCTCGATCTTGTTGCGCTCAATGACCTGATCGAACGGGTACCGGTGTGAGACCTTCTGCAGTGAGGTGAACACCTTCCGCCCCTGCGGATCTCGGGGACCGCTTGTCGCCGAAGCGAATCCGTGAGGCCGCATTCAACATGCGCGATACTGCGAAAACATCCACGGGCCAACGGAAGTGGTCCCCGGAAGCCAGGCTCTGAGGCCATGACTGGCCGCGCGAACTGGGCAACAGCTAGTTCCTCAACACCTCCGACAGCTCAGTGCGCATGTCGTGGAGCTGCTTTTCCATGTAGAACGCGTTAAACAGCGACAGCGCCAACAGCACGACGGCAAGCCCGCGTACCCACTTCGCGGCACCCATGAAAAATGCGACAGCCGTATCGGCTCCCACCACCCCCACGCCTGTCCACACCGGGCCGGTACCCGTCAACAGGCTCACCGATTGCATCGACATCACGAGCCCAATGACGACAAGCACACAGATGCCGATGGCAACGGGCAGTCTGGCGCAGCGGGAGGCAGAGCGCCAGGCCGACGAAGTGGCCGCGATGTCGACGGCGGACATGATCCGCTCGATGCTCGCCGAAGATCACGCCCGCAGGGTGCCTCAGACTGCGACAGGCACCACCCCCATACGGGCACGGACTACGACTCTGACAGATCCGCTACCGCTCAACGGCCCGCGACTGCAGCAGGCAGCCGAGGCCATACTCCGGTGACCCGCCGGCGAAGATTCTTCGGTCGGCCTTAGTCTGCGGCGCGACCCGCTATAAATAGCTCGGCCTCCGCAGCCTCAGGGTCGGCGGGGTTCTGGTCCTGGCAGTAGGTCAAGTACCGCTCATACAGGGTGCTCGGCCAGTCAGCATTGTCAGCCTTGGGACCGAATACACCTCGGGCTCGAAGCTCGGTCGCGACTCGCTTATCCAGGATCAATGGACGCAGCCCGGTCACCGCTGAGTTCTGGTAGCCGATGAAGAACAGGAACTTCGTGAAGTAAGCCGGACCCATGAACTTGGTCTGAGCCTCACCGCCGCGCAGCATTGACTGGTACGCGGCCACCGCGCCGTCACTCTCCAGGATTGAAGCCGACTTTCGCAGGTTGTCCTCTACGGTGTCTGCGTTGGTGGTGAAGGCGCGCACGAGGCGCCCAATGGAGTAGGCGTTCTCCCCCAGGCCCCAGACATACGCCGCGACAGCCGTGTGCAGTTCGCGGTGTTCGGATTCAGTGGCGGCCAGGGCGAATACATCGCTACGTGAGAACCAGCGATACCCGTTGTTGTCTATTTCCGGCTGATCCAGTTGCGTTGGCCAGAAGTAACTCAACTCTCCTGTGAAGTATCGCGTCCACCACTCCGACCGATACTTTGCCCAGTCGTCGTAGGCCCGTACGTCATCCCCCGTGACAGTATGAGCGGAGTACGCAGCAACGCACCGACGCTTCGCAGCAAGATCAACCTGCGGTGTCGCTAGGCCAGCGCCTGCACCCTGGGCATCACCCCTATGAACGTGAAGGACTTCGACGCGGGTGAAGAACTCGTCGGCGATGTCGACATCGGCCAGCTCGATACGGCTGCTGTCGACGGGGTGGTGCCAGTCGTGGTCGCTCACGCGCCGAGGCAGATGTCAGAGCACCACGCCGGGACGATCTCGTACGGCCACGCGATCAACTGGCCGGCCTGAGTACCGTCTGCGTTGACTGGTCCGCAGATCTCGCTTCCATATGTGACGTAGGAGAAACCGTGCTCGTCTTCCTCGATCTGGGCTGCGGCAACAGCAGGTGATGCCCCGACGGTTGCAACGAGAGCGATTGCAACAGAGGCGATTAAGCGATTCATCTGAGTTCCTTCGGTGGCGGTGGGGGTGTTCCCGGCTGGGACGGCAAGACCCCGACACAGTCGAGAGACCCCTGCCAACGGCTGAGGTACTCAGATGTCCTGTGCTGCAACAACAGTGGATCGCAAAGGCGAATGGGGAGGCAGGGTGCAAACGCCAGCTCCGAGCGAGCGACATCCCGGACGGCGCTGCCTACCAACTACCAAGCGACATCGCACAGTGGCCCCCTCAGCGATGACGCAGCGACCACCACACGTATGTCCAGGCGGCAGACCAGAGGAAGAGGAATCCGTGGATGTTCGACTGAGCCTCGGATAGGACGTACCCCAGCCCGAAGAACGCCGTCGGCAAGGCCGAGAGCACCGCCAGCATGACGAAGAAGGCGTTGAGCTTCGGCTTGGTATCAGGAGTTGGCGGGGCGTCCCGCCAAGTCGTTCCATCCCAGTAGCGGAAGCTTCCGTCCCCTTTCGGATACCACCCTGGCACTGGCGACGACTGAGTCATGCTGGATTCCCCCTGTGAACTTGTTGTTCGTCGTGCTCGGGGGAGAATAGCAAGCTGCTCAGACAGGCGCGGCCGGGACGACACTGACCAACTCGACAAAGGCGCATGCACGTGATCGGCGCAGACGACGTGGCGCAGTTGCGCCGAATCCTGCTGACTCACGACTAAGCACGGATGCTGGCGAACCAGCAGAGGGACCGGAGCCGCTTGGGCGAATCCGGTCCCCCTGCAGGATTGCTACGCGGCGTTGACCACCTGGTACTCGAAGCTCGCACGACCGGGGAGGCCGCCAAAGTCGATCACCAGATGCCAGTGGCCGGAATGCGGAACCTGGATTGACACCGGCGACCGCCGCGCGTGGCCACCGTAGCCAGTAGCTCGCTGACCGAACTTGAATGCTCGAAAGTTCGAGCTGTCGAAGATCCGTACATTAGGCCCGCCACCACGGATGGCGACGTGAACAACAGATCCAGCGGAGAGGCTGCCAAGGTCGGCAGTGGAGAATTGCATGGTTTCTTCCCACGACAGCACTCGTTGCCGCCCGCCACAACCTGGTGGATTCCCGTTCTTTGGACGGACCCAGGCGGTTGAGCTACAGTCGGCAGCGCATCTAGGCAATGCAACCAACTGAGACCCCAACCGGGTGGACAACCTCCCGCGTTGGGATTTCGGCGCTGTCGCGCTTCAGACACTACCCCTAGTGGCCGACGACGCGAAGTGGCACAAGATGTGCCGCGCCCCATTTTCGCGGCACCCAACCCACCTCAATCGAGGCAAACGGGACAAACAAGCAGGTAGCAACATCAACAAGCACCCATTCTAAGTTTTTCGCTTAGAACATACGTTCGGGCGTGTCGCCATTCAGCTTTGCTGAAAACAGACGCTAGCGACGAGAACGCCCCCGGCCTCACGGCCGGGGGCGTCTTCGAACTGCAGAACTACGAACTAGTGAGCGTGGCCGTGATGGCCGTGCCCGTGTCCGTCATCCTCGACCGGAGCCGGCTTGTCGACAACAGCGGTCTCGGTGGTCAGGATCATCCGCGCCACCGAAGCGGCGTTGAGGACCGCAGAGCGGGTCACCTTCACCGGGTCGATCACGCCGTCGGCCACCAAGTCGCCGTAGACCAGGGTGGCGGCGTTGAAGCCGTGGTTGGCCGGCAGCTCGGAGACCTTGTTGACCACGACGGCACCGTCGAGACCAGCGTTGGCCGCAATCCAGAACAGCGGAGCCGACAGCGCCGAGGCGAAGACGTCGACACCGACGGCCTCGTCACCGGACAGCGACGCCCGCAGTTCCTTGAGGACCGCACCGGCCTGCAGCAGAGCAGAACCGCCACCGGCGACGATGCCCTCTTCGACCGCAGCCTTGGCCGCCGCCACCGCGTCCTCGACACGGTGCTTGCGCTCCTTGAGCGCGGTCTCGGTGGCAGCGCCGACCTTGATGACGGCCACGCCGCCGGCCAGCTTCGCGAGGCGCTCTTCGAGCTTCTCGCGATCCCAGTCGGAGTCGGTGGACTCGATCTCGGCACGCAGCTGCGAGACGCGACCGGCCAGGGCCTCCTTGGTTCCGCCGCCGTCGACGATCACGGTGGAGTCCTTGCTGACCACAACGCGACGGGCGGTGCCCAGCACGTCCAGGCCCGCTTCGCGCAGCACCAGACCGACGTCGGGGTTGATGACCTGTCCGCCGGTGACGATGGCAAGGTCCTCGAGGAACGCCTTGCGGCGGTCACCGAAGAACGGCGCCTTGACGGCGACGGCCTTGAGCGTCTTGCGGATGGAGTTGACCACCAGGGTGGACAGCGCCTCGCCTTCGACGTCCTCGGCGATGATCAGCAGTGGCTTGCCTGCCTCGGCCACCTTTTCCAGCAGCGGCAGCAGGTCCGGAAGCGAGCTGACCTTGTCGCGGTGCAGCAGCACCACCGCGTCCTCGAGCACAGCTTCCTGCGAGTCGAAGTCGGTGACGAAGTAGGCCGACAGGAATCCCTTGTCGAAGCCCACCCCCTCGGTGACCTCGAGCTCGGTGCTCAGTGTCGAGGATTCCTCGACAGTGACGACACCGTCGCTACCAACCTTGGTCATGGCCTCGCCGACCAGCTCGCCCACTTCTTCGTCCCGCGAAGAGACGGTGGCGACCTGTGCGATCGAGGTCTTGCCCGACACCGGGGTGGCGGCAGCCAGCAAAGCCTCGGAGACCGCGTCAGCGGCCTTGCCGATGCCCAGGCCGAGCGCGATCGGGTTGGCACCAGCCGCCACATTGCGCAGACCGGCCTTGACCAGTGCCTGCGCCAGAACGGTAGCGGTGGTGGTGCCGTCGCCGGCAACATCGTTGGTCTTGGTGGCAACCGACTTGACCAGCTGGGCACCCAAGTTCTCGAACGGGTCCTCCAGGTCGATCTCACGGGCGATCGTCACACCGTCGTTGGTGACGACCGGGCCGCCGAACGCCTTGGCGAGCACCACGTGCCGGCCGCGGGGGCCGAGGGTCACCTTCACGGCGTCGGCAAGCTTGTCGACACCTGCCTCCAGGGCGCGACGCGCAGTTTCGTTGAATTCGATCTGCTTACTCATAGGTCTTTCCCTTGAATACGCGCGCCGCCCCGGACATCCACCGCACACAGGGTGCGGGGATAGCCGGGGCGGTCACGGTCGCTTACTTGGAGACGACAGCCAGCACGTCGCGAGCAGACAGGATCAGGTACTCCTCGCCGCCGTACTTGATCTCGGTGCCGCCGTACTTGCTGTAGATAACGACGTCGCCCTCAGACACGTCCAGGGGAATCCGCTTTTCGCCATCCTCATCCCAGCGGCCGGGGCCAACTGCGACGACGGTGCCTTCCTGCGGCTTCTCCTTGGCGGTGTCGGGGATGACCAGACCGGAAGCGGTCGTGGTCTCGGCCTCGTTGGCCTGAACGAGGATCTTGTCCTCGAGTGGCTTGATGTTCACGCTCGCCACGATGGAGCCCCTTCACTCATGTTGATGCGGCCCGGGCGGTACCCGAACCAAGGTTTGGTATTTCAGGTGTTCGGCAATCGGTCACACCCTCGCGCCGTCGTCGCGGGTGCCGACACAGGGGGTGTCCGTCTGCCATCTAGCACTCTATACACGCGAGTGCTAGCGCTCAAGGCTTGGGTGTGCCCAGTCCCCGGAGGTTCATCATCAGGTGGGCCGAGACGTCCCCCACCATTTCCACATCGACCAGCCGTTCTGTGAAGTACCAGCCGTCGTCGTCGCGGCCGAATGTATCGGCGTACCGGCCCACCACGATCGGCTGCAAGGGCACGGTTTCGGTCTGCTGCACCACACAGAACGTCGACCGTGCGGTGGCGTTGTCGCCGTTCACCGAGACGATCGGGTTGAGGACGAGGTGGCGTGTGCGCGGTGCGTTGCCGACGTCCGGATATCGCCGGGTGGTGTTCACGAACAGCGAAGCGATGGCCTCGGCGCCCGCCACGCCCATGAACTCGCCGCGTCCCAGCAACTGACCCACCCCGACAAAATCCCCGGCGTCGATGAGCTCGGCGTAGCGGTACAGCAGTTCGGCGATCTCCAACTTGTCGGAAGCACTCACGCGACCTGCCCCTGGACGACGGGCAGGCCGGGATCGCTGGCCACGTGCAATGGCGACGGGGCCGCCCCGGCGGCTATCAGGTGCGCAGTAAATGAGGCGATCATGGCCCCGTTGTCGGTGCACAACCGTGGTCGCGGCACCCGCAGGGTCACCCCGGCGGCCGCGCAGCGTTCTTCCGCGAGCTCCCGCAGCCGGGAGTTGGCGGCCACCCCACCGGCGATCAGCAGGGTGTCGACGCCCAGATCGGTCGCGGCGCGCACCGCCTTCATCGTCAGCACGTCGGCAACGGCCTCCTGGAAGCCCGCAGCCACGTCGGCGGTGTCGAAGTCCGGATGAGACTCCACGTACCGGGCGACAGCGGTCTTGAGTCCACTGAAGCTGAACGCATTCCGATCATCGCGCGGCCCGGTCATCCCGCGCGGGAAGACGACGGCCTGCCGATCGCCGGTGCGGGCCAGGTCGTCGAGCACCTTGCCGCCGGGGTACCCGAGCCCCAGCAGCCGCGCCACCTTGTCGTAGGCCTCCCCCGCCGCGTCGTCGACGGTGGTGCCGAGTTCGACGATGGGCTCACCCAGCGACCGCACATGCAGCAGGTGGGTGTGCCCACCCGAAACCAGCAGACCGACGCTCTCGGGTAGCGGGCCGTGATCGAAGACGTCGGCGGCCAGGTGCCCGCCCAGATGGTTTACCCCGTAGAACGGCACCCCCCAGGCGGCGGCATAGGCCTTGGCGGCGGCCACCCCGACCAGCAACGCCCCCGCCAGCCCGGGGCCGATGGTGGCAGCCACCACGTCAGGGCGTTCGATGCCGGCGGCAGCCAGGGCCCGGCGCATGGTCGGCCCGAGCGCCTCCAGGTGCGCCCGGGACGCGATCTCGGGGACAACCCCGCCGAACCGGGCGTGCTCATCGACGCTGGAGGCCACCTCGTCGGCCAGCAGGGTGACGGTGCCGTCCTCGAGCCTGGCGATACCGACGCCGGTTTCGTCACAGGAACTCTCGATCGCGAGGATCACCGTCATTCGGACTCTCCTGGGGGTTCGCGGCGCATGGTGTAGGCATCGGCGCCGCTGCCTTGGTAGTAGCGCTTACGTAAACCTATGGTCGTGAAGCCCGTCGTCTCGTACAAGGTGATCGCAGCGACGTTGTCGGTTCGGACCTCGAGGAACACCGCCGCGGCGTCGGCATCGGCGCGTTCCAGCAGTGCAGCGAGCAGCCGTCGGCCGATACCGTGGCCCTGACAGGCGGGGTCGACTCCGATGGTGTGCACCTCGTACTCGAACGGCGCATCGTTTCCCAGTCGGGCGATCCCGCCGTAGCCGACCAGGCGGCCGTCGGCGCGGGCGGCCACGTAGTGATTGTGGCCGGCGGCCAACTCCTGCAGGAACGCCTGAGCGGGCCACGGATCGTCGCCCGGGAACAACGTCTCCTCCAACTCGGCGCAGCGCTGTGCGTCAGCCGGGGTCAGCAGGCCCAACACCACCGGGCCGGCGGTCACCGTCCAGCCTGCCGTTCGGCCAACGATTTGGCATCCGGGCGCCGCAGGTACAGCGGCACCAGCGGTTGCGGTTCGACGTCCCAATCCGCAACGGCGGCAACAAGTCCGGCGGGCACTGGATATTCGGGCCCCGACACCGGCAAACCGAACAGCCCCGCGTGGGCCGGCGATCCGGCGACCACCGCCGCCGCACCCGTCACCACGTCGGCGGGTGCTGCGACCGCGGGTCCGTCGACACGCACACCGTCGCGGTACCGGGCCCAGTACACCTCGCGGCGACGGGCATCGGTGACCACCAACGACTCCCCGGGCAACTCCCCACCGATGCCGTCGAGGCTGCACACGCCGAACACCGGGATCTGCAGGGCATGACCGTAGGCGGCCGCACTGGCCATCCCCACCCGCAATCCAGTGAAAGGACCCGGCCCGACGCCCACCACCACCGCATCCAGATCGGCCATGGTCAGGCCACTGTCTTCAATGGCGGCAAGGACATTCGGGGTCAACGTCTCAGCGTGCGCGCGAGGGTCGACGATGCGGCGCTGCGCCAGCGTGACGATGGTGTCACCGACGGTGACGACGGCGGCAGTGACCGCCGGGGTGGCGGTATCCAGAACCAACACGGTGCGAGTCATGTTCCACTCCACTGCCACACCGCGGTGCGGCCTTCGGAATCGGTGAGACGTTCCAGCCGAACGTCGAGGTGGTGATCGGAGAGGCGTTCGGCCAGCCCTTCACCCCACTCCACCACCACCACAGCATCGTCGAGGTCGGTGTCGAGGTCCAGCGAGTCCAGCTCGGCAACCAGGTCGGCGGCGGCATGATCGAGTAGCCGGTAGACGTCGACGTGCACCAGGGCGGGCGCGCCCAGGCGGCGAGCGCGGTGCAGCCGGGCCAACACAAAGGTCGGCGACGTGATCGGTCCGTCGACATCCATCGCTTCGGCGATCCCCTTGGTGAGCAACGTCTTTCCCGCACCCAGCGGACCGGAGAGCACCACCACGTCGCCGGCGCGCAACCCCGCGCCGAGCCGGCGACCCAGCGCCAGGGTGTCGTCGGGGCCGGCGAGTTCCGCAGTGCCCGCATCGAGTTCAGCCACGGGGACGTGCCCGTTGCTTCAGCTGCCGGGTGCGCGCCACCAGCGTGCTCGGAGTGGACCGGTCCACCAGTCGCACCAACGCCTCGTCGATCGGGTCCGGCTGTTCCAGTTGCACCAGATGCCCTGCGCCACCGACAATCAGCAGTTCCGCTTTCGGCAGCTCCGCGGCCATCTCCTCGGAGTGCTCAGCTGTGGTCAGGACGTCCTTGGAACCGCAGGCGATCAGCGTCGGGATCTTGGCCAGCACCGGCAGGGCCGCACTCTCGTCGTGCACACCGAGGGCATGCAGGAAACCGACCATGGTCGGCACCGGAGTGTCGTGGATCATCTCCTCGGCGTACTTGACCACCGTCGGACTCACCCTGTCATCGCCGAACGACGCCGCCTGCAGCACCGGCGCCAAGACCCAGCGCACCGCTCCCCTGCCACGATGCACCAACCCCGGGACGTAGCGTGCCGCAAATCGGGCCGCCTCCAGCGCCGGGTTCTGCAGGATCTCACCAAGAGGTGACCGCGAAAGTCCTTCGGCGGCTGAGGAAATGATGGCCGCACCGACAATGTGCGGGCCGTACCGGCGGGGGAACTGGCGGGCGTGCGAGAGCACCGTCATGCCTCCCATCGAGTGCCCGATCAGCACCACGGAGCCCTTGGGCGCCATGGTCACCAGCACGGTCTCGAGGTCCCGTCCGAGCTGCTCGACGGTGTAGGTGCTCGGCGATGCCCATCCGGACCGGCCGTGACCGCGCTGGTCGTAGAACACCATCCGCACCTGGTCACCCCACGCGAGACTGAGTTCACGGCGCTGAAAGTGAAAGGCCCCCATGTTCATACAGAACCCGTGCGCAAAGACCACCGTCACCGGCGCATCCACCGGACCCACCTCACGCACCACCAGGTCAACGCCGTCGGGTGTGGTGACAACGCAGCCGCGGTCAGCCTCCAGCAGCGCAAAGTCCTCGGCGGTGTAGGGATCCTGGACCAGCTCGCGGCGGGTCATGGATCTGGCAATCGAGGCCCCCGCCACCGCGCCGACCGCACCCAGTCCGGTGGCGCCGGCCAGCCAACCGCGGCGCCGCATCAGCGCCTTCTCGGCGTCGGACTCACTCAACGCCGGCACCCCCGCGGTAGCTGCGAACCACCCGTCCTCGTGGGCTCGTCGCGATTTCGTAGTTGATGGTCCCGGCGATGTCCGCCCAATCTTGGGCGGTCTGCTCGCCGGATCCACCGGGCCCGAACAGGATCGCCTCGTCACCGACCGCAACGTCAGCAGTCCCGAGGTCGACGACAAACTGGTCCATGCAGACCCGGCCGACATTACGACGTCGTACACCGTTGATCAGTACTTCGATCCGTCCGCCCAGCGCACGGAAGATGCCGTCGGCATAGCCCAGCGGAATCAGGCCCACTGTCGTGTCACGGTCGGCCACCCAGGTGTGACCGTAGGACACACCCTCGCCGGCCTTGAGTGACTTCACCAGCGTCACAGGCGCTTTCAGCGTCATCGCCGGGAGCAAACCAAAATCTCCCCGACTGGGAATCGGACTCAGGCCGTACACCGCGATCCCCGGGCGCACCATGTCGAACGCCAGATCGTGGCGGGCGACGGTGGCCGGCGAGTTGGCGATGTGGGCTACCTCGTAGTCCACCCCCTCCGCGCGGGCCAGCGCGCACATCTGGGTGAACCGTTCCCGCTGCATGTCATTGACCGGGCTCTCCGGATCGTCACCACAGGCCAAATGGCTCATGATGCCGCGCACCCGGATTGCCTGATCGGACACCGCGCGCCGCAATGCCGCCAGCAGCGCCGGATACTCGTCGGCAGGCACCCCGTTGCGGTTCAGCCCGGTATCGACCTTGATTGTCACGGTTGCACTGACGCCGGTGCGCTGGGCGGCATCGAGCACACCGTCGAGCTGGGCGAGCGAGGAAACACCGAGCTGCACGTCGGCTGCCAGCGCCGGCGCGAAGTCGGTACCCGGAGGATGCAGCCACGCCAGTACCGGGGCGGTGACGCCGTCCCGGCGCAGTGACAGGGCTTCCCCGACGGTGGCCACCCCGATTTCGGCTGCGCCGGCGGCCAGCGCAGCACGTGCCACCGGCGCGGCGCCGTGACCGTAACCGTCGGCTTTCACCACGGCCATCACCGCCGCCGCACCGGCGTGCCCAGCAAGGATCCGCACGTTGTGCGAGATCGCGTCGAGATCCACCTCCGCGCACGGGGTGACCAAGGGGGTCCGGGTTGTGTTCACCGTCGTAGATTGTCCCAGACTCGTGAGTCCAGCCGGTCAGTGGGCGAAGTGCTGCACGTCGTCGAAGTTGCCACGCGGCTGCAGCTTGTCCAACCGGGCGAGCACCTCGATCAGGTCATCTTTGAGCGCGCGGGCCAGGTCGGTGGACAAGCCCTCCCGGACCACCACCCGCAGCACCGCAACGTTCTCAGCACCCTCGGGCATGGTGTAGGCCGGCACCTGCCAGCCGTAGCTGCGCAGCGCCGCCGAGACGTCGAACTCGGTGTAACCGAAGTCACCGGCAAGGCGGAACGCCACCACCGGGATCGCCGAACCATCGGAGATCACCTCGAAGTGTTCGCTCTTTTCCAGCTCATCGGCGAGCCAGCGGGCCGTGTGGGACAGACAGCTCATCACCTGCCCGTACCCGGCGCGGCCCATCCGCAGGAAGTTGTAGTACTGGCCTACCACCTGGTTGCCGGGCCGGGAGAAGTTCAAAGTGAACGTCGGCATGTCACCGCCGAGATAGTTGACCCGGAACACCAGATCTTCGGGCAGCGCATCGGCGTTGCGCCACACCACAAAACCGATGCCGGGATACGTCAGCCCGTATTTGTGGCCGCTGACGTTGATCGACGCCACCCGCGGCAGCCGGAAGTCCCACTCGATTTCAGGATGCAGGAACGGCACCACAAAGCCGCCGCTGGCCGCGTCCACGTGCACGGGTACGTCGGGTCCGCCGTCGGCGGCCAACTTGTCCAGGGCAGCGCAGATCTCCGCGATGGGTTCGAGCTCACCGGTGTAGGTGGTACCCAGGATGCCCACCACCCCGATGGTGTCGGCGTCGACGTGCTCGAGCACCTGCTCCGGGGTGATGACGTAGCGCCCCTCCTCCATGGGTAGGTAGCGCGGCTCCACTTCGAAGTAACGGCAGAACTTCTCCCACACCACCTGGACGTTGGCGCCCATCACCAAGTTGGGAGTTCTGTTCTTCCACTTGTCGCCGACACGTTCCTTCCAGCGCCACTTCAGGGCCAGCCCACCGAGCATGACGGCCTCGCTGGAGCCGACGGTGGACACCCCGACCGCGGTGGAGGGATCGTCGTCGCGCAGGTTCTCGGCGTGGAACAGGTCGGCCACCATGCACACGCAGCGCTGCTCGATCGCCGCCGTCGCCGGGTATTCGTCCTTGTCGATCATGTTCTTGTCGAACGTCTCTGCCATCAACTTCTCGGCCTCGGGATCCATCCACGTGGTCACGAAGGTGGCGAGGTTGAGCCGGGAGCTGCCGTCGAGCATCAGCTCGTCGTGGATGAAGCGGTAGGCCGCAGATGGTTCCATCGCCTCGTCGGGCAACCGCAGCGACGGGATCGGGGCGGTGAACAACCGCCCGGTGTACGCCGGGGCGATCGATGACGAAGCACGGTTGATGTGCGGCATGGTGTCCTTCCGATTGTGGAGCTGGTTGTTCGTTACAGGCCGGCGATCGACGAGCGGAGATGAGCGAGGATAGGAGACGCCGACACCGGCGCCGGGCGCGGGCCGGGATCGGCGGCGGCCAGACCGGCGGCCCGGGCATGGACAAAGGCGGCAACAGCGGCAGCCTCGACGGCGGGCAACCCCGACGCAAGCAACGCCCCGATCACCCCAGACAACACGTCCCCGGAACCGGCGGTGGCCGCCCAGGACTGACCGGCGGGATTGAGGTAGACGGGTCCGTCGGGATCGGCGATGACGGTGACGTTGCCCTTCAGCAGCACCGTCACTCCGAAGTTGTCAGCCAGCCGGCGGGCGGCGCCGATCCGGTCATCGCCCGGTTCACGACCGGCCAGCCGCTGATATTCACCGGCGTGCGGGGTGAGCACCGTCGGCGCTTTCCGGCTCTGCAACAGCTCCGGGTGGGCAGCCAAGATGGTGAGCGCGTCGGCGTCGACGATCACCGGCAGCTCGGTATTCAGCGCAAAGGCCAGCGCCCGGGCGCCGTCCTCGTTGGTGCCCAACCCCGGACCGACCACCCACGCCTGCACCCGGCCGGCGGAGGCCAGGTCATTGGTGGCGATGACTTCCGGCCAGTGTGAGACCACTTCGGCGGCCGCGGTTCCCGCGTAACGCACCATGCCGGATGTGGCCGCGACGGCAGCTCCGGTGCACAGGATCGCGGCGCCGGGATAGGTTGCCGAGCCGGCCAGGATGCCGGTGACGCCCTGGGTGTACTTGTCGTCGCGGCGGCCCGGGATCGGCCAGTGCTCGCGGACATCGGTCGCCTCGAAGCCGACGATGTCGGTGTCGGGCAGATCGAGTCCGATGTCGATGAGATCGACACGGCCGCAGTCGGCCAGCGCATGAACCGGCTTGAGACCACCGAAGGTCACCGTAACCGCGGCGTGCACGAAGTCGCCGGGGGTCGCGCCGGTGTGGACGTCGATGCCGCTGGGAATGTCCACCGCCACCACGGGCGCCGAGCTGTTCTTGAACACCTCGACCGCATGGTCGCGCAGCGGGCCGGATCCCGAGATCCCGACCACCCCGTCGATCACCAGATCTGTTGTCGCCGAGATCTTCTCGACAATCCTTCCGCCGGCTGCGCAAAACGCCGCCAACCCTGCGACATGGGCACGTTCCGGGTTGAGCAGGATCGCCTCGGCCGCCACCCCGCGGCGTCGCAGCAGCGTCGCCGCCCAGAGTGCATCCCCACCGTTGTCACCGGAGCCGACGACGGCGGACACTTTCCGTCCCGTCACTGCGCCGGTGCGGGTGCGCAGCTCGCCGACGATAGCGGTGGCCAGGCCATAGGCGGCACGACGCATCAGCGCACCCTCGGGGAGGCTGGCCAACAGCGGAGCTTCGGCGGCGCGGATCGCCTCAGCAGAGAAGTAGTGCCGCATCAGTCCCAGTCTCGTCGGTGTTTGCTTTCTGCCCTGATTGGCTCAGGTTACGTGGTCGTCACTGTTAGCGTGGGAACGTATGGTGGACGACCTGTTCAACGTGCTGGTCACGCTCGAACACCGCGGCTGGCAGTCGCTGTGTGATGGCACCGGCGGTGAGTTCTGCCGCAATGTCCTGGCCGACGATGTGCTGATCGAACTCGGCAACGGGACGGTCATGGACAAGGTTGCGCTGGCACAAACACTGGCAAAACCCCTGGCGATGCCGCCGTGGTCCAGCTATCAGATCACCGGGGCACATCTGGTGTCCGTCGGCGCCAAGGCCGCCGCTCTCGAGTACATCGGCACCGGCTATCCCGACACCGGCAATCCCACGTTCGTCGGGACGCTGTGTTCGATGTACCGACGCAGCGAGGACGGCTGGAAATTGGTGCTCTGCAGGCATACCGGCTAGCGGCGGCAGGCGCCGCTACTGCTGTCGGCATTTCCTGCTCCGTCGCTGTTGCCTTCCCTGCCAGTTCCTTCTCTGCCAGTTCCTTCTCTGCCACTGTTCCCTCTTCCTGCCCCGGCTCCCTCCTCCTGCCCAGACCTCTGCTCTCCTCAGTGTCACTGCCCCTGTCTTGTCTTGCCTTGTCTTGTCTTGTCTTGTCTTGTCTTGTCTTGTCTTGTCTTGACGCCGCTGTCACCATCATCGTCGTTGCACCTCCCCGTCGCTGTCGTGATCGGTTGTGGGTGTCGTGATCGGTTGTGGGTGTCGGCCTGTGGATGAAGTGTGATCTGTGGACTGTTGATGTTTGGCCGAAAGTTGCTGTGTCACTTGCGACTCTGCTGTCACAATGGGGCGGGGTGTTGTCAGTGGGTCGGGCTAGTTTCGCAGGTATGGGATCCCCGGCAGCCGCAGACAAAGAGGCGCTGCTTGCTGCCCTGCACCAGTTCGAAACCGCTTCCGCCGCCCTGGGAACGCTCTCGATCGACGGGTTCAACCCGACCGAGTTGCTGGCCATCCAGGCTCGCCGCGAAACCATCGCCCGCCAACAACCCGTCCTCGATCACAAGATCTACCAACGACTCCGCCACGACACCACCCCCACCGCTCTGGGCGACACCACCTGGAAACGGATCCTGGCCGAACGACTCCGCATCAGCGACAGCGACGCTCAACGCCGCCTCGACCACGCCGACGTCTTGGGACCACGCACCTCGTTGACCGGGCAACCCCTGGAACCGGTGTATCCGAATACCTCAGCAGGCCAAGCCGTCGGGGCCATCGGCGCCGAGCACCTCACCACCATCACCCGATTCTTCAAAAAGCTCCCGAAAAGTATCGACTACCAAACCCGCGAAGAGGCCGAGGCCACTCTGGCCCAACACGCCACCCAACTCGGCCCTGACAGCTTCCGCCAGGTCGCCAACCGGCTGCGCTACCTGCTCAACCAAGACGGCGAGTTCACCGACGTGGACCGCCAAGCCCAACGCTGCCTACGCAAAGGGAAGCAGCGCGACGACGGGATGGTCCCGATCTCCGGCTACCTCACCCCCGAAGCCGCCGCCGCATGGGAAGCCGTAGAAGCCAAACTCGCCGCACCCGGAATGTGCAACGCCGCCGACGAGCACCCCACCGTCGATGGACAACCCACACCGGAACAAGTCGCCGCAGACACCCGCACCCCAGGACAACGCAGCCACGACGCGTTCCTGGCCCTCAACCGAGCTATGCTGGCCTCCGGTGACCTCGGCCAACACAACGGTCTACCCGCCACCATCATCGTCACCGCCGAACTCAAAGACCTCGAAAAGGCTGCCGGACAGGGACTGACCGCAGGCGGCACCTTGCTACCGATGAGCGATGTACTGCGCTTGACCTCACATGCCTACCTGTATCTGGCGCTCTTCGACGGCAAAGGCATCCCACTGCACCTGGGGCGCACCCGGCGCACCGCCTCCCCCGGCCAACGCATCGTCCTACACGCCCAACACCGCGGCTGCACAGCCCCGGGCTGCACCACCCCCGGCTACCGCACCCAAGTGCACCATGCGAACCGGGACTGGAAAGACGGCGGCCTCACCGATATCGAAGACCTGACCCTGGCCTGCGGCCCCCACAACCGCCTCATCGAAAACACCGGCTGGACCACCCGAAACCGCACCAGCGACGGCATCACCGAATGGCTTCCTCCACCCCACCTCGACAACGGCCAACCCCGCACCAACACCTACCACCACCCCAACCGCATCCTGACCCCCAACGGGGAAGACAACCAACAAAGCAGCGACGACGAGAGCGGGGACGACCCACCCTGACCAGGCCGATATCGGTGGAACCCCTTCGCTGACAACATAAGTCAGTGAAGCGTGCGGGGCATGCGTGACCGGGCATGCGTGACCGGGCATGCGTGACCGGTGACGCGGAGGCCGGGAACGCGGAGGCCGGGAACGCGGAGGCGGCCAGGATTGGCGCAGGAACTAGCGCGCAATCCCTTCCCAGAAGCGGTGCGCGCGCTGCGCGATCTCCCGCGGGTACTCGCCGTTGATGGCGTGGGTGGCCTCCGGCCATTCCTCGATCTCCGCGTGAGGCAGCAGTTTCCGCGCATGGGCGGCGGCGCGCGACGCGCGCAACACCACACTGCGGCCCGCCAGTAAAGCAAGCACCGGCAGCTGCAGCCCACGCAACTGCTCGTCGGTGAACAGCGTCGGCGCCGGCAACGCCATCACAAAATCAGTTGTGGCAGCGGTTATCAGATCGGCCACTGCAGCCGCCTCACCGATATCGGAACCACCCGTGATCCAACTCAACACCCGACGGCGCACCGCGGTGGGCACCGCCGGAAACATCATCGGGATCGATGCCAGCAGCATCGGCACCGGGATGCGGTCGAATGTCATCGCCGGATCCAGCAACACCAGCGACGCGACGCGGCCCGGCCGTCGTACCGCGTAGTTCACCGCAGCCCAACCGCCGATCGAGATCCCACACAGGTGTACCCGAGAAAGCCCCAGCCCAGCCACTGCCTCGTCGAGCCAGCTCGCCTGGTCGTCGGTATCGGTGATGGGTGCCGTCTGCACGGACAAGCCCGGCTCGCCGAGCAGATCCAAGCAGTAGACATCACGGTGTTCCAGCAGCGGAGGCAGATTGGTCCCGTACACCGGGGTGGGTCCGTTGCGGCCGGGCAGCAGCAGGACCGGCGTTCCGTCGCCCCGCCCGCTGAACCGGTAGACCCGCACGGCGCCGAATGCGGTCGGCACGTCGTGCAGCTCCGCGATCGGCGGCAGCGCGGCAAAACAGCCGCGGTAGTGATTCAGGAAGTGGGTGAACGCATCTGCACCACGGAAGTACCCCACCTTCACATGGGCGCCCAGCTGCACGTCGGGAACGGCGAGGTCGAACGTAGCGTTGATGGGCTTCTCGAACGGAGTGTTGATGGGCCCAGTGTAGGAAAACAGCTCCGAGCCGTCACCCCGCCTAGACTCTCCGCATGGTCTACGGGATGCCGCAAATGCTGCCGCCACCGCCTCCTGTTCCACGCAAGCCGCCCATCTCTGGCGTCGATCTCGGGATCTCCATCACCGCAATCCTGCTGACCGCCGCGTTCGGCGCGGTTGCCGCGTTCATCGGCGTGTTCATGCTGGCGTTCCTCGACACCTGCCCGCCCGCCACGTGCAGTGTTGAGGGGGCGATCGGCTCCGTCGGCGGCGCGCTGCTGATCGCCGCGGCTGTCGGAGTCTCCGGGATCACCTTCACGATCGTCCAGTTGACCCGCCGGGCCAGGGCGTGGCCGATCGCCGTGGGCACTTTGGTGCTGTGCATCGTGATCTGCGTGATCGGCCTGTTCGCCTTCGGCGCGGCCGTCGGCGCCGAAGACGGTTGGCTGAGCTTCAGTTAGAGCGGCGCGCGCGACGACCCGGACACGTGAGTGCGCCCTATTCGACCGTGACGGACTTGGCCAGGTTGCGCGGCTTGTCCACGTCGTAGCCCCGCGCCTGGGCAACCGCCGCGGCGAACACCTGCAATGGGATGGTCGACAGCAACGGCTGGAACAGTGTGGACACCGCCGGGATCTCGATCAGGTGATCGGCGTACGGCCGCACCATTTCGTCACCCTCCTCCGCGATCACGATGGTCAGTGCGCCGCGGGCCTGGATCTCGCGGATGTTGGACAGCAGCTTGCTGTGCAACATCGCCGCCCCCTTCGGAGAAGGCATCACCACGATCACCGGCAGATCATCTTCGATCAGCGCGATGGGCCCGTGTTTCAGCTCGCCCGCGGCAAAGCCTTCGGCGTGCATGTAGGCCAGCTCCTTGAGCTTGAGCGCACCTTCGAGCGCCACTGGGTAGCCGACATGGCGCCCCAGGAACAGCACCGTGGACGACGCTGCGAACCGGCGGGCGATGTCGTGGACCGGCCCCATCCGGGTCAGCACCTCCGACACCAGATCCGGCATCGCCTCGAGTTCCTGATATTCACGCAGCACTTCGTCGGGGTATTTGGTGCCACGCGCCTGCGCCAGTGCCAGCCCGACAAGATAGTTGGCGGTCACTTGCGCCAGGAACGTCTTGGTGGACGCCACCCCGATCTCCGGTCCAGCACGGGTGTAGAGCACCGCGTCACATTCACGCGGGATCTGGCTGCCGTTGGTGTTGCAGACGGCCAGCACCTTTGCCTTCTGCTCTTTGGCGTGCCGCACCGCCTCCAGCGTGTCGGCGGTCTCGCCCGACTGGCTGATCGCGATCACCAGCGTGCTGCGGTCCAGCACCGGGTCCCGGTACCGAAACTCACTCGCGAGTTCGACTTCCACCGGCAGCCGGGTCCAGTGCTCGATCGCATACTTGGCCAGCAGCCCCGAGTGATACGCGGTGCCACACGCGACGATGAACACTTTGTCGATCTCGCGGAGCTCCTGATCGGAGAGGCGCTGCTCGTCCAAGACGATGCGATTGTCCACAAAATGGCCCAGCAGAGTGTCGGCGACCGCGGCGGGCTGCTCGGCGATCTCCTTGAGCATGAAGTACTCGTAGCCACCCTTTTCCGCGGCTGAGAGGTCCCAGTCGATATGGAAAGGCCGGTACTGCACCCCGTCGGTGCTGCCGGAGAAGTCGGTGATCGTGTAGCTGTCGGCGGTGATCACCACTGCCTGATCCTGGCCGAGCTCCACGGCCTCACGGGTGTAGGAGATGAACGCCGCCACATCGGAGCCGACGAACATCTCCCCCTGCCCGATGCCGACCACCAGCGGGGTGGACCGTCGGGCCGCCACGATGGTTCCGGAATCGTCGGCATTGGCGAAGACCAGGGTGAAGTGCCCCTCCAGTCGGGGCAGCACGGCGTAGACGGACTGCACGAAGTCTCCGGCGGTGGGCCCGTCGTGGTAGGCCTTGGCAACCAGGTGCACGGCCACTTCGGTGTCGGTGTCGCTGACGAACTCGACGCCGGCGGTCTCCAGTTCCTGACGCAGCGCGACGTAATTTTCGATGATTCCGTTGTGCACGACCGCGATGCGGCCCGCCGCGTCCCGATGAGGGTGGGCGTTGCGATCGGTGGGACGACCATGAGTTGCCCACCGGGTGTGTCCGACCCCGGTGCTGCCCACCAACGCGGCCGCGTCCGTCTCGGCCAGCGCGGCCTCGAGGTTGGCCAACCGGCCCGCCCGCCGACGCACCGTCATGCCGCCCTTGCCGTCCAGCAGCGCCACGCCGGCGGAGTCGTAACCGCGGTACTCCATGCGCCCGAGCGCGTCCACGACGACGTCGCGGGCATCACGAGTACCCACATATCCGACGATTCCGCACATAAGGGACCAGGGTAGTGCCTCAGCCCAGATACCCCAGCCTGGTAACGGTGCGGCTAGGGTGATCCGGTGGCCAGCACGAAGAAACTCTTCGCCAAACTGCGGCGACGCGGTCCCTACCGTGTTCTGCGCGGTGACCTGGCCTTTGCCGGCCAACCGGGCATCGTCTACACACCGGCCTCCGGCTTCAATCTGCCCGGTGTGGCGTTCGCCCACGATTGGCTCACACCGGCACACAGCTACGAAGACACCTTGGAACATCTGGCGTCCTGGGGCATCGTCGCCGCCGCACCGGACACCGAAAAGGGGCTCGCGCCGTCGGTGCTGAACCTGGCGTACGACCTGGGCACCACACTCGACATCATCACCGGGGTCCGGCTCGGCCCCGGGCAGATCAGCGTCCATCCGAACAAGTTGGGGGTCGCCGGTCACGGATTCGGCGGGTCGGCGGCGGTCTTCGCCGCTGCCGGTGCCCCGTCCCGGGTCAAGGTCGTCGCACCGTTGTTCCCGTCCGTCACCGCACCACGGGCCGAGGAGCCGGCGGCCGGACTGACCGCCAAGGGCCTGGTCCTCACCGCCCCCGGTGACCAGATGACACTGCGATCCAATGCCGTCGAACTGGCCCGGGTCTGGAAATCCGGCACACTGCGCCTGGTCAGCGGGGGTGTAGCCGGCGGACTCGTGGAGGGTCGACGACTGGCCCGCGCCGTCGGCCTGCCCGGAGCCGACACCGGCACCCAGAAAACGGTGCGCGCCCTGCTGACCGGTTTCCTGCTGGCGGAGCTGGCAGGGAAGCGGGAGTACCAGGACTTCGCCGATCCTGAGGCCGTGCTGCCGAAAACCGAACCGGCCGACCTCACCGAGGACTCGGTTGATCTCGAGAGCAGGGTCGTGGCCCTCCTCAAGCCGTAGCACCGATCGCCAACCAACTGGTTGGGTGTATAACTCGTCTATGCGGACAGGCATCTTTCTCAACTACGCCGGCGGGTTTCGCGAAGCCGCCGAACAGGTCGCCCAGCTGGAGAAGGTCGGCATCGACATCGCGCTGGTGCCCGAGGCCTACTCGTATGACGCGATCAGCCAGGTGGGCTTTCTCGCGGCCAAAACCTCGACGATCGAGCTCGGCACCGGCGTCGTCCCGATCTACACCCGCACCCCCACCCTGCTGGGCATGACCGCCGCCGGCCTCGATTACGTCTCCGACGGGCGCTTCCGGCTGGGCATCGGCACCTCCGGACCCCAGGTGATGGAGGGCTTCCACGGCGTGCCCTTCGAGGCACCGATGGGCCGCACCCGCGAGGTGGTGGAGATCTGCCGGCAGGTGTGGCGCCGTGAGAAGCTCTCCTACGACGGCAAGCACTACCAGATACCACTACCCGAAGGACAGGGAACCGGACTGGGCAAGCCGCTGCGGCTGATCAATCATCCAGTGCGCGAACGTATCCCCATCACCATCGCAGCACTGGGTCCCAAGAATGTGCAGCTGACCGCCGAAATAGCCGAGGGCTGGCAACCGGTGTTCTACTACCCGGAGAAGGCCGACGACGTGTGGGGCGACTCGCTGCGGGCCGGCTTCGCCAAGCGTGACCCGGAGCTGGGCCCATTGGACATCATGGCTTCCGCCAGCCTGGCAATCGGCGATCACGTGGAGGATCGATTGTCATGGGCCAAACCACAATTGGCCCTCTACATCGGAGGCATGGGCGCCCGCGGCCAGAATTTCTACCACAAGCTGGCCACCCGCTACGGCTACGGCGCCGAGGCCGATCACATCCAAGACCTGTTCCTGGCCGGCCGCAAGCAGGAGGCGATCGACGCCGTGCCAGATGAGTTGGTGCGCAACGTATCCCTCATCGGACCGCGAAGCTTCGTCAAGGAACGCCTGGCCGCCTACGCCGAGGCGGGCGTCACCACCATGCTGGTGCATCCACTGGCCGCCGACGACCGTGAGGCGCTCGGCTTCGCCGAAGAACTGGTGGCCCTGACGGCCTGACCAACAGCTCCACAAGCGCCCCCGGCTCCGGAACCCTCCGGCCGGGGGCTTTTTGCATCCCACCCGCTGGTCATGTGATGCCAATCGCATGCCATTTCGTAAGTGATTGACACCACATCAACGACTGTATACATTCATGCAAGATCGTAGACAGGGAGAGCAGATGGCATACCAAAGCGCGGCCAGTCGCATCGCCGGGGAGCTGCGCGTCGAGATCTTGCATGGGCACATCGCCCCGGGGTCCCGACTGTCGCAGCTGAGCATCGCCGAACGATTCGGGGTCAGCCGGATCCCGGTCCGCGACGCACTCCAACTACTGGCCGGTGAAGGTCTGGTGCATCCGACCTCCAATGCCACCGCCGTCGTCACCGGTATGTCGGTACCCGAACTCCAGGAGCTCTACGAACTCCGGGAGGCTGTCGAACCATTGGCCACTCAGATCGCCGTTCCCAACGTGGGCCGAGCCGACATCCTCATGATGCGCAAGCAGATGTCGGTGATGGAAACCAGCAATGAGGCACCGGTCTGGCTGGCCGCCAACGCCGAATTCCATGCCGCCGTGTACAAGCGGGCGAGTCGGCCCCGAATGATCGAACTCGTCGAACAGCTGCGCCGGCTCACCGACCGCTACCTGTACATGCACCTGGAAGTCATCGGGCACACCGAGCATCTGCACGCCGAACACGCCGCCATCATGCGCGCCGTCGAGAGCGGGGACGCCGGACTGGCAGCCCGTCTCACCCAGGAACATCTGGCCACATCACACGACTTCATCCTGTCCTACCTATTGGAACACCCAACCGCGATCGGCGGCGATGACGTCATCACCTACCACGATCGCGGCAATGAACCCGCACCCAAGGCGACGAAGCCTCGGGGCGCTCGAGTGAAGGGAACACAATCGTGAATCGTCTGGGGCGCCGTCTCGCGGTAGCACTGATCGCGGCGGGAACTGCCGTCTCGATGTCCGGATGCGTTTCGCGGCCCGATTCCGGAGACAGCGGAGGCGGCGAAGGCGGCACCATCCGCTTCACCTTCGCGCCAGATCCGGTGTGGGACTTCATCAAAGATCAAGGGATCCTTGCCGAGATGGAGAAGGAATCCGGCATGAAGATCGACGCGTCGTCCACCTGGGACGAATTCGGCGTCTTCGCCGGCGGACACGCCGATATCGTGTCCTCGGCCTCCTATGAGGTTCCGGTCATCGAACAAGAAACCGGCCGGGACACCATCATCATCGGCAAGTACAACATGGACCGCAGCGTCATCATCGCCCGCGCCGACAACCCCGCCAACACCCTCGCCGACCTCAAGGGCGAAGACATCTCCGCATTCACCGCGGTCTCGGCCACCCTCGTCTGGGGCGCATACGCCAAGAAGCTGCATGACGTCGACTTCCGTTCCGGTGGTGGGGATTACAACATCATCGTGTCCGACCCACAACAGCAGGCCGACCTGGTCGAAAGAGGTGAGGTGGCCGCGTGCGTGTGCCTGCCCGAATTCGCCGCCCCCGGGCTGCGCAGCGGTGAGCTCAAGGTGCTCTACGACGGCAAGGCATCCTCGGACATGTACTCCGAACTCGTGGTCGCAGGCCACGAGGGGCCGATGATCAACGTCTTCCTCGCCGGAAACGAATGGGCTCAAGAAAACCCGGAGCAGGTCGAATTCTTCCTCGACGTGTGGCAGCGCGGTCTGGCGGAGTGGGAAGCCAACAAAGCCACCATCATCGAGACCTACCCCCAGCACTTCGCCGTGGAAGCACCTGAGGACATCGTATTCGTCCAGAACTACGTCGACGATCACGACTGGTTTGTCCGCGACATCCGGTTCGACCAGACCTGGGCCGACAACGAATCGCAGGTGTTCACGCTGCTGAAGGAAACCGGCTTCATGGAGCAGGAGCAGGCACTGCCCAAGTTCCGCCCATCTGAGCAGGGCGGCACTTCGTGACCGTGACCGCCGACCAATCCACAGACGCGACGAGCGCCCCCCAGGGAACTGGGGCGGCGCCCGCGCGCCCGCGGGCCGCAGCCGCCCGCCGAGTAGGGCTCCACCTCATCGGTTACGCCGTCCTGGTGGCGATCTGGTCGTTCTGCTCACTGGTGTTGTTCACCGAGTATGTGCTTCCGGCGCCCTGGACGGTGGGCGCGGAGATGTGGCACCTCGCCTCCGACGGCACCGCATTTGTCCAATTCGGTTCCAGTATCGTCAAGATCGCGCTCGGGTTCGCCATCGGCACGGTGATCGGCGTTCCCCTGGGCCTGCTGATGGGCCGGGTCAGATACCAGAAGTACTTCTGGCAGCAGCCGCTGCTGGTGCTGGGCAATGTCCCCGGCCTGGCCTTCGCGGTCTTTGCGTTGATCCTGTTCGGTATCGGCGCCGTCGGCCCCATCGTGGTCGTCGCCTTCGTGGCGTTGCCCTACGTCGCACTCAACGTGGCTCAGGGCGTCGAGGAAGTGGACCGCCGGCTGGTCGACATGAGCATGGTCTACGGGCTCGGCAGAGGTGAGATCGTCAAATCGGTCTTCCTGCCCTCGGTGATGCCGTTCCTGTTCGCCGCTCTGCGCTACGGCTTCGCCATGGCTTGGAAGGTCGAGGCCCTCACCGAGGTGTTCGGCGGCCGCAGCGGCATCGGATTCATGATTCGCCAGTCATACCAAGAGTTTTCAGTTGCCGGTGTCCTCGCCTGGACGGGATTCTTTGTGATCTTCATCCTGTTGATCGAACGAGTGTTCCTGGCCGGCCTGGAACGACGGTTCTTCGCATGGAGAGGGGGCCGCTGACATGAGCGCACCCGCAACAGAGCGTGCCGACACGGTCACCGCCCGCCGCTCGGGTCAGCCCACCTGGCTGACCGGCCCATTCGGGGCCAGCACCGCCGCCGCCCTACTGTTCCTGGTGATCTGGCAGCTGGTCGGCACGGTCAGCGCCCGAATCCCCGGCCCGGTCCCCGTCGTGCAGGCGGCGATGAACGAGATCGAGCGCGGCGAGTTCTTCTACAACTTCGTCATCAGCATGCAGCGCTTTGCGATCGGAATGCTGATCTCGATCGTTCTGGGCATCGCCATCGGTATCGCCATCGGCTCCTTCCGGGTCTTCGACGACCTGTTCGGTGACATCAACCTCGTCGGACTGGCCATCCCGGCAGTGATCTGGGCGTTGTTGTGCGCCATGTGGTTCGGCTTCGCGGATACCGCCCCGATCGTCACCGTCATCCTCTCGGCGGTACCCTTCGTGGTGGTCAACGTCGCCGCCGGCGCCAGATCGATACCACCGGCGCTGCTGGACATGTCGCAGTCCTACGGAGTGCCTCCGACCCGCCGGCTACGCCACGCCGTCCTTCCCGCGGTGACCGGCTACGTGGTCGCCGGTATCCGCTTCGGGGTGATGTCAGGCTGGAACGGTCTGCTGCTCTCCGAATGGTTCGGCTCCGCCGACGGCGTGGGGCACCGTGCCCGCTACTGGTACGACGCCAACCAACTGGCCGGCTTCGTCGCCTGGATCGCATTTTTCATCATCTTCATGGTGCTCACCGACCGGGTGTGCCTCGAGCGCCTGTCTCGGCGCGCATTCCGTTGGCGTGACGGCGAATCGAGCACCGGACAACCCGGCTCGGCCGCCGCGTAGGCATCCCCCGACTCAAGGAATCCTCATGGCAAACGTCATAGTCACCGATCTGCTCAAGGTGTTCGGTACCCCCACCGGACCGCAGACCGTCATCGATCACCTCAACTTCGAGATCGCCGACCGCTCATTTGTGTCTCTGGTCGGCCCCTCCGGGTGCGGAAAAACCACTCTGCTCAACATCATTGCCGGAATCGAACCCGCCAGCTCGGGCACCGTCAGGATCGGTGAGTCCGGTCAACAGGCCAAGCTGGCCTATGTTTTCCAGGAACCCCGGCTCCTGCCGTGGCGATCGATCTTCGACAACCTGATGTACGTACAGAAGGTCCGCGACGACGCCGCCAAGGAGCGGGTGCACGAGGCGCTCAAACGCGTCGGCCTCGGACATGCCGAAAAGAAGTGGCCCGGCCAACTCTCCGGCGGCCAGCAGCAGCGTGTCGGCATCGCCCGCGCACTGTCCATCGAGCCGCACGTACTGCTGATGGACGAACCGTTCAGCCACCTCGACGCGATCACCGCACGCGGACTGCGCGAGCACCTGCAAGAACTCTGGGCGCAGACCCGCAAGACCGTCGTCTTCGTCACCCACGACGTCAAGGAGGCAGCCGAACTCTCGGACCGGATCCTGATGCTCGCACCGGGCGGCACCATCCACGAGGACATCACCGTCGACCTGCCCCGCCCCCGCAAAGCCTCCAACGAAGAAGTGGCCGTGCTGGAGTCGTCGATCCTGCGGCGGTTCGAAGACCTCGAAGCCAGCTCGCGCCGACGCGCCACCACTCCCGCCAGTGCTTGATCACTGACCCACACCAGAAAGAAACCGAATGTCTGACCCGGTAATGACCTCTGCCGCTACCAATGGCGCTGTCGACGACAATCAGGTGCACGCGCTGCTCATCAACGGCGAGCATCGGCCTGGTCGCGGTGACGTCCTCGAGCTGATCAATCCCGCCACCGCGCAGGTGTTCGCCCGCTGCCACAGCGCCAGCATCGAGGACACCGACGACGCGGTGCGCTCCGCGCGCGCCGCCTTCGACTCCGGTGTGTGGTCCCGGATGCCGATCCACCAGCGCTCCCGCATCCTGAACAAGTTCGGTGATCTGCTGGAACGGGACATGCACAAGCTGTACCGCCTGGAGACCGACAACAACGGCCGGCCCATCACCGAGACCAAGGCTCAGATCACCCGGCTTCCGGAGTGGTACCGGTACAACGCGGCGCTGCTGCTGGCCGGCCGGGACTCCGTGGTGCCGATGTCGGGTCAGTACCACTCCTACACCTCCCGATTCCCGTTGGGAGTGGTCGCGACGCTGTCGTCGTTCAACCATCCACTGATGATCGCCTCCAAGAGCGTGGCCCCGGCTCTGGCCACCGGAAACAGTGTGGTGCTCAAACCTTCTGAGCAAACCCCTCTGACCGCACTGCTCATCGGTGAACTGGCGCTGGAGGCCGGGATCCCGCCCGGGGTGTTCAATGTCATTCCCGGGTTGGGCCCGGTCACCGGTGCCGGCCTCGCCGAACACCCGCTGGTCGACAAGGTGGTGTTCACCGGTGGAACCGAGGTGGGCCGGATCATCTCCGTGGCCACCGCGTCCCGATTCGCGAAATCCACCGTGGAGCTGGGCGGTAAGACCCCGGTGCTGGTGTTCGACGACGTTCCGACCGAGGTCTCCTCGCGGGGCGCAGCCTTCGGCGGCTTTGTCGGCGCGGGTCAGACGTGCATCGCCGGCACCAGGATCCTGGTGCAGGAAACGGTCTACGACGACTTCGTCGCCGGATTGGTGGCCCAAGCCGAACGTATCCGGGTCGGAGATCCCAGCCAGGCCGGTACCCAGCTGGGGCCGGTGATTTCGGAACGGGCCCGGCAGCGCATCCTGAACTACGTCGATATCGGTGTCGCCGAGGGCGCGACACTGGCCACCGGGGGCCACGCCGTCGATGTGCCGGGGCTGGACGGCTATTTTGTTGCCCCGACCGTGCTTTCGAACGTCACCAACCAGATGCGGGTCGCCCGCGAGGAGATCTTCGGCCCGGTCGTGGTGGTGATCCCGTTCCGTGACGAGCAGGACGCCATCGCAATCGCCAACGACTCACCGTACGGTCTGGGTTCGTCGATCTGGACACGTGATGTGTCCCGGGCGCACCGGGTGGCCTCCCAGCTGGAGCACGGCATCGTCTGGGTCAACGACCACCACCGGCTCGACCCCTGCTCACCGTGGGGTGGGGTGCGCGAGAGCGGCCACGGCCGCGAAGGCGGCACCGAGTCGTTCGACGAGTTCACCCACGTGCGGGCGGTCACCGTCCGCACCGCACCCGACGACGTTGACTGGTACGGCGGTATCGCACTGGAAAGGCTGAACTGACATGACTGCGACGCAAGAGATCTCGACGGCCCCCGGCCTGGTTTTCGAACGCGACGGCGCGGTGCTGACAGCACAGCTCGACAGCCCGGACGGCAACCTGATGACGATGGCGATGTGCGACGCCCTGTCGGCGGTATTGACCAATCCGCCCGCCGGGGTACATGTCCTGGTGTTGTCGGCTGCCGGTGACCGGTTCTGTATGGGCCGGGAACGCACGGCGGCCACTCCAGACGATCTGCCCGGTGAGGTGCGCAGGCTGATCGCGGTCAACGATGCGCTGGCAGCAACAGATTTGGTCACCGTGGCTCGGGTGCACGGTGATGCCGCCGGTTTCGGAGTGGGGTTGGCCGCGCTGTGCGACGTCGCGGTCGCCACGAGTGCCGCGCAGCTGAGCTTTCCCGAGGTGCGCATCAACCTGGCACCCGCCCTGGTGCTGGCTTGGCTGCCCAACATGGTGGGCCGCCGCGCCGCGTTCTGGCTGACAGCCAGCGGCGCACCGGTTTCCGGTGATGAGGCTGTGCGCCTGGGCTTGCTCAACGAAGTCACCGCCGATGTCGAAACCCTGGACAACGTAGTGGCTGCCCGAGTCGCAACATTGTTGGCCGCCCAACCACGGGTGCACACCGAGATCCGGGCGATGCTGCGGTCGGTGGAGTCCTTGTCGCAGGGGCAGGCCTACGAACTGGCCAGCGATCGACTGGTGCTGGGATCGTTGCGCCGCCTGCACACCCGGTGATCGAGGGCGCCGTCGCCGCGGTCCGGCACCTACCGGCGTGGCGGCGGCGTCACTCCCCCACCTGCGGAAGTTCGTCGGCGGCAATCTCGCATGGGGTCCGCGCCGGGTCGGCGGCCACGGGCAGGGCCGGGCCGTCTTCCGGGTGATCCAGCTCGGTCGGTGCCGCGGCCTCGGTTGATGCCGGGTCGCCACCGGGATCGGTGAGTTCGGCGTCCTGGCTATCCGGTCCGTCCAGTTCGTCCTGTTCCTCGGCTTCCTCGTCGGCAACCGCTTCATCGGCTTCCTCGTCAGCGGCTTCCTCACCGCTTTCTCGGTCGGAGGCTTCCTCGTCGGCTTCCTCATCGGCGGCTTCCTTCTCGGCAGCCGAGACATCCCCCGGCACCGTGCTGTCCCGAGCGGAATGCGGCGACCCGAGTTCCGGCGGTACCAGCGGCTCCAGGTTCGCAGCCCCCGGGAAGCCTTCCGGGGCGGCCGAGCCTGAACCGAGCAGCCCGCCGAGACTCTCGGCAAGGCGCGTGGGCGCCGCTGTCAGCGCCGACCCGAGTTCCGGCATCCCGGCCAACGGCATCCCGGTCGGCAGTGCGCCCATCGAATCTGGCTGAGCGACAGCAGGATCGACCATCGAACTCGGTGGCGGCGGAGCCGGTTCACCGGTCGGCGGGAGAACTGTCGCAGCCGGAACACCGCGCCCCACCGGAGCCATCGACACCGGATCCGCCGCTACCGGAGCCATCGACACTGAACCCGGCAACACCGGAGCCATCGACACTGCAGCCGGGGCGACGGCCCGGGGCCCCAGATCGCCGGGAACGTCGAACCGTGCGGGCGACCGCGTCGCCACGGCACCGACGGCCCCACGGTAGGCGTCATCGACTGCGGTCTCGGCGGCACGCATGGCCGCCACCCAGTCGCCACCGATCGCAGTCGCCACAAACGGCATGATCTCGGAATCCACGAGGCTGCCCGCGTCGCCGGAAGCATGGCCCACCAGCACCTCCCGCGCTGCCGCCAGCCACGGGGCACGTCGCGGCGCAGCCCGCCCGTCGATGTCGACCGCTGCGACCACCTTTGTCTCGACCGCGCGCCACAGCTCATCCCGAAGTCGTTCACAGCAAGCAGCTGCAGTATCGAGCGCGTCGACGACCTGTCTCGCCTGCTGCACCTGGCGGTCCAGGAAATCCCCGGCAACACGGCCACTTTCACCACTCCAGGCCGCCCCCAGGGCAGTCCGGAGTGTCTGCAGCAACGCCAACGCCTCCCCCGCCGAGCTGCCCGCCGCCCGCAATGCCGCAGAGTCGGCATCGAGGGCACGCAGATCCAGACCGTCTTCGGTGCCGTACCAGTCCCGGACCTGGGCGCCGTGCATCGTGAGGTCAGGATGGTGATAGCCACGCGAAGCGGCGGCGCGGACGTAGGTTTGCGTATCCTCCACTGCGCCAAGACCTTCGCTCAACCGGGCAGCCACATCGAACGTCATCGTCGGATCCGTTCTGCCGCAGCGTCGTCGGCGTCACGGAACCGGTGCGCCCCCACCCGCACCGCCGCACCGGTCTCCGCGGCGGCCCGAGCCCACATCAACAGATCGGCCAGCAGCGCGTCCACCGCACGGCGCAGTTCGGCGCCCTGGCGCACGTGCGCGCGACCCGCCACCGCGCCGTCGAAGACCAGTCGGGTGCGCGCGGCTCGTTCGATCAGGACAACAACGTCATCGAGTCGGTCGCTGACGGCCACAAGTGCGGTTACGTCAACGCCGGCGGCATACACATCTCCCATGCCCCACTCAGACGCACGGAAGACCGAACCGGTTCCGCCGGGGAAGCTAGTTGTGGTCGCTGACCGATTCCGCGACCCGGACGGCAAGCTGACGGGCGGTGTCCTCGTCGGCAGCTTCGACCATCACCCGAACCAGTTGTTCGGTACCGGAGGGCCGCAACAGGATTCGCCCGGTATCGCCGAGCTCCGCCTCTGCCTCCCGGACCGCGGTCTGCACACTCGGGGCGGCGGCGACCGTCGTCTTGTCGGTGACCTGGACATTGATCAGCACCTGCGGCAAGGTCTTCATCGGCGCGGCCAGCTCCGCCAGCGATTTCCCGGTCTGCGCCATCCGCGACATCAATCGCAGCCCGGTGACGATACCGTCGCCGGTGGTGCCGTAGGCGGGCAACACGATGTGGCCGGACTGCTCGCCACCAAGGCTGAACTCGCCTGAGCGTAGCTCCTCCAGCACATACCGGTCGCCGACGCCGGTGGTGCGCACCGTGATTCCGGCGTCACGCATCGCCAAATGCAGGCCCTGGTTACTCATCACGGTGGTGACCAGAGTGTTGGAGGCAAGCTCGCTGGCATCGAGCATGGCCAGCGCCAGGACCACCATGATGGCGTCACCGTCGATGACCTCACCTGCGGCATCGACCGCCAGGCACCGGTCAGCGTCGCCGTCGTGCGCCAGGCCCAGGTCAGCATGGTGTTCCCGCACCGCCGCGCGCAGCCCGTCCATGTGAGTGGAGCCACAGTCGGCGTTGATGTTGAGCCCGTTGGGTTCGGCGTTCATCGTGATGACATTGGCGCCCGCCGCCTGATAGGCGCGCGGTGCCGCCGCGAAGGCCGCTCCGTGGGCACAGTCAACCACCACCGTGATGCCGTCCAGCGGAGCCGAGGCGGCCTTACCGGCATGTCGAAGGTAGCGGTCCAGTGCATCCTCGGCGTCGAGAATCCGGCCGATATCCGCCCCCACCGGTCGCTCCACGGAACCCGCGGACACCAGTTCGGCGATACGGTCCTCGGTGGCGTCGTCGAGTTTGTGACCGCCCGGTCCGAACATCTTGATCCCGTTGTCGGGCATCGGGTTGTGCGAGGCGGAGATCATCACCCCAAAATCGGCGTCGTAAGCGCTGGTCAGATACGCCACCGCCGGCGTCGGCAGCACACCGACCCGCAGCGCGTCCACGCCCTCGCTGGCCAGGCCCGCGATGACCGCCGCTTCGAGCATCTCACCACTGGCACGGGGGTCACGACCGACGACGGCCAGCTGTCGCCTCCCCGGACCCACCCGGCCCAGGCGGCGTGCCGCAGCTGAACCGAGGGCAACTGCCAGCTCGGCGGTCAGGTCACGGTTGGCGACTCCGCGAACCCCGTCGGTACCGAAAAGTCGAGCCATGGACTCCAACTTCTCACACTTGGGGGCTTGTGAGCCAACCGCCGCACCGCCTGGCTGCCGAGGTCCGTCAGTTCTTCGAGGACATGTTGTCAGGAGCGGTCGGCAAGCTGTTGCCGATTTTGCCGCCGCCGGCCGGAATGTCCTGGGCGGGGTCCGACTTGATCAGAGCCTTTGTCCCCGGCACCACCGGTGATCCCTCGCCGACTCCCGGCAAATTCTGCACCAGCTCCACGGCGCCGCCCTGGGCCGTGCACGCCGTCTGCCTGCCGCCGGGTGAATTCACCCGAGCCACCACCGCACTCGCGGCTGCCTCCGGCATGGCGCACAGCTGGGTGACAGCTTGGGCGGCTTGCGCCCTGGGCACGTTGTCCATGGTCATCACGCCGCCCACGACGACGCTGATCATGCCGGCGGGCCCCGGGGGCGGCGGCGTAGGTGGCGTCGGTTGCGCCTGCGCCATACCCAGGCCTGCGGTGAGCAGCAGTGCTGCGCCCAATGCGGTGCCGAATGCTGCGGTTCTTGCGTACTTACCAACGATCTTCATTTGGGGGCACCTTCCAGTGCGCGTCGGGCGGACCGGGTAAGGGGCGCATGCCCTTACCTCTTTCAGTGCTACACCTCGGAAACGCGCCTGCCCACTCTGTGACCTGGAAAGGCAGGTCCTTCACAGACAACGCACCGCCCGCACCCAAACGGGCACGGGCGGTGCATCTGTCAGGCTCAGGCAGCCAGTCAGTTCATCGTCGGGTTGTTGGGCTCCGGCCTGGTCTCCCCCTCCGGAACCTGTGGCGGTTCGGCGGAACCGGCACCGGTGAGGTCGCCCTGGTTGCTCTCCTCGGAGCCTGTCGGTGCCGGTGCCGTGGACTCGCCGTCGACAGTGGCATTGGTACCGGGCACCACCGGCGACGGTTCCAGCGCCGCGACCGCATTCTGGGCCACGATCACCTCACCGGAGGTCTGCCCGGCACACGCCGTCTGGCTGACCCCGTTGGCGTCGACCTGGGTCGCCATGGCGCTCACCGCGGGTGCCGGTAGTGCACACATCTCGGCGACGGCCTGGCTGGCCTGCTCGATCGGCACGCTGTCCAGATAGTTCACGCCACCGACGACCACGGTCACCAGCCCGTCCGGACCCGGAGTCGGTGGTGGCGGGGTCGGCTCGGCCGTCGCGATGCCGATGCCTGCGGTGACAAGCAGTGAGCCACCGAATACGGCTGCTACTGCGCTTCTCGTGAAGTTCTTGCTGATCGACATCATCAGTTACCCCTTCCGTCGGTTCCTGGTGGTTCCAGTTACGCGATGTCGCGGTCAATCCATCTATCGCGGCCTCGGGGCGCACCCGAGCTGCGGTGTCCTACTCACAAACTGTTGACACGATGCGTGGACCTCAAACCCTGAACACAACCGCCGCCCGCATCCGGGGCGGATGCGGGCGGCGATCTGCGGTCCTGGGCGGGTGCCCTCAGTTGGCGCCGTGTGCACCCTCGGTGGTGGGCTGCTCCGCCGCACCGGCGCCGCTGGCGGTGCTTCCGGAGCCCTCCGACGAACCCGTCGGCGCCTCGGCGGCACCGGCACCCGAGGTGCCCTCCGCGGAGGTCCCGGACTCGGTACCCGGCACCACCGGCGAGGTCGTCGCGTTGCTCACATTCTGTGTCAGCACCAGGTCACCGCCGGGCAGACCGGTGCAGACCGTCCGGTTGACGCTCTGGGTGTCAACCTCGTCGACAAGCACGCTCACGTCGGTGGCTGCGGTGCCGCACAGTGCGGCGGTGGTACTGGCGGCAACGTCAGCCGGAACGTTCGACAGGATGGTGGTGTCGCCGACGGCGATGTCCACAGCGCCGTCCGGCGCCGCCACCGGCTCGGCTCCGGCAACACCGAGGCCAGCCGTGAACAGCAGCGCTCCCCCGAACAGGGTGCAGCCTGCGACCCGTTTGGAATCTGTCTTCAAATTCTTGCTGATGGCTTTCATCAGTGACCCCTTCCGTTTGGCGAAGTCGCGGTCCGGCAGAAGTTGCCCTGCCGGCGTCACTGAAACGCCCGCGGCTCCGGTTCCGAGGCTGCGCACCCCGAACCGGAAACACAACCTCGGCGCCGGCGATCACCGACAAAAGTGCGGCGCGCTAAGTAACTGCGTCAGCGTCGCCGCCGGGGACAGCACTGCGGGACTTTCCTGAAGTCAGCGTGTGCAACACCTCACACTGCAGGTGAAAGCCCCCACAAACGCCGAACGCCGAGCACGTTGACACGTGCTCGGCGTTCGGGTTGGGACGTAGATCAGCGCTTCGAGTACTGCGGCGCCTTACGGGCCTTCTTGAGGCCGTACTTCTTGCGTTCGATCGCACGCGGGTCACGAGTGAGGAAGCCGGCCTTCTTCAGTGCCGGGCGGTCCTCAGGTGTGACGAGAATCAGCGCACGGGCGATGGCCAGGCGCAGCGCGCCGGCCTGACCGGACGGTCCGCCACCATCGAGGTGAGCGTAGATGTCGAAGCTCTCAAGCCGGTCGACGGTCACCAGCGGAGCCTTGATCAGCTGCTGATGCACCTTGTTGGGGAAGTACCCCTCGAGGGTGCGGCCGTCGAGATCGAACTTGCCGGTGCCCGGTACCAGACGCACCCGGACAACGGCTTCCTTGCGGCGGCCGACAGTCTGGATGGGACGGTCGATGTAGATGGGCTCGCGTACTGCAGCCTCTTCGATGTACTCCACGTCTGCGCCGTCTTCGATCGCTGCGACCTCTTCGGCCACAACCTCATCGGCCACAACTTCGTCGGCGACGAAGTCTTCGGTGGTGTCGGTGGTGTCGGTCACTGGCTCACCTGCTTGATTTCGAACGGAATCGGCTGCTGGGCGGTGTGCGGGTGCTCGGCGCCCACATAGACGCGCAGCTTCTTCTGGATCTGGCGGGACAGCTTGTTGTGCGGCAGCATCCCGATGATCGCCCGCTCGACCACCCGGTCGGCGTTCTTCTGCATCTCGTCGCCCAGTGCGCGTGAGCGCAGACCGCCCGGGAAGCCCGAGTGGCGGTAGGCGAACTTGTTCTGGAGCTTGTCGCCGCTGATGGCGATCTTGTCTGCATTGATGACGATGACGAAGTCGCCACCATCAACATTCGGGGTGAATGTCGGCTTGTGCTTGCCGCGGAGCAGCTTGGCTGCTTCGACGGCGAGCCGGCCGAGCACCACATCCGTGGCGTCGATGACGTACCACGAATGGGTGGTGTCACCTGCCTTGGGCGTGTACGTAGGCACAGCGCTACCTTCTCTTCTCGGGCCCGTCACGGGCAGTGTGATCCCGGTTCTCACCAGGTGTCGGCCTGGCGTTGCGGTGACATTCCGGCGACCGACACTGACCCGGAAATGACATGTACTGCGCTACCGCACGCCGACCGAGCAGCATACGCGTAGCCGTCGGCGCAGGTCAAAACACGATCGGGCGGATCTGCCCTATCCTTGTCGAGTCGGGGCACCGAGCCGTCGCGTCAGGGCACCAAGGCATCCGCTCAGGGCACCGACAAGCACGGATCGGGAGTACGGGACCGCGAGATCGGCGGTGGCCAGATGGCAACAAGCTTGGTATGCCGGGCTTGCGGAACTGACCTGCGGGCACACGCCAGATTCTGCGACCAATGCGGCATACCGATCTCCGCGGCTGGTAGCCCCGCAAAATACAAGCAGGTCACCGTACTTTTCACCGATGTGGTGCGATCGATGGACCTGGCGGCCAGGGTCGATCTCGAGCGGTTGCGCGACATCATGACCCGGCTCTTCGAGCGGTCGGCGAGCGTCGTCCGCCGCTATGGCGGCACCATGGAGCACACCGGCGACGGCGTGATGGCCCTGTTCGGCGCCCCTGTCGCGGTCGAGGATCACGCCTTTCGGGCGTGCCTGGCGGCCCTGGACATCCAGCAGGAGACGAACCGGCTGGCCACCGAGATCGACCTCCCGCCTGACGTTTTGTTGCAGGTTCGAGTGGGGCTGAACTCGGGCTTGGTGATCGCCGGCGATGTCGGCTCAGGGGCTCTCGGGTACACGGCGACGGGCGAGACCATCGGGTTTGCACAACGGATGGAATCAGTGGCGCCCGCGGGCGGGATCGTGCTGTCGGAGACGACCGCACGGCTCGTCGAAGACACCGCGATCCTGGCTGCGCCGCACTGGGTGCACATCAAGGGTTCCGACAAACCGGTGTGCGTGCGCCGACTGGAGGCGATGAGCGCCAAGCTGGGCCCAGTGCACCGCGCCGAGGTGAGCTTGGTCGGCCGGCGCTGGGAGATGGCGACGCTCGACGCGATCATGAACCGTGCCATCAGCGGCCACGGCGGTGTGATCCACGTGTCAGGACCACCGGGCATCGGCAAGAGCCGGATCGCCCGCGAGGCTGCGTCCCGAGCTGCCGGCCGCGGAGTCGCGGTGTACTGGACGTTCTGTGAGTCGCATGCCCAACAGATCCCGTTCCATACGGTGACGGGCCTGCTCCGGTCCCGGCTGGGCATCAGCCGCCTGCCGGCCGACGCCGCCCGGGACCGTGCGCGGGCACAGGCGCCGGGAGCCGATCCGCAAGATCTATTGGTGCTCGACGATCTGTTGGGTATCGGCGACCCGGCAACACCACCGCCGCAGATCGACCCTGACGCCCGGCGAAGGCGGCTGGCGGCAGTCCTCAAGACCATGACGGTGGCGCGGACCCAGCCGGCACTCGTCATCGTGGAGGACGCGCAGTGGATCGACGCTGTCAGTGACTCGATGGTGGCGGACTTCCTCGCGGACTCTCCAGAGACCCCATCTCTGATACTGGTCACCTCCCGCCCTGACTATGCGGGAGCGCTCACCCGGATGCGCGACGCGCAGGCGATAACGCTTGCCCCACTGTCGAATTCCGATGTCTTTGCCATGGTCACCGAACTGGTGGGCTCGGACCTCACCCTCGGAGAACTCCCGGCGACCATCGTCGACCGGGCGGGCGGGAACCCGTTCTTTGCCGAGGAGATGGTGCGTGAATTGGCGCAACGGGGTGTGCTCTCCGGAGCGCGCGGCGCGTATCTCTGCCACCACGATGTCACCGAGGTGAGCGTGCCGGCCACCGTGCAGACCGCCATCGAAGCCCGGATCGACCGCCTTGACGCCCGCAGCAAGCGAACATTGAACGCGGCGGCGGTGATCGGGGCACGGTTCGAGGCCGAGCTGGTGACCGCGGTGCGAGTCGACGCGGCCTTTGATGATCTGATCGACGCCGAACTGATCGATCAAGTGAGCTGCACCAGCAAACTGGAGTTCACGTTCCACCACCCGCTGATCCGCGCGGTCGCCTACGAATCCCAGCTGAAATCCGATCGCGCCCACTGGCACCGACAACTCGCAGCGGCCATCGAGGAGCGGGCCCCGGCCATGGCCGAGGACAACGCTGCGCTGATCGCAGGCCATCTCGAGGCTGCCGGAGACATGCATGCCGCCTACAGCTGGCACATGCGGGCCGCCGCCTCGTTGACCAACCGTGATCTGGATGCGGCGCGGCTCAGTTGGGAACGGGCTCGCTGCATCGCCGACGCGCTGCCCGCCGACGACCCCAATCACCTGGCGATGTGCATCGCCCCCCGCACCATGTTGTGTGTCACCGACTGGCACCCGCTGCGGGAAAGCCCGGACAGCTTCGCCGAACTGCGGGCACTGTGCGAGGCGGCCGGAGACAACGAATCGTTGGCCGTCGCGATGACAGGTCCGGCCACCGTGCTCCTCTATACCGGCCGGTCACGGGAGGGATCGCAAGTGTCGTCCGAACAGATGGTGCTGCTGGACTCCCTGGGCGACCCGGCACCGCTGATGGGGTTGGCTTTCATCGCCTTTGCCAACTGGTGCGACAGCGGTGAAGCCGGCCAGATCCTGCGGTGGTCACAGACCGTCATCGACCTGGCCGACGGCGACTCCACCAAAGGCGGAGACTTCGGTCTGGACTCACCGCTGGCGGTCGCGTTGGCCTGGCGGGGTTACGCCCGGTGGTGGCTGGGCCGTTCCGGCTGGCGCCACGATATCGAGGACGCCCTTGCGATAGCCCGGAGCAGCTGCAGCCCCACGACTCTGTCTGCCGTTGTCGCCTGGACGTATGGATTGGCGATCCAGTACGGGGTGCTCCGCTGTGATAACAACGCGCTGCGCACGGCCGAAGCATCGGTGCACGCCGCTGCGGGGTCCAGTAACGATGTCGCGCTGCGCCTGGCCGAATACACCCTCGGTGTGGCACTCCTGAACCGCGATGCGCCGGCCGACCGGGGGTGCGGCTTGTCGCTGATGGCACCGCTGCGAGACTGGTTCCTGGAGCACTCCACTTTCCTGGTTCCGGTTGTCGAATTATGGTGCGCTCGAGAACAATCCAGACAAGACCTCGATGGGGCCCTGCCGGCGATGCGCCGGGCTGTCGACGAGCTACACGACTGCAACCGGCTCGGGTACGCCGTGTGGGGCTTCGGCGTCCTGACCGAGACCCTGTTGGAGCGCGGCACGGCAGCCGATGTGGCCGAAGCCGAACAGGCGATCGACCGGTTGACAGCACTGCGCGCTGACCGGCCCGCAGCGGCCCGCGAGATGACCCTGCTGCGGCTGCACGCGCTACTGGCCCGCGCCCAGGGTGAGGCAGCGCTCTACCGAAAGATTGCAAACCGGTATCACTTGCGCGCGAAATCGCTGGCCTTCGAGGGGCATCTGGCAGCGGCGGAGGCGATGCTCGCCGATTGTCAGTAGTACCCGCCGCGCCGGGCGGCCGTATCCCGACGGTGCGGGGTCACAGCCGGTACATCTCGCGCGCCATCGCCGCCTTCTCGAGAAACATGGCCCGCCGCGGCGGGTAGTGCCGGGGGACCTTGGTCGACTCTTGCGCCGGAGCGGGCTCCGGTACCGGAGCACTGGTCGCTGCCGGAACTGGTGCCGTCTGCCCGGGATCGTCCTGGACAACCGGCGCAACGCCGGGTCTTGTTGCCAACTCGGTCATTTCGCACCTCCCTACGGTGCCGTGACCGATCCATCATCACGTAGCCGCGGCAGTCGCGGCGTCAGTAGTGCACTACCGCAGTTTTCGGCTCACCCCAGTCGCGAGCGCAGAACCAGGGCGCCGAGCTGCTCGCGGTCGGTGAGTCCGGTCTTCAACATGGCCCGGTAGAGGTGGCTCTCCACGGTGCGCACCGACAGCGTCAGCGCCTCGGCGATGGCCCGATTGGACAGTCCCCGGCCCACCAAGGTCGCCACCTCGGACTCGCGACGGGTCAGCGGTAACCGTTGTGACGCCAACAGCAGCGCAGGTGTCGTCGCCCCGCCGCACCGCTGCGCCAGGGTCTCGGCCCGCGCCGAGCTGCTCAACGCCGAACCCCGCCGG
>NZ_JBARXZ010000119.1:0-114017 GCF_049647605.1 Mycobacterium sp. | reverse complement strand
GTGAAGGTGCAGGCGCGGGCTCCGGTGAAGGTGCAGGCGCGGGCTCCGGTGAAGGTGCAGGCGCTGGCGCTGGCGCTGGCGCTGGCGAAGGGTCCGGCTCCGGCGCCGGCTCGGGCGACGGCACGGGTAACGGCTCCGGTTCAGGTGAAGGCTCGGGCGCGGGTTCGGGTTCGGGTTCGGGCGCGGGTTCGGGTTCTAGCAGCGAGGGCTCCGGCACGGGTTCAGGTTCAGGTTCAGTTAGCGAGGGCTCCGGCTCAGGCCCGAAGTCCACCTCCGGCCCGAAGTCCGGTTCCGGCTCCAGCTCCGGTTCGGGCTCAAGCAGCGAGGGCTCCGGCTCAAAGGGAGCCACCAAAACCAAGGACAAGTCCAACGACCACAAGAAGGCCGGCCGCGACTCGAAGGGTGGAGGCTCCGATTCTGAGTAAGCGGAGGCTCTGACCAGAGCCATCAGAAGCACCACCAAATGGGCCCACCATTACAAGTGGGCCCATTTGTGTTGCGCTACAAGCGTTGCCGAACAATCCGAAGGTTCAGGCCGCCCCCGAGGAGGAGCCCCAAGGGTGCAATTCGGGCGTCAGCCGAACACGTTCACCCCGTCGACATGACGACGCGCCACAGAACCCCTCCGCGGCTACCCGGCAATATCGCATCAGCGTCAATTTACCCTGCAGAGAGCGCAGTTGCATACATTTACAGCAAACCTACCAACAGACGATCCTGAGCCTGTATTCATCATCGCAAAAATTTGCTGGATCGCCACGACTGGCCCACAAGGCTGAGCAAAAGGCCTGAGATTGACGGTTAGGTAAGCCTATTTATCAGGGATTTCTTGACATTCCTGAGCTAAGACTGAGAATAGGCTTATACTTGTCCACGCATCAGCCTGTTAACCCCAGAGGACTCCTTACATGCAGATCTCAGCCCGCTCGTATCTGACCGCCGGCGTCTCGCTAACTGCCGCGACTGCCATCGCCCTGACTCCGCTTGCGATCCCCGCAAACGACCACGCAGTGACGATCCCGAACGTGACGATCTCGGATATCCAGCTGACTGTCACTCCCGCGGATATCCAGGAGTTCTTCACAAATCTGCAGACTCAGCTCAGTGGCTTCAACGAATCCATCGCCGACCTGGTGTCACTTCCCGGGGCCGCGGTGAGCGATGTTCTGGCCATCACCATCGATCTGACCGACAACCTCTACGCCAGCCTGCGCGGCGCCACCTCCAACGCAACGCTGATCGCACTCTTCGACGCGCTGCAGGCCAGCTCCAACACCGGGCTGGGCTCGCTGCTCTACGCGTCCGAGGGCGTAACCGGGACGGTCTGGTTCACCACCGACGACGTGCTCAACCTGGTGAGCAGCGCGATCACCGGCTCGCTGTCCAATGTCCTTTCCGCCGTCGTCGCGGTGGCCAACAACCCGCTGACCTTCGCCAACTACGCCGGGCTGCTGACCTCGGGTGTGGCATCCGGCCAGCTGGTCATCAACAACGGCCTCGGCCTGGTCGAGACCGTCGGCAACGCCGGTTTCGAGCTCGCCCAAATTGGCGTCAGTACCGTCGGGCTGCAGATCAACAACGTCGTGACGACCGTCCGCGACCTGATGGATGTCGGCGCCGGTGCCACCGGACTCGAGATCATCGAGGCGTTCAACACCGCAGTCCAGGCCATCGTGATTGCACCCATCCAGCTCGGCCTCGATATCCCGTTCTGGGTCTCCGACCTGACCTTCGGCTACCGCCAGTTGGGCTGGGATGAAATCTTCGGGGGATTGATCAGCACCACCCCCGGCGACCTGGGCGTCGTCAACATCCTCGGCAATTCCATCCAGGGCGCGATCACGTCGATCGGCAGCAATCCCCTGGACCTGACCAACTACGTCCTGGCGACCGGCGCACTGATCGCCGGCGGCTTCGACTCGTTCAACCGGACCGTCGAGACCACCGCTGATGTGGCTCAGCTGCCGTTCATGCTCGGCGTCGACCTCTACGACCCGAATCCCGGAGCCGGAGCCATCAGCCTGACCAGCGCCATCACCGGTCTCAACACCGAGATTGCGCAGGCCATCTCCGGCGTCCTGGCGGCTCTCAACATGCCCGAGAGCGTCTACAACCTGCCGCTGGTGATCGCCGCACAGTACAACTCCGTGATCAACGCCAGTGCGGAGTACACGGTCCAGGCCCTGGTGTTCGGCCAGGACCTGATCCAGGACGGCGCCGGCATCGTCATCGGCGTTTCCGACGCCATCCGGAACGCAATCCTCGGCGATCAGTCCGGTGTTGATCCGGGCGCCGGCATTTCGGCGTTGTCGGCACCGGCCGAAACCGCCGCGCTGAAGTCCGCTCCCGCCGGATCGGAAGGGCCTTCGGCCGCAGCCGTTGTCAACGAAGACGACGACGATGCCGATGCCGATGCCACCGACGGTGTGACCGACGAAGCACCTGTTGAGAAGCCTGAGGCTCCGGCCGCGGATGACGTCGACGCAACCGATGATGATGTCGATGCAGCCGATGACGACGTGGACGCAGCCGACGATGACGCCGATGCATCCGAGGACAGCACCGGATCCACCAAGTCCGGGTCCACCAAGTCCGGATCCAGCAGCACCGGATCGGACAGCGACGCATCGGACAGCGGTTCCAGCAGCAGCGGTTCCAGCAGCAAGTCCGAGCGCGCCTCCAAGAGCTCGGCCCGTGAGTCGAAGAAGAGCGCCAGCTCCGAGTAGGTAGTAAGCAACAAGGATGGGCCCACTCCAAAGAGTGGGCCCATTTTTGTTGCAGGACCGACAGATACGGCAGGACTGGCACAAAAAGAAACCGCCCTACCTGAATTCCAGGAGGGCGGCTATGGCGGTGGCGGAGGGATTTGAACCCTCGGACGGGGGTTACCCGTCACACGCTTTCGAGGCGTGCTCCTTAGGCCGCTCGGACACGCCACCGTGTGGCAGCTTACCGGTCACGTGGCTGTGTCCCTAATCGTGTGAAACCGCTCAGCGCTGGCGGGCGAAGAACTGTTCCATGAGGGCGGCGCACTCGTCGGCGAGGACCCCGCCACGCACCTGCGGGCGGTGCGTCAGCCGACGATCACGTACCACATCCCACAACGAACCGACGGCGCCTGTTTTGGGTTCCCAGGCTCCGAACACCACCCGCGCCACCCGGGCCATCACAAGCGCACCTGCGCACATGGTGCACGGCTCGATCGTCACCGCCAGCGTCGCACCTTCCAGCCGCCAGCCGTCGCCGCCTGCGGCCGCCGCCGACCGCAGTGCGAGGATCTCGGCGTGCGCGGTCGGGTCACCCAGCGCCTCACGCGCATTGGCAGCCCGCGCCAACTCGACTCCGGCAGCGTCGAAGACCACCGCACCGATCGGCACATCGCGCGGACCGACGGCAGCCGCCGCGTCCAGAGCGGCCCGGATCAACTCCTGGTCAGTGAGTGGAAAGCTCAACGATCGAATTTGTCGATGATCGCCGACAGCTGATCGGCGAAGCCCATCTCCCTGGCGATCCGGATCAGCTGTTCGTCGGCGTAGAGGTCGACGTCGGCCAGGATCACCCCGAGCACGCCCTCGGTCAGTCCGAGATCGGCCAGTACCCCGAGGTCACCTTCCTCGAAGGGATCGGACTCTTCCAGTTCGTCTTCGTCGACATCGATCTCCAGGTTCTCCAGGACCTCGTAGGCGATGTCGTAGTCCAACGCGGCGGTGGCATCGGACAACAGCAACCGGGTCCCCGCCGGGGCCGGACGCACGATGACAAAGAACTCGTCGTCGATATCCAGCAGTCCGAACATGGCTCCGCTGCTGCGTAACTCGCGCAGCTCGGTCTCCGCGGCGGCCAGGCTGCTCAACGCCGCGCTCTTGAGCGCCGTACAACGCCACTGGCCCTCTTCGCGAACCACGGCCACACCGAACCCGTCGGGGCGTTCAGAACCTTCCGGCACATCTCGCTGCGTCGTGCGTTGCGGTCCCATGGGTGGTAACGCTAATACTCAGCCACCCCGTTGACCAGCGGGTCACTGCCGCCGAGGGCTGATGTGGAACGCTTGGGCGGTGACGCCATCACCCATCTGTGTGCTCGGGCTCGGGCTGATAGGCGGCTCGTTGATGCGGGCGGCCTCCGCCGCGGGCCGACGAGCCTACGGTTACAACCGTTCCGCCGAGGGTGCCGAGCTGGCCCGTGCCGACGGGTTCGAGGTGTACCTCGATCTCGTGGACGCGCTGAAACGCGCCGCCGACGACAACGCGCTGCTGGTCGTGGCCGTCCCGATGCCGGCGGTACCGCCGCTGCTGGCTCGCATCGCCGAGGTCGCCCCCGGATGCCCGCTCACCGATGTTGTCAGCGTCAAGGGCGCGGTGCTCGACGCAGTGACCAAAGCGGGACTGCTCCCCCGCTATGTCGGCGGGCATCCGATGACCGGCACCGCATATTCGGGCTGGGCGGCCGGTGACGCCGGGCTGTTCGCCGGCACCCCATGGGTCCTGTCGGTCGACGACCACGTGGACCCCGACGTGTGGGCGGCAGTGATGGGGCTGGCATTGGACTGTGGCGCCTTCGTGGTGCCGGCCCGATCCGGGGAACACGACACCGCCGCTGCCGCGATCTCTCATCTCCCACACCTGGCTGCCGAAGCGCTTGCGGCCACCGCGGCCGAAATACCGCTGGCGTTCTCACTGGCCGCCGGCTCGTTTCGGGATGGCACTCGGGTGGCGGCCACGGCACCGGATCTGGTGCGGGCGATGTGTGAAGCGAACGCCGACGAACTGCTGTCGGTGCTCGACCAGGCTCTTGATCTGCTCACCACCGCACGCGCGGCCCTGGCCGAGCGCGGTTCCGTCGCCGACCTGGTGGAAGCCGGGCACACGGCCCGCACCGGCTACGACAGTTTCGGCCGACCCGACATCACGACAGTGGCCATCGGGGCCGACGGGTGGCGCGCTGACCTCGCCGCAGCCGGGCGCGCCGGCGGGGTGATCAGATCCGAACTGCCAAGCCGGGATAGTCGACGATGAAACCGTTGCCGTCGACGGTGACCGTGGTTTCGGCGATCGGGGAATGCAGCTTGATTCCGTCGTCACCACCGCTGCTGTAGCTGATGATCGACGGCACCACCTCGATATCGGGGATGTGCACATACACCACCGGCAGACTCACCGATTCGGCGGTTTCGTTGAGCCGGGCCCGCCGGATCGCCAGCGCGTTGAAGAACGGGCTGAACATCATGTCGACGTCGAGCGCCCCGTCGAACTCCGAGCGCGATGTCTGCCCGGAATGCTGCTGGATCACCCACATGTTCTCTTCGTCACGCGCGATCGACAGTTGCCGATCCCGTTCGGCCACTGTGACCGTCAGCGACAGGCGTTTGGTGGCGCCCTTCTCGTCGGTGACCAGGTCATAGGAAGCGCTGAAGGCGGGGGTGGTCTCGGTGGCGGCAGAAACGATCCGACCGTAGGCCTTGATTCGATCGCTCGTGAGCTGCACCCGCACCGACTCCATGCGTGCCCCGTCGGGGGCACGCCACGTCAGGATCGCCGGCCAGGAGCTCTCACTCTGAGCGGTGGCTGCACTCATTCGTCTACCGTAGGCGACGGCCCGCCGCGTTCGTAGCCCGGTCCAGATCTCGATCTGATCCCAGACTCCGGCCCGCGTGATTCCAGCGCCACCTCATCGTCGAGAAGCGGCTGCGGCAGTCTCCGCATCCGCCCTGTTCCAGGCACTGAAGCCCATACCGCCAGCGCCAGCAGCGCGTCGAGGATCAGCGCCAGCAGCGTCACCATCAACGCGCCGACCAGTGCCAGGTAGAACTCGCGCACCTTGATTCCGTCGATGAGGTAGCGGCCCAGACCGCCCAGGCTCGCGTACGCCGCGACTGTCGCCGTCGCCACGATCTGCAGGGTTGCGGTCCTCAACCCGCCGAGGATCAGCGGCATCGCGTTTGGCGTCTCGACGCGCAGCAGGATGCGGGTCTCGGTCATCCCCATCGATCGGGCGGCGTCGACAACAGCACGGTCGACGTTGGCGATCCCGGAGTAGGTTCCGGCCAGCAGCGGCGGGATGCCGAGCAGCATCAGCGCCACCGTGGGGGGCACCAGGCCCAGCCCCCACAGCAACACACCCAGCAGCAGGACACCCAGCGTGGGCAGCGCCCGCAGCGCGTTGACGCCCGTGACGACCAGGAAGGTGCCGCGACCGGTGTGCCCGATGAGCATGCCGAGCGGGACCGCGATCACCGCGGAGAAGAACACGGCGATGGCGGTGTACTGCAGGTGCTCGACGATGCGGGCCCCCAGTCCGGCCGGTCCACCCCAGTTGGCCGCGGTGAAGATGAAGTTCAGCGCCTCGGTCAGGAAGCTCATCGGCCCCATCAGGCACCCACCTTCGCTGTGACGCCGGTGGCCCTGGTCGCGCGTGTCCAGGGGGTGGCCGCCTTACCGAGCAGCATGATCAGGGTGTCGATGATGATGGCGAGGACAAAGATGGCGATGATGCCGGCGACGATCTGATCACTCTTGTTGGACTGATAGCCCTCGGTGAACCAGGTGCCCAGACCGCCGACACCGATCACCGAACCCACCGACACCATCGAGATGTTGGTCACCGCGACCACCCGCAAGCTGGCCACCAGCACCGGAATCGCCAGCGGCAGTTCGATTTTCAGCAGCCGGGTCAGCGGCTTGTAACCAACTGCGGTGGCGGCGTCGAGCACCGCGGGCGAGACGGCATCCAAGGCCTCCGGTACCGCGCGCACCAGCAGCGCGACGGTGTAGAGCGTCAACGCCACGATCACGTTGGCCTCGTCGAGGATCCGGGTCGGGATGATCAGCGGCAGCACCACGAACAGCGCCAGCGACGGAATGGTGAAGATGATGCTGGCCGTAACCGTCGTCAACCGCCGCAGCGTGGTGTTGCGACGCACCAGCGCACCGACCGGCACTGCGATCAGCAGTCCGAGCAGGATCGGCACCAGCGACAGGCGCAGGTGGATCACGGTCAGCGCCCACAGGTTGTCGAGGTGGGTGAACAGGTACTGCACGTCAGGCCCGACTCGCCCGGTGTTCGTTCAACGCGTCGAGCACCTCGTCGGCCTTGACGCCGCCGCTCACCTGCCCGTCGGCGTCGACGGCCACCCCCAGCCCGGACGGTGAGGACAGCGCCGCATCCAGCGCCTGACGCAGGGTGTCATCGGGGCGGAACAGCGAGCCGCCGGCGATGGTGCTGTCGTAGAGCGAGCTGCCGCTTCGGTGTAATGCGACGCCGGCGTGATCGATCCACGCGTACGGGGTGCCGTCGTCCTTGGTCACCAGCATCCAGTCGCCCGGCGCCAGGCGCAGGGCGTCGATGCCGGCTTCGGTGACGTGCGGCAGGTCGTGCAGAGGTATCCCGGTGCCGCCGTAGAACTGCAGGCCGCGGTAGCCCCGGTCGGCACCGACAAACGCCGACACCTCGTCGTTGGCAGGATTGGACAGCAACCGTGACGGAGCGTCGTACTGCTGCAACACCCCGCCGCGGCCGAACACCGCCACCTTGTCGCCGAGTTTGATGGCTTCATCGATGTCGTGGGTGACAAACACGATGGTCTTGCGCAATTCGCTCTGCAATCGCAGGATTTCGGCTTGCAGATCTTCCCGGACCACCGGGTCCACCGCAGAGAACGGCTCGTCCATCAGCAGGATCGGCGGGTCCGCGGCCAGCGCCCGGGCCACCCCGACACGCTGCTGCTGACCGCCGGAGAGCTGCGCGGGATAGCGGTTGCCCAACGCCGGGTCCAACCCCACCCGTTCCAGTACCCCATAGGCGGCTTTGCGTGCGGCCCTTCGTGATTCACCGCGCAGGACCGGAACTGTCGCCACGTTGTCGATGACCCGCTGATGCGGCATCAGGCCGGCACTCTGGATCACGTAGCCGATACCGAGCCGCAGCTTGACCGGGTCGACCTTGGTGACGTCCGCACCGTTGACGACGAGGGTGCCCGATGTCGGGTCGATCATCCGGTTGATCATCCGCATCGAGGTGGTCTTACCGCATCCCGACGGACCCACGAACACCGTCAAGGTGCCTTCCGGCACTTCGAGATTCAGGGTGTCGACGGCGATGGTCCCGTCCGGGTACTGCTTGGTGACGCCATCGAAGGTGATCATCTACCCACCAATCGGCTGGTCAAAGCCATTGTCCTGCACCCATTTCTGGGCAGCCTCGTCCGGATCGACACCCTGATTGCCTTCCACCGCGCTGTTGAGTTCGATCAGCGCCTCGGTGGTGAGCTTGGCCGACACCGCGTTCAGAATCGTCTTGATCTCGTCGGACATCTTCTGCGAACTGAGTACCGGCACCACATTCGCGGCCGGAAAGTTGTTCTTCGGGTCCTTCAGAACAACAAAGTTGTTCTGTGGGATCGCCGGTGAGGTGCTGAAGATGTTGGCTGCGGTGACGGTCCCGTCGGCCAGCGCCCGCACGGTGGCCGGCCCGCCGCCGTCGCTGATCGCGATGAAGTTGCTGGGCGCGATGTCCAGCCCGTAGTTCTGCCGTAATCCCGGCACACCTTCGGTGCGGTTGAGGAACTCCGAGGGGGCACCGAGCTTCACCTCCGCCGAGTGCGCCGCGAGATCGGCGATGGTCTCGAGGTTCCAGCGTTGCGCGGTCTCGGAGGTGACGGCCAGGGTGTCGACATCCTCGGCCGGTGACGGGGTGAGCATCGAGATCGCTCCGGGAAGGGCGCGGTACAACGCCAGTTCGACGTCATCGGGTGTGGTCGCGGTGGCCTCGGGATCGAAGTATTTCAGCAGATTGCCGGTGTATTCGGGGACCAGGTTGATCGAGAAGTCCTGCAGTGCCGGAATGTAGGTCTCGCGGCTACCGATCCCGAATTGACGCGAGATCGTGAAATCGTTGGCCTCCAGCGCCTGTGCATAGATCTCGGCGATGATCTTCGATTCCGGGAAGTCGGCCGATCCGACGGTGAGCGTCTTCAGGTCACCCGATATCTGGCCGCCGCCGAGCGGGTTGGAGCTCCCGCAGGCCGTCATCGCGGCGCCCAGACAGATCACCGACACCGCCACCAGCATGGTCCGCATGCGTTTGCGCAGCGTGGTCATGTGGCCGACCCTAGCGTGATACGGCGCGTGACGAGATGCTTTGACTCCCCCGCAATGGTTTGCTTCCGTGGCAGAAGGGGCAAAGATGGGCCTATGAGCAGCGACCCGACCTTGCCGCCTCTCCCGGGAGAGCCGGATCCGTACGAGGCGTCCGACCCGGTGTATCCGTCCGACACGAAGGCGCCGCCACCACCCGAATCGGCGGTGAAGTTCACCCGGGCCGCGGCGTTGTGGGGATCTCTCATCGTCGGCTTCCTGGTCTTGATCGTGCTGCTGATCTTCATTGCGCAGAACACCGAGTCCGCCGAGTTCGCCTTCCTCGGCTGGCACTGGAGTCTGCCGTTGGGGGTGGCGATCCTGTTCGCCGCGGTGGCAGGCGGGTTGCTCACCGTCGCCGTGGGCGCGGTGCGGATCTTCCAGCTGCGCCGGGCGGCGAAGGCGAACTTGCGCGCCGGACTGTGATCAGCGGATGGCAACCACCTGGTCAACGGAATCTTCGGGCAACTCACCATCCACCACCGCGGTGACAACGCTGCTGTTCAAGGTGATGGAGCCCTTGTGGTTGTCCAGGAACGCGGTGTCGGCGGCGTCGCGTCCCGTGGCGATGCGCACCATGGTCTGCCGGGGCGCAAGACATGTGGCGTCTACTACCCGCCACTGTCCCTCGACAAACGCTTCGGCGACCGCATGGAAGTCCATCGGCCGGCAGCCCGGGGCATAGACCGCGACCAGGCGGGCGGGCACGTTGACCGCGCGCAGCAGCGCCACCGACAGATGCGCATAGTCGCGGCACACCCCGGCACCGGCCAGCAGGGTGTCCACGGCGCCGTCGATCGGATCCGAGGATCCCGGAACGTACGACAGCCTGGTCCCCACCCACGACGACACCTTGGTCAGTAGCCCCGCCGAGTCGAGGTAGTCACCGAATTCGGTGGCGGCGAAGCCGAAGAACTTGTCGGCCTCGGCGTAGCGGCTGGGCCGCAGGTAGGTCGACAGGTCGATGTCGGTGACGGGCACCGGGTCGGCCTGTCCGACGATGCTCGCCCGGTAGCTCGCTTTGAGATTGCCGACACCGGCGTCGAATTTGTGGATCCGGTTGCCGTGCTGGCCGACGATCTCCGTCGCCTGAATCGGCTTGCCGTTCAGGATGAATGACAGCTCTTCGGTCACCGCCGCGCCGGGCTGAGGTGCGACGGCGATCTGGAATTCAAGGGTGGTGGGTGCGGTGATGTCCACATCCAGTTCAGCACCGACGTCACGCTTCATCTCCGCACGCTTTCTTCTGGATGTCCGAACAGCATGCCGCTATCTACCCTGGCCGTCATCTGGTGAAACTGTGACCCCCGCCATACCCCGCGCGTCGACGCCGGCACCGGCACCGCCTCAGGTGTGGCGTTGGTTGCGCGGCAACAGATCCCACACGTGTTCGGTGCCGTTGACGGCGGCCACACTGGCCTGCCCGGTCCGGGAGTAGAGCAGCCGGGTCACCGACACATAGTCGACGGGGAACGACAGCAACCGGCGGGTGCCCAGGATCTCGTGTAACAACACATTGATCACGCCGCCGTGGCTGAAGATCGCGACGGTGTCCTCATGGTCGGAGGTCGCGACGATATCGGCGATGCCCGCCCCGATCCGGGCGCGGAACGCATCCTCGTCGACCCCTCCCGGGAGGTGCCCGTCAGCCATCCTGGCCCAGTCCTGCGGCCGTTCGGATCGCAGCAGTTCCACCGGCACATAGGCTGCCATGTCGCGGTCGTACTCGGCGAGGCGTTCATCGATCTCGACGGGAAGTCCACGGGCTGCTGCCAGCGGTTGCGCCGTCTGCACGGCGCGCTGCTGTGGACTGCTGACCAGTCGGGCCAACGGATAGCGCCGGACCGCCTCGGGAAGTCGCTGCGCCTGCTCTAGACCCGCGGGCGACAGTTCCGGGTCCGAACCCTGCCCAAGCTCGCTGCGATTGGGCAGTGCGTGACGGATCAGAAGCAGTTGCATACATGCAACGATATGGCCCATGCGCGCGTTCGCTTGTCCGGTGTGCCACCACTTCACTCCCTTCGAGTGTGCCAACTGCCCGAACTGCGCCGCAGCCGTCGGCTTGCATCTGCCAAGCAAGTCGATGCTGGCGATTTCCGACGGTGCCGCCGTGCTCGACGGGCAGCTCTGGGTCCGGTGCACCCAGAGCGACACCCTCGGGTGTAACTGGCTGACACCCGCTGAGCAGGACGAGGCCTATCAGCGCGGCAGATGCCCGGCCGACTCCCTGATCCGCCACGAGCCGGCTCCGGACGACACCCTGGCCCGGGAAAAGCTGGTGCCCACGACGCAGGCTCTGCGACGGCTGGTCTACCAACTCACCGATATCGGCTTGCCGATCCGACCGTGGTGGCGAGGTGACGGCGGCCTGGCATTCGACTTGTTGTCCAGTTACACCACCGGGCAGACGGTGATCATCGGCCACGCCAACGGTGTGATCACCATCGACCTCGTGGAAACCCTCGACGCCTACCGAGAACAGTTGCGGGTCAACCTCGGTGAGCCCTACCGCACGATGCTGGGCCACTTCCGCCACGAAGTCGGCCATTACTACCAGAACATCCTGGTGGAAAGCGGTCCGGGCGCGGACCGCTATCTCCAGGAGTGCCGCACCCTGTTCGGCGATGAAACCGCCGGCTACAGCGACGCAATCGCGCGGCACTACAGTCTCGGCGCCCCCGAGGGCTGGCAGGCCTCGTTCATCTCCGAATACGCGACGATGCACCCGTGGGAGGATTTTGCGGAGTGCTTTGCGCACTACCTGCACATCACCGACACCATCGACACCTGCCGCGAAGCGGGCATGGTGTTGCACGCCGACCAGGTGCGGTTCCGCGGCCAACGCGATATCGCCGCTTTGGAGTCCTACGCCGACCAGCCGGTCGAACGGCTGCTGTACGACTGGAAATGGATGTCGTTGTTCTTCAACAGGGTCAACACCGCGATGGGCAAGAGTCCGCTCTACCCGTTCGAGCTGCCACCGCCGGTGGCAGCGAAACTCGGCTTTGTGCATCGAGTCATCCGGGAGTCCTCGACACCTACGGCGTGACGATGTTGAACGCTGGGTCCGGATGGTCGAGCACCGCCACCAACTGCTGTAGCACCGCGGGATCGCCGCCGATCTCCAGGCCCGGCGAGCTGAGGTCGCCGCCGACCAATGTCAGCAGACGCACCTTGGTGGCCAGCGTCAGCGTCGCGCCTGCCGTTTCCGCATGGGCGGGCACCTTGCGGTAGACCAGCACCCCGTTGCGCAGGGCCAACCGATAGTTGGACCCCAGGTCGGTGAACGAAACATCAATTGCCAGATCAAGATCCCACGCTTGCGGGCCGTTGACACTGACGGCCAGGGCATCGAACATCTGCTCCGGGCTGAGCTGGCCCAGCATCGACATCGACGTCGCCTGGGTGGGGGTGCCGAAGTTCCCCACCCGCAGTTCTGTGGCACCGGCGAGGAAGAAGTTGCGCCAGGTCGCGTTCTCCGCACCGTAGGCCAGCTGCTCCAGCGTGTCGGAATAGAGCTCACGGGCGGCGCCGTGATTCTCGTCGGTGAAGATGACGTGATCGAGCAGTGTTGCCGCCCAACGGAAGTCACCGTCTTCGAAGGCTTTGTGAGCAATCTCGACCACCCGGTCGAGACCGCCCATCGCCTCGACGTACCGGGGACCGACGGCCGCTGGTGGGTGAGCCCATAGCCGGGCGGGGTTACCGTCGAACCAACCCATGTAGCGCTGGTAGATGGCCTTGACGTTGTGACTGACCGAACCGTAATAACCGCGGGCGTGCCAGGCCTTCTCCAGAGCCGGCGGCATCACGAAGTTCTCGGCGATCTCGATGCCGGTATGTCCCTGGTTGAGCAACCGCAGCGTCTGATCGTGCAGGAAGCCGTACAGATCACGTTGCAGGCCAAGGTATTCGAGGATGTTCTCGCGGCCCCAGGTCGGCCAGTGATGGGAGGCGAACACCACGTCCGTGCGGTCACCGAAGCTGTCGATGGCCTCGGTCAGGTAACCCGACCAGCCGTGCGGGTCTCGTACCAGTGCACCGCGCAGCGTCAGCAGGTTGTGCAGGTTGTGAGTGGCGTTCTCGGCCATACACAGTGCCCGGAACCCGGGGAAGTAGAAGTGCATCTCGGCGGGCGCCTCGGTTCCCGGTGCCATTTGGAACTCGATCTCGACACCGTCGATGGTGTGCGTCTCACCCGTGGCGACGATGTCCAGCGTCGGCACGATCACCCCGACTTCACCAGTGGACGGGGTCTGCCCCAGCCCACAGCCCACCTGACCTTGCGGTCCCCGATCGAGCACGGTGCCGTACATGTAGCTGGCGCGACGCGCCATGGCGGTGCCGGCGTAGACGTTTTCCTGTACGGCGTGCTCGATGAAACCCTCCGGCGCGATGACCGCCACCGTGCCTGCATCGACGTCGGCCTGGGTGGTGACGCCGAGCACGCCACCGAAGTGGTCAACGTGGCTGTGGGTGTAGATCACCGCAACCACCGGGCGGTCACCGCGATGCGCCCGGTAGAGGGCCAGCGCCGCAGCGGCGGTTTCGGTGCTCACCAATGGGTCGATGACGATGATCCCGGTATCGCCCTCGATGAAACTGATGTTCGACAGGTCCAGGCCGCGCACCTGGTAGATGCCCTCCACCACCTCATAGAGACCCTGTTTGGCGGCCAGTTGCGACTGTCGCCACAGGCTCGGATGCACAGAGGTCGGCGCGTCTCCCGCAAGAAACCCGTAAACGTCGTTGTCCCACACCACGCGGCCATCGGCGGCGGTGACCACACACGGTTCGAGTGCGCCGAGGAAACCCCGGTCGGCGTCATCGAAATCGGCGGTGTCGCCGAACGGAAGGGTGCTGAGGTGCCGAGCGTGGGCTGCGACGATGGGCGCAGTCGGTGGCCTTTGGTGCATGGATGAATCTCCTGCCGCTCGGCTGGTGAACGTGCATGACGACCACAGGGTAGACGGTCCTGTGGAGGAAAACAGGTGTGTGGATAACCCCGGGATTCTGGGGATTACGACGGCCGACATCAATGGATTTGGATAGAATCGAAAGTATGTTCGAGACGCTTTCGGATTCCGAGTCGCGGTCTGACCTCGATGATGCTGCCCTGGTCGCAGCCATCGACGAGTGGACCCGCGCCGCGGCGACGGCAGCAGCGCACCGATTCGCCTTCGTCGCCGAAGTGACCACCCGGCTGTATGACGAGAACTGGGAGGTCGCCGAGGCAGCCCGCGACAACTGGAACTCGGTGGCCGCCGAGATCGCGTTGGCCTCGGGGATCTCTCAAGGCCGGGCGTCGGAGGACATGGAGATCGGAATGGCGTTGCGCCACCGACTACCGAATGTTGCCGCCCTGTTGTTGTCCGGACAGATCTCCGAGCGGTTGGTCCGCCGCATTGTGGCCCGCACCGAACTGGTGCAGGACCCGGCGTTGGTGGCTGCGCTGGATGCTTCGGTGGCCGAGGCAGCGTTGGGGTGGGGCACGTTGTCGGCCAAGGCGCTCGATGAGGCGATCGATGTGTGGGTGACCCGCCACGATCCGGGAGCACTCAAACTGGCCCGCAGCCGGGTCCTGGATCGGGATCTGGATTTCGGCGCTGCCGAGAACGGGACCATCGAGATCTACGGGCGGCTCTCAGCTATCGATGGGGCGCTGTTGAAGCGGCGGGTAACGCTGATGGCCAAAGGGGTCTGTGGGGATGATCCGCGAACCTTCGCCCAACGCCGCGCCGATGCCGCGGGTGCATTGGGAGCGGGGTCATGGCAGTTGCGGTGCCTCTGCGGCAACTCCGCGTGCCCGGCGGCGAGCGTTGACGATGGCCGCGCATCGAGTGTGGTGATCCACGTCTACGCCGAAGAAGCCGCCCTGTCCGCCGAGCCGGACCCGCGAATGCACGGCGATGGCATGCCCGAACCCGAACCGGATGTGACTGCACCCGCCTGCGCACCCGACGGTGACAACGCGACCAACAACGTGGTCACTGAGGCTGAGTCGCCGGCGGCGGCGCCGATCATGTCTGACTGCAGTGCTGGGGTCTGCGCCCCCGACAGCATGGCCGACGGTGTTGTCGATGGGCCGGAACCGACTGTCGTGGAGGACGATCCCCGCGAGAACAGCGCAGTCGAGGCTGATACCGAAGCCGAAGCCCCAATGCCTTCGCCGGATGGTGACGACGACGCGGCGGGTGTTGCTGCTGAGGAAGATTCTGGGGATCCCGAGAAATCACCGGACCCATCGCCGTCACCACCACCCTCGAACTCACCGCGCCGTCCTCTGGGTGCGGTGGCGTTCCTACCTGGGTTCGGGATTGTCCCCACGCCGTGGCTGGCAGAGCTGATCGCTGCTGGAGCAATGGTGCGGCAGGTCAAACCACCCGCAGTCGACCCGGACAACAGGTACCGCATCCCCACCGCGCTGGCCGACTTCGTCCGTGCCCGCGACCTGTGCTGCCGCTGGCCCCACTGCGACCGCCCCGCCGACGTCAGCGACCTCGACCACACCATCGCCTGGGGTGACGGCGGCCCCACCCACGCCTCCAACAACAAGGCCTACTGCCGCCTGCAATGTCGACTTCGTGAAATAGACTTTAAGGCGTGCCCACCGCCGCTGTGTACTTGCGCATCAGTTCCGATCCGACCGGCCTGCAACTCGGCGTCACGCGTCAACGTGAGGACTGCCTACGCCTTTGCGCCGAGAAAGGTTGGGAGTCAGTCGAATACGTCGACAACGATGTCAGCGCGTCGTCGGGCAAGAAACGCCCGTCGTACGAGCGGATGCTCGCCGATGTCCGCGACGGCCGGATCGGCGCCGTGGTCGCGTGGGATTTGGACAGGCTGCACCGTCGCCCGATCGAGCTTGAGGCGTTCATGGCACTTGCCGACGACCGCCAGCTCGCCCTGGCGACAGTCTCCGGTGACGTTGACCTGTCGACTGCGCAGGGCCGCCTGACGGCTCGGCTCAAGGGCAGCGTCGCCGCCCACGAGATTGAGCACAAGCGTGCCCGCCAATTGCGGGCCGCTGAACAGAAAGCGGCGCAGGGCCGCCCGCAGTGGCGCCGAGCGTTCGGGTACCTCGACGACGGCAGCCACCAGCACGACCCGCGTACCGCGCCGCTGGTCGACGAGGCGTATCGGGTGGTGCTGGCCGGTGGGTCGATCAGCGACATTGCCCGCGACTGGAACGCTGCCGGTGTGCACGGGCTGACCGGCAAGCCGTGGTCACCATCGACGGTCAGCCTGTTTCTGCGGGCGCCACGCAACGCCGGGTTGCGCGCGCACCGCGGCGAGATTGTCGGACACGGCACCTGGCCGCCACTTGTCGACGAATCAACCTGGCGGGCCGCACAGGCCGTCCTGAACGCACCTGGCCGGGCCCCAGGCCGCAAGACGGTCCGTCAGCACCTACTGACAGGTGTGCTGCTGTGCGGCAAACCCGACTGCGGCGGCCATCTGAACGGGCAGTGGGTAATGCTGCACCCGACGGGCCGCAAGCCGGGGCGACGCAAGGCCGGTGTACCGCTAGAGCCACCCACCGGCAAGGTGGGGCACCGAATCACGTACGCCTGCCTGAACTGTCACGGGTGCAGCATCCGCGCCGAGCACGTCGAGCCGCTGGTATACGGTGCGCTGACTGAGCGTCTGGCACGCGAGGATGCGGTCGACCTGCTCAAGGCCGAGGTACACGATGAGGCCCAGACCGCGCGGCTCACCGGTGAGGCAAACGCGCTGTACGCGCAGATTCGCGCGGCCGAGGCTGAGTACGACGAGGGCATTATCGACGGTCGACGGCTTGCCGCCCGACGGCAGCGCGTCGCCGAGAAGCTCGCCGTGATCGAGACGGCGCTGCAGGACCAGGAACGGCTGCGCGTGTTCGATGGCATCCCGCTGGGCACGCCCGAGGTCGCTGAGGCCATCAAGGAACTTACGCCGGATCGGCTGCGGGCCGTGCTCGATGTGGTGGTGCGGTTCACCGTCATGCCGGTTGGGAAGGGCGGCAGGGTGTTTAAGCCCGAGCGTGTGCGGATCGACTGGAAGCAGTGAACGCGCTCAAGCGGCGTGATTGAGTTGTAGCGGTTGTAGCGTGTTCAGCGACCCGGTTGGGCCGCGTTGCCGCTGACTCACGACGTGCAGCGCGGGGTACAACTCGCCGGGCCGTGCCCTTCGGGGTGCGTACCAGGAGCGCCGTAGAGCCCTCCCGGTCGCTGCTGTGACGCCCGGAATCGTGGGGGGCGTGCTCGCAGGGCGCCGGGGTCGATTCGTTGACCCCGAGGAGTTCCGGCGATGCCGAACAATCCAAACACTGAGCACTTTCGGGCGATGGCCCGAAAGGCCGCCAAGAGCCGCAGCGCCAACTGCGCACGACGCGACGCAATCGCGGCCCAGCACCGTGCCGACGACGCCCAGCGTGTCGCCGACCAGCTCGCAGCCCGCGCCGACCAGCTCGCTGCCGAGATGACCGCGCCATGACACCCGAAACGGCTGCATACGTGAAACGTCAAGTGGCGCAGGCCCCGCCATTCACCGGCGAGCAAAGAGCCAGGCTGGCCGAGCTGCTAAGGCCTGTCCGTCGCACCGTGCGGCAGTCGGGGCGGGCAGCATGAGCACGCAGACGCTGTCGCTTGAGCAGCGGGCAGAGATCGAGTCGCTGGCTGAGCAGCATGACCGGGCGGCGGCAGCGTGGCTGCTCGTGCAGCATGACATCGCAGACGGCCGCAAGCCCATCGAGCGGTTGATCGTGACTTCGTTCGCGTGCGATTGCCGACCCTGCATTGACGGTTCGGTCGAGCAGGCCCGCGAGCTTGGCGACTGGATACGGCCGACAGCTATTGAGCGGTTCGTCGCCCAGTGCTGCGAACTGTCGCCCAGCGCATCGGCCAAGCCCGCTGAACTACTTGCGGCATACCGAGGTTGGGCACACGGCGCCGGGGAGGACACGACGGTGACCGGGGTCAAGCTCGGCCGCGAGCTGGCCGCGCGCGTCGGTGTCCGGAGTCAGGTGTCGCATAGCCAGCGGACCTACCGAGGAATAGGGCTGCGCCGATGATCGGGCCACCGCTGCCCTTTTTCTGCGGCGGCAGCAAACAGTACAAGTCGCTTGAATCTCGTACTGAATCCCGTACTGCCAGTACGGGATTCAGTACGACTCGCGCGACGGGCCGCCGGGGCTCGTCTGCCCAGGTCAAGGCCCGTAAATCATCGGACCGCATAGGCTTTTCAGTACGAGTCGAAAAGGTAATCTGTACTGGGCAAAGCTGCAGTTCAGCCTGTATAAACCGCCAGATCAGTACGCCAGTACGCGATTCTCCCGGTTGGCGCTTCTATGTGCCCATCGCAGCACTGTTTCTGCAGGTCGGGGTACTCGCCTATACCGTGTGTGGACTCAATGCCAGAAATGCCACGGACTCGTACTGCCGTGGCAGCAGCAAACGTGACCAGTCGGGCGGGAGCGGCGCCACCGCAGGCGTGTCAGCAAACGGCACAGATCCGTGCCAGAAACGCCCCCGCGGGCACAGATCGGCACAGATTGGCACAGATCGCTGCGGCCAAAGTGTGCCGGTGTTTCCGCAGTTCAATACACCTAAAGATGCTCTGGGCACAGATGGCACAGACATTTACAAGTTGGGCTCACGTGTAGAGATTCCGGGCGTTTTCCCTGGTCGAACACTTCGGGCCGCTCTGTGTGGGGCTCATATGCAGAAAGCGTCCAATCTGTGCCCGAGTCGTGCGCAGCTAATCCACGAGGGACCCAAGTGAAAACGCGAGGTTCCGACCCGCAGGTCAGCCACCGCGGCGTGAGTGTGCCGCCGTCGATGACGCTCGATGACGCCAGCCGCGTCATGGCATGCCTGCGCGCCGGTGCTCTGGATGATCTGCTGCCCGCTGCGGCCGTGGCGCTTCTGCGGTGTGAGGCCCGCCGGGTTGCGTCATCGGCGCCGCAATGGGTGCTGCGGCTCGACGACGGCATGGTGGTGCACGCCTCGGCGTTGCGCCGCATGCGCAAAGTGCCCGCCGTCGAGATGGACGAGGCGCTGGGTATCGCTTCGCGTCGCCCAAGTCAGCTCGACCGACTGGTCGCCATCGGGCGCACCGCGTCGGGGGAGCTGGTCAACGTGGCGGTGCTGCCTAGGGGCGGCTGGCGGCCGGTGGATGGGCATTGGCGGCACGACGCAAAACCTGATTGGCGGGCGTCAGCCGAGGACAGGGCGGCGCATGTGTGGCTGTCCGGTGCACCTTATATCGCCTGGGAGTCGCCATCCGGCGGCATTAACCATTCAGCTACCCAATCGAAAACGAAGGAATCGCATGCAAATTGAGCACGACAACCAGGACGGCCGCGACCCGCTACGCGCGGCGTTCACCGACTACCGGCGGGCGCCCCGTGACGTTGTGCCGTGTGTCGAGCACTCGGTCGACGACCTGCAGCGCCTCGCCGACGGCGGCGCCACGGTCCAGATCACGCACTACAGCCTCGACGAGCACGGCATCAGCAGACACGCCGAGCACGTCACTATCACAGCCCCAATCACCCGAAAGGATACAAACCAATGAGCGAGAGCATGATTGACGAACAATCCGCGGGCGTTGAGACCCTCGACGACGCCGACATCATCCCCGACGACGGGGCTACCGTCGCACCCGACGCTGACGTTGTGGACCAGGCCGACGACGACCTCGACGGCACCGGCGACACGTTCCCGCGCAAGGTGGTTGAGAAGCTGCGCAAGGAGTCGGCTGACCATCGCGGCCGAGCCAAGGCGGCCGAGGACCGGGCACAGGCCGCGGAGAACCGCGTCGCAGCGATGCAGCGCCAAACGGCCGAGGCGCGTATCACCGCGGCAGGTATGCGCCCGTCGGCGGTGTGGGCTGTGTCCAAACTTGACGACGTGCTCGCCGAGGATGGTTCAGTCGATATGGCCGCCGTGGACCGGGCGATGAAGACGGCACGGTCAACCCTCGGTATCCCACAGAAGGGACGCGCGCGCTTGGGCTTGGACGGCTTGCATTCTGGCGCAACAGCACCGGGCAGCCACAGGGGTGGGCCGAGCTTCGTCGATTCGTTCAGGCCACGCAAGCACGACTGAGCAGGCAAGCGCACACGCCACCCCGCTGACAGCTCCTCCGGGGTGGCGTGCTGCGGCGAGATTGAGCGCGGCCAGCGGCATGATCGATCCTGTTGCCCGCCTGGCGCGGGCGCGGATTCGATCGCAGGCCCGGCGCCCGCATCAGCCAACACACGCCCCTTGTTGATTCGCGCACGCCATTGATATGCGGCGCAATAGCCCTGAAAGGCAACTGAAATGACTATCACTACTGGATTCTCTGCCGGTGCACACCGCCCCGACGTGTACACCCACGCGCCCGGCGACGTGATTCCCGACGCCCTAATCCTGCAGGCCAGCACCGTAGCGGGCCGGGTCGACGGCGACGCTCCATCTGTTCGCGTGGCCTACCTCGTCGACGACGACGCACAGTTCACCGCCGAGGGCGCCGTCATTCCCGACGCCGCACCGCAGCTCGCCGAGGCAGTCGTGCATACCGCGAAGATCACCAAGCTTGTCCCCGTCTCCAATGAGCAGTGGCTACAGGAACAGACCGCCGGGGAGCTTGCGCAGTCCGTCGCTCGGGCAATCGTCCGTCGCGCTGACCGCGCCTTCCTCGCCGAGGACGCCCCGGTCTCGCCCGCGCTGGCCCCCGCGGCGGGCCTGGCGAACACGGGCGGGCTGGTCGACGGCGGCGCCATCGCCGACAACCTCGACGCACTGGTCGACCTCGTGGCCGAACTGGAAGAGAACCTGTCCACACCCTCACTCATCGTCGTCTCGCCGACCACCTGGGCGGCGCTGCGGCGGTTGAAGGTTGGCGGCACCGACACCAACGAGAGCTTGCTCGGCGCGGGCACCACCGACGCCCAGCCCATGCTGCTGTCACTGCCTGTGGTGCGCAACATCGCCGTGCCCGCCGGTGTCGGATTCGTGATCGACAAGTCCGCGATCGTGTCAGCCGTCGGCGACGTGCGCATTGCCAACAGCGAGCACGAGCGATTCAGCGCAGACACCGTGGTTCTTCGCGCGACTTGGCGCATCGGTCACAGCGTGATGCGACCCGAGCGCATCGGCAAGTTCACCGTCGCCCCATAGCAACACGGTGGTGTGCGGCTGTCGTGTCCCGTTGCCCTGGACTTGGGCAGCCTCCTGGGATGAAGCGCCGCCGTTCGACTCGCGGAAACGCTGCAGCCACACCACCACATTGAGCGCCCTGCGCGTCGCTACAGCCATCGTGCCGCGCAGGGCGCTCACACCCACGGGCGCCGCGAACACGCGCCACCTGGCGCACAGGCCCCCGGGGGGAGGCCCCCGCGAGACGCCGCAGCGCACCTCGGTGGCATATGCATCCGTCTCTCTCTGACCTGAAACGATTGGCCCTGATTGGAGCCCCACATGACTGACCGCCAACCGCCCGACGGCCTCGCCGCCGCAGGTACGGCGCTATGGACCGCCGTCGCCAACGTCCTAGACCTCGATGAGCACGAGGCCCTCGCGCTGCGCGAGCTGTGCCGCACGGCCGACGCTCTCGACTTGCTACAGGCGATCGTGGACCGCGACGGCTTGCTCGCGGAGTCGTCGCAGGGGCTGAAAGCGCACCCGGCCCTCGTCGAGCTACGACAGCAGCGGATCGCCTTCGCCCGGCTCGTGTCGGCCATGCAGCTGCCGTCCGGTCTCACCGCGCCGACCCAGGGCGGCGGCCAGACGGTGCAGCCGACCCAGCAGCGTCCCGGCGTGAGGGGTGTCTATGCGATCGACGGGCGAAGCGCATGAGGTGGAAGCAGGTGCCCGAGGCCCCCGGCGCGGTCGATGCTGGGGTGCCCGACGCGTTGGCCGTGTTCGAGGGCGGCGAACTGGTCAGCTGGGACCAGTCCGCGGTGCACGCCTACTACGCCGAGCGCGGCGAGCTGTGCGACGGTGAATGCGCCGCCCGCGGCCATATCGAACCGTCGTGACCACGATATGCGGGTCACACCCGGTTATCGTGCGGTTGGCTCAGGTACTTGACGGGCGAGTGCCGTTGCAAGCGGCGTCTGGCCGGGCGTTGTAGATGGCAGGAAAGCGGCTCTGCGATGAGACAAAATCGCGCACGTCCTCGCAGATGTAGCCCAAGAGCCTAAGCACCTCGTCGTGGCGGTAGTGGAGCCTTGTCCACCAAATCGGCTCATGGTGAGCAATGCGATTTCGCAGGTCGTAGGTCGTGGAGACCAGCTTGTTTAGGTCGCTCACATCGTTAGCACGTACTGCTTTGGGCGCATTCGGAAAGGCGCCCCTGACTGTTGAGCCGATCGAACTCTCACGGTCCTTGGTGAATAGAAATCGCCAGAACCCGAAGTTGAGTTCGGCAATCACGTGGTCGGTCGTGACCGTGTACTTGCCGCGCCGAGCGGACTTCTCGGCATGCTTAAGCGCGTCGTCAATGTCCTCCTGCGCACGGGAGCCTAACTCTCGCCCGACCTCGGCGTGCCACAGCCAGTCTTCCTCGCCGTCACGGCCAAGTCGTATATGCCGTTGCGTGAGCGCGCTATCGAGCGCATGTCGGATCGCGACCTCAAGGTGTCCGAGCACCTCCCAAAGGGCGGCGCCTGCCGCGCAGTTCCACAGGTAAAGGTTCATCGCCGCGGATTCGTCTTGACCTGTGGCTGCTAGGTACGGTGCCATCCGCACTGGTGAGAGCTTGCGGAATAGGGCACCCGCATCGGGCGACGCCGCATCGCCGAGTTCCGTTGACACCCATTCCCACTTTCGGTACTGTGAACCGCGAAGGCCCCGGAATACACGGGCAGCATAGCTGCCCGTCCCGGGGTTTATTATTTTGGTGTGTAGGTTTTTCGTAGAACGGCCCGCCATCGCAAGATCTGCGATGGCGGGCCGTTCTACGTAGGTGCCTAAGCGGCGCAGTCCACCACGGCAGTCGGACTTCGCGATGCGATGGGTACCGAGTACCGCGCCCAACGGTTAGAAGCGGCTGCGCATACGCATCTGGTTAAAGGATTCGCGATACTGCTCTGTTGCAGCCTTCGCCCGCTCGTAGCCTCCACCGAATAGACCGGCCTGAAGTGGCTCGTAACTGGAATACAGCTTTGAAAGATTCTCGGTGAATTCGTCCAGCGGGTTCTCGTGGCGCTCTGACCGCCAAGTCGACCGTCCAAGCCAATTTGTCTCACGCAGCCACGCTCGCTCCTGATTTGGACCGTGGCGCAAATTCAAGAGATCTTGGTCCACCAACCCCAGAATAACTTCGGTTGCGTCGAAGGCAGTGTCGTATTCTTCGTCGTCCGGAAACTGCTCGTTGAAGATTGGCCGAAGGATAGCGTGGAGCCACGCCGCCGGGGCCGTCTTGTACCTAAAGCCCTCGTTCCTATCGAGGGCAGCCTGAGTAGTTTCGATGCCTTCGCCCATTGTGAGTGAGTTGACGAGCAGTTGTGTGACTGAGTCCTGGTCGAAAGGCTTATACGGATTGACAGCCTCGACTAGCGGAAGTTTGGGCGACGCATCATAACTTCGGTCGGTCACTGTCGTGTCGACCAGCAGTGTCTTGAAATTGACCCACTTGCCTTGACCTGATGACGCCATCGCGGCGACAAACACCGCGACAAGCGACGGTACGTGCCGCAAATTGATCAAAAAGGTATGCCCACCCGCAATTTTGTGGGCCTCTGTCGCAAATGCTTTCAAACCCTTGACCCACGGGGTCAGGTTTTCGGGGGTGCCGTAGCGAGCCGCTACCTGCAGTGACCAGCAGAAAGGTTCCGCGAGGCGCCAGTAGTCATTAGCTGTGCGTGCACCATCGATCGCAAGTTGGCTCGGTGTTCCTCCCTTCCAGTCCGTGGGGAAGCGCTCGGCATCACGCATGGCACTTCTGACGCGCGCAACCTCGGCGCTGACAAGATCGTCGAGTTCGATCTCTCTATCACGGTCTCGAAGCAGCTCCTTCGTGAGCTGCCTAAACGATTGGGGTTTGTCAGAGTCGGGGGTTTCTTCGAGCGCCGCCCGTCGAATAGACGGGTCGATGCCGGTTAACCCCAAGGCGCGCTTGACCGCCTCCATTAGCTTGATTGCGTTGTCGGCGTAGTCGGCCCCGAACAAATCAGCATAGTCGAGGTCACCCAAAGTCTCGGTCGCTGAAAGTGGCCAGACGGGAATGTCGCCACTATCAAAGCGCACGGGGATGAGCCACGTTCGATCTGGCGGTCGCAGTCGATACTGTTCGACTGCTAAGTGCAACTCCTCGTTCATGTACGACTTGTCTTTTTCCCTCGATCGTTCAGAGAAGCAGGCAAGAAATGCGATCGATCCGGATGCGATGGCGTCGCGAATCTTGGCTTTCCATTTGTCGCCCGGGGCGAGGTCTTTCCGATCTCTCCAGTACGGAATGCCAGCGTTTTCCAGGTGTCGACACAACCTATCGACCTCATCCTTGTCCTCTCGGACGTACGAAATGAAGGCGTGCTTGCCGTCGGCAGCGGTGGCGCTCAAAGAACTCCCCTATGGCTCTCGTACTTGCTGTGGCTCGCGCGTCGGGAGACGGCACCACCACATGCGTAAAGCCTAACCGCGACGGACGATCGGGCTGGGAATCATGCAGTTCTGGCGGCTTGGTGTCGCGGGTGCCGTTCTAGTGCTTCCGGTCCTCAATGCTCACCACGTACGCCCAGGCGGTGATAGAGGCGTGTTTAAGTGTTTTCCATGTAGTCGTTGTCACCACATCATCAAAACCTTCGACGCCGGCTGGACCGACCGTCAACTCCCCGACGGCACCATCATCCTGACCACCCCGATCGGTCGGACCTACACCACGAAACCCAGCTCAGCACTGTACTTCCCGACCATCACCACCACCAGCGCGCCCATCGCCGCCGGCCCGTCTCGCCCCAACACCCCGGACAAAGCCACCAAGAAACCGACACGACAACGCAGCCGAGCGCGACAACGCGCCTACCGCATCACCGCCGCACGCAAACTCAACAACGCATACGTCGCCGAACGCACCGCACCACCACCATTCTGACGATCCCGGCCGCCCAGCCCGCGCTATCGGAAGCCGGCCGCAATCTGGAACACGGTGGAGCATTAACCTCCCGGAATGACCTTCATCGAGATCGTCGAGCTCATCGGAACCGTGATCGACGGCGTGGGTGTCGCCGTGATCGCGCTCGGCGCGGTTCTGGCGGCCGGCATGGCCATAGCGCGTCTGTTACGCAAGACTCCCGGTACCTACTGGAAGTTGCGCCAGCAGCTCGGTCGCTCGATCCTGCTCGGGCTCGAACTGCTGGTGGCCGCCGACATCATCAAGACCGTTGCCATCACCCCCACCTGGCAGAGCGTGGCCATACTGGCGGGCATCGTGCTGATCCGGACGTTCCTGAGCTGGACACTGGAGCTCGAGATCAGCGGCCGGTGGCCCTGGCAAAAGAAGGCGGCCGAGGAACAGGAGTCATGAGCGACTCCCGGGCAGCTCGCGCGCTGCGCACATTTCGCAAGTCGGTGCCGGATCCGATCGGTGCACCCGATACCCACGATCGCGCCGACATCGCAGCGATGCTACGCGAGTTGGGGATCGCCCTGGTCGAGGTGGAATTGCCCACCAATCAGATCGCGACACGGCTGAGGCGTATCGGGGCGCGGTACACCACGGAGAAGGTCAGCGTGGTGGTACTGCCGACGGTGCTGCTGATCCAGATCGGCACAGAGGCGTCCGAAGTGGACGTGACCAATCGCACCACCACGCAGCTGAACCTGGCGGGAAAGATCGACGCCATCGCCGAACTGGCCGAGGCCGGTGCCATCAGCCCTGTCGAGGCGGTAGCGGCCGTCGCCGCTGCCCGCCGGACCAAGCCCCGGTTCGGACCGGTCACCACTGTGATCGGGTACGCCATCACCACATTGGGTTTCGGCCTGGTGCTGAACCCGACGTGGGCGTCGCTGTGGGGTTACGTCTTCCTCGGCACGGTGGTCGGTATCATTGTCGTTGCGGCGCAGCCCTTCCCGTCGCTGCGGCCGGTGGTTCCGCCGCTGTCGGCCCTGGTCGTCACCCTGTTGGCCACCTGGTTCGTCGCCGACGCAGCCAATGACGGCCTGCTGCGGGTGATCACCCCCGCCCTGGTGGCGGTGCTGCCGGGTATCGCGCTGACCATCGGCGCCATGGAACTGGCCAACTCGGCGATCATCGCCGGAGCCAGCCGGGTGGTGTTCGGCGTGACACAACTCGGGTTGATGGTCTTTGGGCTGGCGATGGGCCTGCACATCGCCGGACCCCTTGCCCCACAACATCCGTCGCCGCAGATGGGACCCTGGTCGTTGTACGTCGCGATCGTTGTCATCGGGGTCGGTCTCTACATCTACCTGTCCGGCCCGCCGGGCACCTTGATCTGGGTGATGTCCGCAGTGGCGGTGGCATTGCTGGGTCAACAGTTGGGCGGGCTGTTCCTGTCGTCAGCCCATTCGGCGGCAGTGGGTGCCTTCCTGGTGGTGCCTTTCGTGATGGTCGTCCGCCACGTCCGGGGTGCTCCGCCCGGCATCGTGCTGATGCTCGTGGCGTTCTGGACGCTGGTCCCCGGTGCACTCGGGTTCGAGTCGCTGTCCGAAGTTGCCGCCGGTGTCGACGTCAACATCACCACCCTGGGAGTCACGGTGGCGGCCATCTTCTCGATCACCCTGGGCACGTTGATCGGGTGGAGTGTGTTCCACGCCCAAATACGCCGGACAGCTGTTCAGTAGGGCGTTCTGAGATCGGGGAACGTGTCATCGCCGACCACGCTCCCCGACCCCGTGGTTCGATACACGTCTCAGCCCAACGCCACGGTGACCGGCCCGCCCTTACGGTCGGCATCGTCGACGAGACTCGACGGGATCCGGAACACCCGGCCGGGAGCGGCCGGCCACGGCAACGTCCGCCGCCCGATCACCTGACCATCCTGCCGTGCAACCACTTTCGGCACCCGTACGAACTTGTCGGTCCAGGCCAACAAGCGGTGGCGCGCCGGGGCCGGATCACCCGGGCGCAGGATCGACGGGGCGATCCAGCGCAGCGGTGCCTCGACATGGATTGCTACCCCGGCCTCGCAGCCGCGGCGACCGGCCAGGAACGCCCGCACCTGGCCGGCGACGTGCCGGCCGTCGAGAGCGGCGATGTCGGCGGTGTCGACGGGATGCAACAGATTGCCGACCGCAAAAACGCCGGGCCGGCTGGTGCGAAACGCGGTGTCGACGGCCGGGCCCAGGCTACCGGCGTCCAGGTCGAGTCCCCCGAGCCGGGCCAGCTCGTGATCAGGGATCCAATCGCCGGTGAAAACCACTGTGTCACAGTCGATGATCCTCCGTTGCCCGGTGTCGAGGTGCTCGACCTCCACACCTTCGACGGTGGGCTTACCCAGAATCCGGGTGACCCGGGTCCGGGTGGCGACATGGGTGCCCAGCAGCGGGGTGCGTCCGGCGAGATTGAACAGGGCGTAGGACTCCGGTTCGGCATAGCGGCTGGTCATCAGTACCGTCTGACAGCCCGCATGTTTGAGGGTGAGCACCGCCGAGTAGCTGACCAACTCGGCTCCCACCACAACCGCGCGGGTGCCGACCTTCCCGTGTTTGAGGTGCACGGCATTCTGCAGATGCCCGGTCGTGTAGATCCCGGCGGCACGATCCCCGGGGATCAGCCGGGCAGATCGGGGCCGCTCCCGGGCCCCGGTGGCGAGCACGATCGCGGCGGCCGAGATCAGCTCTCTTCCACGCGGTGAGGTGACCTCCAGGGAACCGCCCTCGGACCACCCCGTGACCATGGTGTCGGTCCGTATAGTCGCGGCCGCGGACTGGCGCACCAACCGGCGGGCATACTCCGGGCCGCTGATGAACCGTCTCATGTCGCGGATGCCGTAACCGAGATGGTCACTGTGCCGGGGTATCCCGCCGGCTTCGTGTTCACGTTCCAGGACAACCACATTCAGCCCGCGGGCCAGCTCCGCGGCCGCAGTCAGGCCCGCGGGACCGCCGCCGACGATGGCGACGTCGAAGTTGGTCATCGATGCGCCTCCAGCAGAGACTGCACTTCGGCACCGCAGAAGAAAGCCTGGCAGCGACCATTCATCACCCGGGTGCGCCGACGCAACCCCTCCAGCGCGGCCGGCGGGATGACCGATCGGCAGGCGTCGCGGACCTCCCCCTCGGTGACGCGTTCACAGAAACACACGATGCGCCCGTATGCCGGGTCCGCCTCGATGAGGTCCTGTCGTTGGTAGGGCCGCGGGAACGCCTCACCGAGATTCGGCATCATCGGCGGCGCCGGCAGGTCGGCGCGAACCGTCAATTCGGTTCCGGCTTCCCGTAGTTGGTCACGCGCATACTCCGCGACCGCCATTCCCGAGGTCAAACCCGTCGACCTGATGCCACCGACCAGCAGGTAGCGCTGCTGCGGATCGACCTCGATGAGATAGTCCGGGTGATCGATGGCCGCCCGCAGCCCCGCATAGGTGGCCGTCACCTCCTCGTCGAGCAGTTCGGGCATCAAGACCCGCCCCTTGTCCAGCAGGAATTCGAAACCGGCCTCGGACGTGCCGGTGGCGGTACGGTCCGTCAGATCCTCCGATGTCGGCCCGAGCATGACGTTGCCGTAGATGGTGGGGCTGACCAGAACCCCCTTGCCGCGCGCAGTCGGCACCGGCAACACGATCTTGTCGACCAGCGCCCGGGCCAGTTTGTCGTACACGATCAGCTCTCCGCGGCGCGGAGTGACGGTGAACCGGGAGTAGCCGAACAGCCCGTCGACCTTGTCGGCGCCCAATCCGGCGGCATTGACCACCCAACGCGCCGCGACCGTTCCGGCGCTGGAGTGCAGGATGGTGTGTTCGCCGCCGACCTCGACCGCCTCGATTCGGTGGCCCGTCAGCAGGGTGGCACCTCGATTGACGGCGTCGGTGGCCAACGCAAGATTGACCGTCCAGGTGCAGATGATCGACTCATCGGGCACGGTGAGACCACCCAGCGCCCCCGCACCCAGATGGGGCAGTTGCTCATACACTGTTTCCGCGCCGACGATCTCAGTGCGGTGGTAGCCGTTGGCCTCGGCTTTGACCTTGAGTGACGGCAGGGTGTCGAGCTGCTCCTGATCCCAGGCCACCAAGATCGCCCCGGTGTGTTCGACCGGGATACCGGTTTGCACAGCGTATTTCGACAACAGCTGGTAGCCGCGGCTGACCAGCTTCGATTCCAGGGTGCCGGGGGTGGCATCGAAACCGGTGTGCAGAATCGCGGTGTTCGCCTTGCTGGTGCCGTCACCGACGTCGTCGCGCGCTTCCAGAAGCGCCACCGACAGCTGGTGACCCGCCAATTCACGGGCGATGGCGGAGCCCACGATACCGGCTCCGATCACGACCACATCAAACGTCATCCAAACGTCCTCTCTGCCAACATCCGCCACTGAGAACGGAATTCGCCGGCACGTTCACTGGTCCACGCCGGTTCATAAGTAGCCGAAGGCGTCCACGCCGGGACAACCTCCGGCAGCGGCCGGCGCGGTGTCAGGCTCAGCTGAGCCAGCGCTGCGGCCCCGAGCGCAGTGGCGTGCGGCGACGGGTAGACGTCGACCGGGACGCCCACGATGTCGGCACACGCCTGCATCAACACCTTCGACTGGGTGAGACCACCGTCCACCCTCAGCCGGCTCAACGGTGGGGCGGTGTCGGCGTTGATGGCCGACACCAGTTCCGCGATCTGGGCGGCGATACCCTGCAGCACCGCCAGGACAATGTGACCGCGGCCGGTGGACAGTGTCATACCCGCCAGGATGGCGGTGGCATTCGACTTCCACCACGGGGCGGCCAGCCCGGCCAGCGCAGGCACACACAACACCCCACCGGCATCCGCGGCAGCGATCAGGTCCATCTCCGCGGCGGCCGCGATGACGCCAAGGGAGATCAGCCATTTCACTGCCGAGGCAGCGGTGTAAACCTGCCCGTCGACGCAGAAGGTATCGGTGCCGCCGATCCGCCACGCCACCGACGAGGTCAGACCCGCCGTGGAGCGCACCCCGGAGCCACCGGTGTTGGACAGCAGGAAGGCCCCGGTCCCCAGCGTGCACTTGGCCATACCGGGTTCCAGGCAGCCTTCAGCCAGCAGCGCCGCCTGCTGATCGACGACAACACCACCCACCGGGATATCACCGCCGAAATCTGTTGTGGTGCCGATGATCTGATCATTACCGACGATCTCCGGGAGGCGCTCGTCAGTGAGATCGAACAGCGCCAGCAGGTCGGCACTCCAGCCGGTGTCACCGAGTTCGGTGACCAGCGACCGGCTGGCGGTGGTGGCGTCGGTGACAAAGGCTCCCGTCAACCGGTGCAGCAGCCAGGTGTCCGTTGTCGTCACCACCCCGTCGGATCCGAAACGCTGCCGCAGCCAGGCCATCTTCGGCGCGGAGAAGTACGGATCGAGCACCAGTCCGGTCCGTGCGGCGATCAGCTCCCGGTGGCCATCGAGTGCGGCACAGAGGCTTTCGGATCGACGGTCCTGCCACACGATCGCCGGACTGAGCGGCTGCCCGGTGTCCGGGTCCCAGATCAGCACTGTTTCGCCCTGGTTGGCCAGCGAAACGGCATCGACGGGCCGGCGTGCCTGCGCGACGGCGGCTCGGCCGGCGCTGAGCACGGACTCCAGCAGTTCGGCGGGGTCCTGTTCGACACCACCGCCGCCGAGATACTGCGGATGCACGGGCACCTCGGAGACCCCGACTATTGCGCCGTCTGGTTCAACGACGATGGCCTTGGTCCCCGAGGTGCCCTGATCGATGGCGAGCACCGTCAACGTGCGGCCCGCTGGTCGAGTTCGGCATCGATGGAGTGCATATCGGGCATCTTCAGTCCGTTCTTACCGCGGGTGACCAACAGATAGCCCAGGTACGCCGCACCGATGGCCACCATCACGGCCAGGTAGAGCCACGGGTCGCGGAAGGAGGCGTCACGGAACAGCGACAGCGCAAACACCAGCCAGATGACGGCGACCACCATGATCGGCACCTCCCAGCGACCGAGGCTGAACCCCGCGCTGGGCGGCAGCTTGCGACGGGTCGCGATGTAGAGAGTGACGGTGATGGCGTAGATGATCGCCGGCAGCAGTGTCGCCGCACCGAACAGCTTGAACAGGGCATCGGTGCTGGTGGAAAAGAGCCCGAGGATGATCGCGGAGATCAGCGTCAGAGCGATCGTTGCGTTCAGCGGGGTCTTGGTGCGCGGGTTCACCTTTCGCAATACCTGCCAGCCGGGAAAGCGCTGGTCACGCGACATCGCCCACACCAGCCGCACCCCGGACAGCAGGATCACCAGGCCGCAGGCGAATATCGCGATGGCGACCAGGATCAACAGCGCAGTGCCGACGAAGGAGCCGAGGATGTCGCGGATGACGTCGGCGATCGGGGTGCCGGACTCTGCCAGGGCCACCGGGTCGTTGACCGCGGCCGTCACCACCAGCAGGAACAGGAACCCGAGCACACCGGAAGCCAACACCGCCTGCCACATCGCCCGGGGCACAACCACTTCCGGACGCAGGGTTTCCTCAGCCAAGTTGGCCGCGGATTCGAACCCGACGATGGTGAACGCACCCAGCAGAAAGCCCAGCATCCAGGGGCCGGCGGCTGTGGCGGTCCCGAAATCCCAATAGCCCTCCACCGGAATGGCGCCGCGGGAGAACAGGTTCCCCACCGACAGCTTGTGGGCGATCACTCCGACGATGAACAGCAGCACCACCAACGCCACCATGCCGATGAGCTCTGCCGTCACGGCGAAGTTGTTGACACGTTCGGTCCATTTCATGGACAGCCCGACCAGCAGCGCCTGGAGCATCAGCACGCCCGCGGTGATGAGGAACGCGGTGGCGGGGGTGCCCTCGAAGGAGAACAGGGCGGGCACCACGGTGGAGGCGACGGTGTAGTCGACCGCGACGACCACGATCGCCAGGAAGGTGAAGGAGATCCAGCCGGTGATCCAGCCCAGGATCGGGTTGGCCAGCCGGGACACCCACTGGTAGGCGTAGCCGGTCACCGGGATGCGGGCGGCCAGCGAACCCAGGAGCAGGGCGACGGCGAGCTGGCCGACGATGACGATGGGCCAGGTCCAGATGCCCATCGGACCGGAGGTGTTGAGCACGCTGCCGTAGGTGGTGAAGATGCCGGTGGCGATGGAGACGAACGCGAAGGCAACGGCAAACGAGGCAAATCGGCCCGTCGACCGCTCGAGGGTTTCGGTGTAGCCGAACTGGGCGACCCCAGAGGCTGGAGAGGTTCTGGAAGAATCGGTCATTGGATCGAGCTTTCTGACTGGAATTGACTGTTTGGTCGAGCTGGTTCGGTCCTGCGGGCGGCGCTGCAACGCCGCCCGCACCCGTCTTCAGGACAGCACCACACCTCCTGCCCGTTCGATGGCGGCGGCGACGTCGGTGTCGGTGTTGTTGTCGGTGATCAGCCCGGTGACCGCGCTCAGGTCACAGACCTGGTACGGCGCGACCTGGCCGACCTTCGACGAGTCGGCCAGGATGTAGCTGCGGGCGCTGTTGGCGATGATGGTGCGCCGGACATCGATTTCGTCGAGGTGGAAGTCGGTGAGCCCGGCCTCGGCGTGCACCCCACCGGATCCGAGTAGGGCGATGTCCGGGTAGATGCCGGCAAAAAATGCTGTGGTGAATGCGCTCGAGCACGCCAGGTCACCGGCGCGTACCCGGCCGCCGGCCAGCAGCACCTCGATGCCGGGCCGGTCCGCGAGCTCGACCGCTACGGGCAGTGACGGGGTGGCGACCGTACCGGTGAAGCTGCGCGGGATGGCTTGGGCGACGGCCACCGCGGTGGTGCCGATGTCGATGACCACGGTCTGCCCGTCTTCGAGCAGGCCGGCCGCCACGCGTGCCAGCTGCACTTTTGCCTGGTGGCCGATCATGGCGCGTTCCGAATAAGACGGCTCGATGCCCCGGCGGTTTGCCACCGGGGCCGCTCCTCCGTGTACGCGGCGCAGCGCGCCACGTTCCTCGAGCAGCGCCAGGTCCCGTCGCACGGTTTCGGCGGACACCCCCAGTCGCCGGACCAGCTCGTCGGTGCTGACGGCCGGCGCGGTGCTGATGGCCTCGACTATCGCCTCATGGCGTTCGACGGGCAGCATCTAACGCCTCGATGTGGATTTCTGACTGTGCATGACTGCAAGTGTGGAGTGCCCTGGGTCACTCGTCAACCGGAACGGCGCGACTCGGCACGGCTCGACTCAGGCGGTGATACCTGAAGTGAGAATGGCCGCGAGCTCCCGATAGGCGGCCGCGTCGTCCAGTCCGACACTGCGCTGCACCGCACGCTGCTGGATGCGCACCATCATGGTGCTGGCCAGATCAGCGGCAAAAGCCGCATGCACCTTCCGGAACTCGCCGCGGGCCACCCCGTCGGCAATCATCTGCTGCACCCGCTGCGCCGCCATCCGGGTGTTGAGCTCGTAGGCCTCGCGAGCCGGGGCAAACGCATCGAGGTCGGCCATGAACTGGGGTGACGCAACAGCCAGCACGTCGCCGACGGCAGCCAGGTAGGTGCTGATCAACTCCCGCGCACCGTTGACCTCGGCGACCCGCTTCTCGACGTCGAGGGTGGCGCGCCGGAAGAAGTGGACCACGCCCAGCGAGACCAGCTGCTCCTTGCTGCCGGCCAGCGTGTAGAGCGTCGACTTCGAGCAGTGCAACCGCCCGGCGATGTCGTCGAGTGTCAGATGCACAAAGCCCTCAGCCAGGAAGATCTCGACGAGCGCATCGAACAGCTGGGCACGCCGTTTGGTGCCGAACTCCGAGCGTCCCGCCGTAGCCATGGCCCAAATAGTACTGAGACGACCATTGCAGTACTGGGTACTCCACCGATACTCTGAGCCAGACTTCAGTACTACATGCAGTATTAGCGAAGGAGACCCGATGGCGGTCGAGCGCCTGCTTCCCACGGCCGAAGCCCACGAGCTGATCGAACTGGTCCGCGACATCGCCGACAAGACGCTGTCGCCGATCGTCGATGACCACGAGAAATCCGGCGACTACCCCGCCGAGGTGTTCCCTACGCTCGGCGCCGCCGGGCTGCTGAGCTTGCCCTTTCCCGAAGAATGGGGCGGCGGCGACCAGCCCTACGAGGTGTACCTCCAGGTACTCGAAGAGCTCGCGTCCCGCTGGGCGGCAGTGGCCGTCGCCGTCAGCGTCCACAGCCTCGCCTGCCAGCCCGTGCTGCTGTTCGGCACCGACGAACAACGGGCGAAATGGCTGCCGGAGATGCTCGGCGGGACCACCGTCGGCGCGTACTCACTCTCGGAGCCGCAGGCCGGTTCCGACGCTGCCGCGCTGACCTGCCGCGCCGAGGTCACCGACGGCGGGTACGTCGTCAACGGGGCCAAGGCCTGGATCACCCACGGCGGCATCGCCGATTTCTACAATCTGTTTGCCCGCACCGGGGACGGCTCCCAGGGCATCTCCTGCTTCCTGGTTCCGGGCTCGACACCGGGCCTGACCTTCGGGAAGCCGGAGGAAAAGATGGGCCTGCACGCGATTCCCACCACGGCGGCCTACTACGACGACGCCGTTGTTCCCGCTGAGCGCCGGATCGGACACGAGGGGCAAGGCCTTCCCATTGCGTTCAGCGCCTTGGATTCCGGCCGCCTCGGCATCGCCGCGGTGGCCGTCGGGCTGGCCCAGGCCGCGCTCGACGACGCCGTTGCGTACGCCCTCGAACGCACCGCCTTCGGCCGGAAGATCATCGACCATCAGGGGCTGGCGTTCCTGCTGGCAGACATGGCCGCGGCCGTCGACTCCGCGCGCGCCACCTATCTCGACGCCGCCCGGCGGCGCGACGCCGGGCTGTCGTACTCGCGGCAGGCGTCGGTGGCCAAACTCATCGCCACCGACGCCGCGATGAAGGTGACCACCGATGCGGTGCAGGTGTTCGGCGGATACGGCTACACCCGCGAATACCGCGTCGAGCGGTACATGCGCGAAGCCAAGATCATGCAGATATTCGAAGGCACCAACCAGATCCAACGCATGGTGATCGGCCGGGCACTCGCGAGGTCGTAACCCGGTCACCACTGTCTCGGTGGGCCCGCACCCGTCCCGATCAACCGTACGGTAGCTTCCCTGGAGTGGATGCCCTTGCACCGATCGGCCCATGGATGACCGAGCGCGGTCTCGGTGCGGGACCACTCGAGAACATCACCCCGATCACCGGCGGCACCCAGAACGTCATGCTGCGGTTCGAGCGCTCGGGACGGCCCTATGTGTTCCGGCGCGGCCCCCTGCACCTGCGCCCGGTGAGCAACAAGGTGATCCTGCGCGAGACCCGCGTCCTGCAGGCACTCGCCGGATCCGACGTGCCGCATCCCCGGCTGATCGCGGTGTGTGACGACACGTCGATCCTCGGCGACGCGGTGTTCTACCTGATGGAACCGGTCGACGGGTTCAACGCCGGAGCCGAGTTGCCCGCCCTGCACGCCGGAGACGCACAGATCCGCCACGCCATGGGCCTGTCGATGGCCGACGCGCTGGCCAGGCTGGGCGCCATCGACCATCGGGCCGTCGGCCTCACCGACTTCGGGAAACCTGATGGGTTCCTCGAACGGCAGGTGCCGCGCTGGCTGTCCGAACTGGAGTCCTACAACGGATTCGACGGTTACCCCGGTGCGCAGATCCCCGGACTCGACGCCGTCACGACCTGGCTGCAGCAGCATGTTCCCGCGCACTGGCAGCCGGGCATCATGCACGGCGACTACCACTCGGCCAACGTCATGTTCTCCCCCACCGGACCCGACGTGGTCGCGATCGTCGACTGGGAGATGTCCACCATCGGCGACCCGCTGCTGGACCTCGGCTGGATGATGGCCACCTGGCATCTGCCCGGTGAGCCGGAAGTGCTCCACCACGCGCTGATGCAAGCCGGCGGTGTCGCCTCCCCGGCCGAGATCATCGCCCGCTACGGGCAGAACACCACACGCGACCTGTCCGCCATTTCCTGGTACGCGACCATGGCGTGTTTCAAACTCGGCGTCATCCTCGAAGGTAGCCATGCCCGCGCAGGCGCGGGCAAGGCACCCAAAGAGCTTGGCGATCTGCTACATGCCGCGACGCTGCTGCTCTTCGAGCGTGCGCAGAAGTTCATCGACGGAATCCTGTGACCGATCTGCGATTCCCGATGAGCTGGCCGCGCAGCGCGCCAAAAGTTCACAACCAACCCATAACCCACCGAGTAACGAGGAGCCCGTCACCATGAGTGTGCTCGATTCATTCCGCCTCGACGACAAGGTCGTCATCGTCACCGGCGCCTCCTCCGGGCTCGGCGTGGCGTTTGCGCAGGCATTTGCCGAAGCCGGCGCGGATCTCGCACTCGGTGCCCGCCGTGTCGAGAAGCTCTCGGACACCGCAGCTTTGGTATCCGCAGCCGGGCGTCGCGTGATTGCGGTGGGCACCGACGTGTCCGACCCGGCCGCCTGCCAGGCACTGGTCGACGCCACCGTGGCCGAGTTCGGCCGAGTAGATGTGTTGATCAACAATGCCGGTATCGGCACCGCCGTCCCCGCCACCCGGGAAACCCCCGACGAGTTCCGCAACGTCGTCGACGTCAACCTCCACGGCTCCTACTGGATGGCACAGGCGTGCGGCCGGGTGATGCAACCGGGCAGCGCCGTGATCAACATCGCCAGCATCCTGGGGATCACCACCGCCGGGCTACCGCAGGCGGCCTACGCCGCCTCCAAGGCCGCGGTCATCGGCCTGACCCGAGATCTGGCCCAGCAGTGGGGCGCTCGTAAAGGCATCCGAGTCAATGCGCTGGCGCCCGGCTTCTTCGCCTCCGAGATGACCGACGAGTACAAACCCGGCTACCTGGATTCGCAGCTGCCGCGGGTGCTGCTGGGCCGCACCGGCGACCCGGCCGAACTCGCCGCAACCGCCGTCTGGCTGGCCTCACCGGCCGGCGGCTACGTCACCGGCCAAACCATCGTGGTCGACGGCGGTTTGACAATCAACTGAGCGAATCAGGCTGACTGTCAACCAGTCCTGCGAGCGGCGATCGCAAAGTTCAAGGGAATGCGCGGGACACCGGCAGGCAGGACCCAGCCCTGTGGACTCGGAACCAGTGCGGGAAAGGCCCGCCAGTCCATGTAGGGAAGCTCCGCGAGCGCCTCGATGCGCAAGCCGGCGTCCAGGAGCGCACCGGTGACACAGCAGATGGCCGCAGATCTGCACACCGTGCTGCTCGACGCCCTCACCGAGATGGACGTGCCCGAACCGGCCCTGGAAGCGCGACGGCCGGCCTCCCTGGTGGCCGGCCTGTCCCTGGACGCCGTGACCGCCCACGGGAGCGTCACGCCCGCCACCATCCGGAAGGTCCTGCGACTGCACGTGGACGAGCTTTCACCGGGCCGCGACGGCTGACTGAAATTCTCTGTCGAGTGCGCCCAGACTCCGGACGTTCTGCCCGGGATGACCAGGGCCCGCGTTCGCCAACCGGAACACCGGGCGGATGCCTCTGCACAACAGGCGCGGCGGGACGCCTCCCCAGAGGGCCTGGCGTGGATTACGCGGCGCCCGTATCAGCGGACCATGGCCACCCGTCGTCCGGAACGCCCTGAGCCCGACAAGACACAGCAGCAGCTCTCACACTCCGAGCTGTCGACGACCGAGACGCACTGTCACCACGAGCACACCCGCCCCCCGATATGCGGTCAGCGCTAGAGGGTTTGACAGGCCCTGAGACCGGCGAGTGAAAGTGGGCAAAAAGCAACAGCTCCCGGGCGTGTCGCTCATGCCGCGGGAGTCGTTGGTGCTGCTTCCAAAGTGCGCCCGAAGGGATTCGAACCCCTAACCTTCTGATCCGTAGTCAGATGCTCTATCCGTTGAGCTACGGGCGCTTGGGTGGTGCTATTCAGTTATGTGGCGGAGGCGAGAGGATTTGAACCTCCGGTCCCCTTTAAGGGGGACAACTCATTAGCAGTGAGTCCCATTCGGCCGCTCTGGCACGCCTCCTTGAACGTCCTTTGGAGATTACCGGACCCGCTTGGAGCACCGGAACCGCCGAGGCAAGAGCGTACATGCACTCACATATGCTGACCAAATGACCGCCCGACTGCGCCCACTGATGGCCGACCTTCCGGCCTACACACCGGGCAAAACCGTGCCCGGCGCGATCAAGCTGGCCAGCAACGAAACCGTCGACGGACCACTGCCCAGCGTGCGCGCCGCCATCGCGAAAGCCGCCGACAATCTCAACCGGTACCCGGACAACGGGTACGTCGAGCTGAAAGAACACCTGGCCAAGCATGTGAACTTCGCGCCGGAGAACATCGCGGTCGGCTGCGGTTCGGTGAGCCTGTGCCAACAACTGATCCAAATCACGGCCACCGTCGGCGACGAGGTGATGTTCGGCTGGCGCGCCTTCGAGGTGTACCCGCTGCAAGTCCGGGTGGCCGGCGCCACTCCGGTGCAGATTCCGCTCAAAGATCACATCCACGACCTGGACGCGATGCTGGCGGCCGTCACCGAACGCACCCGGCTGATCTTCATCTGCAACCCGAACAACCCGACCTCGACAGTGGTGGACCCGGCGAAGCTGGCGGCCTTCGTCGAGGCGGTTCCCAGCGACATCCTGATCGCCATCGACGAGGCCTACGTCGAGTACATCCGCGACGGGTTGAACCCCGACAGCCTCGGCCTGGTTCGCAACCATCCCAATGTGGTTGTTCTCCGCACGTTCTCGAAGGCGTACGGGCTGGCCGGGGCCCGGGTCGGCTACGCCGTGGGTGATCCCGACGTGATCGTCGCGCTCGGCAAGGTCTACGTGCCGTTCACGGCGACCAGCCTGAGCCAGGCTGCCGCCATCGCCTCGGTGCAGGCAGCAGACGAGTTGATGGCCCGCACGGACGCGGTGGTCGCTGAACGCGCCCGGGTTTCGGCGGCGCTCCGCGACTACGGCTACCAACTGCCGGACCCCCAGGCCAACTTCGTCTGGCTGCCCCTGGGGCCCGACCGCACCGCCGACTTCGTCGAGCAGGCCGCCAACGCCCGGATCCTGGTGCGGCCGTACGGCACCGACGGGGTGCGTGTCACCATCGGCGCCCCACACGAGAACGACGCCTTCCTGGCCTTCGCTCAGGGCTGGATCTGACGCCGGTCTGGCCTGGCCACCGTCGTGGCACTACCGTCGTGGGCATGAAAGCCCTCGTCGTCGCGGCTCTCACCGTGGGGTGCCTGTTGTCCGGCTGCACCAAAACCACCGACGGCGTGGTGGCTCAGACCACCGAGCCGGTGTCGGCTGCCGGTATGACGTGCAGAGATTTCAACACCCTCGGTGAGCGGGACCGCGCCGCGGTGGTCGACGAGATCCTCGCCGGCGAGGACAGCGAGCCGCCGCCGTTTGTCGCGGGCCTCGCCCAGGTGATCTGCCAGGCAATCCCCCAGGCCGACCTCGAGGACGTCTTGCTCGGCTTCTCCAGGCCCTGACCCGACACCCCGACCAACGGGTCCCTACCAACCGGTTAGCCTGGTCTCTCATGGGTGACGTTTACGAATCGCTGTCGATCGACATCACGGACCACGTCGCACGGGTGACCCTGCTGGGTCCCGGCAAGGGCAACGCGATGGGGCCGGCGTTCTGGGCCGAACTTCCCGTGGCGTTCCGCGGCCTCGACGCCGATCCCGACGTGCGGGCCATCGTGTTGACCGGTTCGGGCAAGAACTTCAGCTACGGCCTGGATCTGGCGGCCATGGGCGACACCCTGTCACCGATGCTCGCCGACGGAGCCCTGGCGCGGCCCCGCGCCGACTTCCACACCCGCCTGCGGCAGATGCAGGACTCGATCACCGCCGTCGCCGACTGCCGCACCCCCACCATCGCGTCGGTGCACGGCTGGTGCATCGGCGGTGGCGTCGACCTGATCAGCGCGGTCGACATCCGCTACGCCAGCGCCGACGCCAAGTTCTCGGTGCGTGAGGTCAAGCTGGCGATCGTCGCCGATGTCGGCAGCCTGGCCCGGCTGCCGCTGATCCTGTCCGACGGGCATCTGCGTGAACTCGCCTTGACGGGTAAGGACATCACGGCTGCCCACGCCGAGAAGATCGGATTGGTCAACGACGTCTACGACGACGCCGAAGCGAGCCTCGCCGCAGCGCACGCCACCGCCGCCGAGATCGCGGCCAACCCCCCACTGGTGGTCCAGGGCGTCAAGGACGTGCTCGACGAGCAACGGACCGCTCAGGTGGCCGCCAGCCTGCGCTACGTGGCGGCGTGGAACTCGGCATTCCTGCCGTCGAAGGATCTGACCGAGGGAATCACGGCGATGTTCGCCAAGCGCCCGCCCGAGTTCACCGGCGAATAGCACTCACCTGGGCTTGGCTGCCGGCCAGCGGGACCATCAGCATCGGCACCAGGAATGGTGGCACCGTCACCATCGACAAGGACGGAAACTTCACCTACACCCGGAATGTCAACAACGCGCAATCACATCAGGCCGCCAAGATCGGCGCGGCCGACAACGAGCGCAATGACTACATCGACATCACGGTGGCAGACGGTTACGGTGGCAGCAAATTGCCGGCAACATCGACACCATCAATGTCAACGATGCCGACGGCGACAGCCTGACGTTCTCGCACAACGGGTCGAGCTTCACGTTCGGTGGTCACGGTGTCTCCACCAGCACCCTGCGGGGCGGAAACACGCTCACCGTGCACGACGGGTACTACGTCGTTGTACACGGCGTGGCCACCAGCACACCGTCGAGCACCACGAGGTCGTGGTAAGCCCGCGCGGAGGCTGACGGACGACACGGGATGCCAAGCACCGACTCGTCTCCCCGGGCCGATACAGCGGCAAAACGGTAACGAGTTCTCGGCACGGCACCGGCAATGGGTAACCGGCCCTGAACAGCGATTATTAGCCAGATATGGCCTTCGAGCCGACTAGCTTAGAGGTTTATATTGCAACGCGTTCTACTTTGATTATTTACGTGACTGTAACTTTATTTTCGGATACGGTCCGCGGTGCCTGACATCACGCTCAACCTAGGGGTCCCCATGCATGTAAGCGCTCGCTCGTACCTCACCGCCGGGGTCGCGATGATGGGAGCAACCGCCCTCATCGCCGCACCGATCTCGGCAACACCGCCCGACATCCAAGTCCCGGCCATCTCCTCGGTCGAGGTCAACCTGGCGGCAGCAGTGGACCCCATCACACCGTGGCTGAACGTCTTCGAAGATGCCTTCAGCAACGTGGTGGGCATCGGCACGGCGGTAGCGTCCGATCCCGCACCGGCCCTGCGCCAGCTGATCATCAACTGGCTCGGCTACAGCGAAACGGTGGTCACCGGCCTCGTGGGCACCGGGGAGTCCTTCATCACCTGGGCGACCGAAAACGTCCCGGCAAGCTTGCAGGCGGTAGCCGCGAATCTTGCCCAGGGTGACGTCACGGGCGCGGCCCAAGAAGTCAACAACCTCATCGTTTCGGTGCTGCTTGCCGCCTTCCCCCTCTTCGATGTCCTGGCGATCCCCAGCCAGATCGCGGACTCCCTTGCCCGGGTCGTCACCACGGTCACGAGTCTGGACACCATGCTTCCGCTCATCTCCGGCGTTCTGAGCCCAATCATGAGCGTCGTCTCGGTACTCGGCACCCAGGGTCAAGCACTGGTCGACGCCGTCGATACCGGCGATCTGCTGGGCGCACTCAACTCCATCATCAACACCCCCGCCGCCGTCACCGGCGCGTTCCTGAACGGCGACGCGGACAACTACCCGGGTCTTCTCACCTTCCTGCCGCATGCCCCGGGCGCCGGCCTCATCGGAGCGCTGCTCGTCGCAATTCCCAAGGCCATCGCGGAGGCCCTCGCTCCGCCGTCATCCGCACGATTCGCCTCGCAGACGACTGGGGACCCCGCCGCCGCCGTGCCCGACCTGACCGCTGCGACGATCACCCTGGACACCCCTGTCGACACGGTCATCGAAACACCGGAGACCGCGGTGGTCCCCGCGTCCAACACTGCCGGCGCCGAGGAAACTGCCGAAACCACCACTGCCACTGCGGATGTCACTGCCGAAGCAGAGCCGGTCGCAGGTGGCACCGAAGCGCCGGACACGGGAGCGACGACTGGCGGCGACTCCGACTCCACCGCGGAGGTGGAAGCGCCGACCAAGAAGGCCGCTGAGAGCCTGAAGCGCTCTGCCGCCACGGATCGCACCGCGGCCGGCAAGACCGGCGACAGTAAGTCCGGTGACAGCGACCGCAGCAGCCAACGCGGCAGCAAGTCCAGCAGCAACGCATCGACATCCGAGCGTAAATCGTCTGCGGGAAGCAGCTCATCCGGCAGCAGCGACAGCGACTAGAGATTTCAGGAGTACCCGTCGGCCCCCCTTCCGCAGCGGCGGGAGGGGTCGACGTGCGTCCGCAGCAGCGCCAGTCGTTTCGTTCGCTTGCCCTGTCACCTCGGGACCAGCCGGTTGTCGTACCCCGCTGTCAGTATTCGCCTATGTTGCCGGTCGCCCACAGCCCCTGCGCGCGCGACGTCGCGCTATGGGTCGCGGGCGGCGATCAGCCGGCGTTCACGTCCGCTCTGGCCGCGCACGAGAACGCCTCGTGGACAAGCGGACATACGGGCGGCGTTGACGAATCCGTGGCGACCTTCGACGACCGGGAGTGGTGGATTGCCCGCCGCCTCGCCCGCCAGGGGTACAACGTCATCGCTCTACCACTGCGGCAAGTCTGCGGCCTGCGCTCGCCCGACGCCGCTGTGGGCAGTCTGCTGGTCGAGTTCAAAACCTACACGGGTCTGGATCCCAAGCAGCTGCTCTGCAGAGTCGGTCATGCGCGGCCGCAGGCAGACCGCGTGGTGGTCGGCCTTGAGGCGCAGTGGGATTCAGCGCTGGTGCGGAGTGTGTTCCGCGTGGCCAGCGATTCGGCTCACCGGCGCGGAATGCGGGCGGTGATGTTCACCGGCGATGACTTCCAGTTCGAGTGGGGCGATTGGAACGCGTCCCTCATCGGTGGCTGACCGACGCTCAGCCACCGATGCGATTCCAAACCTTGCCGCGGCCGACACCCACGGACTCACAGTGCATCCCGAACTGAGCCGAGTCCGGGAACTGCTCCCGGATCGCTGCCAGCAGGTCTTCGCCGAGGGATTCCCGAAGCCGCGCAGTCTGATCGGTGCTGGTCCTCGAACACATGCCGATCGAGCACCGGATCTCCCCTTGCTGAGTAACGGGCACGAATCCCGGTCACACCGTCGCCGAGCACCATCATGGCGGGTCCGGCGGTTCGCGGCCCCCGCAACCAGGAGAGATGGACGATCCAACGAAGTTCACTAGACCGCTATCATCTCGCGGTGACCGACAGCAACGTTCCTCCTCAGTACTCGTACGACCCGCAAAACCCGTACGGAGCATCCGCTCCGCACCCGGCGGCCGTCGAAGTGTCTGAAAAGTGGCGCAGCCGGTTCGACTTCTTCTCACGCTACGGTCAGCCCGGATCCTCCCCCAAAGCGACGGTCGCGTTCAAACAGCTCTCATTCGGACAGCGGATACGGCTGGGAGCGAACGGTCCAGCGTTCGTCTTCGGCCCGATCTACTTTGCCATCAAGGGTCCCTGGCGAAAGGGCCTCAGCCTCTTCGGTATTTCGATCGTCTTGAGCTTCTTCGTTGCGCTCGTCGAGTACCTCCTGGACTTCGATTTCCCGGCAGTCAGCTACGGCGTCGCCATCGGGCTGCTCTACTCCAGCACCGCGAACTGGGCCTACTTCCTCCACGTCACCCGCGGCAGCACCAGCTGGAACCCGTACGAGGGCACCCCATTGTTCCGGCGAAAGAGCTGACGCGGAAGCGCGCAGAGCTGGAGCGCCGATCGGTAAGACAGAGCGTCTGGTGGGTGTAGCACCAGCGACGCGATATTCGGTGACGAGGTAGTCCGATCGGCTGGCGGTAGCCGCGCGGCCTTTTACCGGTCGAGCCGACCCGGTGCGTGCTACGTTGTGCGGCTCGAACCGATCACGCGGAGAGGACATCAGGATGCCCGGCTTGTAGACAGGCTGCCGCCCCCGCAGCCGTACGGACGCTGCGGGCAGCCTGCCGAAGGCAGGGAATCCGATGTCCGACACCGACGCTCACCGCCCCGACTGGGTGCAGTGCAACGACCAGCGAGGCGACGCCGTCGCCGCGCACTCCTACCGATGCCACGAGTCCGGCGGTGTTGCGTGCGACCTGCCCGCGTGGCCGGTCGACAAGCACCACCTCGACACCAGGTGCAGCTACGTCCCCACCGCAGAGCTGTGGCAGCGGATCTACGGGGACACCTACGTGACACCTCGGGGTCGCAGGCTCCACCGCCGTGCCTGGTCCGCCTCCGAGCGCGCCGCGCAGCGGGCGATCCTGCGGAGCCTCACGCGAGACGCGATGCGCGGTGGCCACGTGGACGAAGACGTGATCGACAACCGGCAGACCCACCGTCACGTGGTGTACGGCGGCGGGTGGTGGGACTGAGGCAGGGATACCCGGCCCGATATCGCAGCCCAGGTGTCATGAGGCGGATTCCCGGGCGCTGTACCCAGCCCCGGAAACCGGACTGAAGAGCGGTGGCGGAGGGATTTGAACCCCCGGTCGGTGTTAGCCGACTCTCGCTTTCAAGGCGAGTGCATTAGGCCGCTCTGCCACGCCACCGTCGACCAGCGTAGCGGTGCGGCACCGCGTCCCGAAATCGACATACGGGCCGGTGGCGATCAGGCCCGGCCGAACTTTCCGGGCCGATCCACATGTTTGAGTGCGGTGCTGATCCGACGACAGTTTTCCCCCATCGCCGCCATCTGCGGACGGGAGAGCTGACCGAGAAAATGTGCCCGGACACCGTCGCAGTAAGTGATCATCGCCTGCTGCACCGCCTCGCGGCCCTCATCGGTGATGGCCGCCAACACCCCGCGTCCGTCATCCGGACTCGCAGTGCGTCGGACCAATCCCTGCGCCTCGAGCCGCCTGATCTGACGCGTCACCCGGCTGGGCAGCGACAACAGCGCCTCAGCCAGATCCCCCATTCGCGCCGACCCGGTGGCAGACCTATCCAGAATGTCGAGCAGCCGTACATCGCTGAGCGTCAGCTGATGCGAATCGGTGAGGCCCCGATTCAAAGCGGCGTATATTCGCAGCGCCGAATCGAGGAAGTGTTGCCACGCCCTCTCCTCGGCAATATCGAGCCCAGGCATATCGCTTGCAGTACGCCCGGCAATCATCCCCTCCATCAGCTGATGGTAAGCCCTAGACGCCGCGCAGGGAGCGTGAATTTGAGGGTAGTAGCGTAGCGAATATGCATGCAATTGTCGCGGATTCGCCTGTTCAGCTGGCGTGGCGGGAAACACCGGAGATAACCCCTGGCGACGGAGAAGTACTGATCAAGGTCGCCTGCGCGGGAGTCAACCGGGCAGATCTGCTTCAGGCTGCGGGCAACTATCCGCCCCCACCGGGGGCCAGCACCACCATCGGGCTGGAAGTGTCGGGGACGGTGGCAGCGCTGGGCTCCGGGACCACCAACTGGCAGATCGGGCAAGAAGTGTGCGCTTTGCTGGCGGGTGGGGGCTATGCCGAGTACGTGGCTGTGCCCGCCGGTCAGGTGATGCCGATTCCGGCGGGGGTCGGCCTGGCTGAGGCAGCGGCGCTTCCGGAGGTCGCGTGCACCGTCTGGTCCAACCTGATCATGACGGCTCACCTGTCCCCTGGACAGCTGCTCCTAGTCCATGGCGGCGCCAGCGGCGTCGGCACTCATGCCATCCAGGTGGCGCACGCTCTCGGCGCCCGCGTAGCCGTCACCGCCGGGTCACCCGAAAAGCTCGAACTGTGCCGCGATCTCGGCGCCGACATCACCGTCAACTATCGCGGTGAGGACTTCGTGTCCCGGGTCAGGGAGGCCGCCGGCGGCTCCGGTGCCGACGTCATCCTCGACATCATGGGCGCCGCCTACCTCGACCGGAACGTCGACGCCCTGGCCGTAGACGGGCAGCTGATCGTGATCGGCATGCAGGGCGGGGTCAAGGGCGAACTGAACCTGGGCAAGTTGATCGGCAAGCGGGCCCGCGTCATCGGCACGGCGCTGCGGGGACGGCCCGTTGAGGGCACGACCGGCAAGGCCGCCATCGTGCAGGCAGTCACGGACTCGGTGTGGCCGATGATCGCCTCCGGGAAGGTCCGCCCGGTGATCGGCGCCACCTTGCCGATCGAACGCGCAGCCGAGGCGCACCGCCTGCTGGAATCGGGCGACGTCACCGGGAAAGTCCTGCTGACGGTGTCCTAGCCCGGCCGACGATGCGGGCGTGGGCGCCACCCCCAACGAAGCCAGGGGGCACACAAGCCCGGGGAGTGAGGGCCGGGCTCAGAGTTCCTAGCCGAGACTGGCCAGGGCCCGCACCAGCTGGTCCACCTCGTACATCGTCGAGTAGTGCGCCAGCCCGACGGTCACCGCACCACCGATGTCGTTGACCCCGATGACGTCGAGCACCCGCGAGGTTGCGTTCGGAATGGCCAGTACGCCGTTGTCCGCCAGCCGTTGCACCACACGTTCGGCGGGCACGTTCTGCACGGCGAAGCTGACCACCGGGATCCGCTCCTCGGGCGCACCGATCACCATCACCAGCGGCAACGACCGCAGCGACGACAGCAGATAGGCGTACACCCGGTCCAGGTATGCCGACGCGGATTGCATTGAGACCGCAAGCCTTTCGCGGCGCGAGCCACTGGCTGCCTCATCCAGACCGGCCAGGTACTCGATGCTGGCCACCACCCCGCCCAGCAGGCCGTACTGATGCACGCCCATCTCGAGACGCGCCGGACCCACCGCATAGGGATTCATCGACACCGAACCGAAAGTGTCGATGAGCGCCGGATCACGAAACACCAGCGCACCGATCGGCGGCCCGCCCCAGGCCACAGCATTGACCGCCACCACATCGACATCCAGCTCCTGGATGTCGATCAGTCGGTACGGAGCCGCCGCCGTGTGATCGACCACCACCAGACCGCCGATGTCATGGGCCACCTTGCTGACCTCACGCAGATCGACCAACGTGCCCAGGGTCGCCGACGCCGACGCGATCGCGACCAGCCGAGTGGGCTTGGTGATCAGGCCCTCCCACTGCCAGGACGGCAGCTCACCGGTCTCGATGTCCACCTCGGCCCACTTCACCTTGGCGCCGTAACGGTTCGCCGCCCGCAACCACGGAGAGATGTTGGCCTCATCGTCGAGCCTGGTCACCACCACCTCGTAACCGAGGCCGGCCCGCGACGACGACGCATCGGCCAGGGATGTCAGCAGAATGGCCCGATCGGCGCCGAGCACCACACCGCGCGGATCTCCGTTGACCAGGTCCGCTACCGCCTGCCGTGCCGCTTCCAACACTGCCGCGCTGCGGCGCGCCGACGGGTGCGGCCCGGCCGCGCTGGACATCGAGGTGCGGAAAGCGGTGGAAACCGTGGTCGACACCGAATCCGGCACCAGCATTCCGGCCTGGGCATCCAGGTGCACCCAGCCGTCGCCCAGAGTCGGATGCAGACCACGCACCCTGGCGACGTCAAATGCCATGCCAGCCACCTTAGAGGTCTCGATACACGCCCGACGACGGGTAGCCCCACTACCCAAACCCCCACCGGGCCACTGGCTGGCCATATTAGTCCAGGGAGGGCGCCGCGCGGAGCCCTAACCGGCCTGCAGTTGCTGACACAGCAAACCAGGTTGTTTGAAATGACCAGACACGTGGCGACAACGTTTGCCCGGTCGGTAGGGTCGGCACGTGAACCGGTCGGCCGAGCGGTTACCGGCGGGCGCCGGCACCCGGAGCGGGCGGCGCTCCGAAGCGACGGGCACCGGACGGACTACTGTCGCTAGGCAGACAGCGCATCGAGTGGGCACCACCACGGGCCCAGAACACCACGGGCAAAGAGGACAAAGAAGTGAGCACGGACGACGACAACATCGAGATCATCGGAGTCGACCCGCAGCTGATGGGAGGCGGCGACGACGACAAGTCGGTGACCGACCTGGTGCAGCAGCCCGCCAAGGTGATGCGGATCGGCACCATGATCAAGCAGCTCCTCGAAGAGGTGAAGGCGGCGCCGCTGGACGACGCGAGCCGCAACCGGCTGCGTGACATCCACCGGACGTCGATCGCCGAACTCGAAGACGGCCTGGCCCCTGAGCTACGCGACGAGCTCGAACGGCTGGCGTTGCCGTTCAGCGATGACGCGGTGCCCTCGGACGCCGAGCTGCGGATCGCGCAGGCACAGCTGGTGGGCTGGCTCGAAGGGCTGTTCCACGGCATCCAGACCGCGCTGTTTGCCCAGCAGATGGCCGCCAGGGCGCAGCTCGAACAAATGCGTCAAGGCGCTCTCCCACCGGGGGCCGGCGTGCCGGGCCAGCCACGCAGCGGAACCCATCCGGGCACCGGGCAGTACCTGTAGGACGCCGTGAGCTCCCCCACTCAACCGCATATCGAGACCCGTGAGGCCTGGGTCGAGTTCCCGATCTTCGATGCCAAATCGCGGTCACTGAAGAAGGCCTTCCTGGGCAAGGCCGGTGGAACCATCGGGCGCAACGCCTCCAACGTCGTGGTGATCGAGGCGCTGCGCGACATCACCCTGTCGCTGGAGATGGGCGACCGGGTGGGTCTCGTCGGGCACAACGGTGCCGGCAAGTCCACCCTGCTGCGGCTGCTGTCCGGGATCTACGAGCCCACCCGCGGTTCGGCGACGGTCCGCGGCCGGGTGGCCCCGGTGTTCGATCTCGGCGTCGGCATGGATCCCGAGATCTCCGGATTCGAGAACATCATCATCCGCGGCCTGTTTCTCGGCCAGACACGCAAACAGATGCTCGCCAAGGTCGACGAGATCGCCGACTTCACCGAACTCGGTGAATACCTGTCGATGCCGCTGCGCACCTACTCCACCGGTATGCGGGTGCGATTGGCGATGGGTGTGGTCACCAGCATCGACCCCGAGATCCTGCTGCTCGATGAAGGTATCGGCGCCGTCGACGCCGAATTCCTCAAGAAAGCCCAGACCCGGCTGGCCGCGCTGGTGGAACGCTCCGGAATCCTGGTGTTCGCCAGCCATTCCAACGAATTCCTGGCCCGGCTGTGCAAGACCGCCATGTGGATCGACCACGGCACCATCCGGATGAGCGGCGGCATCGAAGAGGTGGTCCGCGCCTACGAAGGCGACGACGCCGCCCGCCATGTCCGCGAGGTGCTCGCCGAGACGGCACGCGATCGGGCTGTGCCGAATGACTGACACGGTGTTCGCCGTGGTGGTCACCCATCGTCGTCCCCAGCAACTGGCGCAATCACTGAATGCGCTGACGACCCAGACCCAACGACTGGACCACCTGATCGTCGTCGACAACGACTGCGACGATCAGGTACGGGAACTCGTTGCTGCACAGCCTGTTCCGACCACCTACCTGGGTTCGCAGCGAAACCTCGGCGGTGCCGGCGGGTTTGCGCTCGGCATGCTGCACGCGTTGGCGGCCGGCGCCGACTGGATCTGGCTGGCCGACGACGACGGCCGCCCGCACGGCTCCGATGTGCTGGCGACCCTGATGAATTGTGCGCAGACCCATCAGCTCGGCGAGGTGTCACCGATGGTGTGCGATCTCGCCGATCCGCAGCGGTTGGCATTCCCGCTGCGCCGCGGGCTGGTGTGGCGCCGTCACGTCGACGAACTGCGGGTTGACGGCGCCGGCGATCTACTGCCCGGTATCGCGTCACTGTTCAACGGAGCGCTGTTCCGGGCGGCGACGGTGGAAGCCGTCGGGGTACCGGATCTGCGGCTGTTCGTGCGCGGCGACGAAGTGGAGCTACACCGGCGGCTGGTGCGCTCCGGGGTGCCCTTCGGCACCTGCCTGAACGCGGTCTACGTGCATCCGCAGGGCAGTGACGAGTTCAAACCGATCCTTGGTGGCCGGATGCACACCCAGTATCCCGACGACGCCACCAAACGCTATTTCACCTACCGCAACCGTGGATACCTGCTGTCCCAGCCGGGGCTTCGCAAGCTGCTGCTCCAGGAATGGGTGCGGTTCGGTTGGTTCTTCCTGGTGTCCCGGCGCGATCCCGCCGGGCTGCGTGAGTGGATCCGGCTGCGGCGGTTGGGTCGACGCGAAAGGTTCCAGCGATGACATTCGTCGATGCGGCGGCACAGTCCAAGACGTTCTACCGGGCCCGACGTGACCTGGTCGACGGGTTCAACAAGCGCGAGCTGTGGCTGCACCTGGGTTGGCAGGACATCAAACAGCGCTACCGGCGTAGCGTGCTGGGCCCCATCTGGATCACCATCGCCACCGGCACCATGGCTGTGGCGCTGGGCGGGCTGTACTCCAAGTTGTTCAATCTCGAATTGGCCGAGCATCTTCCGTACGTGACGCTGGGCCTCATCATCTGGAACCTGATCAACGCCTCGATCCTCGAAGGCGCTGACGTGTTCGTCTCCAACGAAGGCCTGATCAAGCAGCTACCGACACCGCTGTCCGTGCATGTCTATCGACTGGTGTGGCGCCAAGTGCTGCTGTTTGCCCACAACATCATCATCTTTGTCATCATCGCCATCATTTTTCCGCAGAACTGGTCGTGGGCCGATCTGATGTTCATTCCGGCGCTGGCGCTGATCGTGGTGAACTGCATCTGGGTGGCGCTGTGCTTCGGCATTCTTGCCACCCGGTACCGCGATATCAGCCCGCTGCTGTTCAGCTTGGTGCAGCTGCTGTTCTACATGACGCCGATCATCTGGAACGACCAGACGCTGCGGAACCAGGGCGCCGGCAACTGGGCCAAGATCATCGAGTTCAACCCGCTGCTGCACTATCTCGACATCGTGCGGGCGCCGCTGCTGGGCGCCGAGCAGGAGCTGCACCACTGGGTGGTGGTGATCGTGCTGACCATCGTCGGCTGGACGGTCACCGCATTTGCCATGCGCCAGTACCGCGCTCGCGTGCCCTACTGGGTCTGACCGGCCGGGGATCGGCAGCCGTGGTTCACGGATCGTCGGGGGCGCCGGTCTTGAATTCATGCTGCGTCTGGTAACCAAACCGAGGCGTCGTGGGCCGCCTTGATTTCGACGGCTGGAGCCACAAGTCGCACTACGCTCCCTATCCTGAAGTACGGAGCTCTTCATGGGCGGTCGGTGGCCGTACAGTCGCCTCTCAGAGAATCTGGCGAGTTTCACGGCCTGCGCCCTTTCGCAGCTATTGGCATTATCATTAGCCCATGAGCACTGACAACACCCTGCGGTCGGCGCAGCCAGCGGTTGACGACATTTTCAGTCGCGTGAACGCGGGAAGGGCCTCGGAGCTGATTGTTGATCAGATTCGCTTACTCATCCGTGATGGCTCGTTGCGTCCCGGCGACCGCCTACCCGCCGAACGCGACCTGGGTGAAAAGTTCGGAGTCAGCCGAGTGACGGTCCGCGAGGCCCTCCGCGGGCTCGAAGCCAATGGAATGGTGGCAATCAAGGTAGGAGCCCGCGGCGGCGCTTTTGTGACCGCCCCGACCAGCGCGCGCGTCGGCGAAGGCATCGTCGACCTGATGACCATGTCGGACGTCACAGCCCAGGAGGTGACCGAAGCACGCCAGGTCTTCGAGCTGGGCATCATCCCCATCGTGTGCCATCGCGCGACCCAACAGGACATCGATGACCTCCTGGAGATCTGCGACCGTGGCGACGCGGCATTGGCAGACGGTGAATACTCCATGGAGATCTCGGCCGAGTTCCACACTCGAGTAGCGCTTGCCACCCACAACGCCGCGATCTCGTTGCTCGCTGAATCGTTCCACGGACCCACCTTGACCTCCCTTCAGCAGGTCAAGGAAGACCACCCCGAGAAGGGCGTCAAAGGCAATCGCGCACACCGACAGTTCGTCGCCGCAGTTAGCAAGGGTGACGTCGAGAAGGCAACGGCGATCATGCGGACCCACATCGGGCGTACTGCGCGTCAACTCTCCAAAGACTGAGGACCGAACCGACTCTCGGGTTTGCCGGACTGACCGAGAGACCCCCGTTACAGCTTTTCCAGTTCCGGCCAGATTGGGCCTTATGGTGTTACCATAAGGCCCAATGCCATACTATTGCCCAAACTCGTTAGACTGCAACGGTATCGGCTCCTGCTACCCCCCGGATACTTCAACGCTCCACTTGCAACCTGCACCCGTCGGCAAGTCGTCGTGAGCCTGGTCAGCACAACCCTCGGCCTCCAGGCAATACTGTTTCAGATTGCGTGGGTGGGTGCTCGAATCATGCTTGTTTACAGGGCAATCGACGGCGGTGCCAGCCCGCTCATGCTGGGCGTCCTGACATCTGCCTTCGCCCTGCCCGCCCTGTTGACCGCGCCGCTGGTCGGTCAGTTGGCCACCCGCCGCGGCGGCTCGCGTACCTGCTTGGTCGGCTTGTCCATGCTCGCCACTGGCTGCCTGACGTCCGCCGTGACACCCGAGCTCGGCTGGCTGCTGCTCGGCGCCGTTATCGCTGGCATCGGTCACCTGCTGATCTCGGTCGGCCAACAGATCTATGTCGCGCAGAGGAGTGACAGAAACGCCAGCGACGCCGGGTTCGCATCACTGTCAGCCGCCTCGTCCATCGGCCAGGTTATCGGCCCCCTATTGGTGACTCTGGTGGCATCGACACTGCTTTTCGGGTCGGCTCCCAACGTATCCGGCACCAGTGCAGGACTTTTCGTCTGCGCAGCGGTAGCGGGCGCCGCGCTCCCCCTTGGGTTGATACTCGGCCCACACGACGCCGTTCACACTCTTACCCGGGAGCAAATCACCAGCACCGCATCATATCGATCCGTACTGTCCACACCACAGATGAAGCGCGCGTTGCTGGCAGGTACCGCGGTGACGGTGACCCTCGAATTGATGTACACGTTCGTGCCGATCTGGGCCGTGGAACGCGGCATCGACCCAGTGGCTGTGGGTTGGCTACTGGCTTTACGCGCACTGGTCTCGGTCACCAGCCGGTTCGGTATAACTCGGCTGATCGCCCGATTCGGCCGGAAAGTACTGATGCTGACCGCATTGAGTTCCGGGGTCATCGCGCTCGTGGTTCTGCCGATGTCCGACATCACCGGGGGTGTGGTCGCCATGGTGGCGCTCGGGGTCTGCCTGGGCATCCCGCCCCCGTTGACCATGGCGTGGCTCGTTCAGATCACCAAACGTAATCAACACGGGGCGGCACTCGGTATCCGCGTCAGCATGAACCGCCTCGCCCAGGTGAGTATCCCGTTGGCTGTCTCGTCCACTACTGCATCACTTGGGGTAGCCGGCGTTTTCTGGTCGAATGCGGCGCTGCTGACCGCCGCGATCGCCGTGATCGCTCGGTCGGATCCGAATCAGCCACCAGCCGGATCCGCCTGATCACCGATCGGATCCGGCATTAGAAAGCCGTCCCGGAGAATCATCACCGGGACGGCTTGCCGAAGAGCTGACTACCGCCCTCTCAATCCCCCTCAGCGGCAATGAGTTGGTTCAGACGGTCGATGGTCTCCTGGGGAGTGGCGTAGAGGACCTCGATGATCGCCTGCAGTTCGTCACCGTCGATCGGATCCACCACAAGACCAAGTTGTTCGGCCTCAGCGAGATACTCAGGGTCCTCGGTCATCTCGATGAATGACGCGCGCAACGTCCCGATCATGTTGGCAGGAGTGGTCGGCGGAGCGATGAACGGGTTGGCCCAACGGGCAAATTGCGTCGCGAGCGTGACCATATCGGACTTCTCTTGATCGTCAGCGGGTACCAGCTCTGTGAGGTTCGGCGTACCCGCGAAGATCGGGTCTTCGAGCGGGATCACGCCGATGTATGCGATAGGAACCAGGTTGCCGGCTTCGAATTCGGCACGCTGGTCCACCCAGTTCGGCCAACTTGCCCACGCCGCCGCGACCTCGCCGCGCCGGAGACCAAGAAGCCGCTCACCACTGCCGTCGTATCCATACTTCGGATCGAGCTTCCACTCCAGCGCCTCGTTGGCGGCCAAGGTCACCGCGGATGAGTTGTCACCGGCAGTCTGTTGGGCAAGGCCAAAGCTCTGCTCGGTGACCGTGTCGAGGGTCATCCCGGATTCCTTCGACGCCACCAGCACAGCGCCGTAGGTGCCCGGAGAACCTATCCACGCCATTTTGTCGAGCTCGAACCTGACGCCCTGGGCCGCATCGCCGCCACGAAGCTCCGGCAGAGCCGGTGGTCCGCCGCCCAGGATGGTCAGACCGTCACCGGCGGCCTCGAACACCTGGTTGGTGGCCACAGTACCGTCAGCACCGGTGTTGTTGTTCACGATGATTCGTGGATTGCCAGGAAGGAACTTCGACCAGTGGCGCGCGTTCAGTCGCGCCCAGGTGTCACCATTACCGCCCGCTGAATCGGGCACGATGACAGTCATCGTCTTGCCACGCCAACCATCTGCGAGCGATTCGTCGATGATCATCGGAATATTGGTCGGCAGTGATGCATCAGATGTACCGGGCGGCTGATTCGTACCCGATGGCGGGCTACACGACACGAGCAGCATCGCCGAAAAAAGCGCTGCCGCAGCCGTGGTGGCCTTGGCCAAGCACTTGACAGTGGACATTCTCTTGTCTCCTCCTTGCGATCGGAAATGCTGAATCGTTGGTCGAACTGAACCTGCTCACATCGAAAGCAGGAATCCTTGGAAGAAGTTCAGGGACAACAGCAAAGAGAACAGCCCGAAGAGCGCGGCCGAATTGAGTGCCGTTCCGACCACTACGAACCACCAGGGCGCCTTAGCCGCTCTCCACAGATAGAGAGCGGTGTAGACCGGGATGGCGATCGTGAACCCGAGACCCCAGACCATGAAGAAGAACAGGGCGAACCAACACACTCCGGCACCGACGGTCTCCAAGACTTCACGACGGACCTCGTACTGCCGTTGCACCCGGACCCGCGCGGTACGCAGAAGTGTTCCTCCCGAGCCTGTTTCGTAGACGGGGACAGATGGTCCCGATGACCCGGATCCGCCGCTGCCAGAATCAGATTCATTGGTCACGTCCCGATGAACACCCATGAGTGCTGTGACATCACGGAAGACCTGGATGATTCCGATCGCGATGATGAATGCGCAGAGAATCAAGGGAAACCGACTTGCCCGCGACGGCAGACTGCCGTCGAACATCTGGACCATACCGAAGGCCGCAATCGCAACGATGATCAGCGGAAACGCCACCCTCCCGATGCTGGGTTGATGTGTGTCCTCTACTTCGTCGTCGTGACCTGCCATGTCTTCGGCGGCAACTCGACGCTTGCGCATCGAACGCAGCTGCGGCGTGAACACGCCCAGGAGGATCACCAACGCGATGACGATGACTCCGGGATGGGTGAGCCAGCTGTAGCCACCAGACAGCGAGGTCGCCAGATACAGATTGGTCTCCGCGGTATACCCCAGCACCAATCCGAGCAGGAGCGGCGGCACCGGCCAGCCGTAGCGCTCAGCCGCCACTCCGATGGCACCGAAGATCAGGACGAACACGATGTCGAGCCACTGCTGACTGGTGGCGTAGGCACCGACTGCGATGAAGAACAAGAGGAACGGCACCAGAAAGGTGACTCGCACCTTCGTCACAGCGAGCACGTACTTCAAGCACATGATGCACAGCACAAATGCGATTATGTTGGCCGCGATGATGGTCCACACCATGCCGAACGTGACGTCCAAATGCTCCTCGAGCATGCCCGGGCCTGGCGCAATTCCGGTAACAACAAAAGCTGCCAACAAGATCGCCATGCTGGTACTGGCCGGCACACCGAACGCGATCGTCGGCACCAGTTGTGCACCATCGTTGGAGTTGTTGTTGGAGCCGGCCGCGATCACGCCCTCGATCGATCCCTTGCCGAACTCCTCCGGATGCTTGGAGGTCTGCTTGGCGTGGCCGTAGGCAAGGAATTGCGAAGAGCTCCCGCCGATACCCGGGATCAGCCCCACGCCTGCGCCGATGGCGCTGCAGCGAGTGATCAGCCACCAATGCCGGACCGACTCCATGAAGCCCCCGCGCCATCCGCTGTCGACGGTTGCGCCTGGCGAACTGTCCCCGGAGATGGCCGATCGGCGGATCATCATCACCACCACCGTTGGCACTGCGAACAACCCGATGGTGGCGACGACCAGGTCGACGCCGTCGAAGAGATAGGTCTCGCCGAATGTGAACCGCATGGCGCCCGTTCCCGGGTGCTGGCCCACTGTGGAGATCAACATGCCCACGGCCGCCATGATCAGACCCTTGACGACGGCCTTGCCACTGAGCACCACAACGAAGCTGAGCCCGAGGATTGCGAGCATGAAAAACTCAGCGGGGCCAAAACTGAGCACCAGAGGCTCCACCAAGGGTAGCGCGATCAAGAGGAAGAGCGCGCCCAAGATCCCCGCGATCAGGGAGCCTCCGAGTGCGGCGCCAACTGCTCGGCCGGCTTGGCCGGCACGCGCGAGCGGATGTCCGTCGAACACCGTTGCAGCGGCTGACGAGTCGCCAGGAATGCCGAACAAGATCGACGTGACATCACTCGAGGTACCCGCCACTGCTCGCATCGACAGGAGGAACGCCACCGCGGTGATCGGCTCCATCGTGAACACAAACGGCAGCATCAGCGCCATGGCCGTGGTACCGCCGAGTCCGGGCAGGATTCCGACCCAGAAGCCGATGAAGACGCCCAGGAAGATGTATCCGATGGTCGGCCACATGAGTACGGTGCCGAGACTCTGTCCGAATATCGCGAAGTCGTGCAACAAGACTGCGAACTCCTTTTCATCGCGCATCTGATTGCCAAGGAAACGACGCTATGACGCCTCATCCGGGCTCGTCAATTGGTAGGACAATAAAACCGTATGACGTCACATGAATTTAACATTGACTCGGCCCGCCGTCGCAGAGTTCGGCAAAAGAACCATGGCCCAAATCGAGGCCACAAAGGCAGAATTGCCCGAGCACACCGTATTCGTCGTCGTGCGTTTCCGAATGCCGACGACACAGCCTCTAAGTGACGACGGAGCCTATCCGTGAAAGGTTAGGCTCCGCCGGCTCACAACGCTCGCGTCACGCCTTGACGCGAGCGATCTCACCGTCGATCTCGAAGCTCGCACCGAGGCCCGCCTCACGGCTTATGTGTTCGATGTAGCCGATTACTTCGGCACCCTCGGGATCGGACGCAGAAACAGGAACGGGCTCCTTGTTGGAATTGATCCGCACTGGCCGCATCCCGACATCGGAGATCAGACCGTCGCCGAACTCGACCTCGATCATCAGCCCGAAGTTGGCTTCGAGTTTCTGTCGGTACTCCCCTGGGCCGGGCGTTCCGAACTTGCGATAGACCGCCTTGACGCCCTCTTTCCAGGCCACGTCGGGCTTTCGGCCCTCGTTGAAGTCGAGGGCGAAGTTGCCGATGCCGTAGAAGATGACCTTCCCGTTGTAGACCTCTACACCCTTCGGGATGTGCGCATGGTGACCGAGAATCAGGTCCGCGCCGGCATCGATGGCCGCGTGAGCCACGACAGGCTGGTAGTCGGCGATGAGCGCCGGGATATGGTGCACTCCCCAGTGCAGGCTGACGACCACCACATCGACCTTGCGACGCAGTTTCTCGACATCATCCACCAGCGCTTCGAGATCACGGGCAAGCGGCCACGTGAGGATTTCGCATGGCGTCCCGGGCTGATCGTCCTCTACCGGTTCGTAGTGCGTGATCGCCCGCATCGGCGCAACCCCAGTTCGGCCCTCCACCGCGTAATAGCTCTTGGGGGCAACCGAACAGTATCCGAGGAAGCCGATCGTGGTGCCGTTCACTTCGACGATCGCAGGGGTTCTCGCCTCGACGATATCCCGGCCTGCGCCGATGGTCCGACTCCCGTCGGCGCGCATCTTCTCGATGGTCTCGAGCAAGGCGTCCTGGCCCCAGTCCATCGTGTGGTTGCTCGCCATGGAAACGATGTCGAACTTGCCGTCTCGGAAAGCCGGGTAACCCCTGGGGTCGTTCGGCCCGGCACCTCGAAGCCCGGATGAGCCCATGGAGCCGGACTCGGCGTAGGTGCCTTCCGACTGGCAGAATCGCAGATCTGCACTCTGCAGCACGCTGTGCACATGCTGCAGCATCGTTTCAGGTCGATCCCGGAATATTCGAATGTCGCCTACGGCGACAAGTTTTGACACAGTTCCTCCTACAGTTCATTGAGTTCATCTGCAGCTTCTTAAAAGGCCAGTCCATATTACCTTTGGAGACCACAGGCTGCAGCGAAACAAACAACCCGGGCAAAAGCCGACTACGTGACGGCGGCGATCACTTCCGCCGTGGTCCTCACCCTGCAGGCCCGGGGAAAGATCTCCTCCATGAAGAACGAGCGCTGCGGTTCCCGTCCGTGACACCCGTCGCTGGCGACCAGCACCTGGAAGTCCATGTCCCGCGCGGCGTACATCGTCGCCGCGATGCCGACGTGAGTCGATCCACCGACGAGCACGATGGTGTCGACTCCACGCCGCCGTAACGACAGTTCCAGGTGAGTCCCGAAGAACGCCGACCATCGATGTTTCGGGATGTCGTACTCAGAATCTCGCGGTGCGAGCTCCGCAAGAACCGCCAAACCTGGTTCACCACTTCCAACTTTCGGCTTCGTGCGAATCGGGTTGTCCGGGCCGAAGGGTTTGTGGTTGATGTCGACGTCCGAAATCGTCGCCGCGAGATCCGCGCCGTCTTTGCGGTGATCGGCACGCGCAAAGAACACCGGAGCGTCGTGCTGCCGCCAGTGCTCGAGGAGCATCAGGACGTTGGGCAAGGTGCCGGCTGCCTCGATCGGTGCCCGATAGATCTCGAGCATGTCGAATATCACCAGGCCGGTTGTCCTGGCGTCGAACTGGTGGTCAATGTTCGTCATGGCTGCCACGCTTTCCGCTCCCGGTGTCCGCTAACCGCGGGGCTCGCTGGTCCCGAGCACCTCACCATAGGGCAGCCAACCACGATGCCCGCTGTTGCGAACCCGGAAGAGGCAGCCGCCGGTCTCGTCGCGGTAGCCCGAAGACGTGATGTAGAGATCACTGAGATCCGGCCCGCCGAAAGTGATGTTGGTGGGGCGGTCAACCGGGACCGGATGGGTCTCCAGCACCCGGCCTGTCGGGGAGAACACATAGATCATCGGCCCAGGTCCCGCTTCGCGCCATCCGGTGCAGGCGATGATGTTGCCATCAGTGGTCAGCACCATGCCGTCGATTCCCCGGTGCACTCCGTAGACGCCCCGGTCGCGGTTCAGCTTGTCCTGCCCGAAGGTGAACAACGTACGGTAGTCACCGAGAGTGTCATCGTCTCGCAACGGATAGGCACGGAGCTCACGTCGCACTTCGAGGCTGTAGCCACTCTGCGCGACGTACAGCGTCCGTTCGTCCTTGGATAGCAGGATGCCGTTCGGGAAGTCGGTATCGAAGGTCATCCGCTTCAGCGTGTATCCGCCTTCGGCGTCCGGATCCGGGTCGAGCCGCAGCACCGACTGATGGTCGAGTTCGAACTCGTTTGGATCGAGTCCCCGCCCCGCAGAATCGGTGAACCAGATCCGCCCGAACCGGTCGATGGCGAGATCGTTGGGCCGATTGTGCCTCTTGCCGTCGAGCCGATTGGGCAGCATGACGACAGTACCGTCCGGCTTGTACAGCGCGATGCAATGATCGCCGGCGCGACAACCGAAGAAGTTGCCACGCGAGTCGATCATGTTGCCGTTGTTGCGATTCGTGTCAGAGAACTTGACTGTGGTCTCACCCGTCACCGGGTCGTAACGCAGGATGCGGTCCTGGGCGATGTTGCTGAACAACAGCGCGCGTCCGTCCCAGGCCGGCCCCTCGGTGGTTCCACCGACCGGTCCGGCAACGAGCTCGAAATCCCATTCTTTGGCCATACTCAACTCTCCTCGTGTTGGGGTGGGGAACTGCGGAATCGGGACGAAATTCAGTGGGTCAGGAATGGTCCGAGGTCCACAGCGCTTGACAGGTCCGGCAAACCGTCCACGTACGACTCGAGTGATTCGACCTTCTTCGCCGAGAGGTGTTTGCCCGCCAGCATCCGGAACTTCTCCCTGAGATCCGCGTCGGGCAACGGATTCTGCTCTGTCCCAGTGGAGTACCGGACCTCCACCGGAATCTCCCGGCCGCCGACCGTGGTGACCGTCATGCGGACCCCGCCATGGTCGTGGTCGGACAGATAGTTCTGCTGAATCACCGGGTCGATGTCCCCGCTGATCTTGGCTGCCAGCGCCACCACCGCCGGATCGTCGAGATCCATCTTCCAAGTGTCGGGATCACGTAGGTCGTACAGGAACTGGGCGGCGATGAGGAACTGGAGATGCTTCTGACCCTCCATGACAGTCACCGGCCAGGGCATCCTGACGTTCTCGAGGTTCTTGTCCGAAACTCCGACGGCGATCGCGGCGATGTCGGCCGCCTCGATCCCATGCTGATTGCGCAGAATCCGCACCGCATCGAGACTGGTGTGGGCTCCACCCCAGGATGAGTAGGGCTTGGTTTCCCACGTCCGTATCGCAAAGCTCTCGCCGAGCCCCTTGGTGAGCTCCTCGACGTTGGGTTCGGCGCTACCAGTGGAGAAAGCATGGATCAAGCCCAGCGGTTCTTCGAGTGCGGTCGGTGATGCGGTGAGCCCCCGTTGGCTCAGCAGTGCGGCCGTCAGCGCGTTGTGCGCCGGCCAGCCGCCACCCTGAAGACGTTTGACAAAGTATCCATGCGCAGCCTCAGATCCCGCCGCGAAAGTACCTGCCACACCGATCGCCCTGGTGGTCGCGTCGGCACCGAGCCCGAGGATCTTGGCAGCGGCGCTGGTGGCGCCGATCGTGTTTCGGATGGCACTCCCATAGAACCGGGGCCGGATGGATCCCTGGGTCGCACGCGCAACACGATGCGCCACTTCGTAGCCGGCAACCAGCCCGGTGATGAGATCACGACCGGTCGCGTCGGCCTGCTCGGCAGCAGCAAGCGCAGCTGGTACAGTGGCCGCCCCGTTGTGCAGATCCAAAGCTGCACTGCGATCATCCATCTCGATACCGTGCACAGCTGTCCCGTTGGCCATGGCCGCCAACGCGGGCGCCACCTTCTCGCCGGTAGCGATGATCGACGCCTTACCTGCACCACCGGTGGCGCTGGCGTACGCCGCGACGATCTGGGTCCATTCCAGTTGGGAAGAATACAGTGCGACGCCCAATGCATCCCGGATGGCCGTCTGAGCCAACGCAATAACATCCGGCGGCAAGTCCTCGAATCTGAGGTCACTGACGTACTTCGAAAGAGTTGCGGTCTCGTCCAAGATTCTCCTTCATTCGGATGTTTGCGACTTCGCGTGTTGCTACCGTACAGACTGCCGCACAAATGACCAATGGTCAAACCATTGACGGGCCCGAGGCATGAGCGTAGATTCTCGAAAAATTTGTGACGACCCGGAACCACACACTCGAAACAAAAGGAGTCCCAATGAGAATTCGAATCGATCGATGGCAAGCACTGTTGTGTTTCGGCGCAGCCGGAGCTCTTGTTCTCAGCGGCTGTGGCGGCGCGTCGAAGTCAACCGATGACCAGCCGGAAAGCTTCTCCGCCAGTAGGATCGAGATCTTGGTGGGCCAGAGTCCCGGTGGCGGGCATGACACAACGGCGCGCGCCATTGCGGACAATCTGGGCAATCACCTGCCCAACAATCCAACCATCATCGTGCGCAACATGCCGGGCGCGGACGACAAGGTGATGACCAACTATCTCTACAACGACGCCAAGGCGGACGGCAGCTTCCTGGGCGTGATGAATTTCAGTATCCCGACCTATCAACTCCAGGGCGAGGGACCCGATCAGGGCGTACGGTACGACTCTGGGAAGTTCAACTACCTTGGCAGTCCGACGGTGACGACCTATGTTCTGGTGCTGCACAAACGCCTCGGCATCGGGGCCGACAACCTCGACGAACTGGCCACCAAAAAAGTGCGTATGGCCAACGAAACACCGGGTGACGGTCCACACGCAGCGCAGGCCGCCCTGGAACTCGGATTGGGCTGGGACCTCGAACCCATCTTCGGCTACGAAGGCGACTCGCGCACTCTGGCGATCGAGCGTGGGGAGGTCGACGGTGTCATCACCACTTGGGAGAGCCTGGAGCAGCGCGAGGCCGCCGGCATCGAATCCGGCGATCTCATAGCGGTTCTCACGATGGGCGTCGACGGCCCAGCACTCGAAGATCCGCGACTGAAGGACGCCAAACGTGCCGACGAGCTTTTCGCATCCCGGTCCGAAGAAGACCGTCAGATCCTGGCGGTTGTCCAGTCGAAATTCGGCTATGCACGCGCACTTGCCGCACCGCCCAACATGTCTCCGGAAATGGTCGAGCAATTCCGCACGGCGTTCATGGAGATGAACGAGGACCCGGCCTACATCGAACGGGCCGAGGCCAGCTATTTCGTCGTGCCAACCCCGGGCGACGTGGTTCAGGAACGCATCGAGAAGTTCATGGACACCCCCCGGGAGGCCGTTGACGCCCTGGCCGCCAAGATCGCCGAGGAGAGCCCAAACAGGTAGCCACCGATCTCACTTCCGGAACTCCGACGAATCATCCCGAAGGGCAGAGCTGTTGACAGATATCATCCACTTGCTGGGCACATTCGGAGGGAGCCTGGGGCAGGTCTTGGGCTGGCCCACCTTCGCCTATCTGCTGGCCGGACTCGCACTCGGGTTCGTGGTGGGAATCCTCCCCGGTCTGGGGGGCGGCACAACGATGGCGTTGATGCTGCCGTTCACGTTTGCACTGGACCCCTTGACCGCCGTTGTCTTTCTGTTGGCGATGCACTCGACGTGTGCCACCACCGGCGATGTCACCGCGATTCTCTTCGGCGTTCCCGGTGAAGCATCTTCTGCAGCAACCGTTTTCGATGGACACCCGATGGCTCGCATGGGGCAGGCCGGGCGTGCCATCGGCGCTGCGCTCGCCAGCTCGCTCGTCGGTGCCTGGCTGGGTGCCTTCTGTTTGGCACTGTCGATACCGATCATCAGACCGATGGTGCTGAGTTTCGGCCCGCCGGAAATCCTGCTCTTGACCATCCTCGCACTGAGCTGTGTCGCCTCGCTCAGCGGCGGAGCCGTGGTGAAGGGTCTGGTGATGGCGGCGCTCGGGTTGCTGCTGTCCACCATCGGACAGGACGCCGGCACCGCAGAACTGCGGTTCACCTTTGGGGAGACCTATCTGTTCGACGGCCTGGCCATCGTGCCCGTGGTCATCGGACTGTTCGCCGTGCCCGCCATCATCCAGATGATGGCGACCGGACGCCAGGGTGACACCGCAACCGGTGTCGAGGTGGAAGACAGTTGGTGGGAGGGTGTCAAAGACACCTTCCGGCACAAGTGGCTGGTGTTGCGAACGAGCCTCATCGGCATGTACATCGGAGTGATCCCCGGGGTCGGTGGCACCAGCGCGCAGTTCATCGCATACGGCCATGCTCAGCAGACCTCCAAGCACCCCGAGAAATTCGGCCACGGCTCCATCGAAGGGCTGCTGGCGGCGGGTTCGGTGAACAACTCCAAGGAGGGCGGCAGCCTTCTCCCCACTGTCGCCTTCGGAGTGCCCGGCAGCGGCGCGATGACGATCCTCCTGGGCGCACTGCTGATCACGGGAGTTCAGCCCGGACCCGAGATGTTGACCACGAGCCTGAACGTCACGTTTGGGATGGTCTGGGCCATCGTCATCGCCAACCTGATCGTCGTGTTGCTGTGCCTCTTGCTGATCCGGCAGATCGCCGGATTGACCAAGGTCCGGGTTGCTCTGATGGTGCCGATCCTGATGACACTCATCTCGGTCGGCGCGTTCAGCGAGCACTACCAGATGCTCGACGTCGCCACGATGATCGTCTTCGGTCTCATTGCGTACGCGGCGGAACGGCTGCGCTGGCCCGTGGCACCGCTGTTGATCGGGTTGGTGCTGGGTACCCTCGGAGAAACGAATTTCTTCCTCTCCAACTCGATCTACGGCGGGCCGTCCGGGTGGATCGAGCGGCCCATCGTGCTGGTGTTGATCGTCCTGACCATCCTCGGCCTGCTGCTCCCCACGTACGCCAGACGGCGGCAGGCACAACGGGCCGGCGCACCGACACCGGCGAGTGCCATCGAGGAATCTGGACAGCAACGGGCATTCCAGATGTTGTTTGCACTCGGTGCCGGCATGATCGGCGTGATCGCACTGTGGCAGTTGGCCGTTGCCGGTCTGACCAAGCAGGCCACCTCGTTCCCGGCGATCGTCGCGGTGATCCTGGTGGTCCTGGCACTTGTCCAGATAGGTCAGGAGGGTCTGCAGACGGTCAAGGCGCGGCGACGTGTAGTCGAACCGGTGAGTGTCACTGCGGGCGCCGGTTCAACCGATCCGGACTCCGCCTCCAGTATGAGCCGACTTCGCGAGCTCACCGAGCAAGCCGAGTTGGACGAGCAGGTCACTGGGGGAGCCCGGGACACCTGGCGAGCATTCGGGCACGCCGCGATCTTCTTCGTCCTGCTGTGGCTACTCGGGTTCATGGTGGCAGTACCGCTGTTTGCGTTGATCTACCTGCTGTGGGTGGGGCGGGAGAAGCTGTGGATCGCGGCCGTGACCGCAACGAGCACTTGGGCATTCATGTATCTACTGTTCGTCGAGTTCATCCCGATACCGTTGTTCGGCGGCGTGCTGTTCGGCAGCTAGACACACCAGGTCCATCAGCTTCGAAGACGCTCGGCTCCCGGGACCGATCGTGGTCTCCCCGGGGCCGGGCGTTCCCTGGCGCCGAGGATGAAGCAAGTCCCGGCGCTTGCACCTGGCGGTTTGCGCAAGAGCTGGCGTCGGACTTGGCGTCCGAGAAATGGCAGCTGCTGTAGCGGGCAGCCGCCATAGGGATTGTCCGAACGTAACGGTGCTCAGTCGGCGCGATATCCCATCAATGCCACAATCGCAGAAACCGGCCCGATTCAATCGGGCCGGTCTTTCTGCGATTCGGACAGCCGAGCGGGACAGTTGGATTCAGAGGGCTACGGACGACAGAAAATCGACGACGCGAGCTGGCGCCGACTGTGCCGTCTGACGACCGACTGGCATATCCCAGAACTGCGCACTGGGAAGGCACTCACCGAGATAATGAGCGGCGGAGGGCGCGTGCGAATCGTCTGCCCCGGGCACGATCAGCGCGGGCGTCTGCAACGTCAGCAGCTCTTCGGGCTCGGCGCCGGGAACCGTGTCCCTGTCGAACAGCAGACGGGACATCCCGACAACCACACACTGATACACGTCGGCATCCTGGCTGCGGTAGCCGGCGGTGAACCCCGGATCACTCCGAATACTGTTGGCCCACGGGCCGACCCGGCCATCCTCCGAGAAGCTCGACGTACTTCCCTCTACGAGGTCCACCACACCGGCAAGACCGTGCTCGGCGACATAGGCCAGGTGCGCGGTGAACCTCTCGTGTTGCTTCATCCGGTACTTCACACCTCCCGCCGGTGAGTAGAGCACCATCGCGGCCACACGGTCAGGGTGCTCCGCGGTCATCCGGAGCGCGATCGAGCAGCCGACACAACCACCCATGACAAAGGCGCGGCCGATTCCCAGGTGGTTGAGCAGTGCGATGCCCTGACGGGCAAAACCTGACCACGTGAGCCTCTCAAACCGGCCGCCGGAACGACCAGACTCACGTTTGTCAAACGTGATACAGGTGAACCGCGCGCGCAGGCGATCAAGCATCTCGGTTCGGCGATAGACACCGTGAGTGCGCCAATTCTCCCGCACCGCATTGAAACCGCCCGGGGAGAACATCAGTAGCGGTGGCCCGGATCCGGCAACCTCATACCTGGTGGGGATTCCATCCAGGACGACAGTCGCCTGCCCTTGACTCAAGTCGACCAGGTCCGCGGTCACTTTCCCTCGATTCTCATCGTGCGATCCCACCGGCGATCTGTTGTCCCGATCGCACATCGCGTGTGTAGGCGGTGATCGCGTCGTAGGTGATCTGGGCGACGTTGGCGTAGGTGCTGGGCGGATCGTCCAGCCCATCGGCGCTGTATCCGATTGCCGCGGTGACCATTCGCATTCGGCCATCCAGCCACGGACCACCACCGAAGCCACCCACCACAGGTATCGACACCGCCTCTGCAACTACCGGTCCGACGACCGGGCCAGAATTGGTGAAATTAAGCAGTACCGCGCCGGCTTCCTGCAGCCGTTTCGCGTCTGCCACCATCTCGTCGAGCAACTCGTCGGGAACGGTGTCGCCCGCATCCGGCGTCGCGCTGTAGGCGGTACCGTACTTCAGCGATGTCTGTGGAGTGATCCCGAACTGGGCGAACACCGGAATCCCGGCGTTCGCGACGGCAGTGACGGCCTCGAGTTGGTCGACGGCACCGTCGAGTTTGACCATATCGACCCCGGCCTCCTTCACCAGCCTGATCGCGGCCTTCACGGCGCTCTTGGAGCCCTCCTGGAGCGGTCCGTACGGGAAGTCACAGCTCAACAGTGCGTTCTGAACACCCCGACGGACCGCCTGGCAAACCACGATCATCTGTTCCATCGTGATCTCGAACGGGTTGGACTGCCCCCACAGGTTGATGCCCACGGTGTCGCCGACGGACACGATGTCCACTCCCGCCCGGTCGACGATCCGTGCCACCTGGTAGTCCCACGCGACAACACCGACGATCTTGCTTCCCTGCTGTTTCATCTGCTGTAGATCAGTGATGTGAATATCCATGTCCACGTTCTCCTTCAAGCGCGCAAGGCGGTGAGTACCTCGATGACGTCCCGCTCGTCTTGGCTGGTCATGATCACCCGGGCGTGTGGGCGCAGGGCCGACACGGCGCCGCTGGTCTGTGCTCGTTCGCCGATCACCAGTCCCGCCGTCACGATGGCGCGGACGGTGCACGCGGCGCCGATCTGCGCGACCACCCGGGACTCGGCACGTCCGGTCGCCACCATGACGACCACATCCGCGGAGCTCAACTCGTCGCGCAGATCGGCTGGGCTCCCCCGGAGGGTGCACAGCGGAACGCAGTCGCCGACAACGATATCCGGCTGACCGGGCCGTTCGGTGACATAGAAGAACCGGGCACCGCCCCAGCCGTGCCTCGACACCTGTTCGACGATGGAGCGCGAGCCCCGGTCCAGGGCGATGATCCGCGCCCCCTCACGGCCACGGATGGCGTGGTCTATTCGGTGTCGCATCTCCGAAGGCATTGTTGCCCTGGCGCAGCTGCTGCTCGCGCTCGGCAGCGACGTCCGGTTCACACCGAACTCTGCGGCACGCCCGCGCGAACCGTCAGGTCATCTCGACAGGCTTCTACGAACGAGGCCTCCCGTGGCAGGACAACGGCCGCCGACCGTACATGGTGATGCGCAGGATCCACTCCCGGTGGTGTGATGTTCTTGTCGCGCAGCGCCTCTGCTGCGCGACGCAGTTTCTGTCGAGCCTTGATGATCCCCGTGTCGGCAGAGACCAGCATCTCCTTTGTCCGATCGACAATCGGCCCCATGCTCTCCTGTAACGAAGAATCCTGGATGGCAATACCGGCGATACCCGAGTACGTTTCGCCGCGACGCTGCGCATCACGGTCCATCAAATAGTCGTTGTCCTTGTTTCGTACCGGGAGGTAGGTGCCCGGGATGTTATCGCTGTGCACCCCGTGGCCGGCCTTCATCGCCTCCACTTCGGCGACAGTCAGCGCACGGGTGGGGTGATAGTCGAAGGAATAGGTCCAGCAGTTCTCATCGTCGATCGGGATCCAGAAGTGACCGTGCACCGGATGATCGCCGCGCGGCGGGACCATCGTGAAACAGGGCATTACCCAAGGGGTGATCCGCCAGTAGTAGCTGTCTTCTTCGGCATTGCGGCGCGCGCCGACGAACAGGCCACCGTCAGAGTCCGCCACCTCGAAGTACGGCATGAGATCTGCCATGTTGTAGTCGTTGCCCTTGGTGCCCTTGAACAATGGATCGGTCTTCAGTCCACCGGAATGCAGGAATGAGACGTGACTCGAGTCGATCCCACCCTCGAATGCCTGCAGCCAGTTGCATTCCTGCCAGCGCTTCGAGGTGAACGTCCGCTCAGGGGGAACGAGAGCAAACTCGAATTCAGGCAATGGCGGCTGCCGGGCCGGGTCCCCCATGTAAGTCCACAGGACATCCCCGATCTTCACCAACGGATACGAAGTCAACTTGACGTGGGCGCAGAAGTTCGAGTTCTCCGGCTCGGAGGGAATCTCGATCGCTTGTCCGGTGACGTCGTACTTCCAGCCGTGGTAAGGACACCGCAGACCGGCTTCCTCATTGCGGCCGAACCACAGCGATGCACCACGGTGAGCGCAGAACTCGTCGATCAGGCCGTACCGGCCCTCGCTGTCCCGGAATGCGATCATCCGTTCACTGAGCAGTTTCACACGGACCGGGGGCGAGTCGTTCTCCGGAATCTCCTCGGCCAGGATCGCGGGGATCCAGTATTGACGAAACAGCTCCCCCATAGGTGTTCCGGGACCTGTCTGGGTCAAGAGGTCGTTGATTTCTCTTCTCAGCACCGCATACCCTCCAGCCGCCGGCCGCAACGCCAGCTAAACGTAGTACCAAATTATGGTTAGACCATTACTGTAGCCTGCATTGTCAAGCCAGGGGTAGCCGTGGTGCGTACCGACGCCGCGCTGCCTCCACGCGTTGACCGATCGTAGCTGCAACAGCCGGCGACACCGACTCCCCACTCAACAGGTTCCCGACGTGGAGAATTACCTTCTCGGGATCCGCAGAGATCGGAAACCCGTGAAATGCCAACACCGTCGACACTGCCCCGGGAACCGCCAATGCCTGGAAGTAGCGCTCGACGAACGGCTCTGTCAGTTCCTTGTGACGAGGGTGCCAGAACACCCTGACAGCTGCCGAGCGCTCGGCCACCGTCATTCGCCTCGGATCGCAGAGTTCCTGCCACACATGACTTTTAGCCTCAGCAGAAGCGATCGCGGCCCGGCAGCGGGCTAGCGCGGTCTCCGAAACACCACCTCGCTCGCGATACGTGTAGACATCGTCGGCAGTCACCTGCCCCAGCACAGCCAGCCGGGTCAGCGCCCGCCAGCGCGAACTGTCCTCCAGTCGGGGAAGCACCTTCCGCAGCGGGGTCACATCGGCGGTATCGAGCCAGTACCTTCCTGCAATCGACTGGATGTCAGCAGCTTTCGACGGACTTGTCATGATCCGCCCCAGCACGCCGGCCAACGTTTGCTCGCCCGGCTGCCCGCAATACGGCAACAGTTCACGCGCCACCCAGCCCGCCGTGACATCAAGAACAGCTGCGTCGTCCTCGGACTCCAACAACACCGCCGATATGTCGAGTGCCAGCTCCGGACAGACCTCCTGTCCCGCGACCGCACACTGGAGCGCGGTCCAGAACACGTGTCTCGCCCGACTCGCGAGTGCCGAACCGCCCGCAGCCAGGATTCGCCACTGCTCGTCGGAGAAGCGCATGCGCCACCAACCGTCAGCCCGCTCCGCCACGAACAGCGCCGCCGCGGCCAAGTCGGCGGCCTCACCCGCGGCTCCGGCCCGCCACCCGGTCAGCGTCATTGCCGACAATTCCTGGGGCGCTGGTTGATTGAGCACCCGGAAACGGCCTGATTCGACCACCGCTTCCCCGACTCCAGTGCTGTCGAGCCAGTCCGCACACCACCGGTTTAGGCCCAACGCGCCGGCCTGCCGGAAAGCGGAAATCAACTCTGGCACACCCGCCCGGCCGTCCGCATGCGCAGCAAGGAACCCACGCAAGCCGGCCAACAGCGTCCGCTCGCCCAGCCTGTGCCCGAGCGCGGTGACGGCCGCGGCACCCTTGACGTACGCCAACCGGGTGGGGAGCGCATTCTCGTGCTGCAGGCTTCCTGCACCGAGAAGGGCTACCGCAAATCCATCGGGTTGTCGCCGCAATCTCGTCAGCTTCGGCGCGACGGTGCCTGGCATTCCGGCCGTCACTCTCTGCGAGAAGTACTCCGAAAGTGCCTCGAAAATCCACACATCGGATGTCCGGAGGGGTGTCACCAGGTGGCCGAACCACAGATGTGCCAGTTCGTGGACAAGGATTCCCCGCCAGTCGGCGTTATCTGCATCATCGGGGAGCAGCCGTTCGTCCAGCTGCATACAACCCGGAAATTCCATGGCTGCGCGGACCACATTCGGCAGGTACACCACGTCACACTGAGGAAGCGGAGATGAAGTACCGAGCAACCGACTCAACTCGGCCAGCGCCGACGATGCCACCGTGATCAACTGCGGCCCCAGTCGATCCAGGCGATCGGCGGCTGAAGCCCGCACGTGGAAGGACAATGCCGGTTCGAGACCCGCAGCGGAAAAAGTGTGGAAGGGTCCCGCCGCGAAGGCCGCCAGATGCGCCGCCAGCGGCCGATTCGACTGCGACCGCCAGTGACCGCGCGCCACCTGTTCCGATCCGCCCGAGATCACCACAGTCCAGTCGCCCGGACATCGGACCTCGAGCCGGATGGCGGACTTGTCGGTGCCGTCACCGAATCGGGCGAGCCAGGTCGGTGCACCGAGATGATCGGCTCCTGCCGCGACGTAACGTCTGCCGTCCGCAGGGTCGATCTTGTTGTACAGCACGTCCTGGACCACTTCACCGGTGACCACCAACGTGTGAGACTGCTGCGACCCGCACGCCAATGTGATCCGCTCCGAGACCGCACCGATGTCCACCCCGTCGAGACGGGCGATGGGCTGCTGCAGCCCGGTCAGGTCCATCGCCACCTCTGATGAGTACGACGAGAACTGCATAGTCGTGGTGGAATACACGCTGCCGTCGGAACGGATGTCCGCGACGACAGCGTGCTGGCGTATCCGCACTGTCATGGACGAGAATTCACGAGAACAACAATGACTTGATGACCACCGGGACAACGCCGGGCGGGTCCAGACGTTCTCCGATGTCGACAAAATCCAGCGGTTTCAGCTCGATTCCGTCGAGTGACACCAGCGGACGCCTCAGACCGAGATCAACCTGGAGGATTCGCCCGAGGGTCTGGCCGATATCGCCGTCGTTGACCAGTACCAGCGGCACATCGCTCTCGGGATCCAGCGCACCGACGACACCCTCGGCCATCGCGAGGAGGCGGTCATAGCTGGGTAGGCCCGACCAACCAAAAGCGAGGGCCACCGGACCTTCGATGTCGTGTTCGTGCAGTTGCGCCTCAGCCTGGATGCCACGGCTTATCACGCCAGGATCGATGTCCCCTGTCCCCGTATCTCCCAGATGCACGACTGGGATGTTCTGGAAGGGAAGCACTTCAGGGTCGGTCAGCAGTATCGTCTTCCCACTGACCTGGACAGTGAATTGCGAGGCACCTATCACCGTGGCCCGGATGCGCTGGCCGACCTCTACCGAGGGTACGGTGACACGATTGCGGAGTTGGCTGACGATCTCGGCTGCGAGTTCCAGCGAAATGTCTCCGTAGTAGCCCTTCTCACGACCGAACACATACTCGGAAACACCCCCCGAGAAGCTGATGTAGGCCGGTTGCGCAGACCGGGTGAGGGTCTCGGTGAGTTCGAGTTGTCGGCCCAGTGGGTCCAGTTCGGTGCCGACGATCTGGTCGACCACGAGTTCAGCCAGCCTGCGCGCGATCGTGGCTCGCGTCTCCGGCCGCGACAGGCTCTCCGGCGTGGTGGCGATCCCGAGTTCCTCGGCCACCACCACTGCCGAATCATCAACGCGTGTCCACAGTCCAGTCGAATCCTGGGCCAGCAGACGGCCGCCCACCGCAAAGGCGGCGACGTCCCGGATCTCACCGTTGTCGATCAGGGCCAGTTTTGTGGTTCCACCACCGATGTCGACGTGGAGTCCGACCGCGTGTCGCTTCGCCGACAACGCGACTGCCCCGGATCCGTGAGCCGCCAGGATGGACTCGAGACGATGGCCCGCGGTGGCGCACACGAAACGTCCGGACTGGCTGGCGAAGATCTCGTCGATCGCTCGCGCATTGGACCGCTTGATCGCCTCTCCGGTGAGGATCACCGCCCCGCTGTCGACGTCATCACGAGTGATCCCCGCCGAGTGGTAGGCGTCGTGCACAAAATGCGAGAGCGCATGCGCATCGATCGAACCATCGCTGAGGAACGGTGTGAGCAGAATCGGTGAAGCCCACACGACCTGTCGGTCGATCACCACGAACCGACTCGACAGATCGTGCGTCTGGCGCTGCAGGACGACGCGCGCAAACAGCAGGTGCGACGTCGAGCTCCCGATATCAATGCCAACCGTGAGTAGTTCGAGGGTGTCCTGCTCGACGATCGCTCTGGCGATGACTTCACGCTCGGCCTGGGTCAACCCGACTTCGTGCTCGTGATCGAAATCATCGTCGTGCATCCGGTCAGACCGCCGGCCCGACCGAGGCCGGCGTGTAGATCACGCCGGTCAACCTGTCGTCAGGAAGTGCCATGACGGCTGCCTCGTCGAAGACATCCCCCATCTCCGACGGGAGACCCACCGTTGTCATCTCCTCGAGGAATTTGCGGTGCACCCGAGGGTCCTGCTCGTCGTACTCGATCTGCCGACCGCCTTTGGACACCGAGACGGCTCCATTGCCCTCAGCGCTTTTACGCCTCAGGTCGATGAATGGATACTTGCGTGAACCCAGGCTGCACGCGACGTAGCGGGCCGGTGTCGGTCCGGTGTTGAAGTGCTGGTGGAACATCCAGAACGGCGGGGCGTACACGATCCCGTGGCGCCACGGCACCTCGACGAACTCCGAATCGCCTTCGTACCAGAGGAGCGTGTAGCCGACACCGTCCACGGCGTGCACGTGCGTCCCCGCGGCGTGGCGGTGGCCCTTCTTGTACCGGCCGGCGGGAATCTGCGACACGTGTGAGTGCATGGTTCCGTCCGCCAGAACGAAGTTGACGTTCATCGAACCTTTGCCGCGACCTTCGAACGAATACAGCTTGAAGCTGGTGAGATCGTTGACGAAGTTGGTCTCCCATAGATTCTGGACCTTCACGGAGTCCTTGTTGAAGACCGAATGCTCCCCTTCACCATCGAAGTGCTTTGGGTCGACGATCCTCTCGGGGAAGGCGAACCCGTTGTCGAACACGAAGTCGATGTTGTGGAACAGGTTGATCACTAGCGGCGCGTTGTTGGTGCATGACAGCCGCACCGCCTCACTACCCGATCCGTTGAAGATCTGGTACCGACAGTTGAGCGGTATGGCAAACAGTGCCTTCGGCCCGAATTCGAAAGTCCTGGTACTGCCGTCGGGCATCCATACGACTGTAGAACCGTGCCCCGCCAGGACATAGAAAAAGGCCTCGTATAGGTGGCTCACCGGCCGCGTTTCGCGCCCGGGCTTGACCTCGAGCACATAGTTGGTGATGAAATCGCCACGCCCGATCAAGTGGGCAAAACACCCATGTGCTCCGTACCGGTCCCAGGGCGCAGTCTCCAACGCCAGGAGATCGAGACCGAAGTCGCTGTGAATGGGAATGCCCTCGGCGTTCGCCCAGTCCAGATACGGGTCGAGCAAGTATTTGCTGTCGCTACCCTCGGCCGGCTTGGTAGTGACCATCATTACCTCCTTGTATGGCTGGTCGAGCATTGACCATTCCGCGGGACTCCGTAGAGCGGGACCGGGCGGACTGTTCACCCCATCTGCGGAAGGTGCTGTTGGCAAATCCGAACTGGTCGATCACTTTCCCACAAGTCTGGCTCAACAGATCGCTGATCGACTCGGGCTGATGGTAGAAGGCCATCACCGGAGGAAGGATTGTCCCGCCGGCCAGCGTCACCGTCCGCATGTTCTCGATGTGGATCAGGTTGAGCGGGGTTTCCCGTGCCACCAGCACCAGCCGACGCCGCTCTTTCAACGTGACATCTGCAGCCCGGGCCACGAGATTGTCGGAGTTTCCGGTCGCGACAGCCGCCAACGTCCGCATTGAGCACGGGATGATGACCATCCCGACCGTATGGAACGAACCGGATGAGATGGCAGCGCCCAGATCACGGGGGTCGTATACGACGTCGCCGAGCGCTGCCACCTCGTCAGGGTCGCGCCGCAGTTCCAACTCGATACTGCGACGCGCTCCTTCCGACATGACGACATGGGTCTCGAAAGACTGTAGTTCCCGGGCCAATTCGAGAAACCGGACTGCCAGTTGTGGCGCACTCGATCCGGACACTCCGACCACCAGCCGTGATCGGTCTCCGTCGGGCTGCGTCATCGGTACAGGTGCGGGTACTTGGCGCGCACCTCGGCCGCGAGTTCGCGTGACGTCTGGGCGACCTTCGGGAAGGTATCCCGCCGCTCGTACGGGATACAGGCGTCGATCACCATGCGCGAGTTGTAGAGCCGGTCGTAGTCGGTGACCATGGTGTCCAACCGAGAGGACCAGTTACGGTCCAGCATCGTGGTCATGGTCTTCGGGTCACAACGAGTTCCCATGGCCCAGATGACATCGTGGATGTCGGTCGGGTCGATGTCGTCGTCGACCACAACGATCCACCGTCCGACATAACCGACTGGATTCACCTGTGAGGCTATGAGACCCACCTGGTTGGCATGTCCGAAGTAGCGTTGTTTCACCGAGACCACCACAAACGTGCGTCCCGACCCCGCCTGATGCGTCCACGCACCGACCACATCGGGCACGCCTGCGCCCTCCAGGGAGTCCAGCAGTGCAGCCGACCGCAGGAAGCAACGCTCGAAGAGATGTGCGTGTGGCGGTTTCTGGCTTGCGGCGCAGGTGAGGATCGGGTTGTTGCGGTGGTACACCCGCTTGATCTTGATGATCGGCTCAGTGCGGACCTCACCCGCGTAATACCCGTGCCACTCACCGAAGGGCCCCTCTTCCACTTCCTCGGGGATGATTTCCCCTTCCAGCACGATCTCGGACGCGGCAGGGATCGGCAGCCCGGTCACTTCGCCTTCGATGACTTCCATCGGCCGGCCCAACAGCCCGCCGCACCACTCGAGTTCCGGCACGTTCTCGGCCATCGTGTAACCCGAGGCCAGATAGGTGATGGGGTCACAACCGACCACTATCACGACGGGACATGGCTTGCCGTTCTCCAGGTACTTGTCGCGCTGGATGCGTCCCTGCTTGCCGTTCGAGATGTATGAAGCGCAGATGTCCTTACCCTTCACCTGCACCCGATACGTCCCCATGTTGACGCGTCCGGAATCGGGATCGCGGGTGATCACGCTGCACGCCGTTCCGATGTAGCGGCCGCCGTCGAGTTCGTGGTGAATCGGCACCGGGAAGAGCTTCTCGAGATCGATATCGTCTCCTTCGAGCACGTTCTCCAGCACCGGCCCCTCGGCCACCACCTTGGGCGGGATCCCGTCGAGTCCCCGCTTGATGACCTTGCGGAACTCATTGAGCATCGCCATCCGGTCATCGGCGAGTCCGGGTTCCATACCCAGTGCGAGCGCCAAACGCAGTGGCGATCCGAACATTCCGTACTCGGTCCTGACCTGCTCTGGATAGCCGGGGATGTTGTCGAACACCAGCATAGGGGCCTTCTCGACCTTCTGCCGGTAGAGAACCTCTGTGACGGCTCCCATTTCCTTGTCCCAGTGCGCACCCGAGACGACCTCGAGTTCACCGCCCTCCGCCACCGCATCCATGAATGCGCGCAGATCGGTCTGGATGATGTCCCTCGGGTGTTTCGGCATGAAGGTTTGGACTCCTGTCAGCTCAGCGGATCGGCTTGTCGGCCGGACGGGCGATCCGCATCGGATGCGGTATCAGATTGAATTATGGACTATTGGTAAGGCCATTGTAAAGCGTCGTAGAGAACTATCTACCCTGAGAAACCAGCCGGACATCCAGCAACGGATAGACCCGCCGAGCATTGGCCTGGGTGATCGCACGCAACTCGTCCTCCACGAGCCCCAATTCGCGGATGTATCGGGCGGTGTCGTCCCACTCCACCCCGGTCTTGGGGTCGACTCCGCGCACAGCGCCGAGCATCTCGGACGCGAACAACAGGTTCTCCGAAGGGATCACCCGGTGGAGGAGGTCGATTCCGGCCTGGTGGTAGACACATGTGTCGAAGAAGACGTTGCGCAACAGCTCCGAGGGATCCGGCCGGCCCAACCGTGCGGCCAGACCACGGTAACGGCCCCAGTGATAGGGCACCGCCCCACCGCCGTGTGGGATGACAAACCGCAGTTCTGGGAAGTCCTTGAACAGATCCGCCTCGATCAACTGCATGAACACGCTGGTATCGGCATTCAGATAGTGCGCGCCCAGAGTGTGGAAGTTCGGGTTACACGATGTCGAGACGTGGATCATCGCCGGAACATCGAGATCGACCAATGCCTCGTAGAGGGGATACCAGAACCTGTCCGTCATCGGGGTGGTATTCCAGTGCCCGCCGGACGGATCCGGATTCACGTTGCACCCTACGAAACCCAGATCACTTACACAGCGGCGGAGTTCGGCGATGGCTGGGCGCAGATCACCAACCGGGGTCTGGGGCAGTTGAGCCACGGCTGCGAACTCCCTAGGGAACAACTCGACCACCCGGTGCACCAGATCGTTGGACACCCGTGACCACACGGTCGCGGTCGGCTGATCGGGTACATGGTGTTCCATGCCAGAGGCTTTGGGCGAGAACAGCATCACGTCACCACCGCGCTCCCTCTGGACTCTCAGCTGGTTGCGTTCGACACTGTCGCGGATCTCTTCGTCACTGATGGACGCCAACACCGGCGTGCCCGATCCCTCATCCAGTGCCGCCAGCTGCGCTCGACGGAAGCGCCCGACCTGCTCCGGCGCGGTGGTGTAGTGCCCGTGGATGTCGATGATCACTGGACCGAATCCCGATCCTCGACATACGTTGCATAGTCCACATAGGTCAGGCCCTTGTCGTGCAATGCATCCCGCATACTCGACGTGTCGAGACTCAGTTCACCGGACCGATAGCGGCGTCGCGAGGCAAGCTCCGAGTCGTGGCGTGCCTTCGTCGCCGCCAAGACATCGACCGCCTCGGCACGAGGGACGATGACCACCCCGTCGTCGTCACCGACCACCAGATCACCCGGGTGCACCCGCTGGCCCGCACACACCACCGGGACATTCACCGAACCCAGTCGCTGTTTGACCGTCCCCTGCGCGGACACACACCGCGACCACACAGGGAAGCCCATCTCCTGCAATTCTGCGACGTCGCGACACCCTGCGTCGATCACCAGACCGCCAACCCCGCGGTAGGCCAGCGCCGTCGCCAGCAGCTCACCGAAATAACCATCCTCACAGGGTTCTGTCGGCGCCACGACCAACACGTCCCCCGGCTGACACTGCTCCACCGCGACATGGATCATCCAGTTGTCCGAGGGTGGGACCTCCACAGTGACAGCCGTGCCGCGCAGGCGGGCTCCGGAGTAGATCGGCGTGATGTACGGCGCCAGCAGTCCCACCCTGCCCTGCGCCTCGTGAATGGTGGCGACCCCGAAGGCACCGAATGCGTCCCGGACATGCGCGTCGACGCGGGGAACGTTGCGAACTACGACTGACATGACCGTCACGATTCCTTTCCGAGCCAAGGCATCAGCGAGATGTGGATGACGTCGTCGTCACCAGTCTCTCCTGCCAGCGCCCGAATGGCCTGGTCGACCTGATCCAGCGTGAAGCGATGAGTCGCCAGCTTGTGTAACGGAAAGCGTCCGGAGGCGAGCTGCTGCAGCGCCAGTTCACACGAGCGGAAACTGTGCCCCCTGGCGCTCTTGATGGTGATCGCCTTCTCCGTGAGCAGCTTGACCGGGAAGTCCGGAAACTTCGCGAGCTCGCCCTGGATCAACAGCGTGCCCTCCCGACGCTTGAGGACGTCGATCCCGAAGAGCACCGGACCGACGCCCGCCCGCGATGTGCAATCCAGCACAAAATCGACTCCCCGCCCCGCCGTCGAATTCAGCACCTGCTCAGTGGCATTCGTCTTCTCGATGTCGATCACCTCATCGGCGCCGAGTTCCAGCGCAAGGTCCAGCCGCGCCCGGTCCCTGGACGTGCCGGTGATGATGATCTTCGATGCCCCCGCCTGCTTGCAGGCCACCACCTGCGACAGCCCCTGCTGCCCCGGACCCTGTATAAGCACCGTGTCGGAGTAGCTGACGCCGGCGGCGATGAGCGCCCATTCGATACCGTTGGACAGCGGTGTGACAAGACCGGCAAGCTCCGCAGTGACCGTATCGGGAACCTTGTGCAACACCGCATTCCACGGCAGATACATGTACTCGGAGAAGCCACCCCACAGCAATCCCGGGCGATCCATCGATGTATAGCCGTAGCGCCGTGCGTCCGCATTGGTCCGCCAGTCAGTGGCTTCACAATGCCGAAACTCGCCGATCCGGCACCACTCACAGTTGTAACAACCCACGTAGTGCTCGATGAAGACCCGATCACCCTCGCAAACGCCGTGGAATCGCTTGAATCTGGCTCCCGCCTCCACAATCGTCCCGACGTTCTCGTGCCCCATTATCACCGGGTCCCCGAACGGCGGGTTCAGGTACATCTTCACGTCGGTGCCGCAGATCCCCGCGACCTCGATGCGTAACAGTGCTGAATCTTCGTCGATCGTCGGCATGGGGACAGAGCGCAGCTCCGTCATGCCCGGTGCTGTTCGAACCGCCGCGAGAACCTGATCTGCCATTGGCACCCCTTGAGATCTTGATTTTGGTCCTTTTGAATAATGGTAAGGCCAACATACCAGCCAGCAATGCCGACCCGTAAAGACCGGAGACACAGGTGACTGAAACAAAACCCACGCTGCGCACCCTCACTCGCACTCAAGGCAACAACGCCGCCCTGAAGCGGGGCGAGGTTCAGATCGACAGCGCCACGCTGAAATTCGAGGAGGTCGACCCGCTGGTCCGGGGCTTTCGCAGAATGGTTCGCGGGCTGGACTTCGACGTCAGCGAGATGGCGCTGACAACCTACCTGACCGCACGCGAGCACGGCGTCGAATTCACTGCCCTGCCAATCTTCTTGGTTCGCGGCTTCCACCACGCGGCAATCGCGTACAACACCACATCCGATATCCGCAGTCCTCGGGACCTAGAGGGACGACAGGTGGGCGTCAATCGCGGGTACACCGTCACCAGCGGCGTCTGGGCCAGAGGAATACTGGCCGAGGAGCATGGGGTGCAGCTCGACAGCGTGACATGGGCACCCTTCGGCGACGAGCACGTTGCCGATTACCGTCCGCCGGCCAACGTGCGCGCCATCGAAGGCGGAAACCTCACCGAGATGCTGACCTCGGGAGGTATTGCGGCGGCGGTCGGCGCCGAGATCGAGCACCCCGATGTCGCCCACCTCATCCCCGACCCCGGGCAGGCCGCGGTAACCGCGCTGGCCGAGCGGGGGTTTTACCCCATCAATCACCTGGTGGTCGTCAAGAACAGCGTTCTCGACCAATTCCCCTCTGTGGCAGTCGATCTCTTCAACGCGTTTGCCGAGAGCAAGCTTCGATACGTGGAGCAGCTGCGGTCGGGTGCGGTCGAAACTCTCACCTCGACAGACCAGATGTACCTCAGGGTCGCCGAAGTCACCGGTGGCGACCCACTCCCGTACGGTATCGAGCCCAACCGGGGCATGCTGACCCAGCTCGTGGAATTCGCTACTGCACAAGGAATTCTGAGGAATCCGGTTGATATCGACGAGGTATTCGCGCGGGACACACGCGGCCTGGCCGCCTGACCCGGCCGGGTCAGGCGACCGCCACGATGTGATCGCGAAGCGCGGCAGAGCCGTCGGCCGCGACCTCCGGCGGGATGGTCGCGCCGATGGTCAGCGCCTTGCGGACGGCCATGTAGTCGGCCCCGGCGTTGACCGCATCAACCGCCAGCAACCGGGAGTCGCGATAGTAGACCACCGAAAACGATTCCGCGGCCGGATCCCCACGGACCACCGCGGTGTCGTAGCCCAGCGACAGGCCGGCGATCTGGAGCTTGAGGTCGAACTGGTCCGACCAGAACCACGGCACCGGGTCTATCCGCCCAAGGACGCCCAACAGGGCACCCGCCGCGGTCTTGGCCTGGCTCACCGCGTTCTGCACCGATTCCAACCGGACCTGACCGGCTCCACCCAGCGGATGGGGCTGCACTGTGCAGTCGCCGGCGGCGACGATATCGGGATTGCTGGTGCGGGCGTAGCTGTCGACCACCACTCCTGCGAGACAGCGCAGCGAGAGCTGCTCCGCCAAGCTGGTGTCCGGTACCACTCCGATGCCGACCACCACAAGATCGGCAGTGAGACACGAATTGTCGTCCAACTGTACGCCGATGACGCGGCCCTGCTGGCCGTCAACCGCAACCACTTGCGCACCGAAACGGAGTTCTACGCCCCGGCGGCGGTGCGCCGCGGCGTAGAACTCCGATACTGCGGGGGCGACGGCCCGGCCGATGAGCCTGTCGGACATCTCGACGACCGTCACCGACTTTCCCAGGCCGCGAAGGACAGCTGCCGCCTCCAATCCGATGAATCCTCCGCCGACGACCACAACCGACTGCGCATCGAGCAGGTCGCCGCGTAATCTGTGCGCTTCGCCGAGGTTTCGCAAGTAGTGCACTCCACCGAGATCACAACCCTGTACCGACAACCGCCGCGCCTCGGCGCCGACTGCCAACGCAAGCCGCTCGAACGCCAGAGCGCGACCACCGACGGTGTGCGCAACACCCGACGGGCCGTCACCGTCCAGAGCCAGATGCTCGACCCGCTCTCCCACGATCACCTCGATACGCTTGTCGTCCAGGACCTTCGGCGCCCGCAGCAGAATTGAGCCTTCTGCGACGTCACCCTTGAGATAGGCCTTCGACAGGGGCGGGCGCTGATAGGGCAGATGCGGTTCGTCACCGACGAGTGTGATCGGTTTGTCATAGCCGGCTTCCCGGAGCGACAGGGCCAGCTGTACTCCTGCTTGACCGGCACCGACCACGAGCGTGCCGGGAGAGCTCATCCCTGCACCTCCGGGACGTGGACTCTCAAGCCATCAAGGCACTCTGTCATCGCGATCTGACATGCCAGGCGGCTACCATCTCGGCGGTCGGCGACACCCATGTCGAGGAGGTCCTCCTCCATGTCCCCGACGGGGCCTAGACGGCCGGCCATCTCCTCCTCGACATAGACGTGACACGTTGCACAGCTGCAGTTTCCACCACATTCCCCGATGATCCCGGGTATGCCGGCCCGCACCGCCGCCGACATCACCGACTCCCCTGGCTGCGCGTCCACTACCCGTTCTTCACCGATAAAGCACACGAAAACGACTTTGGCCACATTGCCTCCTCCACAGTAAATTAATTGGTCTTACCATATTACTTCAGTGATTTTTCGCGGTGCTTACTTCCCGATTGGTGTTACCATATGTCCATTATGTACGAAAGTGCACCTCGACGCCGGCGGTTGATCCTTCTGCGGCACGGCGAATCCACAGCCAACGCCGAGGACATCTTCGGCGGTTGGCTGGATTACGCGCTGACCGATTCGGGGAAACACCAAGCCGCAGAAGCGGGCCGCCTGCTTGCCACCTCCGGGTTGATCCCCGATGTGGTGCACACGTCGCGTCTGAGTCGTGCGATCGACACCGCCCGGATCCTCATCCGCAGCTCTGGTGCGCAGCCGAGCATCGCTGAGACCTGGCGACTGAACGAGCGTCATTACGGCCTATTACAGGGCAGATCACGAGCTTCCGTGAAAGCAGAGTTCGGACAGGAGCAGTTCAGCAGCTGGCGGCGGTCCTACGATGCCCTCCCGCCGGGGCTGGATCGGCAAAGCCCGTCGCATCCCCGTTACGATCCGCGGTACCGCACACTACCGCCGCTTGAACTCCCCTGTTCGGAGGCACTCGCCGATGTCCGGCGTCGAGTGGTGCCCTACTGGCAAGATGTCTTGGCGGCACATCTCCTCGATCACCGCACCACGCTTGTTGTTGCCCACAACAACTCACTGCGCGCCCTCTGCATGCACCTCGACGACCTCACACCTGACGAAGTGCAGTCGGTGGACATTCCCACCGGGGTTCCGTTGCTCTATCTGCTCGACACATCGCTGCGGCCGCTCGAACGCGGCGGCAAGTATGTGCAAGCAGGGATCCCGGCTGCCGACTCGCGCCGCTTACCTCGATAAACCCGACAGCAAGCCGACGCCTAGATGGGGAGTTGAGAAAGTGCCCTCACCGCTGAGAGAGTTCGCCGTCAGCGTCTACTCTACAACCGGAGTGCCGGACGCCTGTCTGCAACTCCAGGACCGCCGCGGGGTCGACGTCAACCTGTTTCTGCTCGCCGCATTTCTCGGCGCGGCACAGGGCTGCGCCACCGCTGAGACGACTCTGGCAGAGGCCCGCCGCATCATCGAGCCGTGGCACCGGGAGGTCATCGTCGCACTGCGGACGGTGCGCAGGCGGCTGAAGTCGGGACCCTACCCCGCCCCGAGCCCCGCCTCCGGTCTGCTGCGAAAGCAAGTCGCCGATGCCGAACTGGAGGCAGAGTTCATCGAGCTGGATTGCCTGTCGCTGCTGTGCGAAGCTCCAACACAAGAACTTGGATTCGATGAGCGGCGGCGATTCGCAACCTCGGCAATGCGTTCGCTACTCGATGAGATCGCCCAACCGCTCGACCCAGCCGATAGTCGGGCCATCTCCGCAATTGCCGAGTCCAGTTCACTGGTCGCCATCCAAATGGCCAAAGCGCAGCAGGTATCCGAACGCAAATAGAGAAGGCTTGGGGATTTTCACTCGGCGGGCGGGCTTCCACCCGACTCATTCAGAATCGCGCCCTCCATGATTCGAACACTAGCTCGAGGCACCGACAGGTAGCCGTTGCACTGTGACATTCGAGACTCAAGTGGCGCAAGAGATTTCACCTCCACCGAGTTCCTAAGGTCGAGTTCATCTGGATGGCACCAGGATTTGAGGCGCGGCCCGTTCAATGAGCCCATGGACAGCAGCCACCCCGTGAACGCCGGCAGTGAAAGTGCCGCACCTGGGATCGTCAACCCTGACGACGATGCATTCGCCGCAGTCGAGATGACCGACGAACTCCAGGGCGGACAGCTCGACACCGAACACCTCGACGCCGGACAGCCCGAGCCCGAAACCGTGCGCACCGCAGTCGTCCTGCGGGAGGTCATCGAGCGTCAACTGGTCGCCTGCCGGACGCTGAGCGTGCAGATCACCTACGCCGCCACCGACATCACGGCGGCCGCCGTCGAGTCACCGGCACGGGTCATCTCGGCGGTCCGCGACGGTGCCACGCTGCCGGAGGCCATCGGACAGACCGGCGAGCTGTTCCAGGATGCCGCCGCCGAGGCGGGCAGTCGGCTCCGTGCGGCCGTCGGCAACTACGTCAACTCCCAGTCCGGGCTCTCGGATGCGCTCATCGTCGGCACCGCCGAAATCGCGGGCGCGGTGGCGCGGGCCCACGGCGCCGTCGCCGCCGGCGCATTCGATGCGGCCTTCACCGTCGCCACGGTGGTCAGCAAAGGCGGGGACATCCGCGATGCCGCCGAACACGAATGGCAGGACCTGCTGACCTCAGCGGCCTCGGCCCGCGACGAGATCGACGATGCCCTCAGCACCGCCGGTCATGCCCTCAGGGATGCGGTTCCCAGCTGATCTCAGCCCGGCACCGCGTCTTCATCGGGTTCCGGCCCGAAGACAAATCGCCTGCCGGTGATCTGCTCCGGGATGACCCGGACAAAACGCAATTTGCGGGTGGCGATCCACGGGTACAGCCCGGCCTGTTCGGCGTCGTGGATCTCGTCGGCACCGAACAGCACCTTCGCCGCACCGCGGACGATCACACTCCACCCTCGTGCCACATCGTGGTCGTCGGCTTCGAACAACACTTGGTCATTGGTGACTGCGCCAAACAGCTTGGTGCCCTCGGCAGTTCGGAACAACACGGTGCGGTGCTGCACCACGAAGTTGACCGGGAAGATCTCGGCGCGGCCGTCGACCACCGTCACCAGACGTCCCAGATGCACGCCCGACAGCAGCTGCCAACTCTCGTCGTCCCCGAGCGCGGTGACTGGTTCATCCATAGGGTCATCTTCGCTGACGCACCCGCGGCCGCCAAGGGCCGCAGGACCCTCATCTCAGGGTCGTTCGATCTTCAGTGCCGGTGCGGCGGGTGCACCCGGGTGCTGACACTGATCCGGTTCCAGGCGTTGATGACGGTGGCCATCGCAATCACCTGGCCCAGCTCCGCCTCGGTGAAGACCGCCGCCGCCCGGGCGTACACCGCGTCGGACACGTGGCCGCCGCGGGTCAGATCGGTCATGTCCTCGGTCAGAGCCAGCGCGGCCCGCTCCTGCTCGGAGTAGAGGTCGCCGGCCTCCTCCCACGCCGAGAGAAGGTAGATGCGCTGCTCGGTCTCACCCTGCTTACGAGCGTCATGGGAGTGCATGTCCAGGCAGAACGCGCAGTGGTTGAGCTGCGAAGCGCGGATCTTGATCAGCTCGGCGAGGGTGGGGTCGACGCCCTTGGCCGCCGCTGCAGACAGCGTCATCATGGCCTCGAAGAATTCAGGTGAGACGCGGTTCAGATTGATGCGATTGGTCTTCTCGACTGTCTGTGTCATGGCTCCACCGTAGGACGACAAAGGCCTACTCTGATGGTTCAATTCAGCCATGGTTACCTGGGCCAATTGGGATCTGCACCTCGACCTGAAAGACGCCCTGACGCCGGGAAGCCGAGGCGTCCGCGAGGTGCTGCTCAGCGCCCTACGGGAGGCGGTGCGCTCCGGCAGGCTCGCCGCGGGAACCACGCTGCCACCGTCGCGGGCACTGGCCGGCGACCTCGGATTGGCCCGCAACACCGTGGCCGATGTCTACGCCGAACTCGTCGCCGAAGGCTGGCTCGCGGCACGCCAGGGCGCGGGCACCTGGGTGCTGGACCCCGGGCACCTCAAACACCAACGCACCGAAGCGGCCGCTGCCCGGCCCCGCGGTGCCACCGCCGCCCCCATCCACAACTTCCTGCCCGGTTCACCGGACGTCTCACAATTCCCACGATCGGACTGGCTGACCTCTGTCCGGCGCGCGCTGAACGCCGCCCCCAATGAGGCGCTGCGGCTGGGAGATCCGCGCGGGCGTCCCGAACTCCGGCAAGCCGTCGCCGACTACCTCGCGCGTGTCCGCGGCGTATGCACCGATCCCGAGTCGGTGGTCATCACCGCGGGCACCCGGCACTCGATCGAGGTGCTGGCCCGACTGTTCGGCCCCACCCGGCCGATAGCGGTAGAAGCCTACGGCCTGTTCATCTTTCGGGACTGTATCGGCGCCGCCGGCGGATCCACGGTACCCATCGGATTCGACCAGCTGGGCGCCGTGGTCGACGACCTGGACGACGTGGACACCCCCGCCGTGCTGGTGACACCGGCACACCATTTCCCGCACGGTGTGCCATTGCACCCCAACCGGCGCTCCGCCGTCGTGGGCTGGGCCGAACGCGCGAATGGCTATGTACTGGAAGACGATTACGACGGCGAATTCCGCTACGACCGCCAGCCAGTCGGCGCTCTGCAGAGCCTGGACCCGGCGCGGGTGATCTATCTGGGATCGGCGAGCAAAGCCCTGTCCCCGGTGCTGCGCCTGGGCTGGATGGTGGTGCCCACCGGCCTGGTCGACGCGGTGGTCGCCGCCTCCGGCGGCCAGCAGTGGTACGTCGACGGCATCACCACGCTGACAATGGCCGACTTCATCGTTTCGGGCAGCTACGACAAGCACATTCGCCGGATGCGTCAGACCTACCGGCGCCGGCGCGACCTGCTGGTAACCCGGCTGGCACCCTTGGCGCCCGACGTCACCGTCACCGGACTGCCGGCCGGCCTGCACCTGCTGGTGACGCTGCCCGACGGTGCCGAACCCGAGTTGTTGCGGCGCGCCGGGGAGGCCGGAGTCGGCATCGCCGGACTGTCGCGGCTACGACACCCGCTCGCGGGTGCCGGCATCGCGCGACCCGACGCCGTCGTCGTCAACTTCGGCGCCCCCGGTGACCACGCGTTTCCCCACGCTGTCGACGCTCTGCTCAACGTGGTGACTAGCACCTTGCATTGAGCTTTGCCACACTCATTCGGATGCCGAAGAGCTCCCTGCCCGCACACCCGATCGGAGCCCTGGACACGTGGCCCTCCCTGGCCAACTGGCAGGTAGCCGGCGTGACCCTGGCGGCAATCGGCAGCGCGGTGTTCGGTGGTGTCGCCACGCTCATCGGCACCCTGCTACTGGCCCCGGTGGTCTATGCCCTGGCCCGGTTGCACAGCAGTTATCCGCAGGCCCGCTGTACGTCGGAGCTGATCGCCACGCCGCTGGGCGCCAGGTTCGGCCACGTGACCTCGACACTGCAGATTGTCGCCTACACGTTGCTGGCCGTCGGTGCGGCACGGACGGCCGGACTGTGGCTGACAGCCGTCGTATTCAACAAACCCGAACAGGTGACAGGCTGGCCGTGGCCGGTGTTCTCCCTGGCGGCGCTGCTGGTGGCCGCCGTCGTCGTCTATGCACTACCCACCGCGATACTGGTGTCGGTGGCCGCGGTCCTGGCGGCCGTCGCCGTGCTGATCTACTTCTACCTCGGGCTGGCGGTCACGGCGTGGCGGATGTCCGACAACACAATTCCCTACGAGATTCCGGCGCTCGTCGAGATTCCCGGCGTGGCAGACGATCTGGCCGGCTGGGCCGCGCTGGCCGGAATGGCGCTGGTGGTCACCGGATTCGAAGTGGCGACAGTCCGGAATCGGCGGCTGCGGTCGGGGTGGCCGATGGCAGTGGCGCTTGGTATCACCGCCTTCTGCGCCCTGACGGTGTGGTTGGCCGGCCCTACCAACCTGGCACTTGCGGTCAATGACCTCCTCGGACGCACCGGGGAACTCTTCCTGAACACCGCCGGCGTCGCACTGGCCGCTGCTGCCCTACTGGTGCTGCTGTGGGCGGCGATCACGGTTCTCCGTCAACGGCTGCATGCCCCTGGCGGTCCGCTGGCGATCAGCCTGCTGACCCTGGTCATGGCCTGGCTGGTGGTGCTGCTGTGGTTCGATCCGGCCAACCTCGCGAGCTCCGTCCGCAGCGTGCCCGCGCTACTGCTCATGGTGGTGTATGTGCTTGTCGCCCTGGCCTTCTCCCGACTTCCACAGACCGGGGAGACGGGCTGGTGGCTGCGGGTTCCGCCGGTGACACTCCTGGCTGCCGCAGTCGCCCTGCCGGTGCTCTACGCCGGTTTCACCGCGGACGTCCTGGTCGATGTCGCCCTTGCCGCCGTCGTCACCGGCGCCGCGTTTGTGGCCGCGGCGTTGCTGAACCCCCGAGGAGAACCCAACCTCGGCCGGCAGCGCCCCTCACCGTAACGTCGTCAGCTCGGCATCCATGTTGGCGCGGGCCGCGGCCTCCCACAGCCGTTGGCCCAGCGGGGTCCGGTACAGCCCCGGCCCGGCCAACAGCGCTTCGATCACCGCGGCACGACCGGCACGGAACGCCTCATCGGAAACATGCGCATACTCCTGGCGGATCAGCGCCGAGTTGCGCCGGTACTGCTCCCTCGGCAACGCCAGCACCGCAAGATCGGCATCGGAGAGCACCGCACCGTTGCGGTCATCGGGGGCCGGGTCGTGCTCGACGGTCATCCGCACCAACCGGGCCACCTCGGCGACAAACGCCGCCGACACGCCAAGTGCCGTCAGATCCTCCTCGGCCAACCGGGCGCTGCGTTCCTCGTCGTCGGGACGGCCGGCGTACACGGCATCGTGGTACCAGGCGGCCAGCCGCACCGCGTCCACATCGGTGGCGTGGTCGGCAAGCTCGTCGATATAGGACAGCACCTCGCGTAGATGCGACAGGTCGTGGTACCGGCGATGCGGCTCCGACCAACATTCCAGCAGTACCCGGCCGGTCGCTGTCACTTCCGTGACTTGCACAGCTCGACCGGCATGACGCGACACCGTCGCATCCCAGAGCTGAAGCAGATCCTGCACGCGCCCATTCTTACAGCCAGATCCAGAGCTCGGTCGACGATGCGGCGCGGGGCACACCCGCGAAGCGAGAGACCCGACAAGCCGGGGAGAGCGGAGCCGGGCGACGACACGCCAAGCTAAGCTTCCGGCGATGGCCGAGCCCCCGATGCCCCCGAACCTGAGCCTCGGGACCCAGATCTGGCGCTTCCTGGTGACCGGCGGCCTGGCCGCAGTAGTCGACTTCGGCCTCTACGTGCTGCTCTACCGTGTTGTCGACGTGCAGCCGGACCTGGCCAAAACCGTCGGATGGATCGCGGGAACCACGACGGCGTACCTGATCAACCGACGCTGGACCTTCCAGGCGCCACCGAGCCGGGCCCGACTCATCGCGGTCTGGGCGCTCTACATCACAACCTTTGTCGTCCAAGTCGGACTCAACCACGTGTTCCTTCGGGTGTTCGATTACTCCCCGACCGGTGTGATCATCGCGTTTGTCATCGCGCAGGGCACTGCAACCGTCATCAATTTTGTCGTCCAGCGCGCGGTGATCTTCCGGCTGCGTTGACCTGATCGATGCGCCATTGCTGGCCGCGTCACACCTCGGCGGAGTCGTTCCGCCAGCCAGGGGCGGTACCCTACGTCTCGATGTTCAAGACGACCACCCGCCAGTTGAGCGGCTGGGGACGCACGGCGCCCTCGGTCGCCGAAGTGGTGTCGACCCCAGATGCCGAAGAGATCGTCAGAGCCGTCAGCCAGGCCGGCCCACGAGGGGTGATCGCCCGCGGACTGGGCCGCTCCTATGGGGACAATGCCCAGAACGGCGGCGGCCTGGTGATCGACATGCCGGCGCTGAACCGCATCCACTCCATCAACGCCGACACCGCCACCGTGGATCTCGACGCCGGGGTCAATCTGGACCAGCTGATGAAGGCCGCGCTGCCATTCGGCCTCTGGGTCCCCGTGTTGCCCGGCACCCGTCAGGTCACCATCGGCGGGGCCATCGCCTGCGACATCCACGGCAAAAACCATCACAGTGCCGGCAGCTTCGGCAATCACGTGCGCTCGATGGATCTGCTGACCGCCGACGGGCAGGTACGCCATCTGACACCCGAGGGCGACACGGCCACCCTGTTCTGGGCCACCGTCGGCGGCAACGGGCTGACCGGGATCATCCTGCGGGCCGCCATCGAGATGACACCGACGGAGACCGCGTACTTCATCGCCGACGGTGACGTCACCGCCAGCCTGGACGAGACCATCGCCTTCCACAGCGACGGCAGCGAAGCCGACTACACGTACTCGAGTGCCTGGTTCGACGCGATCAGCGCGCCACCGAAACTGGGCCGCGCGGCGATCTCCCGCGGATCGTTGGCCACCCTGGACCAGCTGCCGGCCAAGCTGCGCAAGCATCCACTGAAATTCGATGCGCCGCAGTTCTTCACAGTGCCCGACGTGTTCCCCAACGGGTTGGGGAACAAGCTGATCTTCGGCGCCATGACCGACGTCTGGTACCGGAAGTCGGCCAGCTATCGCGGTAAGGCCCAGAACCTGACGCAGTTCTATCACCCACTCGACATGATGGGTGAGTGGAACCGCGCCTACGGTCCCGCCGGCTTCCTGCAATACCAGTTTGTGGTGCCGACCGAAGCGGTCGACGAGTTCCGGCGCATCCTCCACGACATCCAGCGTTCCGGGCACTACTCGTTTCTCAATGTGTTCAAGCTGTTCGGCCCGGGAAACCAAGCACCGCTGAGCTTCCCGATCCCCGGCTGGAACGTCTGCGTGGATTTCCAGATCAAGGCCGGACTCAGTGAGTTCGTCAGCGAGCTGGACCGCCGCGTGCTGGAGTTCGGCGGCCGGCTGTACACCGCCAAGGACTCCCGCACCACCGCCGAGACCTTCCATGCCATGTACCCGCGGATCGACGAATGGATCGCGGTGCGCCGCAGCGTCGATCCCGACGGCGTGTTCGCCTCCGATATGGCCCGACGTTTGGAGCTGCTCTAGATGGTGTTCGATGCAACCGGTAACCCCCAGGCGATCCTGCTCCTCGGCGGTACCTCCGAGATCGCCCTCGCGATCGGCCAGCGTTACCTGCGCAACGCCGGCGCCCGGGTCGTGCTGGCCGACCTGCCCGGTCATCCGCGCAAGGATGCCGCGATCGAAGCGCTGCGCGCCGCGGGCGCCAAGTCCGTCGAGTGGGTCGACTTCGACGCCCTGGACACCGAGAGTCACCCCGCGGTGATCGACGCAGCTTTCAAAGACGGTGATATCGATGTGGCCGTCGTGGCTTTCGGCCTCCTCGGCGACGCCGAAGAACTGTGGCAGAACCAGCAAAAGGCCGTGCAGATCGCCGGGATCAACTACACCGCAGCCGTTTCCGTCGGTGTGCTGCTCGGCGAGAAGATGCGGGCGCAGGGGTCCGGCCGGATCATCGCGATGAGCTCGGCCGCCGGTGAACGGGTGCGGCGGTCCAACTTCGTCTACGGGTCCACCAAAGCCGGCCTGGACGGTTTCTACCTGGGCCTCGGAGAGGCGTTGCGCGAGTTCGGTGTTCGGGTACTGGTGATCCGGCCCGGCCAGGTGCGCACGACGACCACGATCGAACACTGGAAAGCCACCGGAGCCAAAGAGGCGCCGCTGACCGTGGACAAGGAAGACGTCGCCGAACTGGCCGTCACCGCATCGGCCAAAGGCAAGGATCTGGTGTGGGCTCCCGGCGCATTCCGGTACGTGATGATGGTGTTGCGGCACATCCCTCGGTCCATCTTCCGTAAGCTGCCCATCTGACATGAGGAACGCGCTGGTCAGCATCACCCAGATGGTGCTGGCGGCCGTGATCGCCGTCGTCGTCTCGGCAGTCACACTGGTCGCGATAAGCCGGGTGCAGTGGCCGGCGTTCCCGTCCAGCAACCAGCTGCACGCACTGACCACCGTCGGTCAATTCGTCTGTCTGACAGCGCTGGTCGCCGCCGGCTGGTGCTGGCGGACCGGCAGGCGGCGGTTGGCGACGGGTACCGCGTGGGTGTTCCTGCCCACCTTTGTGGTCGCGACGCTGGCCATGCCGCTGGGAGCGACCAAGCTCTACCTGTTCGGCATCTCCGTCGACCAGCAGTTCCGCACCGAGTACCTCACCCGGTTCGCCGACAACCCGGCGCTGCGCGATATGACCTACGCCGGGTTACCGCCCTATTACCCGCCCGGCTGGTTCTGGCTCGGCGGGCGGGCCGCGGATATCGCCGGCATGCCCGCCTGGGAAATGTACAAACCGTGGGCCATCACCTCGATCGCGATCGCCGTGGCACTGGCGTTTGTGCTGTGGACCCGGCTCATCGAGTTCACCAAAGCCCTGATCGTGACCACCGCAACGGCCGCGGTGACGCTGGCCTACGCCTCCCCCGAGCCGTACGCCGCGATGATCACCATGCTGCTTCCGCCGGTGCTGATCCTGGCCTGGTCGGGACTGCGGGGCGCAGTGCGGACGAGCGACGAGGACGAAGCGGGCCCATCGGGCACCGGCGGTTGGGCCGCGCTGGTGGGCGTCGGGATCTTCCTCGGGGTCACCGCCACCTTCTACACCCTGCTGCTGGGCCTGGCGGCGATGACCGTCACGGTGATGGCCGTGGTGCTCGCGGTGTCGCGGCGCAGCTTCGAACCGCTGCTACGCCTGACGCTGGTCGCCGCGATATCGGTGGCCATCGCCCTGATCACCTGGCTGCCGTTCCTGCTGCGCACCATGCTCGAACCGCTGTCGGGAACCGGCAGCGCCATGCACTACCTGCCCGCCGACGGCGCCGTGCTCACCTTCCCGATGCTGCAGTTCAACCTGCTGGGAGCACTGTGCATGCTCGGCGCCATCTGGCTGATCGTCCGGGCACGATCCTCGGTACGCGCCGGCGCCCTGATGATCGGCATGCTGACCATCTATCTCTGGTCGCTGCTGTCGATGCTGACCACGCTGGCCGGCACCACCCTGCTGTCCTTCCGGCTGCAGCCCACGCTGACAGTGCTGCTCACCACCGCCGGAGTCTTCGCCTTCCTGGAGATCAGCGTGGCGGCCGCCGCGCGGTGGGGCCGCAAACTGCTGCCGGTGGCGGCGGCCATCGGCCTGGCCGGCGGCATGGCCTTCAGCCAGGACATCCCCGATGTGCTGCGCCCCGATCTGGCCGTCGCCTACACCGACACCGACGGCCACGGCGAACGCGGTGACCGCCGGCCCCCGGGCGCCGAACAGTATTACGCCGAGATCGACAGCATCATCAGAGAACGGACTGGCCGGCCGCGCGACGAGACCGTGGTGCTGACCGCCGACTACAGCTTCCTGTCGTACTACCCCTACTTCGGGTTCCAGGGCTTGACCTCGCACTACGCCAACCCGCTGGCCCAGTTCGACGCCCGCGCCGCCGAGATCGAGAGCTGGGCCGTCCTCGAGCGCAGCGACGAATTCCTGGCCGCACTCGATGACCTGCCCTGGGAACCGCCGACGGTGTTCCTGATGCGCCACGGCGCCGGCACCGGATCCGGTGCCACCTACACCCTGCGGTTGGCCGAAGACGTGTACCCCAACCAGCCCAATGTCCGCCGCTACACCGTCGAACTGGCTTCGGCGCTCTTCGACGACCCGGAGTTCCACGTCGAGACCGTCGGGCCGTTTGTGCTGGCTATCCGGAATCCCAGTTGATGAGCGGGCAATTACCATCTACCTCCGTGCAAGCCAAGGGGTCTGATTACCGGACGGCAAAGATGGTCGCCGTCGTGACCGGACTCCTGGGCGCGCTGGTCGCCCTGGCCACCCCGTTCCTGCCGATCACCCAGACCACCGCCGAACTGAACTGGCCACAGAACGGCGTACTCGACAGCGTCACCGCACCCCTGATCGGCTACGTCGCCACCGACCTGGACATCACCATCCCCTGCTCGGCCGCGGCCGGACTCACCGAAAACCGGACAGTGCTGCTGTCCACCGTGCCCAAACAAGCCCCCCAGGCCGTCGACCGTGGCCTGCTGATCGAACGCGCCAACAACAACCTCGTTGTGGTCGTCCGCAACACGCCCGTGGTCAGCGCACCGATGCAAGCGGTACTGGGCCCCGACTGCCAGCGGCTGGAATTCAGCGCCCACGCCGACACCGTGACCGCCGAGTTCGTCGGCCTCACCGAAGCCGACAACCCCGCCACCACATCCGAGGACGAGAGCAGCCCGCTGCGCGGCGAACGTGGCGGCTACGACTTCCGGCCGCAGATCGTCGGAGTCTTCACCGACCTGGCCGGCCCCGCCCCGCCCGGCCTGGAGTTCTCCGCCACCATCGACACCCGGTACAGCAGCTCCCCCACGCTGCTCAAGCTGGTGGCGATGATCCTCGGGACGGCGCTGACCATCGCCTCCCTGATCGCCCTGCATCGGCTCGACACCGCCGACGGCATGCACCACCGCCGGTTCCTGCCGCCGCGCTGGTGGTCGGTGTCCGGCCTGGACGCCCTGGTCGTCACGGTGCTGGTGTGGTGGCACTTCGTCGGGTCCAACACCGCCGACGACGGCTACATCCTCACCATGGCGCGGGTGTCGGAGAACGCCGGCTACATGGCCAACTACTACCGCTGGTTCGGAACCCCCGAGGCGCCGTTCGGCTGGTACTACGACCTGCTCGCCCTGTGGTCCCACGTCAGCACCGCCAGCATCTGGATGCGGCTGCCCACCCTGCTGATGGCCCTGGCCTGCTGGTGGATCATCAGCCGCGAAGTGATCCCGCGCCTCGGCGACGCCGTCAAACACAGTCGCGCCGCGGCGTGGACCGCGGCGGGCATGTTCCTGGCGGTGTGGCTGCCGCTGAACAACGGCCTGCGGCCCGAGCCCATCATCGCCCTCGGCATTCTGCTGACCTGGTGTTCAGTGGAACGCGCCGTGGCCACCAGCCGGCTGCTGCCGGTCGCGGTGGCCTGCATCATCGGGGCGCTGACACTGTTCTCCGGGCCCACCGGCATCGCGTCGATCGGCGCACTGCTGGTCGCGATCGGCCCGCTGCTGACGATCCTGCGGCGGCGCTCCAGCCAGTTCGGGCTGCTGCCGCTACTGTCGCCCATCCTGGCCGCCTGCACCGTGTCGGCGATCCTGATCTTCCGCGATCAGTCGTTTGCCGGTGAGATCGAGGCCAGCTCGTTCAAATCCGCGGTGGGACCGAGCCTGGCCTGGTTCGACGAACACATCCGCTACGAGCGGCTGTTCATGGCCACCCCGGACGGGTCGATCGCCCGTCGGTTCGCGGTGCTGGCAGTGCTGCTGGCGCTGGCGATCTCGGTGGCCATGGCGCTGCGCAAGGGCAAGATCCCGGGCACCGCGGCAGGCCCGAGCCGACGCATCATCGGCATCACCATCATCTTGTTCCTGGCGATGATGTTCACCCCGACCAAATGGACCCACCACTTCGGGGTGATAGCCGGACTGGCCGGATCGTTGGGGGCGCTGGCCGCCGTGGCCGTCACGGCGCACGCGATGAAGTCCCGGCGCAACCGCACGGTCTTCGCGGCCGTGGTGCTGTTCACGGTGGCCCTGTGCTTCGCCAGCGTGAACGGCTGGTGGTACGTCTCCAACTTCGGTGTGCCGTGGTCGAATTCGTTCCCCCAATGGAAGTTCGGATTCACCACCATCTTCCTGGGCCTGTCGGTGCTGGCACTGCTGGCCGCGACGTACATCCATTTCTCGAAAAGCGGGGAACGGCCCTGGCGCCCCACCCTGTTCGGCCGGATACTGCACTCGCCGTTGGCCATTGCAGCCTGGGCGTTGGTGCTGTTCCAGGTGGTGTCGCTGACCATGGCGGTGGTCGGGCAATACCCCGCCTGGACCGTCGGCCGATCCAATCTGCAAGCGCTGACCGGCAAGACCTGCGGTCTGGCCACCGACGTCATGGTGGAACAGAACGCCAACGACGGGATGCTGACTCCGATCGACGCCGAAGTGGGCGAGGCGCTGGGCGCCATGATGTCGCTCGGATTCTCCCCCAACGGAATTCCCACCGACGTCTCCCCCGACCCGGTGACCGACACGTCCAGCAGCGACAACTTCGCCGACTCCGACGGCTCCTCCGAGGAAACCGGGGAAGCCGGAACCGAAGGTGGCACCACCACCACGACCGGCATCAACGGCTCCCGAGCGCGGCTGCCCTACGAGCTCGATCCGGCCACCACCCCGGTGCTGGGCAGCTGGCGCTCCGGGGTCCAGCAGCCGGCCTTCCTGCGCTCCGCCTGGTATCAGCTGCCGCCACGCGAAGAGGCCGGACCGCTACTCGTGGTGTCGGCGGCCGGCCGCTTCGACCAGCGCGACATCCAGGTGCAGTGGGCCGGACCGGACGGGGAGCCCGCCGGCCAGATCGGGTTCGCCGACGTCGGCGCCGCCCCGGCATGGCGCAACCTGCGCGCTCCGCTGGACGCCATCCCGGCCGACGCCACCCAGATCCGCCTCATCTCCACCGAGGACGACCTGGCCCCCGACGCCTGGCTGGCGGTGACCCCGCCGCGCATCCCGGCGCTGCAGACCCTGCAGGACGTGGTCGGCTCCACCGATCCGGTGCTGCTGGACTGGCTGGTCGGTCTGGCCTTCCCCTGCCAACGCCCGTTCGGCCACCAATACGGTGTCACCGAGGTGCCCCAGTGGCGGATCCTGCCCGACAGGTTCGGCGCCGAATCCAACTCGCCGGTGATGGACAACCTGGGCGGTGGCCCGCTCGGGATCAGCGAGCTGCTGTTCCGCGCCGAGACCGTGCCCACCTATCTGCAGGACGACTGGTCCCGCGACTGGGGTTCGCTGCAGCGGCTGGTGCAGTACTACCCCGGCGCGGAGCCCGCCCGGCTGGATCTGGGCACCCAGACCCGCAGCGGATTCTGGAGCCCGGCCCCGCTGCGGCACTAGCCGTGACGGAGGCGGCTGACAGGCCAAAACACCGGCTTGATCGCATCCGGAACGGGTAGTGGCGGCCTGGCGGCGTGGACCACACAAATAAGTCGCCTACCATCGAGCCTCGTGCCCGCACACCGTTTAGCCCGTCTGATCGCTGTCGTTGCGGGCATTGCAGGGCTACTGCTGTGCGCGCTGGTTCCCCTGCTGCCGGTCAAACAGACCACCGCCACCGTGCTGTGGCCGCAGGGGCTGGGCTCCGACGGATTCATCTCCGACGTGACCGCACCACTGGTGTCCGGCGCTCCGCAGTCGCTCGACATCTCCATCCCGTGCCAAGCCGTCGCGACCCTGCCCGCCGAGGGCGGCGTCGTCGTCTCCACGGTGCCGGCCGACGGTATCGACGCCGGCCGCAACGGCCTGTTCGTCCGCGCCAACGCCGAGAGCGTTGTTGTTGTCGTCCGGGACACCGTGGCCGCCGTCGCCCCCCGGGCCGATGTCGAGGCCGGCGCCTGCAGCGTCATCCACGTCTGGGCCGACATCAGCGGCGTCAACGCCGATTTTGTGGGCATCCCCGACGCCAGCGGAACCCAGCCCGCCGAGAAGCGGCCCCAAGTGGCCGGCATCTTCACCGATCTCGAGGTGGCACCGCAAGACGGGTTGTCGGCCCGCGTCGACATCGACACCCGTTTCATCACCTCGCCGACCGCGCTCAAGCTGATCGCGATGATCGTCGGCACCGGCGCCGTCATCGCCTCCGTGGTGGCGCTGGGCCTGCTGGACCGCCGGATCCGCGCGCCGGGCAGGTGGCGGCGGTTCCTGCGGGTCGGGGTCGTCACCTGGATCACCGACATCGGGGTGATCGCCACTCTTCTGCTGTGGCACATCATCGGCCCCACCTCGAACGACGACGGCTACAACCTGACCATCGCGCGGGTGTCTTCGGAGGCCGGCTACACCACCAACTACTACCGCTACTTCGGCGCAACCGAAGCACCGTTCGACTGGTACCAGTCGGTGCTCGCCCAGCTGGCCTCGATCAGCACCGCCGGCGTGTGGATGCGGATCCCGGCACTGCTGGCCGGGATCGGCACCTGGCTGGTGCTGAGCCGCTGGGTGCTGCCGCGCCTGGGCCGGCGGATCGCCGCCAACCGGGTGACGGTGCTGACCGGGGCCGCGGTGTTCCTGGCGAGCTGGTTGGCGTTCAACAACGGACTGCGTCCCGAACCGCTGATCGCGTTCGGCGCCGTCGTGGTGTGGATGCTCGTCGAGAACAGCATCGGCACCCGCCGATTGTGGCCGGCCGCCGCCGCCATCATCGTCGCCGTCTTCTGCGTCACCCTGGCGCCACAAGGCCTGATCGCGATCGCCCCGTTGCTGGTCGGCGCACGCGCCATCGCCAAGGTGATCGCCGCCCGCCGCGGCACCCTCGGACTGACCGCCCAGCTGGCTCCGCTGGTCGCGGCGGCCTCCCTGCTGTCAGTGGTGGTGTTCCGCGACCAGACGTTGGCCACCGTCGCCGAATCGGCCCGCATCAAGTACGTCATCGGCCCGACGATCCCCTGGTACCAGGATTTCCTACGGCCCTACTTCCTCACCGTCGAAGACAGCATCGACGGCTCCCTGACCCGTCGCTTCGCCTTCTTTGTGCTGCTGCTGTGCGTGTTCGGCATCCTCGCGGTGCTGATGCGGCGCGGCGGTGTGCCCGGAGCGGCCAACGGTCCCGTCTGGCGGCTGATCGGGACGACGCTCGTCAGCATGCTGCTGCTGACCTTCACCCCCACCAAGTGGGCCATCCAGTACGGCGTGTTCGCCGGTCTGGCCGGAGCGCTGGGAGCGGTCACCGCGTTTGCGTTCTCCCGGGTCGGACTGCACAGCCGCCGCAACCTGGCGCTGTATGTGACCGCATTGCTGTTTGTCCTGGCCTGGGCGACCTCCGGCTGGAACTCCTGGTTCGACATCGGCAACTACGGGGTGCCCTGGTTCGACCGGCCGCCGGTGATCGCCGGCCGTCCCGTCACCTCGATGTTCCTGGTGCTGGCGATCGGGACCGCACTGGTCGCCGCGTGGCTGCACTTCCGGATGGACTACGCCGGGCACACCGAAGTCAAGAACAACAAACGCAACCGGGTGCTGGCGAGCACACCGCTGCTGATCGTGGCGACCATCATGGTGATCCTGGAAGTCGGCTCCATGGTCAAGGGCGCGGTGCAGCGCTACCCCGCCTACACCAACGCCTCGGCGAATGTGGCGGCGCTGACCTCGAAGAGCAGCTGCGCGCTGGCCGACGCCGTCCTCGTCGAAAGCGACACCAACGCCGGCATGCTGTCCCCGGTGCCCGGCCAGGAATACGGCGAGTACGGGCCGCTCGGCGGGCAGGACCCGGTGTCCTTCAAACCCAACGGGGTCAGCGACTCACTGGACGCCGTCGAACCCACCTCGATCAAACCGGGAACACCGAACTCCGACGGCTCACCGAACAAACCCAACATCGGCAGCGGCTATCAGGCCGGCACCGGCGGCGGCTATGGCCCCGAAGGTGTCAACGGCTCGACGGTGTTCCTGCCGTTCGGCCTCGACCCCGCCACCACCCCCGTGATGGGCAGCTACGGCGAGAACACCGTGGCGGCCGAGGCCACCTCAGTCTGGTATGAACTGCCCCCGCGTACCGAGGACCGGCCACTGGTCACGGTCGCGGCCGCCGGTGCCATCTGGTCGTTCAACGAAGAGGGCGAGTTCAGCTACGGCCAGTCCCTGAAACTGCAGTGGGGTGTCCGCGGACCCAACGGTGAGTTCACCGAGCTCGACGAGGTCCAGCCCATCGACATCGCGCCGCAGCGGGCCTGGCGCAACCTGCGGTTCCCGCTGGCGTGGGCGCCGCCGGAGGCCAACGTCGTCCGGATCGTCGCCGACGACCCCAACCTGTCCGAAGATCAGTGGTTCGCGTTCACCCCGCCGCGGGTGCCGGTGCTGCAGACCGCCGAGGAATTCCTGGGCGACAACACCCCGGTGCTGCTGGACCTCGGCATCGCCGCGAACTTCCCCTGCCAGCGCCCGTTCTCGCAGCGCCTCGGCATGGCCGAACTCCCGGAGTACCGCATCCTGCCCAACTTCGCCCAGATGCAGTCATCGTCGAACCTGTGGCAGAGCGCCGCCGACGGCGGCCCCTTCCTGTTCATCCAGGCACTGCTGCGCACCGCCACCATCCCGACCTACCTGCGTGACGACTGGTACCGCGACTGGGGTTCCATCGAGAGCTACGAACGGGTGGTGCCGGCGGCGGAGTCGCCGACGGCCGTCATCGACGAGGGCACCACACAGGTGTTCGGCTGGAGCCGGTCCGGACCGATTCGAGCCCTGCCGTGACCGAAGCATTGAAGGGCAGTTCGGTGGCCCAGGACGTGAAGACGGCCCGCTGGGTGGCGATGGTCGCGGGACTGTTGGGGTTCCTGTTTGCGGTGGCGACACCGCTGCTACCGGTGACCCAGACGACGGCGACGCTGAACTGGCCGCAGCAGGGGCAGCTGTCGAATGTGACCGCGCCGCTGATCTCACAGGTGCCGGTGTCGATGACGGCGACGGTGCCCTGCGAGGTGATCCGATCCATGCCGGCCGACGGCGGCATGGTGCTGGGCACCGCGCCCGCCGAGGGCAAGCAGGCGGCACTCAACGGGCTGTTCGTCAACGTCACCGATGAACGCGTCGACGTCACCGACCGCAACGTGGTGGTGGCCAGCGTCTCGCGGGAACGGGTGGAATCGCCGGCCTGCCAGACCATCGAGATCACGTCGTCGGAGGACGGCACCTTCGCCGAGTTCGTCGGCCTCGATCAGGTGTCCGGCCCGAACGCCGGCGACCCGCAGCGCACCGGATTCGCCGACCCGAACCTGCGCCCGGCCATCGTCGGGGTGTTCACCGATCTGACCGGGCCCGCCCCTGCGGGGCTGTCGCTGTCGGCGGAGATCGACACCCGTTTCACCACCACGCCGACCACGTTGAAGATGGTCTCGATCGTGCTGGCGATCGTCTCGACGATGATTGCGCTGCTTGCCCTGTGGCGGCTGGACCGCATCGACGGTCACCGCATGCAACGCCTGATCCCGACGCGCTGGCGGACCTTCACCGTCGTGGACGTGACGGTGATCGGCGCCTTCCTGGTCTGGTACGTGGGCGGGGCCAACTCCTCCGACGACGGCTACATCCTGCAGATGGCCCGGGTGGCCGAACATGCCGGCTACATGTCGAACTACTTCCGCTGGTTCGGCAGCCCCGAGGACCCGTTCGGCTGGTACTACAACCTGTTGGCGTTGATGACCCAGGTGAGCACCGCCAGCATCTGGATGCGGCTGCCGGACCTGGTGTGCGCACTGATCTGCTGGCTGCTGCTCTCGCGTGAGGTGCTGCCCCGCCTGGGCCCGGCCGTCGCGGCCAGTCGTCCGGCCCTGTGGGCCGCCGGGCTGGTGCTGCTGGCCGCGTGGATGCCGTTCAACAACGGCTTGCGCCCTGAAGGCCAGATCGCCACCGGCGCCCTGATCACCTACGTGCTGATCGAGCGTGCGGTCACCTCACGGCGACTGCTGCCCGCCGCTCTGGCCATCATCACCGCCGCCTTCACCCTCGGCATCCAGCCGACCGGTCTGATCGCGGTGGCCGCCCTGCTGGCCGGTGGCCGGCCGATCCTGCGGATCGTGGCACAACGCCGGCAACTGGTGGGCACCTGGCCGCTGCTGCTGCCGCTACTGGCCGCGGGCACCGTGATCCTGCCGGTGGTGTTCGCCGACCAGACGTTCGCAACGGTGTTGGAAGCCACCAGGATCCGCACCGAGATCGGGCCCAGCCAGGAGTGGTACACCGAGAACCTGCGGTACTTCTACATGATCCTGCCCACCGTCGACGGGTCGCTCTCGCGCCGGTTCGGGTTCCTGATCACCGCCCTGAGCCTGTTCGCCGCCATGTTCATCATGTTGCGGCGCAAACGGGTTCCCGGTGTGGCCCGCGGCCCGGCCTGGCGGCTGATGGGCATCATCTTCGCCACCGTGTTCTGCCTGATGTTCACCCCCACCAAGTGGGTGCACCACATGGGCCTGTTCGCCGCCGTCGGCGGCGCCATGGCCGCGCTGGCCACGGTGCTGGTCTCACCGATGGTGCTGCGCTGGGCCCGTAACCGGATGGCCTTCCTGGCGGCGCTGCTGTTCATCCTGTCGCTGTGCTGGGCCACCACCAACGGTTGGTGGTATGTGTCCAGTTACGGTGTGCCGTTCAACAATTCGACGCCGAAGATCGGCGCTGTCTCGATCAGCACCATCTTCTTCGCCCTGTTTGTCATCACCGCGCTGTACGCGCTGTGGCTGCACTTCGCGCCACGCGACCGCGGCAACGGCCGGTTCGCCCTACTGGTGACCAAGGCCCCGATCCCGGTGGTGGCCGGTTTCATGGTGGTGGTTTTTGTGGCATCCATGGCGATCGGCGTGGTTCGGCAATACCCGACCTACTCCAACGCCTGGTCCAATGTGCGGGCGTTTGCCGGTGGCTGCGGGCTGGCCGACGACGTGCTGGTCGAGCCCGATCCCAACGACGGTTTCCTGGCACCGCTGCCCGGAAACTACGGCGCACTGGGACCCCTCGGCGGAGTGGATCCGGTGGGTTTTTCAACCGATGGCGTGCCGGATCGTATTGTCGCCGAGGCACTTCGACAGCCCTTCCCGATGCCGGGCACCGACTACGACTGGGATGCACCGGCGAAGTTGGACGATCCGGGGCTCAACGGCTCCAAGCTCCCGCTGCCCTATGGACTGGACCCGAACCGGGTACCGGTGGCGGGCACCTACACCGTCGGCGCGCAACAGCAGAGCACCCTGGCATCAGCCTGGTACCAGCTGCCGCCCCGCGACGACGCACACCCGCTGGTGGTTGTCACCGCGGCGGGCGTCATCACCGGCAACAGCCTGTTCAACGGCCTCACCGAAGGTCAGACCGTCGAATTGGAGTATGCGACAACAGGTCCCGATGGCACACCAGTGCCGGCCGGCCGGGTGGTGCCCTACGACCTGGGCCCGATCCCGTCATGGCGCAACCTGCGGTTCGACCGCTCGGAGATCCCGGACGACGCCACCTCGGTACGGATCATCGCCGAGGACCTGTCGCTGACCCCGGGCGACTGGATCGCCGTGACCCCACCGCGGGTGCCCGAACTGCGCTCCGTCCAGGAGTACGTGGGCTCGGAGCAGCCGGTGTTGATGGACTGGGCCGTCGGCCTGGCCTTCCCCTGCCAGCAGCCGATGTTGCACGCGCACGGCGTCACCGAGGTGCCGAAGTACCGCATCACCCCGGACTACAACGCCAAGCGCCTGGACACCGACAGCTGGGAAGACGGCATGAACGGCGGCCTGCTCGGCATCACCGACCTGCTGCTGCGGGCACATGTCATGGCGACCTACCTGTCCAGGGACTGGGGCCGCGACTGGGGCTCGTTGCGTAAGTTCGACACCGTCGTCGACGCCGAGGTGGCAACACTGGACTTCGGCACCACCACCCACTCCGGGCTGTACAAGCCGGGCCGAATCCGGATCGGGCCCTAGACGTTCGGTGACGCGGTGAGGTAAGAGAGACAGCATGACCGACCGCGTCGCCCTGGGAAATGCCGTCGTCACCCGAGTTCCGGAACTGGAAGTCGAGGTGACGACGGCGTTGTTTCCGCAGACGCCGCCCCAGGCGTGGCCGGACAACGCCGACCTCCTGGCGCCGACGTTCTGGAACGCCGAGACCGATCGGTGGCGAATTGCCATGCAGACATGGGTGATCGAGGTCGACGGGTTGACCGTGCTGGTGGACACCGGCGTGGGCAACGATCGACATCGACCACACATGCCGCCTCTGCACCAGCTGTCCACGGACTTCCCCGAACGCCTGCAGCACGCCGGATTCTCCTGCGAAGACGTCGATGTTGTGGTCAACACCCACGTGCACACCGACCACGTCGGTTGGAACACCCGGCTGGCCGGCGACCAGTGGGTGCCAACTTTCCCCAACGCCCGTTACCTGATCCCCGAGGCCGACTACCGCCACTTCGCGCCGGACTCCCCCGGTAGCGACGATGGGATGCGAATTGTATTCGCCGACAGCATCATTCCGGTGGAGTCGCAGATGGAACTGGTCAGCGGCGATCACCGGATCAGTGAGTGCCTGACCTTGCGCCCGGCCCCCGGCCACACACCGGGCTCTTCGGTGCTGTGGCTCGAAGCGGGCGCCCCCGCGGTGTTCGTCGGCGATCTGGCCCACTGCCCCATCCAGATCGCCCGCCCCGAAGATCCGTGTGCCTTCGACGTCTCCCCCCAGGAGGCGGCCGTGACCCGGCGGCGAGTGTTCACCGAGGCGTCGCGGCGGCGGGCCGCGGTGCTTCCCGCCCATTTCCCCGGCCGCGGCGGTGCTTCGCTGGTCGCCCGGGGAGACCGCTTCGACGTCGACAACTGGCTGGAGCTCTCGCCCCGCTGAAAGTGCGCTGCTACCGGCGCTGCTTGGTTCGGCGGGCCGACAGCAGGCCGTGACGGGGGCTGAACAGGTAGGCCAGGGAGAAGGCCGCCCCGTTTGCCAGGACCACCATCGGACCGGATGTGGTGTCGAGGTAGTAGCTCGCATAGAGGCCGATGAATGCGCTCACGATCGCGATGGCGGGCGCGATGAGCAACATCCGCTGGAATCGGTCGGTCAGCAGGTAGGCGGTGGCGCCGGGGGTGATCAGCAGGGCGACCACCAGGACAACACCCACCGCCTGCAGCGCCACGACGGCGGTGAGCGCAAGTAGGCCCAGCAGCGTCGCACCGAGTAGTCGTGGGTTGAGGCCGATCGCGTGGGCGTGGCTCGGGTCAAACGCGTAGAGGGTGAAGTCACGGCGTTTGTAGACCAGCACGGCCAGCACGATCGCGGCCAGGACCACCACCTGGATCAGGTCCGCGCGGGACACCCCGAGCAGGTTGCCGAAGATGATGTGGTTGAGGTCGACCTCGCTCGGGGTGATCGAGATGAGAACCAGGCCGAGGGCAAACAGGGTGGTGAACACGACGCCGATGGCGGCGTCCTCCTTGGTCCGGCTGGTGTCGCGCACCACACCGATGAGTGCCACCGCAAGAAACCCGAAGATGACGGCGCCGACGGCAAACGGCGCACCGACGATGTAGGCGAGTACCACGCCGGGCAGCACCGCGTGGGAGACGGCGTCACCCATCAGCGACCACCCGATGAGCACCAGCCAGCACGACAGGATGGCGCACACGGCGGAGGCCACCACGGTGGTGATGGTGGCCCGGACCATGAAGTCCAGCCGCAGCGGCTCGAGGAAGAATTCCAGGAGATTCACCGGTTCTCACCTGCGTCGCCGTCGTTGCCGAGCCCGAAGGCACGCGCCAGGTTGGATGGTTGCAGCACGACGTCCGGGTGATCGTGCATCAGCACGGTCCGCATCAGCAGGACAGCTTCGTCGGCCAGGCCGGGCAGCGCGTGCAGATCGTGGGTGGACACCAGAACGGTGGCTCCGCCGTCGGCGAGCTCCCGCAGCAGGGCGCAGATGGTCGCTTCGCTTCGCTTGTCGACACCGGCAAACGGCTCATCGAGCAGCAGGACGTCGGCCCCTTGGGCGATGCAGCGCGCCAGGAACACCCGCTTACGCTGGCCACCGGAGAGCTGCCCGATCTGACGGTGCCGATAGTCGGTGAGTTCGACCCGGGCCAGGGCGTCGTCGACGGCCCGTTGGTCTGCGGCGCGCGGCCGCCGGTACGGACCGAGGTGTCCGTACCGTCCGGTCATGACAACATCTCGTACCGACAGCGGAAACGCCCAGTCGATGGCCTCGCTTTGTGGCATGTACCCGACGACGCCGGCCTTGCGGGCCCGGGCCGGTACCTCACCATGGATGTGCACGGTGCCGGTTTCGGGCCGCAGCAAGCCCATGACGGCCTTGAACAGGGTGGACTTCCCGGAGCCGTTCATGCCGACCAACCCACAGATGCGGCCCGGGCGCAGCGTCAGCGAGGCGTTCTCGAGCGCAAGTACCGGCCCATAGTGCACGGTGATCCCGGCTACCTCCAGTGCGGCGGTCATCACGCGGGGTCGTCGGTCAGGGCCGAGGCGATGGTGTCGGCGTCGTGGCGGATCAGATCCAGATAGGTGGGCACCGGGCCGTCTGCTTCGGAGAGTGAGTCGACATAGAGCACGCCGCCGAAACTGGTTCCGGTGGCTTCCACAACTCGTTGCATCGCCGCGTCCGAGACGGTGGATTCGCAGAACACCGCGGGCACGTCGTTGGCGCGGACGAACTCGATGACCGAGGCGATCTGCATCGGAGTGGCCTGCTGTTCGGCATTGACCGGCCAGATGTACTTCTCGGTCAAGCCGGCGTCCCGGGCCAGGTAGGAGAACGCGCCTTCACAGGTGACCAGCGCACGCTGCGCCGACGGCACGGCCTCGAGACGGTCGACCAGTCCGTCATGCACCTGCTGCAGCTGTGCCCGGTAGGCCTCGGCGTTGGCCCGGTAGTCATCGGCGTGATCGGGGTCCAGGTCGGCGAAGGCGGCGGCCATGGTGTCGGCGTAGCGCTGGACATTCAGCGGCGACATCCAGGCATGCGGATTGGGGCGCCCGGCATAGGCATCGCCGGTGATGTCCAGAACCTGCACCCCGTCGCTGACCACCACGTGCGGAACATCGAGGCCGTCGACAAATCGGGTGAACCAGGCTTCCAGGTTCATGCCGTTGTCGAGGATCAGGTCAGCGGATGCGGCCCGTTTCAAATCCCCGGGTGTCGGCTCGTATCCGTGGATTTCGGCTCCCGGCTTGGCGATCGACTCCACCACCAGGTGGTCACCGGCCACGTTGGCGGCGATGTCGGCCAGCACCGTGAACGTGGTGAGCACCACGGGACGCTCATCGGCGGGGGTGTTGTCCGCCGAGCAACCCGCCAGGGTCACCAACGCGACGGCCAGACCTGCCGCCAAGAACGCCTGTCCGCGACGACGCATGAGAGCCCTCTTGATTCGAAGTATCGATACTTTGGTTTCGGCTGGCCGAAACTTTAGTATCGGAGGGTCCGCCGCCGCAAGCCCATCGGTCGGCCTCCAGGCTCAAGGCTCAGCCGGACCCGAGCACCTGCCGCGAGAGCCAGGCGCCGATCCCGCGCGGATCAGCGATATGGTCCGGATCCACCCGGCGCAGCGCAGCATTGACCGCCGCCGGAGCTTCACACGTAGCCGGATCCTGGAGCACCACCCGTCCCCCGGCCGCCTTCACCGCCTCACAACCCGCCGCTCCGTCGTCGTTGGCACACGAAAGCAAAACGGCAGTCACCGAATTGGAGAGCTCCGCCGCGCTCGAGAAAGTCACGTCGAGCGACGGCCGCGAGTAGACGACAGGCGCATCCAGCGCCAGCTGGGCCCGCACACCGGGCACCGTCTTGTACTGGGCCACAGGATCATCGGAATCCCTTGCCAGACACCGGTTCCGGCCCAGCAACAGGTGGTAGCCGGCCGGGGCGACGGTCACCGCGCCCACCGGACAATCCCACGGGCTGTTGCCGGGTTCGCCGACCGGCAGTGCGGTATAGCCCTGCAGCACTTCCGTCAGCGGCGAATACTCGGGTGGACGATGCAACACAACACACACCACAGCGTCCCCCATCCCCACCAATGTCTGAAAGACACCTCGGAGCGCTTTCAAACCGCCGGCGCTGCCGCCGATGACGATCACATCCGGGGCCGGCATGTCGCCCTCGAATCGTGACGCTGCCGTAGATTCGTGACATAGACACCGAGACGGCGATCCACCGGCATGAACAGCCTCATCCCGTCACCGGTGAGACTCTCCCGCGGACCGATCACCAGATTGCCGAACGGAGAGAGACTTTCGCGGAAGACCCGCTCGGCCCGGCTCTGCAGAGTGTCCTCGAAATAGATGAACACATTCCTGCACATGATCAGGTTGAACTCCCCGAAGGTGCTGTCGGTGGCGAGATTGTGGGAGAAGAACTCCAGCCGCGATCGCAGATCCGGACTCAGGATGCACCGATCATATTTGGCGACATACCAATCGGAGAACGGCCGCTGCCCGCCACTGGCCTGGTAGTTCCGGGTGGCCCGAACCATCGCATCCGCCGGATAGATCGCCGATGTGGCCACCCGCAGCGACTCGGTGTCGATATCGGTGGCATAGATGGTGCTCCGGTCCAGCAGACCCGCCTCATCGAGCAAGATCGCGATGGAATAGGCCTCTTCCCCCGTCGCGCAGCCCGCGATCCAGATCCGGATTCTCGGATAGGTCGCCAACCGAGGCAACAACTCCGAGCGAATCTTCGCGAACACCTCTGGGTCCCGGAACATCTCGGTGACATTCACCGTCATCGCGGACAGCAGCGCGGCCAGCAGCTGCGGATCCCGCAGCACCCGGCCCTGCGCCTCGGAGATGCTGCCCAAGGAATTCCGGTCCACAAAGGACATCAACCGTCGGTTTCGGGAGGCGTCGCTGTAGTGACGAAAGTCGTAACCCAGATACTCGAACACCGTGTAGAAGAAGGCATCGGCCTCGATCTGGGTCAGATCCCGCGGCCGAACCGAATCACCTTCTTCGGCAGGCTCTTTCATCAGTCCCCTGACAACTTCCGCTGACCTCGTGGCCGGCTGGCCAGCCAGACCCGCAGCACCGAGGTGAGCTGATCCATGTCGACAGGCTTGGTGACGTAATCCGAAGCACCCGAATCCAGGCACTTCTGCCGGTCACCCTTCATGGCTTTTGCCGTCAGCGCCACGATCGGCAGGTTGCGCCAGCGAGGGTCGGCCCGGATCCGGCGCATCGCCTCGTAACCATCCATCACCGGCATCATGATGTCCATCAACACCAACCCGACCTCTGGATGGGCAGCCAGACTGTCGAGCCCCAACTGTCCATTGCGCGCCGGGATCACAGTGATCCCATAGCGCTTCAGCGCACTGCCGAGAGAAAAGACATTCCGGACGTCGTCATCGACCAGCAGAACGGTGTTGCCCTCCAGCGATTCGTCGATCCGCCTCGGGTTGGACAGGATCTCGCGAGCCGAATCCGGCATGTCGTTTGCCACCCGATGGAGGAACAACGCCGTCTCGTCCAACAGCCGCTCCGGCGATTTGGCGTTCTTCAAGACGATCGCGGCGGCCAGCGCCTCGAGGCGCTCCGTCTCGGCGGCCGTCAATTCCCGGCCCGTGTGCACGATCACGGGCAGGCTCTTCTTCTTGAGCTGGTCCTTGATCCGCTCGATGAGATCAATACCGTCGATATCGGGCAATCCGAGGTCCAGAACCAGGCAGTCGTAGGACGTTGCACCCGAAAGCTCGGCCAGCACCTGTTGGCCGGTACCGACACAGGTGATGGCGATGTCGTCACTTTCGATCATGTGCTTCACCACATGCCGCTGATTGGCGTCGTCCTCGGCCACCAGAACATGCCGCGGTCCGGGCCGCAGGAAGTCGGCGGTGGCGGTGAACATCGAACGGAGATCCGAGATCTCGGCAGGCTTGTTCAAGGTGTGGATGGCACCCATCCGGCGGCCACGCCCGTCGTCGTTGGATCCGGAGATGACGTTGACCGGGATGTGGCGGGTCGCGAGATCGTGTTTGAGCACATCCAGGACCACCCAGCCGGCCATATCCGGCAGGCCGATGTCCAATGTGATGGCCGCGGGCTGGTTCTCCTTGGCCAACGCCAAGGCAATCCGGCCACTCGGGGTGACCACCGAATCGAACCCGGCTTCGGTCGCCAGCTCGGCGAGCATCCGGGCGAACGTCGGGTCGTCTTCCACGACCAACAGCACGGGTTTGGCACCTCGCGGCCAACTGATCCCTGAAATGTCCACTGTGCCAAAGCGCGCGGCCGGATCCTCCTCGACGGGCCCAGCAACGGGCGCCGGGGACCGGGCCGCAGACACCGCACGATCGGCAGCCGCCGCGGGTACCTCGGGTTGTTCGGCCCCACTCACCGGTGCCGGCACAACCGGCAGGTAGCAGGTGAAGGTCGAGCCCTGCCCCAGCGCACTGCGCAACACGATGTCGCCGCCGAGCTGACGAGCCAGTTCCCGGCTGATCGCCAGCCCGAGACCGGTGCCTCCATACTGTCTGGTCGAGCCTCGGGCAGCCTGCTGGAACGATTCGAAGACCAGATTGTGGTCCTTCTCGTCGATCCCGATTCCGGTGTCGACAACCGCCAGACTGAGATAGCGCTCACCCGGATCGCTTCCGATATCGCGTGTCCCGGACAACTGCACCGTCACCGATCCGCCCTCGGTGAACTTGATCGCATTCGCCACCAGATTTTTGGCGATCTGTTTGACCCGGGTGTAGTCGCTGGTCAGGGCCTGCGGTGCGGAGCTGTCCACCGCCACCCGGTAGGACACGCCTTTGGCCTCCGCGATCGGGCCGAATGTGCGCTCCAGGAAGCTGACCAACTCGGCGGTCTCGATCGATTCCCGCTCCAGGTACAACGATCCCGATTCGACCTTGGCGAGGTCGAGAACCTCGTCGATGAGATTGAGCAGGTCCTTCCCCGACTGCTGGATCGTTTCGGCGAATTCGTGCTGTTTCTCCGAGAGCGGGTCCTCCGATTCGGTCAGCAGACCCGCCAGGATCAGGATGCTGTTCAGCGGCGTCCGCAACTCGTGCGACATGTTCGCCAGGAACTCCGACTTGTAGCGTGACGAAACCGCCAGCTCTTCGGCTTTGGCCTCGAGGGAGTCGCTGAGGTGCTGCAGCTCGCTGTTCTTCTGCTCCAGCGAGTTCGCCTGCGTCTCGAGCCGTTCCGAACTGGCCCGCAACTCCTCCTGCTGGGAGCGCAGTTCCTCGGTGGTCTCCTCCAGTTCGGCGTTCTGCGAGGACAGCAGATCTTCGCGTTGGGTCAGCTGTTCGTTAGCCGCGCGTAGCTCTTCTTCCTGGGCCTGGAGCTCCTCGGTCTGCGCCTGCGACAGTCGGAGCAGCTCACGGGTCTTCTGCGCCGCCTTGATTGCGCTCAGGGCCACGCCGACGCCCAGGGCGATGCTCTCCAGCAGCTCGATGTCGTCATCGCTGAACAGTCGGAGTCCGGCCAGCTCGAGCACCGCGAGCACCTCGGACTCGAACTTGACGGGGACCAGGATCAGCGACAGCGGTTCGGTCTTGCCCAGTCCGGACACGATCTCGACGTAGTCACCGGGAGCACCGGACACCTCGATCCGGTTGCCCTCCAAGGCACATTGACCGATCAGGCCGTCACCGAGGCCGTAGGAATTGGGCAGCCCCTTGCGACGGTGGAAGGCATACGACGCGGTGAGGGCAAACCGCCCGGCATCGTCGGGCTGCTGCAGATAGAGGGCTCCATGTTTGGCATCCAGAGCCTGCGCGGTGCGGGAGACGATGATCGCGCACGCCGCGGCGAGATCGTCGACACCTTGCACCTCGGTCATCAGGTTTGCCTGAATTTCCTTGGAACGCCGTGCTCTTTCGTTCTGCTGCGCCGCTCTGGTGACGGTTTGGTGGATGTTCCGGCTGGTGAGAAGGAGCAAGATGCCCAACGCCACGACGATGGCGACCGTGGCGATCCACACGATCGTGTGGCTGGCCCGAGTCGCCTGCGCTGCTTGCTCATTCGCACGTTCGACCGCCCGGTGTTTCTCCTGCTCGATCTGGCGGATCTGATCCCCGAGAAGTGCGCCGTCGTCGTCGATTCGCGTCACCGACCCCGCGACGTCCCTGGTGTCCCGGAACCGTTCCACTTCAGCCCGGTAGTCCGCCTGGAACGCCGTCCAGGTGGCCACCGCCTGCTGGTACTGCAGGCGAGTGGTGCCGTCGGAGTCGGCCTCGGCCGCGGCACGGAGCTCGGTGTCGATGGAACGTTCGAGTTCGTCGAGCCTGTCGGCCAGTGCGGTGAACCGAGCAGGATCGTTGGCGAACACCAGCCGGTCGTAGGTGGTAAGAAACGTCTGCAGGTCGCGCCCGATCTCCAGAGAGGCGACCTGAGCGTTCCTGGCGTCGGCCCGCTGTTCGTAGAAGCCGGCGATGCGGGCGCTCTGCACGGTGAACAACAGCGCGGCGGCGATGATCGCCAGAAGCGCTGATCCGCACAGAATCGCCAACCGGTTCGCGAGTGTCATCTTTTCCTAGCTCTCGATGGCACCGCGGGCGACCAGCGCCGCAGCCGGGTTCTGCAGGTACGCGGCCAGATCAGCCACCTCGATCGGGCGAGCGTACAAGAAGCCCTGCTGCAGAACACATCCCGCTTCCCGTAGCCAGTCCGCCTGCTCTTGCTTCTCGACCCCCTCGGCGATGAGGTCCACCTGCATGCAGGCGGCCACGGCGATCTGACTCCGCACCAGTCGCTGGACACGTTCGTCGTGATGAACCTCGGCGATGAACGAGCGATCGATCTTCAACCAGTCCACCGGAACGTAGAGCAAGTTCGTCATGCTGGCGTGGTCCACCCCAAAATCGTCGATGGCCAAGCTGAATCCGATGTCCCGGGCGTGACGCAACGCCACATGTGCGGGTGCCGGATCTCCGTTGAACGCACGCTCGGTGAGTTCCAGGCAGACGTTCTCCGGAGCGATCCGGTTGTCCCGGTGCGCACCGATCAGGTGATTGAGGAAGTTGCTGTCGAGTACCTGATCCGGCGACAGGTTCACGTGAAGTTTCAGGTTGTTGCTGCCCAGGGAAACGAAGTCCTGGAAGCTGCGGGTCACGATCCAACGCCCCAGCTGCCCGACCTGTCCGGCAGCCTCAGCCAGTGCGATGATCTCGCTCGCCGGGATCTCTTCTCCCCGAACCCGCCAGCGGATCAGGGCTTCGAGTCCGAAGAGTGCTCCCGTGGCGGCGTTCACGATGGGCTGGTACACCATCCGAAACTCCGATCGCAGAATCGCATCGGACATCTCTGCCTGCAGATACGCCTTCCCCTGGTGGCGCGATCCGATCACTTCGGTGTAGAGCACACACTCCGATGACCGGGTCTTCTTTGCTTCGAACATCGCCATGTCGGCCTGCGACAGCAACGCCTCCGGGGTGAGGGCACCGGGCTCCATGCAGGAGATCCCCATGCTGAGCGAGGGCAGTAGCGTCGCGTTCTTGCAGCGCACCGGCTGCGCCTGCACCAGGTCCAGGATTCGGTTGCCCGCCGCGACGGCGGCAGCGGCCGAGGGCATGTTCTCGAACAAGATGACAAACTCGTCCCCGCCGATCCGACAGACCAGCGCGTCGTCCGGCACCGCCGACCGAAGTCGCGCCGCGATCTCCAGCAGCAGTTCGTCCCCGGTGTCGTGACCGTAAGTGTCGTTGACGATCTTGAACTGGTTGACGTCCGCATACAGCAGCGCCACCAGCTCTCCCAAGTCGTGTGGCGCACCGGCGATTGCCGCAAGTTGTTCGTTGAGCTGTCGCCGATTTGCCAGATCCGTCAACGGGTCATGACTTGCAAGATGCCGGATCTCCGTTTGGGCACGTTTGATCTCGGTCAGGTCGTGGACCACCACTGCCACGTTCAGGTCGACCCAATCGCCGATCGGGGACAATGTGACCGTCGCATCGACGGGCCGTCCGTCACCGGCGGCAAGCGTCATCTCCAGCGAGATCTCCCGATGGGTGGCCAGGGTGACATCCAACTGCGCCCTCAACAGCTGCTGGTGCAGGCCGACCGCAAGGTCCACGATGGACCGGCCCAGTAAGGTGCGGCCATCCCCGCTGAACAGCGCGGTGGCGGCCCTGTTGCAGCTGCGGATCTCCCCCGAGACGTCGACGGCGAGGATCGCATCGCCGGTGGCTTGCAGCACCGCGGCATACTCGGCCTGCACCCGATACAGAGTCGCATTCGAGATCGCCAAGGCCGCCGCCGCCGATGCACCGCGGAACAACGCGGCCTCGGTCTCCGAGAATTCCGGACCCTCGGCCCGGCCGAGGCACAGTATCCCGACGCGCTGGGCACGCGCGGTCAGCTCCTCGACCATGACCGCCCCGTACGCGGCGGAAACCTGATCAGAGCCGGCCACGTGCCCGGCCAGCCACTCCTGCAGCGGTTCCGAGGTTCCACCCGAATCCGGATGCGACAGCGAGTCATGCCATCCGTGATCCGGTGTCGGCACCCGAAGCACACATTCGGCATCGAACATCTGGCTCAGCTCGGCGACGATCGTCTTCTCCAGGGAAGCCAAGTCGATACTGGCTTCGGCGAAGATGTTGGTCAGCCGTTCCCGTCGCCGGGTGAAGGCCAGCTCGCCCCGCTGCCGGATCTCGGCGAAGCGGGCCGCCTTGAGTTGTTCGTCATGGAGATAGGCCGCCTCGGCCCGAAGCCGGGAAAAGGACTGATCCAACTCCAGCAGGGCCTTGACCTTCGCGTAGAGCACTTGCCGGGACACCGGTTTGACCAGGAAGTCGACCGCGCCCAAGTCGTAGCCCCGGTGCAGATCACCGTCCTCGGACATCCCGGTGAGAAAGATTATGGGCGTGGAGGCCAGCTCGTCGGCGTCCCGGATCAGCTGGGCGGTCTCGAATCCGTCCATGCCGGGCATGTTGATGTCCAGGACGATCACCGCCACCTTGTGCTGCAGCAAGGCCGTGAGCGCTTCTTCGCCGGATGCCGCCTGGGTGATCTCGCAGTTCAGCGGGGCCAGCACCGTGCACAACAGGTCGCGAAGCCGCGCGTCGTCGTCGACCACCAGGACCTTCTGGGTGTCGGCCGCCGCGACGCCGCCCCGCGTGCCACCTTCGATCGGCGCGGCGGTCGGCGAACCCTCTTGCGCCACTTCCGGAATCAGCACGCCGACTTCCACCCGTCCAGGTCTTACGAGAAATCAACTCGTTCCAATTCGAGCCGCTACGGCATCGTGGCGGGGTTCGACTGCTGTCACAGCATAATTGGATTGTCCGGAATCGGCACCGGACCTGGCCGAATACCCCGGCAGGACACACCAGCGTACGCAGTTGGACATCTTTTCCCGGCGTGGGGGGG